>NZ_JBNDMP010000005.1:0-638361 GCF_050436645.1 Paraburkholderia sp. GAS33
AAATCATGATCGAATGAACCCCAAACACTTGACCTTCAATACAGTTGCTTTCTTTGCGGCGGCAAAGAAAGTAAGTGCCGCCCCGCACAGGGGCATCGCTAATAGACCGATAAGACAGCAAGGAAAGGCCAAAGCAGCAAGAACAACCACCAAAGCGCCGCGCAGGCAAAAAAACACCGCAAAACCACAAACCGAAGGAATACCCCCCAAACCCCCTTCTTTTCGACCCATCGCGCGAAGCGCACCTGAACAACAATTCACCATACCAGCACTGAGGCAAGCAAGCACCCATGGCATCGACGACCGCAAACCAGCAAGGCACTGTTCAGCCGGCCACTCCTGGCCCGATGAAACGCATCATCCTGATCGTGCTGATCGCGCTTATCGCCGCAGGCGCGGCCGCCGGCGGCACATGGTTCTTCATGGCCCATCGGGAAGCCGCCCCCGCTCCAGCTCAAGCCGCCGCAGCGGCACCCGCGGCCCAGGCCGTGCCGGTGTTCTTCCCGCTCGAACCCATGACCGTCAACCTTCAATCAGATGACGGCCAGCAACACTATCTGCGCATCGGTCTCACGCTCAAGCTGAATGACCCCAAGGTCCAGCAACAGCTCACCGACCATATGCCGGAAGTCCGCAGCCGCGTCCTGCTCGCGCTGTCGAACAAACACCCGGACGATCTCGCGCCCCTCGAAGGCAAGCGCGCGCTCGCAACCGAACTCAAGACGCTGATCGAACAGCCGAACGATAAGGGCGCTGCGCCCATCTCGATCGATGACGTGCTGTTCACCGAATTCGTCGTGCAGTGACGCCGCGTAACGCTGCTGCCATCATCAACCGCCAAGGGACGCACGAGGAATAGGAATGGGCCACGAAGAGTTCATGTCCCAGGAGGAGGTCGATGCACTCCTCAAGGGCGTAACCGGCGAGTCCGACTCGGAAGCCGAGCAGTCAGATCGCTCAGGTGTCCGGCCGTACAACATCGCCACGCAGGAACGCATCGTCCGCGGCCGGATGCCCGGCCTCGAAATCATCAACGACCGCTTCGCGCGTCTGTTGCGCGTGGGTATCTTCAACTTCATGCGCCGTACCGCGGAAATTTCCGTCGGCCCGGTGAAGGTGGTGAAGTACAGCGAATTCACGCGCAATCTGCCGATCCCGACCAACCTGAACCTGGTCCACGTGAAGCCGTTGCGCGGCACCTCGCTCTTCGTGTTCGACCCGAATCTGGTGTTCTTCGTGGTCGACAACCTGTTCGGCGGTGACGGGCGCTTCCACACCCGCGTCGAAGGCCGCGATTTCACGGCCACCGAACAGCGCATCATCAGCAAGCTGCTCAACCTCGTGTTCGAGCACTACACGAATTCATGGAAGAGCGTTCGCCAGCTGCAGTTCGAGTTTGTGCGCTCCGAAATGCACACGCAGTTCGCCAACGTCGCGACGCCGAACGAAATCGTCATCGTCACGCAGTTCTCGATCGAGTTCGGCACCACCGGCGGCACGCTGCACATCTGCATGCCGTACTCGATGATCGAGCCGATCCGCGACGTCCTGTCGTCGCCGATCCAGGGTGAAGCTGTCGACGTCGACCGCCGCTGGGTGCGTGTGCTGTCGCAGCAGGTGCAAGCCGCGGAAGTCGAACTGAGTGCCGATCTCGCGCAGATCCCGATCACGTTCGAGCAGATCCTGAACATGCGCAAAGGCGATGTGCTGCCGATCAATATCCCCGAACACATCACCGCGAAGGTGGATGGAGTGCCGGTGATGGAATGCGGCTACGGTATTTTCAATGGTCAATATGCGTTGCGGGTCCAGAAAATGATCAGCGCAGCGGACACGATTAAGGATGGTGGATATGACTGAGCTGAATGCATCGCCGGAGAAGGAATTGCCGGCAAGCGAGGCGCAACTGGCGGGCATGGAAGCCGTCTCCGACGACAATGCGCTCGACGACTGGGCCAGCGCGCTCGCCGAGCAGAACGACAACAGCGCCGTCAACGCGACGACCGCCGGCGTGTTCCAGCCGCTCTCGAAAGTTGAACCGAACACGACGCGCAACGACATCGACATGATCCTGGACATTCCGGTCCAGATGACTGTCGAACTCGGCCGCACCAAGATCGCTATCCGCAACCTGCTGCAACTCGCGCAGGGCTCGGTGGTGGAGCTCGACGGCCTCGCCGGCGAGCCGATGGACGTGCTGGTGAACGGCTGTCTGATCGCGCAGGGTGAAGTCGTGGTCGTCAACGACAAGTTCGGCATCCGCCTGACCGACATCATCACGCCGTCCGAACGCATCCGGAAGCTGAATCGATGAAACGCCTTGCCGGGCGCAGTGCGCGCCCTAGTGGGCGCAACGGTGCGCACCGGCGGTCAGCCAGTCACGCCGGCACCGGCGTCGCGGCACCTGCAGCCGCTCGCGGCTTCGGCGCCGCAGCCACCGTCCTCGCCTTCCTCCTGAGCACGCCGCTTGCCCTCGTTCCGGCGAGCGCCGCTGCGGCAGACATGAATGCGGTCAATCATCCCGCCCAGGTCGCCTCCGGCGTCGGCGCGGGTGCTGCGGTGCCTTCGCTCGGGGTCGGCGCGGTGCTGCAAACCATTCTCGGCCTGCTGGTCGTGATCGGCCTGGTGTTCGCCTGTGCCTGGCTCGCACGTCGCTTCGGCCTGCAACCTGGCAGCCGCGGCGGTCTCGTGAAGACCATCGGCGGCGCTTCGCTGGGCGGCAAGGAGCGCGTCGCGGTCGTCGAGATCGGCGATACATGGCTCGTACTCGGCGCAGCGCCCGGCAATGTGCGCCTGCTGCACACCATGCCGGCCGGCTCGGCTGCCGGTGCAGGTGTGGGTTTGAGCACGGCAGCCTCAGGCGATCCGCTGCAGCCAGACGCTGGCGGCGCACTGCCGGGCACCTTCGGACAACGCTTTCGCGACGCCTTGAAAGGCGAAGTGGGCAAACGTTTCAACCGGCCGAACGGCGGGGATCAGTAAATGCAGTCCAGTCAACAGTCAGCGCGCCGCGAGCACGCAGCCTCGAGCCGCGCATCCGCTCCCAGCCAGCGCAGTTTCCTTTCGACGCTGTTCGCCACGCTGCGGCGCTGCTTCGCGCTCGCGATACCGGTGCTGCCGATCCTGCTGATCGCCATGCCGTCGCTCACCTGCGCGCAGACCGCCGGCCTGCCCGCCTTCAATACCAGCCCGGGGCCGAACGGCGGCACGACGTATTCGCTGAGTGTGCAGACGATGCTGCTGCTCACGATGCTGTCGTTCCTGCCGGCCATGGTGCTGATGATGACGAGCTTCACGCGCATCATCATCGTGCTCTCGCTGCTGCGCCAGGCACTCGGCACCACCACCACGCCGCCTAACCAGGTGCTGGTCGGACTCGCGCTGTTTCTTACGCTGTTCATCATGTCGCCGGTGCTGAACAAGGCCTACACCGACGGTTACAAGCCTTTCTCGGACGGCACGTTGCCGATGGATCAGGCGGTCAACCGCGGCCTCGCGCCGTTCAAGACCTTCATGCTGCGGCAGACGCGCGAATCGGATCTGGCGCTGTTCGCCCGCATTTCGCATGCACCGCCGATGCAGGGTCCCGAAGACGTGCCGTTGCCCCTGCTCGTGCCGGCGTTCGTGACGAGCGAGCTGAAAACCGGCTTCCAGATCGGCTTCACCATCTTCATTCCGTTCCTCATCATCGACATGGTGGTGGCCAGCGTGCTGATGTCGATGGGGATGATGATGGTGTCGCCCGCGACGATCTCGTTGCCGTTCAAGCTGATGCTGTTCGTGCTGGTCGACGGCTGGCAATTGCTGATCGGCTCGCTCGCGCAGAGCTTCAGCTAACCCGGCGCACCCGCCTAACCCTCACCGCTTCCGGCCTATTCATCATGACACCCGAATCAGTCATGGCACTGGCGCACCAGGCGATGTACGTCGCCGTGCTGCTGGCCGCACCGCTCCTGCTCGTGGCGCTCGTCGTCGGTCTGGTGATCAGCCTGTTCCAGGCCGCCACGCAGATCAACGAAGCGACGCTGTCGTTCATTCCCAAGCTGCTGGCGATCGCCGTCACGCTCGTGATTGCCGGCCCGTGGATGCTGTCGACCATGCTCGACTATCTGCGCCAGATGCTGACCAACATCCCGACGCTCGCCAACTGAGCCTGCTGAGCCCACTGAACATCAGACGCCCATCATGTTTTCCGTCACCTATGCGCAACTGAACACATGGATGGCCTCGTTTCTGTGGCCGCTCGTGCGCATTCTTGCGCTGGTGGCAACCGCGCCGGTGTTCGGCAACGCAGCGCTCTCGACGCCGGTGAAGATCGGCCTGTCGAGCTTTATCACGCTCATCGTCGCGCCGACGCTCGCGCCGCTGCCGCAAGTCACCGTGTTCTCGGCGATGGGCGTGTGGATTATCGTGAACCAGTTCGTGATTGGCGCCGCCCTCGGCCTGACCATGCAGATCGTCTTCACCGCGATTCAGGCGACCGGCGAATTCGTCGGACTCGGCATGGGTCTCGGCTTCGCGACGTTCTTCGATCAGGAGGCGAGCGGCTCGAGCGCGGTGCTCTCGAGTTACATGAACGTCTTCTCGATGCTGGTGTTTCTGGTGCTCGATGGGCACCTGCAGATGATAAGCGCGCTGGTCGTCACCTTCCAGACACTGCCGATCTCAGCTGACCTGCTTGGCTCGGCTGGCTGGCGCACGCTGGCAGGATGGGGCGGGACGATCTTTTCGATGGGGCTGCTGTTGTCGCTGCCGGTGGTCGCTGCACTGCTGATCGCCAACCTCTCGCTCGGCATTCTCAACCGCGCGGCGCCGCAAATCGGCGTGTTCCAGATCGGCTTTCCGCTGACGATGCTGGTCGGCATGCTGCTGCTGCAGTTGATGGTACCCAACATGATCCCGTTCTTCGCGCGGATGTTCGATCTGGGGATTGACCAGATGGGGCGGGTGGCGGCGGGGTTGCGGTAGGCGTGGTAGACCCGGTCGCCTAAGCGCCTCCCGCCTTTTACCGAATCGAATCCTTCGCCTACCGCTTACTGATTCAGATACTGGAACAACGACATCTGCTGAACCTGCACGAAAGCTTCCTGCGAGGCCTGCAGTGAGTACTGCGTCTGCGTGTACTTGCTGATAGTCGAAGGCATGTCGATCGAAGTCAGGTCATCCAGCGAGTTCGTATTCGCCAGCGTCTGGTTCTGGTTCACAGCCTGCATCGCGGTAATCTGCTGCTCGCGGCCACCCACCGTCGCCTGTACCGACGTGACGTTGTTGATCGAGTTCTGCACCTGGCTCATCCCCGTTGCCAGCGTGTTCTGCAACGCTGCCAAAGCCGTCGTCGTATCCGCCGGCGTCTGCAGCGCCGTGATCATGTTCTGGATCGTCGAGAAAATGTTCGTGCCGCCCTGCGCGGCCGGCACCTGCGTAGCCGGCGCCACGTTGAACGTGTCACCGTCCGCGGGCGTGCCGCTGATAACCACACTCTCGCCGCCCGTTCCCAGCGCGATCGCCGAGCCCGACGTGTAAGGCTGTGCCGTACCCGTCGTCGTTCCCGTACTGTTGGTGTCCGTGACCGTATAGGTGGTCACGCCGCCCGTTACCTGGAAAGCGATCGAGTAGGTGTCGCCGTCCGCCGACGTCGGTCCATTGCTCGTGCTGATCGTGCCGAGCACTCCCGTACCGGTGTTCGCGGACGATGCGTAGGCCACCGGTGTCGCCGTTTCCGGCGTCACGCTCAGGAAAACCGATGCACCCGTGTCGCCGGTCGCGATCGACGTCGTCGACGAAATCTGCGCGCTCGACACCCCGTTGTCGCCGTTGTAGACCACTGCGCCCGCTGAATTCTGCGTGAACGGCTGCGTGGATGACTGGAAGCCGCCAAACAGATAGCCGCCCGATGGCGACGTCGTGTTCGAGAGCGTCACCAACTGGTTGTTCAACTGCGTCAGCGTCGCGGCAATCCCGCTGCGATCCGTATCGTTGAGCGTGCCACCGCCGGCGCTTTCCAACTGCGTATTCACGCTTTGCAGGGCCTGGATGACGCTCGACAACGTGGAGTCCTCCGACTCCAGCGAGGTCTGCGCCGAACTCTGATTGGTCGAGTACTGCGACAGGGTGGCGCCCTGCATGCTCAACTGCACGGCCTGAGCTGCGCCAAGCGGATTGGATGCCGGCGTGGTAAGCGCCTGGCCGCTCGAGATTTCCGCGTACAGCTGGGACAGCTCGCTCTGCTGATTGTCCATCGCCTGGACATTCATGCCGAGATATTGGGAAGTAGAGATGCGCATCGTTCAACGCCTCACTGGAAGATGCCGAGAATGGTCTGGAACAGCGTGTCAGCGGTCTGAATGACCTTGCTGTTAGCCTGGTACAGTTGCTGGTACTGCAACAGGTTCGCTGCTTCTTCGTTGATGTTCACACCGGATACCGACTGCTGCGCCGACGTAATCTGCGTCACGAGCGCCGTCTGCGTCGTATTCGACGCGTTGACCTCATTGGTCGTGTTGCCGATTGTGTTGACGTAGCTCGCGTACGCGTCAGTCAGGGTAGTCGTGCCGCCGTTCAATACCTTTGCCGAAACGATATTCGACATCAGCGTGGCATTGCGGCCGTCGCTTTGCGCACCGACGTTCGACGCGATGGTAAAGGTGTCGAGGTCGCTCGGCGTGCCGCTCAACGTAACCGTGACGCCGTTCATCGAACCGCTGGGCGCCGGCGTGGTCGCGCTATTGATGGTCAGCGTCGCGCCGTCCGCCGGTGTGTACGGCACCACCGTGGAGGTCGACGTAATGTTGACCGTGCTGGGCGGCGTCGTGCCGATGGTCACGACCGAACCCGCCGGAAAGCCGGTCAGGCCGCCCGATGCGGAGCTATAGGTCAGCGTGGTGGTGGAACTGGGCAGCGAATAACCGGCCGCAACCGTTCCTTCCGTAATCGTCGCTGTGCCGGCATTGCTCGAAGTGGCCGTGGCGAGCACCGGCGAGGCCGCGGCAATCGCGGAACCGCTGGTCGTCGCAAGCGCAAAGCTGTCGAGCGCGCCACTGGTCGGCGACACCGAGAACGAATCGCCCGCGTTCATCGTGCCGGTCATCGAGAAGTTCAGGCCGTCAATCGGATTCGCCAGGCTCGAAGCCGTGGCAACGATCGAACCCGTCGAGTTGTCGGTCAGCGTATAGGTGGAACCGTTATACGAAAGCGTGTAGTTGCCGGTGGTCGGTTGCGTCGCGTCGACAAACGAAACGCTGAGAGACGCGCCGCCCGTGTTGTTCGCATTGGGTGTCGCTTGCGGCGCTGCCACCGAGAACAGCGGGCCACCGGCCGTGCCGGACAGGTTGAGACCGAGCTCGTTCTGATTGTTGACCTGCGCCGCGAAACTGGTTGCGATCGCACCCAGTTGCGCCTCTGAAGGATCGAGCGTCTGCGTGCGGAACTGGATCAGACCGCCGAGCGTGCCACCTGCATTCTGCATGGTGGTGTTCGACAGGTACTGGGTGGTCGCGGCAGTGGGCGTCGTACCGGCAGCGCCCAGGTAGGTAATCGAGTCCTCGGACGAATCCGACGGCGAGGGTGCAGTGCCCAGGTTGTAACTGGTCGACCCGGTGACCAGCGCCTGACCGCTCGGCAGGAATATGCTTTCACCGTTGGAATTCGACACCACCTGCACGCCGACGAGCTGCGACAGGTTGGACACCGCCTCATCGCGCTGGTCGAGCAGCTGGTTAGGCGGCTGGCCGCCCGCGCTGGCAGCGGTGATCTCCTGATTGAGCGAAGCGATCTGCGCGGTGTAGGTGTTGATCTGCGACACCGTGGAGGACAACTGCGTGTTGACGCTCTGGCCCAACGCGTCGTACTCCTGACCGGCCTGGTTGATCTCGCTTGCGAGCGTCTGTGCATCGCTGATGGCAGTGCCCCGCGTAGCGGAGCTCGCTGCGCCGTTTGCGACATTCTGCAAACCGGTGAAAAAGCTGGTGATCGCTGTCGAGATACCCGAGGTCGGGCTGCCGATCATGTTGTTCAGTTGCGCGAGCATCGTGTAGTTGGCGGTCAGCGAGCCGCTGCCCGACTGCGCGTTGTTCAGCTGGGTCGTCAGATACTGGCTGTACGCGCGCGTGACCGTCGAGGTGGCCACGCCCTGCGGAAGATAGCCGGAGCCGGTGTATTCACCGGAGCTTTCCGCATAGACGGGACTTTCGACGTCATAGCCGGGCGTCGTCGAATTGCTGATGTTCTCACTGGTTGTCGTCAACCCCCATTGGGCTGCGTTGAGTCCACTGAGACCGATATTGATTAGGTTGCTGGACATGCGTCATCCTGAAGGGCTGGCAACGCGCCCACCGAGTTGCCAAGACTCTCTGTATATCGGCGCACTGGCGACAAAATTGAGGGGGCAACCCGCATTAAAACGCGTACCGCGAGAAGCGCGGCGGCACGCGAGAAAAATCAGGTTCGCACCAGCGAGCGACGCTTCATTTCAAGCTGGGTAATCAACCGTTGCAACGTGTTCTCGGCGCTGCCCGGCAGCGCCACAAAGCGCATTCCGAGCTGGTAACGCTGGGTGCCGTTCGGCAGGTCTACGGCGCGAAACGACACGAGTTGCAGATCCACCGAGAGCTTGCCCGGCGCACCGAGGCTCAGCTCGCAATCTTCCAGCACACAGCCCATGGGCAGATCCACCACGCGCGTGTCTGTGCTGCGCATGCCGACCCCGCCAAGCGACAGGTCATGCACTTCGAAACGGAAGCGCTCACCGTCGGGCAGTCGGCCCGTACACGTGTAGGGGTCGAGCACCGGCGCGTCGACGCGGAAATACTCGCGACGCTGCACGTAAAACAGCACTTCGGGGAAGTCGGCTTCAAACGCCGGCCGTCCCTCGAAACTGCTCTCGCGCGGCGTGCCTGTGACGAATTCGACGCGCACGCCATCGGGTTGAGCGTGGAAGAGGCAGCGGGGCGCAGCGATCAGGCCGCGATTCTGGTCGGCGAGCGCGCCCCAGTCGAAGGTAAACGTCCGGCTGGGCACGTTCACGTCGAGAATCCGCGTGACGAGTTGGCCGCCCTTGTATTGCGCGGTCAGAAAATCGCCGCGGTTGACCAGATTGCGTAACTGGACACCGATCTCGAGCGGATTGCGGCGACCGAAATCGTTGCCGGTCTCTGAAGAGCCGTCCGTCTGGCCATTCGTCTCAGTGGTATCCATGGGCTTGCCGATATGCGGGTTCGTACGTGCCCGTGCCCGAGGTCCAGTGCCGGGGCCCGTGACACGTGCGTTGACCGGGAGAAACATGACCCCGGTATTAAGGTCTGACTGAATAGCGGCAGTCTGGACCCAAAGTTTAGGGTAACCGAGGGAAATATTTGGCGCAAACGTTAAACCGGTCACGTCCCGCCCCCTTTAGCCACCCGCATTGCCCCGTATGCAGTTCGCATCAATCCGCAAGATCCACCGTGCGGTTCGGCCGGCGGCACTCGCGTACCGTCCGGCCCCACCGTCTTGTTTTGCGACATGGCCCCGTCGCCCTGCATTTCATCCTGCTTGTTACTTTCCAAAGCCGCCTGAACCGCTCAGGCCGCTCAGCTCATCCGGCTCATGATCGACATCAGTTTCTTCGCGTAATGCGGATCGGTCGCGTACCCCGCGCGCTGCATGCCGACGGCAAAACCCGCTGCGTCATGCGAGCCGTTCAGCACCTGCGCATAGCGCGGATTGCCCTTGAGCATTTGCGCATAGTCGGCCATCGCTTCGTCATACGAGTCGTAAGAGCGGAATTTTTCGACGACGCGCTCCGGCCGGCCGTTGCGGTATTCGGTCGTGACGGTGGACACGGTCTTGCCAGTCCAGTCCTTGGTCGCCTTGATGCCGAATACGTTGTGGCTGGTCTCGCCGTTCGCCTTCAGGATCTCGCGCTTGCCCCAGCCCGATTCGAGCGCCGCCTGACCGATGATGAAACGCGCAGGCACGCCCGTGGTTTCGCTCGCGGCCTGCGCGGAGGCAGCGAGCTTGTCGACGAATGCATCGACGTTGGTCGTGCCGTCACCGCGCAGCGGCGGCGTCAACGCGCTGTTGCGCGAATAACCGACGCCGCTCGCCAGCGACCCGTTTGCCTGCGCATTGCCGTACGCCTTGGCGAGCGCGTTCAGCGCGGCGCTATTGCCTTCGCCGGCTTCGCCCGTCTGCATGCCCGAGTTGTTCATCAACTGCTTGAGCATCGCATCGGCCACGCCGATGCCCTTGTTCGACATCTGCTGCGCCATCTGCTCGTCCATCATCGAGGTGAACTGGGCGCCGTCGCGCGAGTCGAGCGGACCGTCCTGCGGCGTCGCATCGCGCATGCTTTTGAGCATCATCGTGATGAAGGTCGCGTCGAACTGCTTGGCGGCCATCTGGACACCCTGCTGCGGCGATGCGGCGGCCTTGGCGCGCAGGCCATCGAACCCCTGGACGTCGAGCGCAAAGCGCTGCGTCAGATCGGGCGTTCCTGAGGTGGAATCCATCGTCATGGCGGCTCCTTCTTAGATGATTTCAAGTTCGGCGCGCAAGGCCCCTGCTGCCTTCATCGCCTGCAGGATCGACATCAGATCGGCGGGTGTCGCACCCAGCGCGTTGAGCGCCTTTACGACATCGGCCAGATTGGCGCCGGCTTTGACGTATTTCAGCGCGCCGTCGTCCTGCTTCAACTGGATCTGGGACTGCTGGGCAACCACCGTGCGGCCATTCGAGAACGCGCCTGGCTGGCTGACCACGGGTTGTGTGTTGACCACCACCGAGAGATTGCCGTGTGCGACGGCGCAATTCTCGAGCGTCACCATCTGGTTCATCACGATCGAGCCAGTGCGCGCATTCAGCACGACCTTTGCAGCGCCCGCCGCCGGCTTCACATCGAGGTCTTCGAGTTGCGCCATGAAAGAGACCTGCTGGGCCGGATCGGCCGGAGCGCGCAACTGGATCGTGCGGCCATCGAGCGGTGTGGCGGTGCCCTGGCCGAACGCGTTGTTGACCGCCGACACGATGCGTTGGTTGGTGTCGTAATCCATGTCGTTCAGCTCGAGCTGCATGGTGCCGTCCTGCGTGATGCTGGTCTGCACCGCGCGCTCGACGATCCCGCCGGCGGCGATGCGTCCCGCTGCGAGCTGGTTCACCTGCACGCGGCTGCCGTTCGCGCTGGCGCCCGCGCCGCCCACCGCCAGGTTGCCCTGGGCAAGCGCATAGACGGAGCCGTCAGCGCCCTTCATCGGCGTGAGCAGCAGCGTGCCGCCGCGCAGGCTCTTGGCGTTACCGAGCGACGATACCGTCACGTCGATCGCCTCGCCCGGCCGGGCGAACGGCGGCAGCACCGCCGTCACCATCACCGCGGCGACGTTCTTCAACTGGATGCTGGTCAGTGCCGAGGTGCTGCTGTTCGACGAACCGGCCGACTGGTTGTTGATCGAGATGCCGAGGTTCGCGAGCATGTTCGCGAGCGTTTGCGTCGTGAACGGAGTCTGGGTGGTCTGGTCGCCCGTGCCGTCGAGACCGACGACGAGGCCGTAGCCGATCAGCGGGTTGTCGCGCACGCCCTGGATCGCGACCAGATCCTTCAGCCGTTCGGCGTGGGCCGCGGGTGTGACAGGCGGCAGTGCCCCGCACGCGAGCGCGAACACCAGACAGGCATGGCCAAAACGGTGGAGAGGTCCGAGTTTCATGATCACCACGGCGCCACGTTAAGGAAGAAGCGTTGTAGCCAACCCATGGTCTCTGCCTCGTCGATATAGCCCTTCGCCGAGTATTCGATCTTGGCGTCAGCCACCTGGGTCGAGTACACGGCATTCAGGCCGGAAATCGTATTCGGGTTGACTACGCCTGAGAAACGCACGAACTCGTTACCCTGGTTGATGAGCATCTGCTTTTCGCCGCTCACCTGGAGGTTGCCGTTGGGCAGCACATTGGTCACCGTGACGGTGATCACGCCGCTAAAAGTGTTGGAGGCGTTCGCGCCGCCGGTCCCCGAGAACGTATTGCCGCCCTGGGCACTGAGATTGGCCTTGCCGAACAGACCGGCGAGAAAACTGGCGCTCGTGGTCGAGAACTGGGTGGTCGAACTGCGGTTGGTGTTCGCGCCCGAGGACTTCGTTGCGTTGATGTTTTCCTGAATGACGATGGTCAGGATGTCGCCAATATTGCGCGGCCGCTGGTCTTCGAAAAGCGGCCGTCCGGCGTAGCCCGGATTGAAAATCGAACCCGGCGACTGCGTGTGCGGCGGCACCGGCGGAACCGCGGTCATCGGCTGCTGCACGATGGGCTGCTTCGGTATCTGCGCGCAGCCGGCCAGCGCCAGTGCAAGCACGCTGGCAGTAGCGACGAACGCGCTGCGCGCGTCGCTCTTGACCGGTTTGAGATTGGATTGCGACATCGTATTTACCTACCGCCTCTGGTTCCGAACCCTTAAATCGACATCTGCGACAGGGTCTGCAACATCTGATCGGACGTGGTGACTGCCTTGCTGTTGATTTCGTACGCGCGCTGGGTCTGGATCATGTTGACCAGTTCCTGCACGACGTTCACGTTCGACGTTTCGACATAACCCTGTTCCAGCGAACCCGAGCCGTTCGAACCCGGCGCGCTGATGTTCGGCGTACCCGAGGAACTGGTTTCCGAAAACAGGTTTTCGCCTTGCGCGTCGAGACCGGCCGGGTTGATGAAGGTGGCGAGCTGCATGGTGCCGATCTGCGTCGAGTTCGAGCTGTTGGGCTGCGTGATCGACACCGAACCGTCGCTGCCGATCGTGAGCGAAGTCGCGGTCACCGGTACCGTGATCGCCGGAATGACCGGATAGCCGCTCGAGGTCACCAGCTGGCCCTGCGCATTGGTCTGGAACGAGCCGTCGCGGGTATAGGCGGTCGTGCCGTCCGGCATCTGCACCTGGAAGAAACCGTTGCCGTTGATCGCCACGTCCTTCGAGTTGCCCGTTTGCTGCAGGTTGCCCTGCGTGTACAGACGTTCGGTCGCGACCTGTTGCACGCCGGTGCCGAGCTGGATGCCCGAGGGCACCTGGGTCTGCTGGGTCGAGTCGGCGCCCGGCTGACGCACGGTCTGATAAAGCAGATCTTCGAACACGGCGCGCGAGCCCTTGAAGCCATTGGTGCTGACGTTGGCGAGGTTGTTCGAGATCACGTCCATCTGGGACTGCTGCGCATTCATGCCGGTCGCAGCGATATAAAGTGAGCGGTTCACAGTGTTGGTTCTCCTGGGTGCACGTCTGGCGCGACGCCCGTTAGCTGAAGCTGAGCAACTGGTTGGCGGACTGATCGTTCTGATCGGCGTTTTGGATCATCTTGGTCTGCATGTCGAACTGCCGCGCATTGGTGATCATCGAAACCATTGCGTTGACCGGGCTCACGTTGCTGCCCTCGAGCGATTCGGGTGCCAGCGTGACAGTGGGATCGGCGTCGGCAGGGTTGCCGTCAGCAGTACGGAACATGCCGTCGTCGCCGCGCTTCAATGTGCCCGCTGCGGGCTTCACGAGCTTCAACTGGTCGATGACCGCGATCGCCGTGGCCGGGTCTCCCGGCGCAAGCGCCGAAACCGTGCCGTCCTTGCCGATCGTGATCTGCGAGCCAGGCGGCACCGAGATCGGACCGCCCGTGCCGACTACCGGCAGGTTGGTCGCATTCACCAGCTGGCCGTTCTGGTCGATATGCAGATTGCCGGCACGCGTATAGGCCTCGCCACCGTCGGCGGTCTGCACGCTCAACCAGCCGTCGCCCTGGATCGCGACGTCGAGCGGGTTGCCGGTCTGCTGGATCGGTCCGGGCGTTTCGTCCGCACCCGGTGTCGACGACAACACGAACGTGCGTGTCGTGCTGTCGTTGACTGAGCTGCCGTCGCCGAACGACATCGGTACCGCGCGAAACGTCTCGAGCTGGGCGCGAAACCCGGTGGTCGACGTGTTCGCGAGATTGTTCGCGACAATGGCCTGCTGCTCGAGCGCCTGGGTGGCGCCCGACATCGCGGTATAAATCAGACGGTCGGTCATTCGTTCGGCTCCTGTTGCCCTTACATGTTGATCAGGGTCTGGTCAACGGTCTGCTGCGTCTTGATCGTCTGCGCGTTCGCCTGATAGTCGCGTTGCGCCGTGATCAGGTTGACCAGT
The DNA here is from genome assembly GCF_050436645.1 of Paraburkholderia sp. GAS33. Classification (NCBI taxonomy): domain Bacteria; kingdom Pseudomonadati; phylum Pseudomonadota; class Betaproteobacteria; order Burkholderiales; family Burkholderiaceae; genus Paraburkholderia; species Paraburkholderia sp. GAS33. The sequence continues at coordinate 14,123 of NZ_JBNDMP010000005.1, forward strand.
TCGTTGGTCAGGTCCACGTTCGAATCTTCCACCGCGCCGCCTTGCAGCGTGCCGTGGTTGGTGCTGCCCGGCGTCGAGATCTGCGCTGCGCCCGACGCGGCGGTCTGTGCGTACTCGTTGTTGCCGAGGTCGACGAGGCCGTTCGGATCGTTGAAGTTGGCGAGTACGACCTGACCGAGCGAGGCCGTCTGACCGTTCGAATAGTTGCCGGTGAGAATGCCGGTCGTGCCGACCGTGAAGCTCGTCAGCTGGCCGGCGGCAAAGCCATTCTGCTGCAGGTTGTTCACGCCGTCCGTGCTGCCGTACTGGGTCGTGCCGGCAAGATCCAGCGTCAGCGCCTGCGGCGTGCCGGAGCCGTCGGTGTTCGGAATCGTGAAGGCGATCGAGTCCGACGCGGTCGTAGACGCGACACTCGTGATACCGGTCAGCGCGCCGGAGGTGTTGAAACTTGCCGTGCCGACCAGACTTGCCGTGCCGCCTGCGACGCCTGCGTAGACGTCCCATGCGCCGGAGCCGGTCTTGGCGAAGTACATGTTGACCGTCTGCGAGCCGCCCAGCGAGTCGTACACCTGGGTCGAAGTCGAGTAGTTGTAGGTCGACGAGTTGCTTGCGTCGAAAGTGGTTGGGGTCGGCGTAACCGCTACCGTGTCACCGCTCACCGGCGTACCCGTCAGCGTGATCGTCTGGCCGTTGCCCAGCGCAATGGCAGTGCCGGCGGTGTAGGTCCCGGTACTGTCGTTAGCGGCGTTGTCGGCATCCGTTACCTTGTATGTTGTCGCGCTAGTAAATTCGATCGTGTAGTCGTCGTTATTCGACCCAGCCGAAGCGGTCGTAATCGTCGCACCGCTGCTCGCCAACGTCGAGCCGGTTCCCAAGGTCGGCGTCACGGTCGGCGTGCCGAGCATCAGCGAATCCTGAGCGTCCAGGTTGAGCTGCGCCGTGATGGTGGTGGTCTGCGTCGGTGCGATGTTGGTAGTCGGCACGGTCAGCGGCACCGTTTGCGCGCTGTTGATGATGCCGCTGGAATTCGCGGCATAGCCCATCAGCTCGAGTCCTTGAGCGTTCACGATATTGCCCGTGTTGCTGAGCTGGAACACGCCGTTGCGCGAATACGTGAGCGAGCCGTTATTCGACATCTGGAAAAAGCCGTTGCCGTTGATGGCGACATCCAGTGCCTGGCCGGTCGTATTGATCGTGCCTTGCGAGAACTGCTGCTGCACTTCGGCGAGCTGCGTGCCGATACCGATCTGGTTGTTCACGGCCGTGGCAACCGAGTTCGCATACATATCGGCGAACACTGCCGTACCGCTCTTGAAGCCGATCGTATCCGAGTTGGCAATGTTGTTGCCGATCACGTCGAGATCGCTCGATGCAGCCCCGAGGCCGCTCAAACCCTGCTGATAACCCATGACGTATTCTCCGTTCCGGGAAATGTCTAAATTTGGTTGAACTGATTGCTTAGAGGACTGCCGCGACCGAAGTCAGGGCGACCGTATTGCCATTCGACAGCACGAGACTCGGTGCGCCGCCGGTACCCTGTACGACGCTTTCCACGGTACCCGGGGTCAGGGTCGTGCCAACGCCTGCAGCACCGTTGATCGTGCCGGTGGCGGTGATCGTGTAGGTGCCCGTCGGCAGTGCGGCACCCGTCGAATCGACCGGGGTCCACGTCACCGGCACAGTACCGGCCGGTTGCGCGCCCAGATCGAGCGTGTTGACGATCTGGCCTGCCGAGTTCACGACGTTGACCTTCATGTCGGACGCCGCCGAGGCCAGCTGCACACCGAATTCGGTCGCCTTGCCGGAGGTCACCGAAATGGAATTGCCTGGGGCCAGCACGCTGGAACCGATCAGCAGTGCGGCCTGCGAGGTCTGGCCTGCGTTGAGCTGCGTCGCCAGCGAGCTGAGCGACGTGTTCAACTGGCTGATGCCCGTCACGGTGTCGATCTGCGCGAGCTGCGAGGTCATCTGCGAGCTGTCCATCGGATTGGTCGGATCCTGGTTCTGCATCTGCGTAATCAGCAGTTGCAGGAAGGTGCTTTGCAGATTCGCACCCGAGGTCGCCGAGCTGCTCGAGCTGCTGCTCGACGCACTGCTCGCCGAGCCCGTGCCGTTCATGGTATCGAGCAGCGTCTGCGAGACCTGGGTCCCGCTGCCGCCGATGGTGGTTGAAGTAGTCAAGGAGGCGCTCCTCAGGTTCCGATCGTGAGTGTTTTCAGCATCAACTGCTTCGCTGTGTTCAAGGTTTCGACGTTCGCCTGGTAAGCGCGCGACGCCGAGATCATGTTGACCATTTCTTCCACCGGATCGACGTTCGGCATCGTGACGTAGCCGTTCGCGTCGGCCGCGGGGTTGCCCGGGTCGTAGGTCTGCTTCATCGGCGTCGGATCGTCGACCACGCCGGTCACCTGCACACCGCCCACCTGCTGGCCGGATGCGGTGCGCGCGCCGCCGATCGGATTGACCGCGAACACGACCTGCTTGGCCTTGTACGGCTGGCCGTCAGGACCCGTCGTGCTGTCGGCGTTCGCCAGGTTCGACGCCGTCACGTTGAGCCGCTGCGATTCGGCCGACATGGCCGAACCGGCGACATTGAAAATATTCATCAGGGATGGCATAGCTTCTCCGACCTCTCCTGCCGGCAGGTTCCGGCTTGATTGTTTCCCGTGGGCGTGGTTTTTAGCGGTTACATCCAGCATGTGCGCCGGTCGTCGCGTCTGGACTCGATCAGGAGCCCGACGTGATCACCGACAGCATCGATTTGATCTGATTCGAAACTTCCGTCATGGCCGACTCGAAGTGCAGCGAGTTATCGGCGAACTGCACGCGTTCCGCGTCGAGGTCCACCGTGTTGCCGTCGAGCGAGGGTTGAGTCGGAATGCGGTACTGCAACTGGCCGTAGTCGTCGCTCGGACCGCCGGTCGCAATCAGGCTGGCCTTGCCGGCCATGTGGCCCGGTTCGGTCGAGGCCATCGTCATGCCGCTCGTCACGCCGGCAGGTTGCGCCATCGCCAGCGTCGAGTTGTTCGATGCGCCGGTGCCGGTGCTGCTGCCGTCCGTCTTTCTCAGAGCGCCCGCGAGCGTCGACGAGAAATCGACGTCACGCGCCTTGTAGTTCGGCGTGTCGGCGTTCGCAATGTTCGACGACAGCAGTTCCTGCCGGTAAGAGCGGACATCGAGCGCCTGACGGCCAAAGGCGAATTCGGCATCGAGTTTATCTAGCATGAAAAATCTCCGGATAACGTTCCCGCGTCTGGCGCTCGATCAGGGAGCACAACATCTGCGGCGACCCAAAAGGGCTTTTTGCATGAGATGCATCTTAGGCGGGGCAGGCAAGCGGCAATCTTCTGAATAACCGGGGAAGGTCGCCTCTATTCAACGTTTGCGCCGGGAGCCGCGTCACTAGAATGCAACTCGTACCCTTGCCTCACGCTGGAGATGCACGATGGCCCGATCCACTCTCGATGTGCTGCCGCCGCGGCGCCGCATCGTTGCACGACACACTGCCGCCTGGCTGGTGTGTGCCGTGGCGGGTGCGTGGTGTGCGTCTGCGGCATTGGCCCAGGAGGCCAGCGGCCCGATCGTGATTCCCGGTCCGGGCGAACAGAACCCGGCCGATCTCGCGCGCATGACCGCGATGGCGACTTCCAGCAATGCCAGCCCGCGGACGATCAATCCGCAGCTCGCGGCGACGCTCGCACCGCCTGCGCAGTCTTCGACGCCGCAAGCGACCGATCGCTTTACCAGGCTGTCGAACGCGAGCGGTGCCATTGTGATTCCGGGTACCGATGAGGCATCCGCGTCCGGCGCGCCAAATGTTCCGGCGAACACGACGGTCATCCAGCAAGCCAGCCCGGCGAATACGGCCAGCCTTACCCGCGTCAATATGAATCCCGCGCTCGCCGCGAGCCAGGTCGTGCCGGTGGTCGTCACGTCGATGCCGGCGCGTGCGACGTACGGCGCCGCACTGCGGCCCGTGAATGCCGCCCCGGCTGCCGCACCTGTCGGCGTACCGGCCGTGACACCCGCCGTGACCGCTGCGAGCAGCGTCGAAATCGACAGCCTCGCTTCGCGCGGCGAGCCGCCCGAACTGGGCGCGAGCGCGGCAGGCCGCAATCCGGCGCCTCACGTTGCTGCCGCGCCGGCTCAAACGACACTCCCCGTAAAGAATCAGGCGCAGGCGCTGGCGGAAGCCGCGCAGCGCGCGCAGGCAATTCAGGCGCTGCAACAGGCTCAGGCGGCTCAGGCCGTTCAGGCGCTGCAGCGAGCGCAGACTCCGCAACCGGCGCCCAAGCCGGTGCTGGCCGCCTCCAGGGTTCAACCGTTCCAGACTGCTGCCGCAATTCAGGCATCGCAGCCGGCTCAGGCCAGCCAGCCCGTGCCCGAAGGTCAGGAAGACGGCCAGCTGATCCACGCCGCCGCGCTGGACTTTCTCAAACAGCAGGCCAATGGCCTGCCGGGCCAGGTGGAACTGAGCGTTGCCCAGGCTTTCCCGCGCGGGCTTGCCGCCTGCGACACGCTGCAGGCGTTCATGCCGCCCGGCGCGCGACTGTGGGGCCGCACGACGGTGGCGGTGCGCTGCACGAGTGGCCACCCATGGACGGTCTGGCTGCAGGCGAAAGTCTCGATCCATGCGACTTACTACGTCGCCGCGCGGGCAATGATGCCTGGCGAGGTGATTTCCGACGCCGATCTGGTTCCTCGCGACGGCGACCTGACCATGCTGCCGGCGTCGATCGTCACCGTGCCGTCGCAGGCAGTCGGTTCGGTCACGTTGATGCGCGTGAGTATGGGCTTTCCGCTGCGTCAGGACATGCTGAAGAGCGCCGCCCAGGTGACGGCCGGACAGAGTGTGCGGGTGGTGGCGCAGGGCGACGGCTTCTCGATTTCGTCGGAAGGCAGCGCGCTCAGCAATGCGACGCCAGGGCAACCAGTCAGGGTGAAAACCTCAACCGGGCAGATCCTGATGGGAATCGTGAAGGACAGTTCGACGGTTCAGATCCAGATGTAGATGCCCGGGGATCTGAACCTGAAAATGGCGCCCGTGACAGTGGCGTTCAAAGGGTTTTGGGGGAAGAAGGCGGCCGGTGGGGCCGTTACAAACGGATACATCGATTGAGCTAAAGTTTGGTTTCTTGAATGCCGTTAAAGGAATCAAATAGTTCAGGAAGCCAATCGTGAAAATCGATTCCACCACCAATAGCATGCCGGACAGTCTGACGGGCAGCGCGGCAACGCGTACCCAGCAGGACAGCTCGGCCCCGGCGGCTTCGACCGCCCAAAGCGCGGCAGCCGCCGCGCAAGCCGCCACCGGCTCGGGTGGCGACGCGAATGTGAGCTTGTCGGGCCTGTCGTCCAGCCTGCGCAGCCTGGCGGCATCGGGTTCGGCAGACATCGACACCGCTCACGTCGAATCGATCAAGCAGGCCATCAAGAACGGCACGCTGACGATCGATCCGGGCAAGATTGCTGACGGCGTGCTCGACACGACGCGCAGTTTGTTGCAAACGAGAGCCCCGGCGACCGGCAATTGAGGTTGGACGCCGCGAGGCGTCACCTTGAAACCCGGCCCGCACGCTTTGTACGGGCGCCGTGAGAGCGACTTGTGATGAAAGACGCGCTGCTTGCCACTGTGATCGATGAGTACTCGACCATCGAAGAATTTGCTTCTGTTCTGGCTATCGAGCAGAAAGCGCTAACCCAGGTGGAACCGGCCGAGATGTTGCGGCCGGTTGTCGAAAAGAAAACCGAACTGGTCGGCAAGCTGGCCTCGCTCGAGAAGATCCGCGACGCGCAGCTCGCCGAAATGGGTCTGCCGGCCGGCTGGAACGGCATCGAGCTAGCCGCCGGGCGCGACCCGAAGCTCGCCGAGCAGTGGTCGTTGCTGCAGCAATCGGTAGAGCGCGCACGCCGCTCCAACAAGACTAACGGTGTGCTGATCCGCACCCGCATGGAATACAACCAGCGCGCCCTCGAGGTGCTGCAGGTGCGTCCGAAAAAGCCCTCGCTGTATGGGCCGGATGGACGAGTGCCAGGGTTCGGCGGCCTGTAATTCCGGACGCTCCCCCGCTCATCGAACTCCAATCCAGTCTGTCCTGAATGCTCGCTGAGTCGGTCTGACCGTTTTCAGACCAACTCGGCGCAGCCTGCCGTTTGGCGCCTGTCCGCCACCTGCGCTTGCCGCACTTTTCCTGCTTTCCTCTCAGCACAAAAAAAGCGCCGTCCCTTTACATCGGGACGGCGCTCATTGCGCTTGAATCATGAGCGGCGGGTAACGGCGGTGAACCGCCGGCCGCCGTGGTGTTACTCCGCTTCAGCCTTGGCCCAGGCCATCTCGCGCAGGCGCGTGCGCAGCCGTGCAACCGCCTGGCTATGCAGCTGGCAAACCCGCGATTCGCTAACTTCCATCACCGCACCGATCTCGCGCAGATTCATGCCGCGTTCGTAGTAGAGCGACATCAACAGCTTTTCGCGTTCCGGCAGACGCTCGATCGCTTCGACCAGCGCCGAGCGCAGGCTTTCGTCGAGCAGTGCCGAGAGCGGGTCCGAATGATCGACGCAGTAGCGGTCGAGGAACGGCTCGTCGTCGGCGGAGCGATCGAAGTCTTCGTAGTAGATCAGCTGGCTGCCATGCAGGTCCTGCAGCATCGCCTGATACTCGTCGAGCGGCATCTTGAGGTGACCGGCAATCTCCGTCTCGCTCGCCGAACGGCCGAGTGTTTGTTCGACCTGATGCACAGCCGTCTCCACCTCACGCGAGGTACGGCGAAGGCTGCGCGGCAGCCAGTCGTTGCTGCGCAACTCGTCGAGCATCGCGCCGCGGATCCGCTGGCTCGCATACGTTTCGAACTGCGCGCCCTGGTCTTCCTTGTAGCGACTCGCAGCATCGAGCAGGCCGATCATGCCGGCCTGAATCAGATCGTCGAGATCGACACTCGCCGGCATCTTCGCCACCAGCTGCAAGCCGAGCCGCCGCACCAGCGGTGCGTATTTGGTCAGAACCTCGGCTTGGGAAATCTTTCCCTGAGCGTTGTACATCGTGCTCCCCTTGTCCGCGCCCCGCCCTTCAGGCGTGCTGCACAGACGGTTGGTCGGCGTGTTGCGCCGCTGTTACTGCCGCCGGCGCCACCCATTGGTGACGTGACGACATCGCTGGCCGCATTGGCCAGTACTGCAATTCGGCGGCGAGGTGCCGATAGTCCCGCGCAGCAGGGGTCGACGGAAACGCGTCGACCACGCAGCGCGACAGTTCGAGCGCCCGGGCCATGCGCGGGTCGGCGGCGATACAGCCCGCGCCTTCCAGCGACACAGTCAGATAACGCCCCGCCACCCCCGCGAGGTTTTCAAAAGCGGTGTGCGCGTCGGTGACGCTATGCACATGGTTCACCAGCACCCGGAACTGCCCGATGCCGTGCGCGTAATGCAGCCGCTTCATGCAGGCATACGCATCGGTAATCGCCTGCGCAGCGACGCGCGTGACGATCAACAGGTCGTGCGCCTGCATCGCCAGCGCAGAGAGCTGGCCGAGCCGGTCGAGTTGCGCATCGATCAACACGATGTCCGCGGGACCGTCCAGCACCACACTCAGTTGCGCCGCCGTGTAGCCTTCGCGATTGCTGCGCGAGGCGCTCAGCACTGAAAAGCCCAGTGCATGACGCGCTACGGCGGCGTCGAGCGATATCTCGCCGCGTACCACGGCGGCGAAGTTGGCCGCCCCCTGTACGCCGCCGAGCATGGCGCCCACCGAGTAATCGCCAAGGCACTCGTCGATTACGAGGACATCCTTGCCCTGCTCCACGAGTGCCGCCGCCAGATTGACGACGGTCGTGGTACATCCAACGCTGGTCGAACCGCCCGTTACCGCCAGCACTCTTGAACCGCTGCGGGCCAGCAGGCGCCGCAGTCCTTCTGCCTGATCCGAGACGACCTTATCCAAAGCGGACCTCGTGCAGTTCGGCCGTCGAGCGTGCTGAGAGCGCCGAAAGCAACGCCGGAATATCGTCGTCCTGCGGCACGAACGGCGAACTGTCGCGCGGAATGCAGAAAGCGCTCTTGATCAGGAATTTCTTCGTTGCGACGTACAGGTTCTCGGGCACCTTCTGCCCGGTCGAGACGTAATGCACCGGCAACTTGTAGCGGATCACCGTGTCGAGTACGCCGCCCAGGTTGGTCGCCTCGTCGAGCTTGGTGAGGATGCAGCCGGCGAGCGGCTGTTGATCCGGCCCGCGCTGGTAGGCCTGCACGACTTCGTTGAGCGTGTCGCCATGGCACGTTGCGTTCAGCAGCAGCAGGCGCTGCACCGGTTGTCCGGCGCGGCACAGCATGGCGATCTGGTCGGAGACGAGGCGGTCGCGCTGGCTCATGCCGATCGTGTCGATCAGCACGATGTGCTTGTTGCGCAGCTCGGCGAGCGCCAGTTGCAGATCGGCGCCGTCCTTCACTGCGTGAACCGAAACGCCGAGGATCTTGCCGAAAATGCGCAGTTGTTCGTGACCGCCGATCCGGTAGCTGTCGGTCGTCAGGAGTGCCACCTTGCTGGCGCCGAAGCGCATCACGCAACGCGCGGCAAGCTTGGCCGTGGTCGTGGTCTTGCCGACACCCGTCGGGCCCATCAGGGCGAACACGCCGCCGCGCTCCATCAGCGCGTCTTCGTTTTCCATGATCGGCAGGTTCGACTCGAGCACGTTGCGCACCCAGTCCATCCCGCCTTCCATGTTGTCGATCTCGGGCGGCAGGTTGTCGACCATCATCTGCACCAGTTGCGCGGAGAAACCGGCGGCGAACAGGTGCTTGGTGAGCGAGGCGCGCGTCGGGCTGCGACGCTGGCGGTCGGCCCACAGGAGACCGGCGAAGTGTTCCTCCATCATGCCGCGCATCGACGAGAGCTCGCTCATCACCGTTTCGTTGACGACCTGCTCCATGCGAGCCTTGATCGCTTCGGTGACGCTGGCGGTGGTGCTGGCTGCGGCACGTGCGTCGTCCGCTGGAGTGGCCGGGCTCGGCTTCCTGCTAGCGCGGCGCGCGGCGAGTTGTGCGGCTTCGCGGGCCCAGTCGGGCGTGTCGGCGAGGTTCGACGGCTGACGCGTGCCGACCTGGATGTCGACCGGTGCGCCGAGGCCCTTGGCCATCGCGGCGGCCGGTGTCATCGACGAAGGCCGTGCGCTGTAGGCACCTTGCTGCTTGCCGGCGATATTGCGGGCGTGGTCGATCAGCCAGGGATTCGTTTCCGCCATCGTGCGCGGCGTGGCCGGCGAGAACGGCATAAACTGCGGCGCCGGGACACCGGCGGCTTTCAGCACGTCGGCGCGGATGTCGTCGCCCGAGCGCGGCATCTGCGGCATCTGCGCCTGCGGTGCGGCTTGCATCGAAGGCGCGCTTTGCGCCGCGTGAGCGGCTTGAGCCTGCGGCGCGAGCGGTGCGGCCTGAGCCGACGAAGCGTACGGCGAGGCCGTGGCCGGCTCTTCCGTTACGGCTGCCTGTGCGGGTGCAGCGGCTTGTGCCGGCGCGTTGCTGGCCGACATGCTCTCCGTGCCGGCTTCCGGGCTTGCGCCGAACACCGACGAAAACACGTCCGGCATGCCGCTCGCGTACGGATTGGACTGCATCATCGGCGTGCTGCGCGGTGCCGGTGCTGCCGGGCTCATCGCAGGGGCCGCGCTGTTTGCGCTGCTGCCGTTATTCGCGCCGTTACGCGCCTTCGGAGCGATTGCCGCGAGCTCGCTATCGGCGAGCGCCACGATCTCGACGGTGCCGTCTTCGATCGTGCGGTTCGACAGCACGACCGCGTCTGGGCCCAACGCCTCACGAACGAGGCGTAGCGCGTCACGACTGGTAGCACCGACAAATTTACGAATGTTCAAGCTGGACCCCCGATGAGGTTGACGGACCGGCGACATACCGCTTTCCATTGAGATCGATTATTGCGAAAGATGTCGAGAGACCATCGCTTGATAAAGACAGGGAAAAGCAGGCAATTCGCGTGATGGGTAGTACGCCGGGGCCGCGCTGCAAGGGTCCCCAAATGAAAACCGGCGCCTGAAGCGCCGGTCTGAAGCGTGAGCGGGTTAGCCTTTCCCGCCTATCAGATTCACCACCTTGACGTTGCGAGTGTCGGGCACCTCCGCATACGACAGCACCTTCAGCTGCGGCAGGTTGCGGCGCAGGAAGCGCGCCAGCATCGGCCGCAACGCGTGCTGCACCAGCAGCACCGGCGCGAGCCCCAGGTTCTGCTGGCGCGTCATGGCTTGTTGCGTCTCGGTCATCAGCGTGTGCGCGAGACCCGGTTCGAGACCAGGGTTTGCCCCAGTCGAAAGCGCCTGCGAGAGTACCCGTTCAAGGTTTGAGTCGAGGCCCATGACCTGCATGTCGCCGGTGCCTGGGAACCACTGTTGCGTGATCGCGCGGCCCAGCGCCAGACGCACGGCTGCCGTCAGCTCGTGCGCGTCGGTAACCTTGGGCGTGTGCTCGGACAGCGCTTCGAGGATCGTGCGCAGGTCGCGGATCGGCACACCTTCTTCCAGCAGGTTCTGCAGCACCTTCTGCAGCGTGGTGAGCGAAAGCGCCTTCGGGATCAGATCGTCGACCAGCGACGGCGTGTCCTTCTGCATGCGCTCGATCAGCGCCTGGATTTCGCGGCGGCCGAGCAGCTCGGAGGCGTGCGTGACCACGAGGTGATTCAGGTGCGTCGCGACCACGGTGCTCGAATCCACCACGGTATAGCCGTACACCTGGGCCTGCTCGCGCAGATTGGTGTCGATCCAGATGGCCGGCAGGCCGAACGCAGGATCCTGAGTCGGCGTGCCCGGCAGCGCCGCGCTCACCTGCCCCGGATTGATGGCCAGCCACTGGCCCGGATAGGCCTCGCCGACGCCGACCTCGACGCCCTTCAGCGCAATCCGGTAACCATTGGGGCGCAGTTCCAGGTTGTCGCGGATGTGGATCACCGGCGGCAGGAAGCCGATTTCCTGCGCGAACTTCTTGCGGATGCTCTTGATCCGCTTGAGCAGTTCGCCGTCCGAATTCTTGTCGACGAGCGGAATCAGCCGATAGCCGACTTCGAGACCGAGCGTGTCGATCATCGTCACGTCGTCCCAGCTTGCTTCGGTGTTTTCGGTCGGCGTGAGCGCAGCCGGCGCCACGGTGGCGAGTGCCGCGGTGCTCTTCGCTTCCGTCGCGCGCTTCTTCATCATCCGGCCAAGCTGGATCAAACCACCGCCCAGCAGCAGGAAGGCGAAGTGCGGCATGCCCGGGATCAAGCCCATCAGCACCAGAATGCAGCCCGTGATGATCAGCACGCGCGGGTTCGTAAACAGCTGCCCGGTCAGCTGCGTGCCGATGTCTTCGTTGGTGGCCACGCGCGACACGATCACGCCGGCGGCGGTCGAGATCACCAGCGACGGAATCTGCGCGACGAGGCCGTCACCGATGGTCAGCAGCGTGTAGTTCTTGGCGGCGGCGGCGAAGTCCATGTTGTGCTGGACCACGCCGACGATCAGGCCGCCGATGATATTGATCACCATGATCAGCAGGCCGGCGATCGCATCGCCTCGCACGAACTTGCTGGCGCCGTCCATCGAGCCGTAGAACTCGGCTTCCTGCGCGACTTCGAGGCGGCGGCGGCGCGCCGCGTCTTCGTTGATGATGCCGGCGTTCAGGTCGGCGTCGATCGCCATCTGCTTGCCGGGCATCGCATCGAGTGTGAAGCGCGCGGACACTTCGGCGATCCGGCCCGCACCCTTGGTGATCACCATGAAGTTGATCACCATGAGGATGATGAACACCACGATCCCGACCGCGAAGTTGCCGCCGACCAGGAACTGGCCGAACGACTCGATCACCTGTCCAGCGGCAGCCGGGCCGGTGTGGCCTTCGAGCAGCACGACCCGGGTGGAGGCCACGTTCAGCGAGAGGCGCAGCAGCGTCGAGAACAGCAGCACGCTCGGGAATGCGGCAAAGTCGAGCGGCTTCATCGTGTACATGCTCACCAGCAATACCATCACAGACAGCGCGATGTTGAAGGTGAACAGCAGATCCAGCAGGAACGGCGGCAACGGCAGGATCATCATGCCGAGGATCATGCAGATCAGCACCGGGCCTGCGAGTGCCCGCAGGTTGGTGTTGCTCAGCGAGTCCGGCCGTCGGGACAGGAAACCGGCGCGTGCGTTCATGCGGAGGCTCCAGATGCCTTGTCGTCTTCGTTAAGCGCTTCGGCGGCTTCCTGATCCGCCTCTTCGTCGGATACCGGACCCTGGTCCAGATCGGCGGGAACTTCGAGTTCGGTCGGGGCAACCGGCACCACGCCGCCTTCGGTCTTGAAGCGGCGCAATTGATAGACCCATGCGAGCACTTCCGCGACCGCGCCATACAACTGGCCCGGAATTTCGCGGTCGAGATCAACGTTGTGATACAGCGCCCGCGCCAGTGGCGGGGCTTCGAGCAGCGGCACGTTGTTCTCCACAGCAAGCTGGCGAATCCGCGCGGCGACGAGGTTCACCCCTTTGGCGACGACACGCGGCGCGCGCATCTCGCCGTCGCTGTACTGCAGCGCGACCGCGAAGTGCGTCGGGTTGGTTACCACCACGTCCGCCGTCGGTATCTTGGACATCATCCGGCGCCGCGCGGCTGCGCGCTGCTGCGCCCGGATGCGGGCCTTAAGTTGCGGATCGCCTTCGTTTTCGCGGTGTTCGCGTTTCACTTCTTCCTTCGTCATCCGGAGTTTCTTGTGGTAATTCCAGATCTGATACGGGACATCGAGCGCTGCCACAAGGAACATGCCGGCGACCGTCATGCCGCAGCACACGGCGATCAGGTGCGCCGCATTGGCGAGCGCCACGGTGAGCGGCTGGGTCGCGAGCGCGAGGATCTCCTCGCGGCGGTTCCAGACCGAGACGCCCCCGACCCCGCCCACGACGATGGTCTTGGCGAGCGACATGCCGAGCTGGATCGGCCCGTTGATCGAAAAGATCCGGCCAAGGCCGGCCATCGGATCGAGCCGGCTGAATTTGGGTTGGAGCGCCCCTGAGGAGACGTGCCAGCCGCCCAGCGCGAGCGGCGAGAGCAACGCGGCGCCGCCGGTCAGGGCGAGGATCGGTACCAGCGCACGGAGCGCCTGCATGCCGTCGACACTTGCGCCGATCAGCATGCGCCGGGTTTCGAAGACGCTGTCGTGGTTGAACATGAGCGCGCCGCGCAGCATCGATCCGAGATGATCGCCGATGCTCCCCGACAACGCCCAGACGCCATAGAAACCGGCCGACAGCAAGGCAAACGAGACCAGTTCCCGCGAACGAACGATCTGCCCTTCCTCCCGTGCCTTCTCCAGGCGCCGGGGGGTGGCGTCTTCTGTTTTTTCGAGGTCGCTTTCCCCTGCCACGCAGCTCTCCAGACGGTCGAGGCACCATGCCCAATTCCAGTGAGAGCGATTATTCCTGCAGAACTCAAGCCATGATCGGCGGATAAGAACGGGGAAACGGGGGTATTTCGGGAGATGGAGCGGCGCGGGGGGCCGCTACGGGCGGGAGCGGGAGGGGCCGGGCGAGGAGCCGGGGGGCGCTGCCGCCGAGGGTCGCCCGTTCCGGGGCCGGGAGGCGTGGAACGGGCGGAACGGGTCGCCGTGAACCCTGGATCAGTAGCCGACGTAAGGTGCCTGGCCGCCGCTCGCAGTCTGGTCGATGCCGAAGTACATATAACGGCCGTAGAAGAACGGCAGGCCGATGTCGAAGCTGCCCGAGGTGCCGATCTGGCCAGCGAGATCGTTGAAGGCGTAGTTGTTGCCGTTGCTGAACAACGTCGACGCGCTCAGGATCCCGACGTTAGCCGCAGCGGAGACGCCGTTCAGGCCAACCACGGTGACCGTACGCGTCTGCGCCGTCGAAGGGCAGTAGAAGCCGCTGAAATTGCTGCCGCACAACGCCAGGGTGCTGTCGGTGAAGAAGTAAGCGTTCGAGCCGGAATCGAAGAAGGCCGACAACGTGCTGCCGTTGAACGTGCTGTTGTTAAGGTCACCGAAGGCATCGGTCGTGAAGGTCTTCGCCGCCGCGAGCGCGTTGTTCGACTGCGTGCCGATGCCGAACACCAGCGTACCGGTGGCCGACGCGGCTCCGTTGTTCGAAACGGGCGCCATCTCGACAATCACGCCGTTGTTGTCGGTGGGGAAGTGTGCGACCGGGTTCGCCACCTGGTTGGTATTCGGCACCTGAGCGGTCGTGCAGCTCGAGCTTGAGGTCGTACACGCGTAATAATTGCTGAACTGGGCAAAGGTCGTCGAACTCGCGCAGGTCGCGCCGCAATCGTAAGGTGCGTTGCCAATGCCAAGAATGCCATTGGCGCCAAGCGCGCTGGGGGTGTTCTCTTCGGAGCCGTTGGCACAGCCTGTCGGCACACTGTTGTTCAGGTCACCCAGCACCTGGATCGGAATGCCGGCGGTCGTGGTCTCACCGCCAATTGTTACGGTTGCCGTGCGTACCGAGCCCCACGAAAAGCCATCCGCGAAATTCGTGCATTCAGCCAGCGTGCCGGACGCACCGCTGGGGATAGCAGCGTCAGGCAGCGCAACGCTCAACACGCCGCTGGCGATCCGCAGGCCATATGAACCGGTATCCACCTGCACGTTGTTAATGGTCTGGCAGGTACTCGTCCCGGGCACGCAAACCTTGACGCTCACCGTCGGAATGTTGATGACGTTCGCCACGCCCGTGCTCACCGTGATCGCGGCGGTGTTCGCCGCAGTCGCCGCAACCGGCTGTGCGGTCGGGCTGGCCGGCAACGAGCCGTTATTCGCACTCGACGAACTGGAACTGTTGTTGCTGCCACCGCCTCCGCCACACGCGGCAACCAGCGACACCAACGTGACCGTCACCGCGACCTGCGCCCACCCTCTGAGCTTTGCTGCAAATTGCATGTCTCGTCTCCCGTCCGTCACTGTCAGTGGATGTCGGAACCGCTGACGCCGGCAGGCAGCGCCTGCGGCAGCCATGCATCACCCGAGAACGCGCCCATATGGCCACCGGAATGGACCACCAGGCCGCTCTGCTCGACCGCGACCGGACCGTGGCCGCCGCGCACCGCGCGCACGGCCTCGACACCGGCCAGGTATTGCGGGAAATAAGTACCGAGCAGATTGTTCAGATCAGGCATTTGCGGCCCGTTCCAGCCGAGGCCGAAGACGGTGCCGTCCGCGGCGAGATACTCGCGCACGACTGTGCCGCTGCCGTAGGTCGTCTGACGTACGGTGTATGAAGAACTGCTGCTGGCTGCGGAGGCGGCGCCGGATGCGGCGTGTAGAACGGCAACAGGGGAAACGGTCTGGGAACTGACGGACGCGCCGGCGGGCGGCGTCATCGGACTCCCGCCCAGCGCCGCGTGAGCGGACTGAACGGCGGGCACCACGCAGGACAATCCGAGCGCTGTCATGACGACGGCGCGGCGTACACGACTCAGCATAGCCACACTCCTCCCGGTCAACTGCGATACGGCCCGTGCATCGCACGTGCGCTCGCATTTATCCAAGATCATACGGTACCGGGCCACTGCTCCGCAGGAAGGTTTCCTCCAGGGTGCCTGGCCGGGGTATCCGCTATGCGCGATGGCTAGCCGGCAAGAAACCTGCGCCCGGAGTGCGGGACGGTACACGGCGGCGCCGAACGCTGTGGAGCGGGGCGCGTGCCATGTTCGACCGCCGGGAGCCGGCGCGGTTCAGATGTGGAAAGCTGTTCGAAAGCCGTGTCAGAAGCCAAGGCTCGCCAGCAGATCGTCGACTTCGCCTTGATCCTGCATCACGTCGGCCTTGCCTTCCGGGTTGATCTGCGGCCCGTTCAGCAGGTTCTCCGGGCTGCCGGTCGACGAGGGTTCGGCCGCCAGCGCCGCTGCCGTTGCCGCGAACTGCTCGCGCCGTTCGAGCGCGATGTTCTCGATCAGCACGCCGAGCAGTTGCTGCTCGATCAGATACACGACCTCGGTGATCTTCTTGATGACCTGGCCGGTCAGATCCTGGAAGTCCTGCGCCAGCATGATCTCGAGCAGCTGCTGGTTGGTGGCCGTCGTCACCTCGGGCACGCCACGCAGAAAGGTCCGCGTGTCGTTCATCAACGCGCGCACTTCCTCGCGTTCGATCGGCGCCGCATACCATTGCTCCCAACGCGCGTCGAGCACCGCTGCGTCCTGCTGCAACTGCTCCTGCAACGGCTTGGCGACCTCGATCGAGCTCAGCACCTTTTCGGCTGCCTGCTCGGTCATGTTGGCAATGTACTTCAGACGGTCGCGCGCGTCGGGCACCGCTTCGGCGGCGCGCTCGACGTGCTTGTCGATGCCGAGCTCGCGCATCGAGTCGCGCAGTGTGCGCGTCAGTTGCCCGATGCGGGCAAGGATGCGATCGCTTGCAAGGTCGCCGCCGTCTTGCGCTTCGACGGCTGCCGCGTTGGTCGGCTGGTTCACGTCAGCTCCCGGCTTTCGCCATCTTCTCGAGAATCTTGTTGAGCTTCTCGTCGAGGGTTACCGCTGTGAACGGCTTCACCACATAACCGCTCGCGCCGGCCTGCGCCGCCGCGATGATGTTTTCCTTCTTCGACTCGGCCGTCACCATCAGTACCGGCAAATGCGTGAGGCTGGCATCCGCGCGGATTTCCTTGAGCATGGCCAGACCGTCGAGGTTCGGCATGTTCCAGTCGGAGATCACGAAGTCGTACTTGCCGCTACGCAGACGCGCGAGACCCGCCTGGCCATCTTCCGCCTCGTCGACGTTCGAATAGCCCAGCTCCTTCAACAGATTGCGGACAATCCGGCGCATCGTCGGAAAGTCATCTACGACCAGAATCTTCATTCCCTTATCCATTTCAATTCCCTTTCCCTAATCCCAGATGGTGCAGCGAGTGTGTCGACTGGAGTCCGCGTTTCAGCGCTGACTCAGGTCCCATGCAAGACGCCTGCGTTCTGACCCGGCGCGCATCATACCCGCTGGACGCGTTCACCCATTGACGAAAGACGCGCCATGACGCGCCGGCTCATCTCGGGCAGCGAGGTGATTTCGTCGGCAGCGCCGAGTGCGATCGCCTCGCGCGGCATGCCGAACACAATGCAACTCGCTTCGTCCTGCGCAAGCGTATACGCGCCTGCTTTTTTCATCTCCAGCAGTCCAGCCGCACCGTCGCGGCCCATTCCCGTGAGAATCACGCCCACCGCATTCTTGCCGGCGTGCTGCGCAGCGGAGCGGAACAACACGTCGACAGACGGACGGTGCCGGTTTACCGGCGGGTCGTCGGAGAGGTGTGCAATATAGTTCGCGCCGCTACGTGCTAGCAACAGGTGAGCGTGACCGGGGGCAATATACGCGTGTCCCGGCAGCACACGTTCGCCGTGCTCTGCCTCTTTAACGGTAATTCTGCACAAGCCATTAAGGCGTTGAGCAAAAGATTTTGTAAACCCTGGCGGCATATGCTGTGCGATCAGCACCGCGGGGGCGTCTGGCGGCAGCGGCACGAGCACTTCGCGGATCGCTTCGGTGCCGCCCGTCGAGGCGCCGACGATGATCAGCTTTTCCGTACTCAGCAGCGGGTTGTTGAAGTTCGGCGCCGGCGTCGCAGCCTGGGCACCCGCCGCGTGGCCGGCGGCCGTGCCGGCGTGATGCACCGGGGCAGCCTGGCGTACGCGGGCGCGCGCAGCGGCGCGGACCTTGTCGGCAAGCTTCTCCGAGTAGTCGAGCATGCCGTCGCGGATCCCGACCTTCGGCTTGGTCACGAAATCGACCGCGCCCAGTTCCAGCGCGCGCAGCGTGATTTCGTTGCCGCGCTCGGTCAGCGACGACACCATCACCACTGGCATCGGCCGCAGACGCATCAGCTTCTCGAGGAAGTCGAGACCGTCCATGCGCGGCATTTCAACGTCGAGCGTCAACACGTCCGGGTTGTGCTGCTTGATGAGTTCGCGCGCGACCAGCGGGTCGGGCGCGGTTGCGACGACGGTCATGTCCGGCTGGCCATTGATGATTTCGGTCATCAGGCTACGGATCAGCGCCGAATCGTCGACGCACAATACCTTGATCTTTTGCACAGCTCTCACGCCTCCTCGGCAGTTCTGGCGTTGTTTGAATTATTCGGACGCGGGCTCGCGCCAAATAGCTCGATGCGCGGCTTCGCAGCCGGGGCGCCCGTCCCTGAACCAGCAGCGGCCCTTGCACCAAACAGCTCGATTTTTGGCCGGCCGCCAGCCGGCGCGGCAAACAGTTCGACGCGTTCGCGAGCCTTTGCGAGACGCTCGGCGCGCTGCTCGGAGGTCTGCCGGGCGAGCGCCTGTTCGCGCTCGGCCACCCCGGCTTCCTGCTGCAGGCGCAGTTTTTTCACCATCACCTGGCCGGTGCGCGGCATGAAGGCGACCTTGCGCGGATGGCCGCCTTGCAGGTCCTCGGCGGTGATGCGGATTTTTTCGAGCGCCAGATAGCGGCGCACGAATTCCGAATTGCGATCGCCGATGTTCATCGTCGTCATGCCGGCCAGCACCGCGGCGCCGCCGAATACCTTGGCTTCGAAACGTTCGCGCCGGCCGCCCGCCTTGATCAGCTCGTTGATGAGCACTTCCATCGCATAGGCACCGTAACGCATCGAATCCGAGGCAGCCTGGCCGACGTCGGCGCCGTCGTCCGGCAGCATGAAGTGATTCATGCCGCCGATGCCTGCCGTGTGGTCGCGGATGCAGGCGGCCACGCACGAGCCGAGCACGGTAACAAGCACCATGTCGTCGTGGGTCGTATAGAACTCGTTCGGCAACAACTTCACGCCGGGGCGCTGGAAGTGATTGTCGAAGTACAGATTGCTGGCGATCGGCAGGGCGCTACTCATACAGTCACCCCGCTAGTCGACGAGTGAGCCGGTTGGGTCTGGCCGCGTTGACCGGCGCGCGCTGCGCCACCGTCGCGGGTCAGTTCGTAAACAGTCTGGCCACGCAGGCGGAACGCCTGGGTCACGTAGGTGAAGTTCTCCGAGTGACCGGCGAACAGCAGGCCACCGCCCTTCATGAGCGGCTCGAAGCGCGACAGCACCTGCGACTGGGTCGGCTTGTCGAAGTAGATCATCACGTTGCGGCAGAAGATCGCATCGAACTGCGAGCGCAAACCGTAGTCGCGGTCGGTCAGGTTCAGCTGCTGGAAACGGATCATCGCGCGCACTTCCGGGCGCACTTTCACCATGCCCGCGTGCGCACCGGTGCCCTTCAGGAAGAAACGCTTGAGCCGTTCCTGCGAGAGGTGCTTGACCTGATCGAACTGGTACATGCCTGCTTCACCCTTGGCGAGCACCTGGGTGTCGATGTCCGTGGCGAGCACCGTGGCCTGGCGCGCGGCGCTGTCGCCGAGCGCTTCGATCAGCGTCATCGCGATCGAATACGGCTCCTCACCGGTCGAAGCCGCCGAGCACCACACCGACACGGGTGCCTGACGGCGTGCGACGAATTCAGCGAGGATCGGGAAATGGTGCGCCTCGCGAAAGAACGCGGTCAGGTTGGTGGTCAACGCATTGGTGAACGCCTCCCACTCGGCCGGATCGTTCTCCGACTCGAGCAGATCGAGGTATTCGCGGAAGCTGTCGAGACCGCGCGCACGCAAACGACGCGCGAGCCGGCTATACGCCATGTCGCGCTTATGGTCCGACAGCGAAATGCCGGCGCCGCGGTGGATCAGTTCGCGAATGCGAGCGAAATCCGCCGAGGTGAATTCGAAATCACGTCCCGGGTCAGCGGCTTTTGCCGGTTCGACCTTGTCGGGACGAAGCTGTGCGCGCGTTACCATTATCAAAGTTCCTGCCTGCGATACGAAGCGTCGCTCGCGGCCTCAGGGGAATTCCCTGCGGGGCGAGTGATGTGCATCGCGGGGTCGCGCCTGCCCGCGAATGTTTCCTGACCGACGGCTCGAACCACGCCTTGCGAGCGTGCTTCAATGAATCGCCCGTACTGCGGCGAAGAGCCGAAAGCCTGCATAGCTAACCATCTTCCCTTAGAACGTTTCCCAATCTGCATCCGGGCCTGCCGCGGATGCGCCTGTTGCGGCCGGCCGTGCTGCGGGCGCCGCGGCGCTGGCCGAGGTCTTCGGCCGGAGCGCGGGTTCGGTACGTGCCGGTGCGCTCGCGCGCGGTGCGTCGTGCTTGATGTCCTGCTTCGCGTCGTGCTTTGTATCGTGCTTCGCGTCGTGTCTGGCTGCCGCTGCCGGCGCATGACCTGACGCTGCGGCCGCCTTCGGTGCGGCTGCCACAGGTTGAGCTGCCGCGCGCGGCGCGGCTTTGCTGCGTGCCGCAGCAGCGCCGGCGGCGCGTTGTCCGCCTTCCACGCGCCAGCCGCCCACCACGCTGCGCAATTGCCGCGTCTGCTCTTCGAGCGACGCCGCCGCTGCGGCCGCCTGTTCGACGAGCGCTGCATTCTGTTGCGTGACTTCGTCCATCTGCACCACGGCGCGGTTGACCTGTTCGATGCCGGTCGACTGCTCTTCCGACGCCGCGCTGATCTCGCCCATGATGTCGGTCACGCGACGCACGGCTTGGACGATCTCTTCCATCGTCGAGCCTGCGCGGCCCACCAGGGCCGAGCCGCTTTGCACCTTGTCGACCGAGTCGCCGATCAGTTCCTTGATTTCCTTGGCGGCGCTGGCGCTGCGCTGCGCGAGGTTGCGCACTTCGCCGGCCACCACCGCGAAGCCGCGGCCCTGCTCACCCGCGCGGGCCGCTTCCACGGCGGCGTTCAGCGCGAGGATGTTGGTCTGAAAGGCAATCCCTTCGATCACGCTGATGATGTCCACCACCTTGTTCGAGCTGGTGGCGATGTCCTGCATCGTATGCACGACCTGGCCCACCACGTCGCCGCCACGCGTCGCGATGTCCGACGCGTTGACCGCGAGCTGGCTCGCCTGGCGGGCGTTTTCGGCGTTCTGCCGCACGGTGCCCGTTAGTTGCTCCATGCTCGATGCGGTCTGCTGCAACGAAGCGGCCTGCTGCTCGGTGCGCTGCGACAGATCCGTGTTGCCCATGGCAATTTCGCGCGCACCGGTGTCGATCGATTCGGTGCTGCCGTGCACGCCTTTGAGCATCGTCGAGAGGCTGTCCTGCATCTGCTTGATGCCGCGGAACAGGCGTCCGATTTCGTTGGTGCTGGACACCGTTACCGCGTGCGTCAGGTCGCCTGCGGCGATCCGTTCGAAACACTCGGTGGCCTCCATGAGCGGCTGCACGATCAGGCCGCGCAGCGCGATGCGGATCACCACCACCAGCACCAGCGCGAACACACCCACCGCGATGATCAGCGAGGTCATCAGCGTGACGTTCGACTGGGCCGCCGTCTGCTGATCGGCCGCGCGCTGCTGCAGTGCCTTCACAACGGCCGAGGCGGAGTTGTCGTAGGCGATAAAGAGCGGGCTGATTTTCGTATCGGCAATGGCATGAAAGGCGGCCTGGTCGCCTGCGTGCAGCGCTGCGAACTCCGGCTCCACGCCGTCGTGCATCACGGTTGCGCGGCGCGCCAGCAGGTCGTCGAGCAAGGCCTGGTCGATGCCGGATTTGGGCGCATCGAGAAACGTCTGCCAGCTCTCATTGCCCTTGCCGAGCAGCTCCTGGCCACGGTCCAGTACCTTTTTCGCTTCGTCGGCATTGCCGGCGGCAGTGAGCGTGTTGTACCGGTCGACCGCAACGCGCGAGCGCAACAGATACGACGAGGCATCGTCGAGTGCGTGAATAGCCACCAGATCGCCGCGCGCAATGCCGTCGAGCGACTGGCTGGCGCGGCTGAGCGCGGTCAGGCCGAGCGCGCCGACTACGAGCGTGAGCGCCACCAGAACGATCCCGACCACGGTCAACGAGGTTCGAATCGACCACCTGCTTAGCATCTTGATGCTCCCTAATGTCCCGTCACATGCATGCCGATCGCGGTTATCCGCCGATCGTTTCGATCAAAGCCATTTCGCGGCTGGTCATGAGCTTTTCGATGTCCATCAGGATCAGCATGCGGCCGTCGACCGTACCGAGACCCGTCAGGTATTCAGTGGTCAGCGTCGCGCCGAATTCGGGAGCCGGCATGATCTGGTCCACCTGCAACGTCAGCACGTCCGACACGCCGTCCACCACCATTCCGACCACGCGATGCGCGACGTTGAGGATGATCACCACCGTCTGGTGGTCGTACTCTACGCGGCCCAGATGAAACTTGATGCGCATGTCCACGATCGGCACGATGATGCCGCGCAGATTGATCACGCCCTTGATGAAGTCCGGGGCGTTCGCGATGCGCGTCACGCTGTCATAGCCACGAATTTCCTGCACCTTCAGGATGTCGATGCCGTACTCTTCGGCGCCGAGCGTGAAGACGAGAAACTCCTGGCCGCCAGCGTCTGCCTGCAACGCATCGCGGCGGCTGACGCTCGAATTGATGGATTGGACTTCTGCCACGTTAGCCCCCAAACGGTTGGGATGAAATAAGTTAAGTAAAAAGTTGCCCGAGGTTGCCCGAGGCCTATGCGAGACTCATTGCGCCGTGCGCGTTGCGCGTCTCGCGGTTCAGCGCCGCCACGTCCACGATCAGCGCGACACTGCCGTCGCCGAGAATGGTCGCGGCGGAAATGCCGTGCACCTTGCGGTAATTCGTTTCCAGATTCTTCACGACCACCTGCTGCTGGCCGACCAGTTCGTCGATCAGCATGGCGAAGCGCCGTCCTTCGGTCTGCATGATCGTGACGATGCCCTGGGTCGGCTCCTTCTTGGCGTCTTCCACCGAGAACACTTCGTGCAGCGCGACGAGCGGCAGGTATTCACCGCGCACGCGCACCACGCGTTCGCCGGCGGCCACCGTGTAAATGTCTTCTGCCTGCGGCTGCAGCGACTCCATCACGAAGTTCAGCGGCAGAATGAAAATCTCGTTGCCGACCTTCACCGACATGCCGTCGAGAATCGCCAGCGTGAGCGGCAACACGATGCGCGTGGTGCTGCCCTTGCCTGCCTGCGAGCTGATCTCGACGTGACCGCCCATCGCCTGGATGTTGCGCTTCACCACGTCCATGCCGACGCCGCGGCCCGACACATCGGTCACCTGTTCGGCGGTCGAGAAGCCCGGCAGGAAGATCAGGTTCCAGACTTCGTCGTCAGTCATGCTTTCACTGACCTGCATGCCCTGCTTGGCCGCCTTGGCGAGAATCTTGTCGCGGCGCAGACCGGCGCCGTCGTCGCTCACTTCGATCACGATGTTGCCGCCGTGATGCGCGGCCGACAGCACCAGCTGGCCGGTCGAATCCTTGCCCGCCGCGCGCCGTGCTTCCACCGTTTCGATACCGTGATCGAGACTGTTGCGCACGAGGTGGGTCAACGGGTCGATGATCCGCTCGATAAGGCTCTTGTCGAGTTCGGTCGCCTGACCGAAGGTGACGAGTTCGACTTCCTTGCCGAGCTTCGCCGCCAGATCGCGCACCAGACGCGGGAAGCGGCTGAACACATAATCCATCGGCATCATGCGGATGGACATCACCGCTTCCTGCAGATCGCGGGCATTGCGCTCCAGTTGCGCCATGCCGTTGAAGAGACGGTCGTGCAAGGCCGGATCGAAGGTGCTGGTGGTCTCGGCCAGCATGGCCTGGGTGATCACCAGTTCGCCGACCAGGTTGATCAGCTGGTCGACCTTCTCGACGCCGACCCGGATCGAACTGCCTTCGGCCGCGGCCGCAGCCGCCGGACGCCCACTCTTGCGGTCGGATTCGCCTGCGCCCGCTGCTGCCGCGGCCGGTGCCGGCGCGGGAGCAGGGGCCGGTGCGACCGCCGCCGGCGTGGGCGCCGGAGCCGCAGCCGGTGCTGCCTGCGCCGGCGCTTCGAACAATCCGTGCGTCGGCGCTGCTGTGCTTGCCTGCGGCGCGGCAACCGGCGCGGGGGCCGGTGCCGGTGCAGGCGCCGGTGCATGCTCCGCAGCGGCAGGCGTTCCAGGTTCGCCTTGCTGCGATTCATCCACCGGTGCTGTGCCGCGGCCAATCGAGATCTGACTGTCGTCGATCACGAAACAGCACACGGCGATGATGTCGTCGGACGTGACATCGGTCTGCAGCCACAGCGTGAAATCGCCGCCCGCCTTGACCTGCCCAACGATATGCCCCAGGTTGCCGAGCTCTTCGGCCAGCAGTTCCTGGTCCTTCTCACCTACACCCCGTAGCGTGATTTTCAGATGCGGGCCGCTGTCTTCGGCGGCGGTCCCGGTTGTTGCTGTTGTCGC
This sequence comes from Paraburkholderia sp. GAS33, assembly GCF_050436645.1. NCBI lineage: Bacteria > Pseudomonadati > Pseudomonadota > Betaproteobacteria > Burkholderiales > Burkholderiaceae > Paraburkholderia > Paraburkholderia sp. GAS33. The sequence goes on from NZ_JBNDMP010000005.1 coordinate 38,333, forward strand.
TGTTGTTGTTGCGCCGGTCTGGGCCGGTTCAATGCCTGATATCTCGCTCGCCACGTCGACGGCCTGATCGACCACGTGCGCCGGCGGCGGGCCGTCATCGGCCTCGACGACTGCCGGAGCCGACGCAACCACTTCCGGTGCTGCCGCGGCGGTCGGTGCCGGCTCGCTCTCGCCGCGGATGCTTTCCGCGTAGAGATGTTCGAGCTTGGCGCAGATCGCTTTCGCCACCGCCGCGTCCGGCTCGGCGCTCGCGCGGTAGTCTGCGAGCTGGCCGGACAGCACGTCCTTGGTCTCGAGGAACGTGTCGATCATGTCCTTGCGCAGCACGAGTTCGTTGTTGCGCGCGCGATCGAGCAGCGATTCGAGGATGTGGGTCGTTTCGGTCAGTGCCGTAAAGCCGAAGGTCGCTGCGCCGCCCTTGATCGAGTGCGCCGCACGGAAAATCGCCGCGAGGTCTTCCGGATCCGGATGGCCAATGTCCAGATTGAGCAGCAACTGCTCCATCTGCGCGAGCAGTTCGTCCGCTTCGTCGAAGAACGTCTGATAGAACTGAGTGATATCGAGTGTCATGCCTGGGTCACCGCGAGAGATCCTGTCTGGGCTTTGGCAGCCGTGCCGCTTGTCTAAAGGCGCTGTTTAAAAAGTTGTGTGGCTCAGGCCTCGCCGGGCTCGGCAAGCGCCGCGACCAGCTCGGTCAACATGTCCGGGTCGAGCGGTTTTTCAATCCAGCCGGTCGCCCCCGCCGCTCGCGCCGCCTCCTTGAAAGGTTCGCCGGATTCCGTCGTAAGGACGAGGATCGGCGTCGCCTGGTAAGCCGGGTTGCCGCGCAGCGCGGCGATCAGATCGAGGCCGGTTCTGCGCGGCATATGCTGGTCCGTCAATACGAGGTCAAACGGCATCGCGAGCGCATTCTCGAGGCCCTCTTCGCCGTCCGCGGCGAGCGTCACCTCATAGCCGGCCGTCGTCAGCGTGGCGGAGAGAATCTGCCGCATCGATGCCGAGTCGTCGATTGCCAGAATGTGCCTGATCATTAAATCCTCGCTGCGCTCACTATGAATCGCCTGACTGTGCCGCGGATGCGCGGCGGCACGGCCAGGCCATCGTGTCTTTCAATGCGGCGCCACGGTGGGCGCCTTCGGTGCAACCGTCGGCGGTTGCGCAATCTGTTGCAGCAGGGGCGCCTGCCCCGAACCGGCGGCATCGTCCGACAAGGTGGTCGTGGTCGAGTCGTCGTGCATCATGGCGTCCTCGGACTTCTTGTTCAGAACCAGAATGCTGATCCGGCGGTTTTCGGGGTCGAGCGGATCGCTCTTGTTCAGGTTCTGCGACGACGCCATGCCGATCACGCGCATCACCTTCGCTTCGTCCATGCCGCCCGCGATCAGCTCGCGGCGCGAAGCGTTCGCACGGTCCGCCGACAACTCCCAGTTGCTGTAACCCTTCTCGCCGCCTGCGTACTGCACGGCGTCTGTGTGACCTTGCACGATGATGCGGTTCGGCACGTCGTTCAGCGTGTTGCCGATGGCGCGCAGGATGTCGCGCATATACGGCTGGACCTCGTCGCTGGCGGTGTCGAACATCGGCCGCTTCTGCGAGTCGACGATCTCGATGCGCAGCCCCGTCAAGGTCGAATCGATACGGATCTGCTGCTTGAACTGACGCAGCACCGGATTGGCTTCGATCGCGGCCATCAGCTTGACCTGCAGATCGTGCAGGCGGGCCTGCTCCTGGCGCTCGAGTTGCCCCTGCGCCTGGTTCACCGCTTCGTCGTCGCTATGCGCGACGGTATGCTGCGCGCGCGCCGTCGTGCCGTCGCTCTGGCGCGTGATGCCTTGCGAGTCGGTCGAAATATCGCGGCCGCCGCCCTTCAGGATGCTCGAATCTTCGGCGCTGCGGTCACCGCCCCACAGCGTGATCTTCAGCGGCTGGTTGAAATAGTCCGCGATACCGCGCAACTGCACCGTGGTCGCCGAACTGAGCAGCCACATCAGCAGGAAGAACGCCATCATCGCGGTCATGAAGTCCGCGTAGGCGAGTTTCCAGGCGCCGCCGTGGTGCCCCGCCTTCTTCGGCGCGGAACGCTTGACGACAATTGCGCGGTCTTTATCCTTGCTCATCGAGTCAGCCCCTGGTCCGCGCGGTTACTTGGCTTTCACGCGGCGCACGTGCTCTTCCAGCTCGCTGAACGACGGGCGTTCAGTCGAGAAGAGCACCTTGCGGCCGAATTCGACGGCGATCGCCGGCGCGTAGCCATTCAGGCTCGCGAGGATCGTCACCTTGATGCACTGGAACATCTTGGTCGACTCGGCGACGCGCTGTTCCGCGACGCTCGAGAGCGGCCCGATCAGACCGTACGAAAGCAGAATGCCGAGGAAGGTGCCGACCAGCGCCTGGGCGATCATCTCGCCGAGCACCGCAGGCGGTTTGTCGGCGGAGGCCATGGTGTGCACCACGCCCATCACTGCCGCGACGATGCCGAACGCCGGCATGGCGTCGCCGACCTTGGCAAGTGCATGCGCCGGGGCTTCGCCTTCGGTGTGATGGGTTTCGATTTCCTCGTCCATCAGGCTTTCGATTTCGAAGGCGTTCATGTTGCCGCCGACCATCAGACGCAGGTAGTCGGTCAGGAATTCGATGATGTGCTTGTCGGCGAGGATCTTCGGATACTGCGTGAAGATCGGGCTCTTCGACGGATCGTCGATATCGGCTTCAAGCGTCAGCGTGCCTTCCTTGCGCGCTTTCGCCAGCAGGACGTAGAGGAGCGCCATCAGCTCCATATAGACGTCCTTGTTGTATTTGGACCCCTTGAAGAGGGTCGGAAGCACGCCCAGCGTCGACTTGATGGTTTTCATCCCGTTGCCGAGAACGAACGCGCCGACGCCGGCGCCCCCGATCATCAGCAGTTCGACTGGCTGCATCAGCGCGCCCAAGTGTCCGCCTTCCAGCGCATAACCGCCGAAAACGGACAACAGCGTCACGAGTGTTCCCACGAAAATCAGCACAGCCGAGCCCTCACAAGGAAGCGACGGAGACCGTCGTTAGACTGGTTTACGGCAACCGGGCGGAAAACTTTGGTGGAAAAGCAAGTTGGCGAGCCGGTGTAAACCACAGGCGGGGGACGCGAGCGCTAGGCGGACGCCTGGGCTGCGATGCAAGCGGGGCGGGCCTGGCCGCCCGCGCCTCAAACTTCCAGTTCAGCGTCCAGTTCGGCGAGCTGGTTCGCGCGTACTTTCGCTTCGGCAACTTTCTTTGTCTTACCGGCGCGGGACGGCGGCTGGCACAGTCCGCAGACAAATCCGTGCTGGGGATCGTGCGCATGGGCGACGAACTGGCCGCCGCAGCGGCAGCACGAGGTCATCTGCAGCATGCCGGAGTCGAAAAAGCGCACCAGGGTCCATGCGCGGGTCAGGCTGAGGACCGGCTCGTCGTCGTGCAGATGGACGTGTTCCTGATACAGCCGGTAGCTCTTGACGATCGACTGGATCGTCTCGCAACCGCCATGGTCCGCCATGAAGCGGTAGATGTTATAGAACAGCGAGGAGTGAAAGTTCGGCTGCCAGGTCATGAACCAGTCCGTCGAGAACGGCAACATGCCCTTGGGTGGCGAGACCCCCTTCAATTCCTTGTAAAGCTTGATCAGCCGGTCGCGTGACAGGCTGGTCTCGGCCTCGAGCAACTGCAGACGCGCGCCGAGTTCGATCAATTCGATCGCCAGGGTAATTTCCCTGACTTCGAGTACTACGCTTTTAGTGGCCATGCGCTGCGCTTCCCGCGTCCTGGTGTTGCTGGTCGGTTTTGCCGCCGTAGAATGCCGGCCTCAGCCGATCTGTTCCACGGGCTGGCTTGCCATCAAGATCGCGGTATGCGCCTGAGCAACGGCGCTGCTGGTCTTGCCCTTGTCCGCAAGTGCGGACAGGACGGCGTGATCGTCGAAGCGAAAGCGGCAGAGAACCTGGCTGGATGCAGCCAGCTTGACGGTCTGTGCCAGAGACAGATTGGCAATCACATCGGCCAACTGATCCGATATACCCATGCGGAACATCCCCATGGGCTTGTCCTCACGCAGCAGACGCTGAGCGAGCAGGAGATAGGAGAGGTTCACTTCTCGTATCTCATTGAGCATGTCACTAGTGGTGCTCATGATTCCCCCGAGTCGATCTGGCTGGTCAGGCCGTTACGGAAACGTTTGCTCGAACGCGCGCACCGCACACCGCACGAACGGCTCGTTTATGGTCTTGCAAGCATTGTGTCTAAATGTAACTGCGACTGAAATCGGACAGACACCCCGTCTGATTGCCGGAATGTTCCATAAATTCTGTAGGAATTTTTCCTACAAAACGCCTATTGGGGAGGGAATGAAAGGCGGGAGAAAGCTTTTGGGGATCGATCGGTGCGCGACCCCGCGCGGTTTTTTGCACCGTTACAGGTGCGAGCAAATTATAGATCTTTTTCACGCTGCGGCAACAATCGCTCGCTATTCGCGACGCATCGCGCCGCCTTTCAGGCCGGGGCACAAGGCGCGGCACGGTGATTGCTGAGGGGTGTCGTGCCGGCTATGCTGCACCCCGGTCTCACCTGTTACGCACGGTGTTTCGCGCTGTAACAACATTAAGCGTTTGAAAAATAACTCGAATTGCGCCGGTCGATCCCGATAATGGCCTTAAGGGATAACCCGATGCAGTGCCGGGTTGCCACCGGGCGGCGGCCTACCGCGTCCGTCCGTCCGAAAGGTATTCGCTCTTCGCCCGATCCGGGCAGATTTTGCGAACGCCGTTATGAACCGCAACTTATGTTGCATGGGCTGGAGTGTTTGCTCTTAAGGGCCGACTCCAGCCGTCACAGGAGAGTACGCATGCGAATCGCACAAATAGCGCCCCTATACGAAGCCGTTCCGCCCAAGTTCTACGGCGGCACTGAGCGCGTCGTGTCGTACCTGACCGAGGCTCTGGTCGAGCTCGGTCACGACGTGACGCTGTTCGCGAGCGGCGATTCGGTCACCTCCGCCAAACTCGAGGCCGCCTGGCCGCGCGCGCTGCGCCTCGACCCGACTGTGCGCGACGCCATGGCGCCGCACGTCCTGCTGATGGAACGGGTGCGCAGCATCGCCCATGAGTTCGACGTACTGCACTTCCACCTCGACTATCTGCCGTTCCCGCTGTTCTCGACGATGGACACGCCGTTCGTGACCACCCTGCACGGCCGTCTCGACCTGCCCGAACTGCAGCCGATTTTCGATACGTTCTCGCAGGCGCCGGTGGTGTCGATTTCGGACTCGCAGCGTCTGCCGCTCAAGCAGGCCAACTGGCTCAACACCATTTACCACGGTCTGCCGGAAAATCTGCTCACGCCGCAGACGCACAAGAAGCCCGAATATCTGGCGTTCCTCGGCCGTATCTGTCCGGAGAAGCGCGTCGATACAGCCATCAAGATCGCTGCACAAAGCGGTCTGCCGCTGAAGATCGCCGCCAAGGTGGATAAGGTCGACCAGGAATACTTCAAGACGGAAATCGAACCGCTGCTGTCGCAGGCGCACGTCGAATTCGTCGGTGAAATTAACGAAGCGCAAAAGCCGGAGTTCCTGTCGGGCGCCAAGGCGCTGCTGTTCCCGATCGACTGGTCGGAGCCGTTTGGTCTCGTGATGATCGAATCGATGGCCTGCGGCACGCCGGTGATCGCCTTCAACCGCGGTTCGGTGCCTGAAGTGATCGACCACGGCGTAACCGGCTTCGTGGTCGAGGACGTGCAAGGTGCGGTGGCGGCGCTGCAGCGGCTGGGCGACCTGTCGCGTACGGAAATCCGCGCCCAGTTCGAACGCCGCTTCAGCGCGAAGACAATGGCGCAGAACTATCTCGACGGCTATACCGCGCTTATCGAAGCTGAACGCCGTCCGATGTTGCGCCAGGTAGCGGTAGGCTGACCGGCCTATGCATCTGATGCCGGCTAAATACGCGAAAAACACCGTGTGAATCGTTTGCGCGAGCGGAACCGCGTCGATTAGCCGCTCATCTTCATAAAAGCCGCCTCTCAAAGGCGGCTTTTTTACCGCCCAATTCCAGCACAAATCTGATACATATTTCGCCGCTTAAGCTTCCCGAATGCCATTAACCTTCAGGAAGCTTTCGCCGTGACAATTAACCGCCGCGACTAAACCTGTTCGATCAGAAAGCGTTCGCGATTCTTGCCGGAAATCCACTTGGGCGGCTTGCCTCGTCCGCTCCACGTATTACCGGACTTCGGATCCTGATACTTGGGCGGCAGCGGCGCCTTCTTGGGCGGGCGTCCGCGCCGGGCGGCAACCGCAAAACCCAGGTCCTGGGCAGTCAATCCATACTCGGCAATCTTGCCGCGGATCTCCTCGATTACATTGCCGAGTTCAGTGCGTCGTGCTTCGTCCGCCTGAGCCTGCAGTCTGGCGATCTGCGCCTTAAGTTCTGCATATTGCGACATTTCCCTACTCCCTTTTTGTAGAACTCATTGTGACGCAGACTAGCCGTAATTACCGAATTTCGCAATGGACAGTAATACTCACAATTGAGGTATCGTCTGATAATTATTAAAGAGCGATGAATTGTTAAATCGATTCGGACTTTATCGGTAAATAATCCAAACTGCCTACGGCGACATTGACAATTCTTGACACCCGATTCGCCGATATTTCCCTAGAATTTGGCGCTCGGAGGTGGGTACCCGAATACCCATGTACCGCCTCCAGCAAGTCAAACTTTTTAGGATTCCATATCATGCAGTTGTCAAAGCGCCTCGCTGCCGAGCTGTTCGGCACATTCTGGCTCGTCCTCGGGGGCTGCGGCAGCGCGGTCCTCGCCGCCAACTTCGCCGGTCCGGTCCATGGGCTGGGCATCGGCTTTGTCGGTGTCGCGTTTGCATTCGGCCTCACGGTGCTGACCATGGCCTACGCCATCGGCCATATCTCGGGCTGTCACCTGAATCCGGCGGTGAGCGTCGGCCTGACCGTGGCGGGCCGCTTTCCGGCACGTGACCTCGTACCGTATATCGTTGCCCAGGTGGTCGGCGCCGTGCTCGGCGCCTTCGTGCTGTCGTTGATTGCCAGCGGCAAACCGGGCTTCGACCTCGTGTCGAGCGGCTTCGCCAGCAATGGCTACGGCGATCGCTCGCCCGGCCACTACTCGCTGATGGCGGCGTTTATCTGCGAAGTGGTCATGACTGGCTTCTTCCTGTTCGTGATTCTCGGCGCCACCGACAAGCGCGCGCCGGCTGGCTTCGCGCCGATCGCCATCGGACTGTGCCTGACGCTGATCCACCTGATCTCGATTCCGGTCACCAATACCTCGGTCAACCCGGCCCGCTCGACGGGTCCGGCGCTGTTCGTGGGTGGCGCAGCTGTCGACCAGCTCTGGTTGTTCTGGGTCGCGCCGATCCTCGGCGCTGTGATTGCCGGTCTCGTGTATCCGGTTGTCGCGGCAAGCCGCGCACCGCTCGAGTCGCGTTCTGCGCTGGCCGATTGACGAATCCGTAGCGCCAAAGGGCGAATCTATCTGCAAAGCGGGCGCTGTGGCGCCCGCTTCTGCTTTTACGGTCAGGCGGTCAGGCCTGCGGACAAGCGACCGCTGATGCAGCCGGCGCGCGGCAAGGCGCAGCGCCACTGCTAGAATCGTCCGACTTTCACACGGCTCGCAAAGAGGCTCCCGATGAACCGTTCCCGTCGATTCCTGCAAGGCGTCGCACTCTGGCTCGCGGCCTCGTGTGGCACCGCCATGTTGCCCGTCATCGCGCATGCGGCCAGCAGCCAGGCGGCCGGCACCGCCGTTGAAACGCTGGTGTTTGTCCGTCACGGCGAGAAGCCCGCGCAAGGGCTGGGTCAGCTCAATTGCCAGGGTCTTAACCGGGCGCTAGCGTTGCCCGCGGTAATCGCCGCCAAGTTCGGCAAACCTGACGCGATCTTCGCGCCAGATCCGGGCGAGCAGAAAAACGACGGTGGCCATCCTTATTACTATGTGCGCCCGCTGGCCACCATCGAACCCACCGCCATCCAATTCCAGATGCCGGTGCAAACGCCTTATGGCCTGACGCAGATAGACCGCCTCAGCGCCACGCTGATCGATCCGGCATATCGCAACAAGCTGGTGGTGGTGGCATGGGAGCACAAGCTGATCGAGAAGCTGGTGCGCCAGATGGTGAGCGCTCATGGCGGCAACGCCGCAGACGTGCCGAAGTGGCACAGCGACGATTTCGACAGTATTTATATCGTCAAGCTCGACTGGCAGGGCGGCTCGCCGCGCGCCAGCTTCCAGCATAGCGACGAAGGGCTGAATGGGCGGTCTACGGATTGCCCGTGCGCGGCGTTGGCGCCCGCGGCGGCTTCAGATGCGGTGCATTAGGCAAGCTTATCGTCCATGGCGAACAGCTTGCGCAGATGACGCGCGACGCCTGCTTCGAAGTTGTTGCCGATTCGCGGCACGTTCGGCAAGCGCGTGATCAGATCCGGGTTGGCGTTTTTCATCATGAACGGATGGCCAGCGGTTTCGAGCAGGTCGATGTCGTTCATGTTGTCGCCAAACGCGATACAGCGGCCGGTCTCTACGCCGAGGCGGTCGAGCACGAACTTCAGCGCGCGGCCCTTCGACACGTTCGATGTCATGACCTCAAGGCAATCGGGCAGCGAGTAGGTGACATAGAGGGCGTCGCCGAACTCGCGTTGCAGATTGGCCGCGACCGGTGCGAGATCGGCCGGCTCGCCAATATAGAGCGCCTTTGCAATGCCCTCGCCGTGATGCCGGCGCAGGTCGGTCACTTCGTAGCTAAAGCCCGAATCCTTATGTAGGCGCAAAAGTTCTGGCGCGTCCCGGTCGATGAGCCAATCGTGATCTGCAAACAGATTGACGATCACCCGCCCATGCGCGCCCGCGATTTCCGGCTGCACGAGCCGGTGCACGGTGGCGGGCGGAAGATCGTCCCCGTAGATCATGATGTCGTCCGGCGCATGCACGCGCGCGCCGTTTGACGTGACCAGGTACGGCCGGATGCCCAGCAGATCGCGGATGCCCGCCGCGTCGCGGTAATGGCGGCCGGTTGCGATGATGAATTGCAGGCCGTCCGCCTCCAGCCGCCGAACCGTGGCAACGGTGAATGGGTCGAGTTGATGGTCTCCGTCGAGCAGGGTGCCGTCGAGATCGGTGGCAATGACTTGGTACATGGTATGAGCAGCCGGCAGCATCGAAGGCGCCATTTTATCGTTGCTTGCGACGCTTTCCCCGGATTAGCCCGCCAGATTCAAACCGAGCCGCGCGGCTTCCTGCTGCGCAAGCTGCCACGCACCGTGCGCCGAATCGCCCAGCGGCGCGCGCAGCCTGGCCTGCAAATGCTGCGGTACGTAGTCGCGCAACGGTTGGCCGAGGCCACCGCACAAGGCCACCGGCAGCTCTCCGGACGCGTCTAGCGCCGTAATCATCTTGCCAATTTCTTCTCCGGCTTCTTTGAGCAGGCGCGCGGCGAAGGGATGGCTGGCATGCGCGATGACGATGGGCGCGAGACTCGCGTAGGCGGTCTGATTGGCGTTGCAAAGCCAGACAATCAGGCCGTCGCGGTCCTGCGCACCCACCCGTTCGAGCAGGGCCTGGGCCAGTGCATCCAGCGGCGCGCGGCCGTCCAGCGCCTGCTGCGCGTACACGACTATGCGCAAGCCGAGCCAGGCGCCACTTGCCTCATCACCAGACGGGAAGCCGAAACCGCTGGCGATCCGGTACTCGCCGACACCATCTGCCGCGGCAGCCACGCTGCCGGTGCCGAGCGCCACGATGACACCGTGCGCCCCGCCGTGCGCGCCAAGCAGGGTCGTGTAGGCATCGTGTTCCACGGCGAGACCGGCTAGCTTCGGCGCCTGGGCGTGAAACGCAGCAAGCCAGTCGGGGTTGTTGAATCCCGCCAGCCCGCAGCCCAATACGCAACGCTCCCATTGCGGGGCGACGCCGGCCTGCCGGAAAGCCTCGGTGCAACCTGCCAGGATGGCCTGCCAGGCACGCTCGATACCGAGGCCCAGGCCGGACGGGCCACTCGCCGCCAGAGCCAGTTCGCGGCCGTGGGCGTCACCGAGTACGACACGCGTGCCGCTGCCGCCGCCGTCGACGCCGATCAGAAAGAGGTCTGTATTCATCAAGTGAGTGTGGGTGAAAAGAGTTGCCGAACCGGAATGCCGCATAGCGTGGCAGACCAGCGTGGATCCGGCAACTGGCCGAACGGGCGGCTTGCGATGCGCGGGCGTTCCGCTATGCTGGCAAAGCCCGGACGCGCCGGGATTTCGACACATCACATGCAGGAGCCGGAACGTGACACAGCGATGCAACTGGGTATCGAGCGAAGCGCTCGCACACTACCACGACACCGAGTGGGGTGTCCCTTCGCGCGACGATCAACATCTCTTTGAAATGCTGGTACTGGAGGGCGCGCAGGCCGGTCTGTCATGGTCCACGATCCTCAACAAACGCAGCGGCTACCGTCGGGGATTCGCCAACTTCGATATCGACAAGGTGGCCCGCTTCACGCCAAAGCATGTCGACGCGCTGGTCGCCGATGAATCGATCGTACGGCATCGCGGCAAGATCGAAGCGGCCATTACCAACGCGCGCGCCGTGCAACAGATCCAGGCGGAACACGGGTCGCTGGCGCATTTCATCTGGTCTTTCGTTAGCGACACGCCCATCCAGAACGAATGGACCTCGTACCAGCACGCGCCGGCCTCAACGGAGATTTCCGACGCGCTGAGCAAGGGACTCAAGCGCTACGGCTGCAAGTTCGTCGGTTCGACGATCTGCTACGCGTTTATGCAGGCCGTCGGCATGGTGAACGACCATCAGACCGACTGCGATTGCTACGCCCGCTGCGCCGCCCTCGGCAAAAAGGGGCGCAAGCGGAAGGCCGGCTGAGGCGCATCCGCGAGTTCCGGGGCCGAAGGTACGCCAGGCGCGTCGCCGGTCTCGGATCTGCGCCCCGGCCTCGTGTGGTTTTCGCCACACTTCGGACGCAAAACCCAGCGTCTGCGGGAAAGTCCTGAGCGCGCCCGTGCCGCCCCCTCACAGCCTTACCCAGCTTGGCTTTGCGGGCACTCCCCCACCTGCAGATCTCTCGAATCGTGTCAAAATTGCGGACTTGCGCGCTGCACCGCTACGTTTTTACCTGATTCAGTCGTTATAACGATTGAAGGGACAACAACTGCGCTTGAACCACCCATGAATGACCGCTGCGCGTAGACGCAGGGGGAGAACAACCATGAAAAATCCAAACTTCCTGACGTATCAGGAGATATTCGACAAAGCCGTCAGCCATCTTGACGGTCAGGGGCGCGCCGCACTTCTGCCGCGTGGCGGCGGAGCCTATCGGGGATACTGCGGTGGCTGCCCGGTCGGCAGCTTTATCAAGCCGCGCGACTATATGACGGCAATGGAAGGCATTCCGGTGCGCTATATCGGCAAAACCCCGATCGAAGTGCCTGCCTATATGGATGTCGGAGTGGCCGCACTCAAGAAAGCGCTGCTGCGAGCCCATATCAATATCTTCGACCCAGCCACCATCGACCTGCTAAGTTGCCTACAAAACGTGCACGACGTATTCGGCACGTGGGAATGGCAGGAGCGGCTGGTTTCGATTGCCCGTCAGTTCGGCTTGTCCACAGCGCAGCTGAAAACCGCCGCCTGAGCCGCCATAAGGCTTCCCGGAAACATCCTCGGAAGCCTCGCTGGAATTGCTCCCCCAAATACAAAACGGCGGTGTGGCTTCTTGCGAAGCTCACACCGCCGTTCGGCTGTGCTTGAAAAGCGTGCTTAGTGCAGCTTTTTCGGCAGTTGCTGGCTACGCAGGCGCTTGTGCAGGCGCTTCACAGCAGCGGCCTTCTTGCGCTTGCGAGCCGTCGTCGGCTTTTCGTACGATTGGCGTTCACGCAGTTCTGCGATCAGGCCATTCTTTTCGATTGCGCGACGAAAGCGGCGGATCGCCACTTCGAACGGCTCGTTTTCCTTCAGAAGAATCGTCGTCATGTAATTCCTAACTAAATCGCTGGATACGGGTAATTGCGCAGTGGTGTGTGCCACGTACGCGCCGGCCTCCGGTCATTTCGCAACATGGCCAATAACAGGCAAACGAAACCATGAACGAAACGAAAGGCAAAGCGGCCACGGAGGCCGGAAAAGAGAGGTGGGGAGTTCACCACGAAACAGGCAACGATCTCAATTCACTCCCGATGATATCAGGAAAATACCGTGCCTACCACCATTTTAGCCATTCCGCCAGGCACTTGCGTCATCCAGCAGGCGCATGTCCGAGCCGGTCAGCATCAGGTGGACTGACGCAGCAAGGCTCTCGAGTTGTTGCACGGAAGTCGCGCTGGCGATCGGCGCCGTCACGCTGGGACGGGCGATCAGCCATGCCAGCGCCACCGTGGCGGGCGTGGTGCCGTGCTGGTCGGCCACGGTATCGAGCGCATCCAGGATGCGCGTGCCGCGTTCGTTCAGATACTTTTTGATGCCGGCGCCGCGCGCGCTTTTCTCCAGGTCCGCGGACGAACGGTACTTGCCCGACAGAAAGCCACTTGCAAGGCTGTAATACACGACCGCACTGAGGTGCTCTTCCAGAATGACCGGTTCGAGATCGGTTTCATAAGCCTCGCGGTCGTACAGATTATATTCGGGCTGAATAATCTGGTATTCCGGCAGACCGTGCTGCCGCGACACCGCCAGCGCCTCGCGAATACGCGCGCCGCTGTAGTTCGACGCCCCGATCACCCGCACCTTGCCGGCCTCGATCAGGCGCTGATAGGCGCCCAGCGTCTCGGCGAGCGGGGTATCGGCCGCGTCCTTATGCGAAAAATACACGTCGATGTAATCGGTTTGCAGACGCCGCAGCGAATCCTCAACGGCCGCTTGGATGTTGCCGGCGCTCAAACCCTTGCGCTCCGGGTGGTTGCCCACCTTCGTAGCCAGCACGATCTGGTCGCGCTTGCCGCTGCGGCGAAACCACTTGCCGAGAATCGTCTCCGACTCCCCGCCCCGATTGCCAGGCACCCAGGCGGAATAAACGTCGGCGGTGTCGATAAAGTCGAGACCGGCGTCGACGAAGGCATCGAGGATCGCGAACGAGGTCGCCTCATCGGCGGTCCAGCCAAATACATTGCCGCCGAACATGACCGGCGCCACCTGCAATTCCGAATTGCCAATCCTGCGTCTTTGCATGATTTCTCCAGGGAATGCGATTTGGAAAGAAAAAGAATACGCCGACTTTTCAACCTCCGTCGTCGGCGCCAACAGCCGGCCAACAGGCCGCTTAAACCGGCTTTCGACCGTCCGGCACCGTAATTCCTGGTAAGACAATTAGGTCCGAGTTGAACAAAGTCCCTCAAGTTTTTTTTTCTCACGCCGACATCCTGCTCAGAGGCGGCCAGCAATGAACGAGTGCACCGCCCATGTCAACGTGGCAGTAACTTTAGGGCAACAGCCTCTTGGGAGATTTTCATGCTCAGCATTAACAGTAATATCAGCTCGCTGGTGGCTCAGGAAAACCTGAACAGCTCGGGCGATGCGCTCCAGCAAGCTATCACTCGCCTCTCGTCGGGTAAGCGTATCAACAGCGCGGCAGATGACGCTGCTGGCCTGGCAATTTCCACAACGCTGCAAACGGCAATCAACGGCCTGAACCAGGGCGTGTCGAATGCAAACGACGGCGTGTCGATGGTGGAAACGGCTTCGACCGGTTTGAGCCAGATCACGCAAAGCCTGCAAACGATCCGCTCGCTCGCCAACGAGGCAGCAGGTGGCTCGCTGTCGTCGACCAACCAGGCAGCCCTGCAACAGGAAGTGGCGCAGCAAGTTGCTGAAGTGAACCGCCTGGCTTCGCAAACGACGTACAACGGTATCAACCTGCTGAACGGTTCGGCTGGCCTGATCAACGTTCAAGTCGGCTCCAACGTCGGCCAGACTGTTGCCCTCGACCTGAGCCAAGGCGTGTCGGCTGCTTCGCTGGGTGGTGGTTTCGTGCAAGCCGGCAACACGCTCGGCACGATCACGGGTCTCGACCTGACCTCGACCGGCGCAGAAAACACCGGTGGCGCTGCTGGCGCGATCACGCAAATCAACGTGGTGTCGAACGGCACGGGCGGCTTCACGTTCACGGACCAGAACAACCAGGCTCTGTCGAGCACGGCTGTTTCGAACCTGTTCGTGACCACGACGTCGAGCAGCGGTATTCAGTCGATCTCGCTGGCAGCCGGCACAGGTGCATCCAACGGCCTGAGCCTTACCGGTGAAATGGCTGGCATCCAAGCCGCCGCTACCGCATCGACTACAGCGACTTCGGCCGGCACAGTATTTGGCGTGATTTCGGGCATCAACGTTGATCCGAATACTGGCCTTTCGGCTGCGACGGGCACCGCCAACGCCATCACCTCGGTCACCGTCGAAGCAAACGGCAACGGCGGCATCGAGTTCGTCGACCAGAACGGCAACCAGTTGACAACGGGTGCAACCGCTGGCCTGTTCAGCACCAGCGGCTCAGGTATCTCGTTCGCTTCTACCACACTGCCGACTAGCACGTTCGGCAGCACGGCGGCAGGTACGGGTGTCGGCGGCGGTCAAACGTCCGGTACGCTGCTGTACAGCGTCAACGTCAACAACGCACCGACGTCGGTTGCAGCTATCAACATCAGCACGACGCAAGGCGCCAACCTGGCGATGGAAACGGTCGACAACGCACTGGCTACCATCAGCAACATTCAGGCAACGCTGGGTGCAGCACAGAACCGCTTCACCGGCATCTCGACGTCGCAGCAAGATGAGTCCACCGACCTGTCGAGCGCACAATCGCAGATCACCGATGCGGACTTCGCGCAAGAAACGGCTAACCTGAGCAAGGCACAGGTGCTGCAACAAGCGGGTATCTCGGTGCTGGCACAAGCCAACTCCAACCCGCAGCAAGTTCTGAAGCTGCTGCAGTAATCGGTAAGTTAGCAATAGCGTGAGCAGTAGACGCGGGTGAGCCGGTCGTTACACCAACCGGCTCATCCGCGAAAGCATTTGAAACGGGAGGCTTGTCCTCCCGCCTCGCATACGGACCCGACACCTTAGACACGACACCAGTCGCGTGGTCCACGCCACGTACGGAGTTTATTCATGTCAACTATTTCGAGCGCGACGTCTAGCGCATCCGCCGCCGCCTCCGCGGCCCTGGCAGAAGCGGGACAGTCGCTCATTTCCGGTTCGACGGGCAATTCCTCGCTGGATGTCAATTCACTCGTGTCGACACTCGTCAACGCGAAGGTTGCGGGTCAGACAGCAGCGCTGGAGACCGAATCGGCAAACGACACAGCTCAGCTGTCCGCGATCGGATCGCTCTCGGCCGTGTTGTCGGAACTGCAGATCGGTCTGGCGCCGCTCTTCAACGGCTCGCTGCAGTCGAGCTTTACCGCGACCGCGAGCGGCACGGGCATCACGGCAACTGCCGGCACCGGCGCCGCGGCCGGCACATACACAATGATCGTGTCGCAGGTCGCAGCCTCGCAGAGCATGTCGTCAGGCGCCTTCAGCACCGACCAGGCAGCGGCCATGGGCACCGGGACGCTGGCCGTGTCGATCGGCGGCAAGTCGATGAACGTCAATATCACCTCGTCGGACGATTCGTTGAGCGGCATCGCTGCCGCCATCAACAGTCAGGCCTCGACCTCGGGCGTCGCCGTCTCGGCCTCCGTCGTCACCGGCTCGAATGGTTCCCACCTGGTGCTCAGTTCAACGGCGACGGGCGCATCGAACGTCATCAACGTCAGCGTCAGCAACGTGTCCGGCGACAATGGGATATCAAGCCTCGGCGTCACGTCGACCGCGGGCAATGACTCGGGTGGCACGGGCGGCCAGTCGTCGGTCACCTCCGCGGGCAGCATTGCATGGACCCAGAATACATCCGCAGCAGACGCCGAGTTCACGATCAACGGGACTGCAGCCACTAGCGCCAGCAATTCGATCACGTCGGCCCTGTCCGGTGTGACGATCAATCTGACGGCCGCCGCAGCCGAGTCGGCTAACTCGACGCAAACAATCACCGTCGCAACGGACACGTCGACCCAGATAAGCGATATCGAGAACTTCGTCACGGAGTACAACAACGTCGTAAGCGCCATGTCGTCGCTGTCGTCGTTCTCGTCGGCTGGATCGAGCGCGAACGGGGCACTGGTGGGCGACTCGATGCTCACCACGATCCAGACCACGCTGGGCAATATCGTGAGCGGCACCACCGGGGGCTCGACGCTGGGCGCACTGGGCATTTCGCTGCAATCGGACGGCCAGTTGACGATCGACACGACCACGCTCACCAACGCGGTCACCAACGATCCCGCGCAGGTTGCGTCGGTTTTCAACGGGACGAACGGCATCGCCGAGCAGTTGAACACCAGCATCAACGCGTTCACGGGGACGAACGGCGTCATTGCCGACCGTTCGACCGAGCTCAGCGACGACATGACGAGCGTTCAGACCCAGCAGACGGCGTTGGCGGCTTACACGGCGCAATTGACCTCGCAGTACAACAACGAGTTCACCGCGCTGAACAACCTGATGGCGACGACCAACTCGGATTCGGAATACCTGACCCAGTTGTTCGGCGGTGCTAACAGCGCGGGCGCCATGGCGACCGCAAGCTCGGAGTAAAGGAGCCCTTAAATGACGGCAGAACGCAACGATATGGACCAGACCCAGCTCGTCGAGCGGGTCTACGAACTGACTCTCGCTATCGGCCATGCAGCGAGCCTCGCCGACTGGCAGGAAGCATCGCGTCTGGCCGACGTGCGCTCGCCGTTGTTGATGTCGATCCGCGCACAGCAGACCACGGCTTCGCTCGAACTGATCCGCCGGATCCAGTCTCTCGACAACGCACTGATGCAAGACGCCAGGTCATCGCGAGACGAAATGGAAACGGAATATCACGCGGCGATACAGCGCAGCCGTTCGGCGAGCCAGTATCAACGGATGGCGCTGCTGCGGAGATAGAACAGCCGCTGTTCCATAGGGTTTTCCATCAAAGAATAACAACAACACGCTGTCGTTCAGGCGTGCTCGTTCGCCTCAAGCCCGCTTCGCGCGGGCTTTTTTTCGTCCTCCGCCGTGGTGGCTGACACCGCGGGGTCGAACGCGAAAAGCGGCCAAATCTGGCCTTTACTCGCCGGATCACAGATACCGAGGATCTCTAAACTCTACGTATCAAGATCGCCATGCGATTGCCTGGGTGTCGACGCGCCCATGCCGCCGTCGACGAAAATGGGCCCCGTGGCTCGATACGTCGTCAATCCAAAAGGGCAACAATGAACACCGATGTCGACTTACAGCAGGCGATGGCCAACCATCAGGCAGAGCAGTTCCCTCAAGCCGAGCAGCTCTATCGCGCCATGCTCAAGAAGCAACCGAACAATCCGGAGGTAAACCACAACCTCGGGATCCTCGCCGTCCAGCTAGAGCGTCCAGAAGAGGGCTTACGTTTCTTCGAAGCAGCCGTTTCAGCCGCTCCAGAGCGGCCCGATTACTGGGCCGTCTATGCCGAAGCACTCGCCCTCGCCGGCCAGCGTCAGAAGGCCGCTCAAGTACTTGAACTGGCACGCACGCGTGGCGTGGTGGTGTATAACAGCGTCGGCGCCGCCCCTGCCGAGTCCACCGGTGTATCGAACTCCAACACGAGTGAATCGCTCGCCGCCGAATTCATCGCCACAATCGAAACGCTTGCCGAAAAAGGTTTCCACGACGACGCAGAAGAACTTGCTCGACAGATGGTCCAGTTGCTGCCGGAGCACGGGTTCGGGTGGGAAACACTCGCTGGCGCATACCTTCGGCGTGGTGACCTCGTCGGCGCACTGCCAGCACTTACGACGGCAACCGAGCTTTTGCCATGCAACGATGCCCTGAAGCGTCAACGACGGGCGGCCGTAGCTATGCAGGAAGGTCTATTGCTGGACGGGAACCGTAAGTTCGCTGATGCAGGCCGGTGCTATCAGGAAGTACTCGCTCTCCATCCCAATCACCCCGATGCCAATCACAAGTTAGGTGTGGTTGCCATCCGGCTGGGGCAGGCTGAAGCCGCTGTGCCCTACCTCGAAAGAGCATTGGGAGAAGATCCGAACCAGAAGCAGTACTGGGCGAATTACATCGACGCGCTAGTGCAGTCGGGACAAATCAAAGCTGCCTGGATGGCGTTGGAAATGGGCCAACAGCGGGGATTGAGCGGCCCGACGGTGGATAACCTCATCGCAATTATGACAGCGATGTCCAGCGCAGGTACCTACAAGATCCTGCAGAATCAATCCTCGCCCAATGCCGCCAACAAGGAAGCCGCCCTAGTCGCGGACGCAGCGATCGCATCCGAATCCACGCATGAAGCCATGCATCCGTCCAAAATCGAGATCGAAGCAGCACCGGATGACCGGGAACTCGAACGCTATCGGAACCTCTACAATGCCGGCCGCACCGCGGAAGCGATCGTCGCGGCACGCGGACTCGTCAAGCGCTATCCGGGCCACGGATTTGGCTGGAAATTGCTGACCCTCCTGCTATATCGCAGCGGGCGATACGACGAATCGTCCGAACACATGATCACGGCTCTCAAGCGTTGGCCAGATGACATCGACCTGCTGCAGGCAGCGGCCGCCATGCATGAGTCGAATGGCCGTCACCTGGAAGCCGAAGCGGCGTGCCGTAGCCTGTTGAAGCTCGACCCCAATCATGTGGAGGGACTCCGAATCCTTGGTATCACGCTCATGTCCATGCAACGTATGCGGGAAGCGGAAGAAGTCTGCCTCAAGGCGACGCAAGTCACACCTGACTCCGCCATCACCCACTGCACGCTTGGCGTTCTTTATATCAAGCAGGGGCGGCTCGTTGAAGCATCGAACTGCTTTACTCGAGCAATCGAACTCGATCCCGACCACGACCTCTCGTACAATAATCTAGCTTTTTGCTACACCGCTCGCGAGGACGTCACGCCAGCCGAAGTATTTGCAAAACACGCCAGTTTCGGCGAACACTTCGAACAACCCCTTAAGCCGCTTTGGCCTAAACACACTAATTCGAAAGACCCGAATCGACAGATCCGAGTCGGCATTATCTCCGGCGACTTCTGTCACCACGCAGTCGCCAATTTCATCGAACCTCTCTTACCATACCTTTCCACCGACAGCAGTCTGTCGTTGTATGCCTATTCGAATACGCCAATGCGAGACCATGTTACCGAACGCATTCGCAAACAGTTCAGTACCTGGCACCATATCTTTGGCCAGAAGGACGATGAGGTGGCGGAGCTTATCCGCAGCGATCGCATTGACATCCTGATCGAACTGTCTGGACACACAGCTCATAACCGCCTGCTCACGTTGGCACGCAAACCCGCTCCCATCCAGGCGAGCTGGATCGGCTATCCGGGCACGTCTGGTTTGAGCGCGATGGACTACTTCATCGCTGATCGCTTCTGGGTGCCATCCGAGCAGTTCAGAAGCCAGTTCACTGAGAAAATCGTCTACCTGCCCGCCGTCGCGCCTTTCGTGGCGGACCAGATGAGCCCACCGGTCAATCTGCTGCCGGCGCTACACAAAGGTTACGTCACGTTCGGCAGTTTCAACCGTGTAGACAAACTGCGTCGCGACGTTATCGCCTTGTGGTCCAAATTGCTTCATGCGATGCCCGACTCGAAACTGCTGATCGGCGGGATGCCGAGCGACGGTAGTCGCGGCCAATTCACTGAATGGTTCGCCGAGGACGGGATAACGCCCGAGCGTATCGAGTTCCGGGCGCGCGCCAGTGTACCCGTCTATCTGCAGCAGCATCATCACGTCGACATCTGTCTCGACAGCTTCCCGTACTCGGGCCTTACCACGGGACTCCACTCGCTATGGATGGGCGTGCCGACCATTACGCTGCCCGGCGACACTGTGCCGGGGCGTAGCGGACTAACAGCCATGTCTCACGTCGGACTTGAGAGCTTCATTGCGACCGACAGGCAGGATTATGTGCGCCGCGCCGCTGCGTTAGCGTCGGATCTGCCGAGGCTCGCCGCGCTGCGAGCCGGCATGCGCGCCCGCTGTAAGCAATCGTCGATGTTCCAGCCTCAAGTAATTGCCGAAGCTGCTACGTCTGCGCTCCGTGTCATGTGGCGACGGTGGTGTGAGGGTCTTACGCCCGAGTCATTCGATGTATTGGACACTGTTCCGCTACAAAAATAGCGGGCGTCGCGCAGCATCGTTTCAGTGATCTTGCTGCGATCAGGTTAGTGGGCTTTTAGAACGTCGGTCAGATTACCGGATCCGGACATGATAATAGAGATAAAGCATTCAGGCGAACTCGGGGATATCATTTATTCGATCCCCACAATGTTGTTCCTCATGAGACGGCAAAACGCCGAGAGGATCCGTCTGTACGTCACGAAGAACAAACTTGCGAGCCGGCCGCCTGGACTGAAACATGTTGGCGGTAGATTTATGGTCAGCGCCGCGATGTTCGATTACGTGAAGCCGTTGCTGGAACATCAGTCATGCTTTGACGAGATCCATTTTGTCGAAGAGGACAAAATCCCCGCCTCCGCGGTCGATTTCGACCTCATCCGCACTGGTGGACTGAACGTGGCCGCCGGCAATATTAAGGACTATTATTCGAAGGCATTTGGCTCTCTTTCCGACGGACCCGCACGGTGGATAGAGCCACGCCTCTCGCGGAAGAAACCGGATCACGACATTGTCTTCGGCCGGTCAACTCGGTATCTGAACAACGCGATCGACTACAGAATAGTGGACCAACTCTCACTCAAGGTCGGATTCCTAGGACTTGAACACGAATTTTTCGAATTTTGCCTACGCAATATAGGCATTAAGGTTGAGCATATCGCAACGTCCAGCGCGCTGGATGCTTGCGACGTCATTGCGAACGCGCCGCTGTACATCGGCAATCAGTCGTTCTTCTTTGCGGTTGCCGAAGCGCTTCAGACCAGTCGCTTCCTTGAAGTGTTCGAGCCGGTTCCGAACGTTGTGCCCACAGGCGGAAAGACCGGGCAGTTCATTACAACCCGCGGACTTGCCACGCTGCTGGAGTCGTTCTTTAACAAGAGTTTGATCTTGAGCAACGATGCGTCGGTCTTTAACAGAAGCTTTGTGTTAAGCGCCTGACGGCACGGAATATGGCAGACACTATGAAAACGCTCGACGAGCAAGCACGTCAACAGACCATCAGCTGCAAGATCTGCGACTCCGTCAGCCACTTATATGGCGTAGTAGATTTCAACAAGAGCTGCGAGGAAAGCAAAGGGAAGTTTTTACCGCTCACCGGCATACCGGTTTACTACCATCAATGCAGCGACTGTGGACTGATCTTCACCGCCGCATTCGATCAATGGTCGAAGCAGGATTTCCTGGATTATATCTACAACGATAGCTACACAAGTATCGATCCAGACTATATCTCCGTTCGCCCCGAGGAAAACCGTCTGGTTATCGGGCAGTTCTGCCGAAGCAACAAGGCCGTCAAGATCCTCGACTACGGCGGCGGCAATGGGCATCTTTCCGAGATTTTTTCCCGTGACGGCTACGAAGCGCGCACATGGGACCCCATGGAAACAAATGCGGAAAGCTCAAAGCCACACGGTATGAAATTCGATCTGGTGACGGCGTTCGAGGTCATGGAGCACTCGCCGACGCCCTTCGAGACACTCTCAGAGTCAACCTCATTCCTGAAAGACGACGGTGTAATGTTTTTCTCGACGTTCGTGGTCGACACCTTGCCGCCGCGTTCGGCGCACTTCTGGTATATCGCGCCGCGCAATGGCCACGTGACCATTTACACGCAACGATCCCTCGACATCCTTGCAGAGAGATGCCGGATGAGGATGCACCACATCAACGCATCGCACCATCTTGCCTATCGCTCGATACCGACT
The DNA here is from genome assembly GCF_050436645.1 of Paraburkholderia sp. GAS33. NCBI lineage: Bacteria > Pseudomonadati > Pseudomonadota > Betaproteobacteria > Burkholderiales > Burkholderiaceae > Paraburkholderia > Paraburkholderia sp. GAS33. The sequence goes on from NZ_JBNDMP010000005.1 coordinate 60,242, forward strand.
TGGTTGAGATAGTCCAAGCGCCATCATGAAGAACAACGTCTACCAGATTTACTACTCGGATGAGACATGCGAAGCCCTCGATTCGGGTTTTCTACCGCTCGACAACACTGGGCAAAGACCCGATTGGCGTGAATATTGGGCAATCCGCGAGTTTTTCATTGGTAATACTGCGAACCCAGTAGAGAGATACGGCTTCCTGTCTCCGAAATTCGGTCAGAAGGCGCAACTGACCTCTGCGCAGGTCATGGAGTTTATGGACAGTACGCCGGACGACATAGACGTCGTTACATTCTCGCCGTTTTACGATATGGCCGCGTTCTGTACGAACGTTTTCGAGCATGCCGCATGGGCTCATCCGGGGATTTTGCCCGCGATCGAAGGCGCTATGGAGTTGATCGCCCCAGGAGTCGATGTCAACCGGCTGATCATGACTTCTCGACAAACCGTCTTCTGCAATTACCTGATTGCCAAGCCAACGTTCTGGAAGCAATGGCTTGAGATGTGCGACCTAATTTTCAAGGTCGCCGAGTCGGGGACTGGAAGACTGGCCGGTTTACTCAATGCCAATGTGCAATACGCGGGGCAGCTCGCGCCGGCCAAGGTGTTTATTATCGAACGCATCGCCTCGCTCATACTTAGCACGCAACCGGCGTGGAGTATCCGCAATTTCAATTCGATGACGCTTCCCGCGTCTGCCAGTCCGCTAAGCCGGTTCGGGGCGGACCTTCTCGCACTCGACGGCTTGAAGTACGCCGCGGCGCAAACCGGCATTAGCGAATATATGACGGTGTTCCATCAACTCCGGGAGGGTCTAAAAGACCGCGCGTTCAAGTAGCAACGCCCCCCTACTGGAACGTCGCATTCAACGACAATTCCACGGAATTCCCCTTCGGCCGGTTGCTCACATTGAATTCATTCACCCAGCGCAGCGTCGCGCCGACCGGGGTTTTGCTGATCTTGCCGTTCCACGTGACCATCGGCCCGATGCCCACCGAATGCCCTTCGGCCCCGCCCACGAAGTCCGCGATCCCGCCGCTGTCGTGACCGAACTGCTGGATATAGCCGCCCACCACGCCGACACCCCAGCCCGAACCGAAGCGCTTGAGCGCCAGCAGATCGAGCACGCTGATCGGCGCGTTGTGATATTGCGTCTGGTCATTGACGGTGTAGAACTCGACCCCGTAATTCAACGACAGTTCGATGTTCTCTTTCGGCAGCAACTTGGTGTACGCGAAGGTCGGCGTGAACGTCCAAGTATTCTGCCCGGCGTTGGCGAGCCGGCTGGTGTTGTACGCCCCGGTGGGCGCATAGATCTGCACGCTCAGTGCGATGTGGTCGGTCTTGGTCAGGTGATAACCAGCCACCACCGGAGTAAAGAAGATATCGGCAAACTGCGTGGCGTGGTCATCGGGCAAGCGGCCGTGAAAGGAAGAAACATCGGTGTACTGCAGCGGCACGCCAAACGACGACGCAAAATTCCACCCCCCTGCGGTGATCCCCCAGGTCTTGATCGCGTTCACGATGTTGTACGAGATGTGGTAGTCGAGGCCGGCCGTGACCTTCCCGGCGATCGGCAACGTCTTGCTCGCGCCAAGCGAGCCCTCGTAGTAGATCGAGGTGACCGAGATGATCCAGTCGTCCGTGGGCGGCACGATACCGGCATACGGCGCGATCTGCATGCCGGTGATGGGGCGCCCGATACCGCCTTCAGTCGCCAGCGCCCGCGGTGAAAACGCCAGGCCGGCGGCGGCAACAGCAAACGCGCCAGCAGAAAACCGCGCGACAAGATAACCACCGCGAAACACGAGACGACGCTTATTCATGGCGATCCTCACAAATTTCGCCTGACCTCTCGTGGCCAGGACAGTTGCCCGCATCGTTGTTATTTACTTCGTATCCCTTATGTCATTCCCAACTTAAAACCCGATCTACTACTGTGCTTCGTGCACAACGCCGGGTGGCGTCCACGTGCCATCCAGCGCCGCCGGTTCCGGCCAATAGGCCCGCACGTAAAGCGAAAAATCTTCGTTGGCTGGCGCTGGCAGCCAGTTGCCTTCCTTGCCGGCGCCCGGCGTCGAACTCTGCACGTAGATCGTCAGCGAGCCGTCGTCGTTGTATTGCAGGGTCTTGTTCTTGGTGCCCAGTGAATAGCGCTTCTGATCGTTCGGCGAGAAGAAGTGATGCGCGTTGTACAGCGTCAAGGACCAGAAGCCCTTGACCGGCGGCAGTTGCCCCTTCGGGAAAGTGACCGTATAGCGCTGCGCGCCGTTGAGGCGCGCGCCGGATGCGTCGGAGTCGGCATAGAAGTATTTCGTCTCGTTGGGCTTGTTGACGAAAATGTTCGACTTCGCCACCGCCGTGCGCGTGAAATAGTCCGTACCGAATTCCGCGCCGTTGCTGATGGTGTTCCAGTGCGCAGGCAAAGGCTTGCCGAACGTGTTGAAGTTGAAGAGCGGCGCGACCAGCCTGGCGTCCGTCTGCGCAGCCTCATCCACGATCGCGGACTTGATGGCAGGATCTTTCTGCGCGGCAGCCAGCAGCGCTTTCGCCTGGGCGTACAACGCCTCCTCGCCAGGTTGTGGCGGGGTCTGCTCGAGCACCGTCGGCAGTTCGTCCCAGAACTTTGCAGGGTCGACCCATTTGATCTCTTCGGCACTCGCGTCACCCGAGCCGAAGCTCGGCAGCTTCGACCAGTCGGTCACCTTCATCTTGCCGTCGTACTCGCTCAGCGGGTACAGACCCACCTTGCTGATGACCGCCTGAACGGCCACCCGGTCTTCCGGTGTGTCGTCCATGAATACGCGCGGAATGAAGCTGCCCACCGCCGTGCCGGAGCGGAACACCTGGCGGATGCCCTTGGGCACCTGTCCATGCCAGTCAGGTCCGACGAACAGATAGAAGCCTGGCTTCGTACCGTACAGCTTGCCGAGACTGGCGAAGCCATCGGTACGCAAGTCAACGGCCTGATATACCCAGAAGCGCTCGCCGAAATCCGGCACCTGCACCACCACGGGCGTCTGGTTCAGATCGAAGATGGCCGAGCCGTACACCACATCCTGATTCGGACACGCGACGAAGCGTTCCTGCGGCTCGATATAGTCGTGCAGCATCGACAGGTGGTTAGGCGGCGCAACCGGCACGATTCCGCCATTCAGGCCCGACTGCGGCACCTTCTGCATGGCCAGCAGGCGGTTGTAGACGTTGACCATCGGCCACGCCCAGAAATAGGTCTGGCGCGCCACCAGCCGGGCGTAGGCCTCCGAGATGGCATAGCCTGGAACCGGGCCCGGAACTGAGAGCGCGGTTGCAGCCTGCGCCTGCGAACCGCTCGGCGCTCGCGCCAGGATCGGGCTGGCGAGCGACGCCAGCACCGCCGCGGTGACCCACGTTGCAGCTTTCTTATTCATGTCGGGCTCCGACTCGTCCATTTGAGTTCATCGCTTTTGCGGTGCCGGGAATTTCCAGGTACCGTCGAATACCGACGCGTCCGGTCCATAGATGCGCGCAATCACGTTGTAGGCACCCTCGGGAGCGGGCAACCAGTTGGACTCCTTATCAGCACCGGGCGTGGTGTGCTGGACGTAGATATCGAGCGAGCCGTCGGGGTTGTATCTGATGCCCTTGGTACGGTCGCCGATCGAATAGCGGTTGATCGGGTTCGCCACCAGATGGCGCCCCGGCAGGTCGTACATCGTCATCGACCAGAAGAACTTCGCCGGCGGCAGGTCTTTCTTGTCGAAGTGGATAAGGTAAGGTCGCGAGCCCAGCAATTGCTCGTGATCGGCATTAACACGCGTACCGACGTACACCGCTTCTTCTTTCGTGTTGCCGTAAATGCCCATCCCGGCGGCTACCGCGCGTTTCATGTAATCGCCGTTCAGATCCTGCCGGCTGCCGAAGAGATCGTAAGAGCTGGTCGTGTGTTTCTCGGCGTCGGCCAGCGCCGCTTTGCCGTCGGCGACGCCCTGTTCGATGGCCTCGCGCGTCGCGGCAGGCAGCGCGGCCGGATCGAACGGCTGACCCGGTGCGATGCCGATCTTCGCGAAGCGCTGCATCAGATCCACTTCAGATGGTGCCGTCGGCTGCGTGAACTGCAGCATGAAATTCAGGTACGAGATGAAATCGATCGAGGTCGCTTTCGCCTCATCCCACTTCGGGAACGTGACCTTCGGCGCGGGCGGCGGTGCGCTCGTATGTTCGAACGCGGAAAGCGGCGTGAGCTGGTATTGCTTCTGGATCGCCTGGACGTTCTTCACATCGGCCGGGCCATTCAAGGCAGTGCGGCCCAGGGTGAGGATGATGTCTGTCTCCGAGCGGAACACCTTGTCGATGCCCTTCGGGGTATCGCCGTGCCAGTCAGGACCGGCAAACAGGTAATGACCAGCGCCGTTGCCCGTAGCCCGCGAGCCGACATAGGCAAAGTTATACGTGAACAGGTCGATCCACTGGAACACGTAGTAGCGGTCGTCCTTCACCGCCGGCACCGTCAACACCCAGGGCTCGCGACGCAGATCGAGCCACGCCCACGAGTACGGCGTGTCGTTGTTCGGCGTGACGATCTCCTTGTTCTCGGGACCGTACGGACGCGAATAATTGCGAAATTTGCCGAAGCCACCTACGTAGGACTTCGAGCCGGCATCGAGTACCTGCTCGTACAGCGTCTTGTAGTTGAACAGCATCGGGTAGGCGTAGATGTACGCATCTTTGGCGATGCCGCGCGCCTCCTCGGGTGATGCGGTTATCGTCGCTGCAGCGGTGCTCGCCTGAGCACCGGCGTACTGGTGCGGGAGCGTCATGAGCGTCATCCCTGCCGATATCGCGCCAAGGCGCAGGAGCCTGGATATTTTCATGGATAGGCATCTCCCGGAGGGGGTTGGCTACTTGCCGAACGTCAGGTTGATTCCGGCAAAAATCGTCACTTGCGGCAGGCCCGCACCGGAATGGGCGACGGAATACTGCGGTTCGATGAACGCGTTGTAGATGGTCGAACCGCTCTTCCATGCCTTGCCCGCGCCAAGGCCGACGGGGATGTAGTACGTGCCGTGCTGCAGGTCGAAGCTCCAGATACCGGTGGAACGGATGTACCAGCCGCCGGGCAGGTTGAAGATGGCGAACGGCTGCGTGGTAAGCGACTGGGTAGTCGGCCGGCCGCTTTGACCGGCAAACGAGTGTTGCCACTGAACCAGTGCGCCGAGCAGATGCGCGGGGGTCGCATTGACGGCGACGGCTGCCAGACCGCCCTGCCATTTGCCGGTGCCGAGACTTGGGTCGGTGGCCGTGGGCGCGGTGATCAGTGGACCGACGCCGATCTGCACGTCCGATTGCGACAGCAGAAAGATGTCGAACAGGTTAATGTCGCCGAGGCCGGTGTTGTAGCCGCCGGTCGGGTCCGGGCGCGTGCTGATCGGCACCGTCGCGCGGAAAATCTCTGGCACTCCGATCGGTCCGAGCGGCCCCACCGGAACGGTCGGCCGCAGCAGCAGGTCGTTGGTGTGACCGCCGACGCCGAACAGGCTCGGGGTGTAGTAGTCCTGGATGTTGAATGAGGGCGCCAGATTCAGCGGGTTATTGCTCTTGTTGGCGTCGTCTGCCGAAGCCTGCGCATAAGCGCCTGACGAGAATGCCGCCGCCCACAACATCGTACTCGCTGCAAGACATCGCTTCGTGGTCATTGGATTTTCCGGCTTTACGGCAATGGACAAACGAGCGTATCCATTTGCATGACGCAAATAGAAGTCTGACTATTAAATCGGGTATTCGGTTAATACTGGATCAAGCGCTAATGGCCCCTTCTCACTTGCGCGTGGGGGAATGGCCTGAAAGCCAAAGCACGCCCCGGACGAGTCTCGCGGGGGCCCAAAATAGATGCCAGGAGTTTTAGTCGATCACTGTCATCGCCTGAAAATACTAGCAAACGTTTTCAAAAAATATGGAAATAAATTTGTAACACGAACGAAAGCCTGTCTTTCCAGTTTTTATTATGCTTAAAAACGGCCAAAACAAATCTCCTTTTGAAATAGCGACATCAATTTCAAGGAATTGATTCGAATATAAAAACAATTTGTCCCGGCGCGTGTGGCAACCCGGCCAGGGCAGGCGAACCAGGGTCTGAACTCGACGTGCAGGTGTCCACCGCCACCCGGCGTCGGCAAAATACGTGGCAAACCGTTAAATAAACGCGCCGGATGTGCTATCTAGTAGGCGCGAAAAGACTAGCGGCGCACCGAGCGCCGCACGACATCACATACTCACGAGGCTTTCATGATTGGCTTGATGCGCAGATCCTGGATCGGCTTGACCGTCGTCGTTCTCTGCGCGTGCACGACCACGCCCCACCCGAGCGGGACGCAAGGGTCGCGTCCCGCCCGCGCGCCTTCCAGCAATTCGACCATGGCATCGTGGAACGACACCCCGGCGGAGCGTTCGATCATCGATTTCGTCACGCGCGTGACGACGCCCGAATCGAAGGACTTCGTGCCGCGCGCCGAGCGGATTGCAGTGTTCAATCTGGACGGCACGCTCTGGGTCGAACAACCCGCCTCCGTGCAACTCGTCTTCACCTTGCAACAGGTGAAGACGCTTGCGCCGCATCATCCTGAGTGGAAACGCCAGGAGCCGTTCCGGTCGATCCTGCGCGGTAATCTGAAACCGGTAGCAAGCAGCGGCAACGCCGGAGCGATGAAGCTGCTGGCTGCTACCCACGCGGGTATGACGACGGACAGTTTCGCCTCGATGGTGCACGACTGGTTCGACACCGCGAGCGACCCGCGCTTCAACCGGCCCTATACGGCGCTCGCGTATCAGCCGATGGTCGAGTTGCTCGCTTACCTGCGAGCCAACGGCTTCCGAACGTACATCGTCTCGGCCGACAGTGTCGAATTCGTTCGCACGATCTCGCAGAGCATGTACGGCGTGCCGCCTGAAGACGTGATCGGCAGCACGGTTCGTTATCAGTACGGGCTGACGAACGGCACGGCGACACTGACCCGGCTCGCGCAGGTCGACACGCTCAACGACGGTGCGATGAAAGCGCAGACCATTCAGGCCGTGATCGGGCGCCGGCCGCTAATGGCGTTCGGCAATGCCGACGGCGACCTGCCGATGCTCGAATGGACCACCTCGGGCAACGGTCCGCGTTTTGCGGCCCTGCTGCATCACACAGACGCGCAGCGCGAATATGCCTACGATCAGACGGCACGCAGCGGGAAGCTGGATAAGGGACTGCGGGAAGCGAATGTGAAGGGCTGGCTGCTGATCGATATGAAGGACGACTGGCGGACCGTGTTCAAGGGCGATACGGACGCGGCGGCAACGGGTAAATGAAGGGACTGTGATGAGCGGCGCCGCGCGCCGTACCCTACGCGGTGCCGTACGCAGTGACGCACCGGCGCGCACGCGGCCTGACCTGCCCGCCGCCGCGCCGCGTGCCGGGCGGTTTTTCCAAGGCTCAGCCGCCCATCATCCGCGTTTCATGCGGAACGACCCACGCGCGGTCGAACTCACCTCTCGCGATAGATTGCAGGGCCACCGCCTCCTTCTCCCCCTGCTTCTTCGCCCCAGCAATCACCGCCTCGACTTCGGCGACCGGGATCGCCAGCACACCGTCTTCATCGCCGACGATGATGTCGCCGGGATGCACGACCATGCCCCCCACCGACACCGGCACATTGATCTCACCAGGCCCGTTCTTGTACGGACCGCGGTGTGTCACGCCACGCGCATACACGGGGAAATCGCCCTGCCGAAGCGCGCCCACGTCGCGAATGGCGCCGTCGATCACCAGACCTTGAACCCCCAGGCTCTCGGCAAAGCTAGACATGATCTCGCCCATCAGCGCCTGCGAGAGGTCACCGCCGCCGTCGATCACCAGCACATCGCCCGGCCGGCAAAAATCGAAAGCGCGATGGATCGCGAGGTTGTCGCCACCGCGCGTGCGGACCGTCACTGCGGTTCCAGCCATCGGCCTGGGCCGGTGATAGGGCTGCAGCCCGACCGTGCCGCTCGCGCGCGCCATGTTGTCGCTCAGCAGCGAAACGGCCAGGCCGCGCAACGTCTCGAGAATCTGCGGACTGGCTTGCGGCGCGGATTCGTTGTGGTGCCATCCAATGGGGTTCGTCACAGTAGTCTCCTTTCAGGAAAGCTGGCGTTCGAGTTGACTGGACAGGCGCCCATACACCGCGCGCGCGTTGTCCTCGAAGATACGTTGCCGGTCCGCGGACGTGAGCCACGGAATCGCGTCGATATAGCGCCGCGTGTCGTCGTAATAGTGACCGGTCTCGGGATCGATGCCCTGCACTGCCCCGATCGTCTCCGAGGCAAACAGGATGTTCCCGACCGGAATCACCTTGGCGAGAAGCTCGGCGCCTGGCTGGTGATAGACACACGTGTCGAAGAACACGTTTTTCATCAGGTATTCGGTGAGAAGCGGCCGCTTCATGTCCTGAGCAAGGCCGCGATAGCGTCCCCAGTGATACGGAACCGCGCCGCCGCCGTGCGGGATGATGAAGCGCAGCGTCGGGAAATCGGCGAACAGATCGGCGCTCAGCAACTGCATGAAGACGGAGGTATCGCCATTGATGTAGTGCGCGCCCGTAGCGTGAAAATTCGGGTTGCACGATGACGACACGTGAATCATCGCCGGCACGTCGAGCTCAACCATCGCTTCATACAGCGGGTACCACGAGCGGTCGGTCATCGGCAAGCCGTTCCAGTGACCACCGGATGGATCGGGGTTGAGATTGCAGCCGATAAAGCCCAGTTCCTCCACGCACCGACGCAACTCGGCGATGCAATTCGCCGGCGCTGCACCGACCGCTTGCGGCAACTGGCAGACACCGACAAAGTTGCGCGGAAACAATCCGCACACGCGATGGATCAGGTCGTTGCATTCCTGCGACCAGCGCGCATTCGCGTCTTCCGTGCCCAGATGGTGGCCCATCCCGGCTGCGCGCGGCGAGAAGATGGTGAGGTCCGTGCCGCGTTCGCGCTGAACGCGCAGCTGTCCGCGCTCGATGCTCTCGCGAATCTGTTCATCCGTGATGACCGGACGGGGCGGCACCGGCGTGCCGTCCTTCAAGGCTGCGATCTGTTTGGCGCGCCATGCTTCGTGCTCGGGCGGCGAGGTGGTGTAATGGCCGTGGCAATCGATGATCATTGCGGTTTTAAGTGTTGCGGCTGATGGGGAGATTTTCGGGGTGCGTGTCGCTGGGCGGCACCGAATCCAGATCGCTTTCACGCGGCGTCACGCGCATCACCAACGCGATGATCGTGGCGATCACGAGAAACGCGGCAATCGTCAGGAGTGCGAGATCGAATTTGCCCGTCGCGTTTCGCACGAGCCCAATGCTCCACGGACCGACCAGGCCGCCGACCTGCGCTACGGTGTTGATCAGCGCGATCGTCGCGGCGCCCGCAGCGCCGGAGCGGAACGACGAGGCGAGACTCCAGAACAGCGGATTACCCGCGTAAATGAAGAGTCCGGTTACGCAAAGCAGCACGTAGGCAATCACCGGATTCGGCGCATAGGCACTGCCGGCGATGGCGAGCGCGCTCATTCCATACACGAAAGCCAGATGCTTCTTCCGGTCGCCGGTGCGATCGGAGCTACGGCTAATGAGGAAGGTGCCCAGTACGCCAAGGAGCGGCGGGACGGCAGACAGAAAGCCGACTTCGATATTGCTCAGGTGTCCGAGGCTTTTGACGATCTGCGGCAACCACAGGAACAGGCCGTAAATTCCGACGAGCGCGCAGCCGAACAGGCATGCGAGACTCCAGACGCGGATATCCCCGGCCACGCGCAGAAAGGAAAAATGCGTCTGTCCGCCAAGCGCTTCGCGCTCCGCTTCCAGCGTGGATTCGAGCCACTGTTTCTGTTCAGGTCTGAGCCACGCCGCCTCCGCCGGGCGCTCGGTCATGATGCGCAGCGTCAGCAGACCGAGCAGCATGGCAGGCACGCCCTCGAGAATGAACATCCACTGCCAGCCGTTGAGCCCTAGGATGCCGTTGCCGTAGGTCATCAGCGTGGTGGAGATGGGACCGCCCAGCACGGCAGAGAACGAGCCGGCAATGATGTATCCGCCCACCGCCCGGGCCCGGTAGCGCACCGGAAACCACTTGGTCAGATACACCGCCACGCCGGGCAGAAAGCCCGCTTCCATCACGCCCAGCAGGAAGCGCAGGATGTAAAAGCTGGAGTCGTTGAAAACAAATGCGGTGGCGGCCGCTACGGCGCCCCAGGTCAGCAGAATGCGCGCTATCCAGCGACGGGCGCCGACGCGATGCAGCAGCAGGTTGCTCGGAACCTCGAGCAGCATGTAGCCGAAGAAAAAGATGCTTCCGGCGAAACCGAACACGGCCGGGCTAAAGCCCAACTGCTTGTTCATGTCGAGCGCGGCGAAGCCGATATTGATCCGGTCCAGGTAGTTGAAGAACATCATCGCAAACAATAGGGGCATCAGCCGCCTATAGACTTTGCGCATGGTCTCCGCTTCGATCGCATCGGTCATCATCGTCTCCATCATGTTTCTGCGCGCCTGTTTATTCAGGCGTCGGTCGAACAACAGTACTACCTTGACGCGAGTCCAATCCCATCATAAGGAACCGGGCCAACGGGCGTCCAAGACGTGTTCCTTATTCTTGTATAAGTTTTTTCTTATAGTGCGACGTTTTCCTTGCTGTCGCACTCGGGCAGGCAATCGAGGAAAGCGCGCAGATGCGGCGAGGTGTCGTCCGTGCGAAAGCGTGCGGTGAGCGTGGTGATCTGCGACGAGACCGGCCCGTCAAGGTGACGATAGACCACGTCGGAGCGGCCATGCCGCGCGACGGATTCACCGATAAAGGTCACGCCGAGTCCTGCGGCAACGAGCGCGATGGCCGTCTGAATCTCGTACGCCCGATAGCCAACAGGCGGCGTAATGCCGGCGTCGCGGTACAACGATTCGACGAATCGCGAGAACTGCGCGTGCGGGTACTTCGGATACAGGATCAGCGGGGTGTCGGCGAGATCGGCGATGCGCACGGTTTCTGACGCGGCCAGCGGATGCTCGGGCGCAAGCGCGACCACTACGCGCTCATGCAGTAGCGGCAACGTTGTACATCCGGGGAGCACGGTGGCCTGTCTGCCGATTCCGATGTGAATCCTCTGATCGCGCAGCGCGTCGCCTTGCTCCTCGGTCAGCATTTCGAAGAGCTTGAGCTCGACCTGGGGATAGGCCTGGTGAAACGCTTTCAGCGCAGGCGGAAGCACGCTGTACATCGTCGAACGCGTGAAGCCGATGCTGAGCCAGCCACGCGATCCAAGGCCAATTTCGCGAGTGCCAAGCGCGACCTGCTCACAGGATGCGAGGATCTGCCGCGCCTCGGTGCATAGATAGCTGCCGGCTTCGGTCAGACGTAACGGCCGGCTGCCCCGGTCGACGAGCTGCGCGCCCAGCCGCTCTTCGAGGCTGCGAATCTGCTGGCTCAGCGCGGGCTGTGCCACATGCAGTCGCTCCGCCGCCCGGCTGAAATTCAACTCCTCCGCGAGGACAACAAAGTATTGCAGGGCTCGGAGATTCATGGCGTAGGTATTCCTGTCCGGTTGGTCCGGCCCACGAACGCGGGTGAATGGTGCACCGCGCAACAGGCGGATGATTCTGGCCCAGTTTGGCATAGCGGCTCCTGAACGGTTTGGGCCGCACCGCCCAGAGCGGAGTTCAAATCACCGCCCTCTTGCAAAATGCTACTCTGCGACGTCCTATACCTGCGGCCACGGCTGAACAGGGCTGAACCGCTTCAGCAACTTTGACTACAGTGAAATTCGACACGACGACAGTCCGGCTGATCCTGGCCATCGCGGATGAAGGCAGCATTTCCCGGGCCGCCGACAAACTCAGCCTTGCGGTGGCTGCTGCGTCCCGGCGCGTGTCGGATCTCGAGGCGCAACTGGGGATCAAACTGTTCCAGCGCGTGCCGCATGGCGTTGAGATCACCGAGTCCGGTATCAAGCTGCTGGACTACATCCGGCAGATCGACAACCTCATCGACCGACTTGAAGGCGATGCAGGGGCGCTCAACGAAGGGCTCGACGGGCGCATTATCATCGGCGCGCCCAAGGCGGTCGTCATCCAGTTTCTTGCTCGTGAGATTGCTGCGATTCAGCGCAAATTCCCGCGCATCTCGCTGAAGGTTGTCGAAGAGAACAGCAAGATCGTGCAACAGCTGCTGCGCGACAAGGTGATCGACGTGGGGATCTACGAGAACAAAAGCGGGTTCCTGGATCTGCCGAAGTTTCCGTACCGGGAGGACCGGCTGGTTCTGGTCTATAGCCGCGCGCATTTCCGGTTTCCTGACGCGCCGGTTGGCATCGACGAGTTTCTCGATTTGCCCGTTGTAAGCCTCGGCAAGGGGTCCGCTGTGTTGTCCGCCGTGCAGCGCGCGTATCGCAGCCGCGGGCGCGAGTTTCCCAACAATTTCACCGTCACCGGCTTCGATACGATGCTGGCGCTTGTGCGCAACGGGCTCGGTGTGGGATTGATGCCGCCTGACGTATTGCGCGGTTTTCATCCTGAAGAGGCGCTGGCGTCGGTGGAACTTGTCGGCGACTGGCATCAGCGCAACTACGTTCTGTCGTGTCTCGAAGGGCATGCGCAACAGCAAACCCTGCACAACGTCGTGGACGAGCTTCTTCGCAAACCGGCGTAGTTCGACCTCCCCGGTTTCGCGAGGCGCGAAACCAGACATGATTCCCTCATCCTTGCGGCGGCTCCCCCGGTAGGCGACAGTGATCGCATAACGACTACCTGGAGACGAGATGCCATTGCGCGTCCTCATTGCGGCTATCGCCGCTGCCCAAACCTCTTTCTGATCCCTTATTGCAGCTGTGGCTGGCGCTATGCGTGCCGCCGGGTTGCTGCTTCGCGCGGCTTTAACGCCGTGCCTCCACTGAACATTTTTTCCGAGGAAACATGAGATGACGCAATCGACGCATCTACCGCTGCAGGGCATCCGCGTGCTGGACGTCAGCCAGGTCATGGCGGGACCGTTTTCCTGCATGCTGCTCGCGGACATGGGCGCTGACGTGATCAAGGTGGAACCCCTCGAAGGCGACCAGACGCGCGGCGCGATGGGCTTCAAGATGAAGGGGCCAGACAGCATGGGCTTCCTGAACATGAACCGCAACAAGCGTTCGCTGACACTGGACCTCAAGAGCGACGAAGGACGTGAGTTCTTCTACGAGCTTGCCAAGACTGCCGACGTGATCGTGGAAAACTACCGGCCAGGTGTCGTGCAGCGGCTGCGCATCGACTACGAGACGATCAGGGAGATCAATCCCAAGATCGTGTACGCCAGCATTTCGGGCTTCGGTCAGAGCGGACCGTGGGCGTCGCGACCAGGCTTCGATCTGATGGCGCAGGCCATGTCGGGCGTGATGAGCGTGACCGGCTACAAGGGTGAAAAGCCGGTTAAAGCCGGCGTGCCGGTGGCGGACATCGGCTGTGCTTTGTTTGCCGTGTACGGCGTGCTTTCGGCGTACATAGGCGCCCAGAAGACGGGCGTGGGGCAGCATATCGACGCCTCGCTGTTCGATTCGGTGATGGCGTTCTCGATCTGGGACATGTCGGAATACTGGGGCACCGGTGTGCCGCCGACCCCGCTCGGCACCAGCAACAAGATGAGCGCCCCCTATCAGGCGGTGAAGGCACGCGACGACTACTTCGTGATGGGCGCGACCAACCAGAAACTGTGGAAGAAGCTGTGCGAGTTACTGGAGCGCCCTGATCTTGTCAGTCATCCTGACTATGCGAGCGTGTCGTTACGGTTGAAGAATCGCGAGGCGTTGATCGAAGCGCTGGAGCAGGAATTCGGCAAGCGCGACAGCGCGGAGTGGGTCGACGTCATGCTTGCCGCCGGCATTCCGGCCGGCCCGATTCTGTCTTATCCAGAGGCGTTCGAGAGCGAGCACGCCGTGCATCGTCGCATGTGCATGGAGATCGATCATCCGAACGAAGGCAAGGTCAAGAACATCGGGTTTGCCGTCAAGATGCTCGGCACGCCACAGACGGTGCGTCGTCATCCGCCGCTGCTAGGCGAGCACAACGACGAGATCTATGCCGAAATCAACGGGACCAAGCCATGAACGAACCCGTCAGATTGACCGTCCATGAGTCGGGGGCGGCTGAGATTGTGATCGACCGGCCTGAACGGCATAACGCGATGACGATCGCGATGTATGAATCGCTGCTGGCTTCGGTCAGCGAGTGCGGAAGCGACGATGCCGTGCGCTGCATTCTGTTCCGTGGCGCGGGTGGCAAGTCGTTTATTTCGGGCACCGATATCTCGTACTTCAAGGACTTCCGCGATGGACGCGATGGCGTCGCTTATGAGGCGCTTGTCGAGCGGGTCATCGATGCGGTGGAGCGGATCCCGGTCCCTACGGTTGCTGTGATCGATGGATGGGCCGTGGGCGGCGGCCTCGCGCTGGCGACAGCTTGCGATTTTCGCGTGTGCAGCGGTGCCTCGCGGTTTGGCGCGCCTATCGCCAAGACGCTTTCCAACACGCTGTCGTCGCGCAATATTGCGCGGTTGCACGCGGCTTTTGGCGTGCCCAGGGTCAAGAAGATGTTGATGCTCGCCGAATATCTCTCGGCTGAGGAAGCCCTGGCGTGCGGGTATGTCTATGACGTTTGCGGACAGGATGAACTGGGCAACGCTGCGCATGCGTTAGCGGAGCGGCTTATTGCGTTGTCGCCGGTTACGCAGAAAGCGGTTAAGGAGAGCTTGCGGCGCATTGTCGTCGAACAACGGCTCGATGATGAAGACCTGATCGAAGAGGTTTACGGCAGCGCCCGCTTCAGGGACGCCGTGGTCGCTTTCACCTCGGGCTCAAAGAAATAACGACACGGAAACGTGAGGAGACCGACATGAAACGATTCCAGCTCAAGGCGACCACCACCGTCCTTGTGATGCTGTGCCTGATGTACTTCATCACCTACGTCGACCGCGTCAACATAAGTACCGCTGCCGGGCAGTTCAAGTCTGAACTGGGGCTGAGCAATACGCAGTTGGGTTTTGTCTTTTCGGCGTTTGCGTATCCGTATGTGGTGTTTCAGTTTATCGGCGGATGGGTTAGCGATCGGTTTGGGGCCAAACGGACGTTGATCGCCTGTGCCTTGATCTGGGCTGTGGCGACAACGTTGACTGGATTGGCGGGTGGGTTCGGGACGCTTGTTGCGGCGCGGTTGCTGTTGGGGCTCGGCGAAGGGGCTACGTTTCCGGCGTCTACGAGTGCGATGGCTTCGTGGGTGACGCGCGACAGACGCGGGTTGGCTCAAGGGATTACTCACTCGTCGGCGCGGTTAGGGAACGCGGTGGCGCCGATGCTCGTGCTCGCGTTGATGACCGCGTTTAACTGGAGGTTTTCGTTTTATCTGCTCGGTGCGCTTAGCGCTGGGTGGTTGGTGCTTTGGTATGTGACTTATACCGAGAAGCCTGGGGATCATCCGCGGATTACTGCTGCGGAAATCAGTAGCTTGCCGCCGCCGACGGTTCGGCCCGCGGAAGTACCGGGGACATGGTTGCGGTTGTATCGGCGTTTGTTGCCGGTGTCTGGGGTTTACTTTTGCTACAACTGGATTCTCTGGTTGATGCTCGACTGGATGCCGCTTTACTTCATGCATAGCTTCCATCTCAACATCAAGAAGGCGGTGCTGTTTACTTCCGGGGTGTTCGTTGCGGGGGTATTTGGGGATCTGGTGGGTGGGTTGGTCAGCGACCGGTTGCTAAGGCGTACTGGGAATTTGAAGCTGGCGCGCAGTTATATGGTTGCGGTTTGTATGTCGTTGACGGGGTTGTCGTTGCTGCCCGTGCTGCTCATACACGATCCGATGTATTCGCTGGTTTTCCTCGCTGCGGCGATGTTCTTCAATGAGATGAATATCGGGCCTATGTGGGCTGTGCCGATGGATATCGCTTATGACCGGTCTGGGACAGCGAGCGGGATTATGAGTGGGACGGGGTTCACGGCGGCGATTGTTAGTCCGGTCGTGGCGGGGTATCTGGTTGACCGGTTGGGGAGCTGGGATGTGACTTTTTTGCTTTCTATCGGGGTGATGGTTTGTGGGGTGGGGATGACGTTTTTTATGCGGCCGGGGGTGGTGTTTGGGGCGCAGCGCAGGAACGCGGAGCGAGTGGGGAGACGTGCTGCGCTGCCGCTTGTGGATGAGTAATGAGAAGGGGCGATGTGAGTCGCCGCCTTGTTTGGCTGGACCCTGCATACGCTGAAAGGACTTAAAAAAACACCGTCGGGTTCTGAGCGCTTGCGCCTGTCTCGCGGCTACCTATCACGGATATCGCCCGCTCCTGCTATGCCTGAAAGGCATGTCCCCCTACCCACAAGGTCTTTGTTGCGCCTTCTGCGGAAACCTATAGTCCTTGCACGGCCACCGGTTAAAGGTGGCGCTACAAAGCTCTTTGCCTGATTGCTGGAACCCTCGCAGACGAATGCCGTACTGCCGTCGACGTTCAAAGCGTACGAAGGTGGTTTTCGTCGATCTCTGCGATGGTGCGGAGCCAGGAAGGTACCCGTTCTAAAAGTGCTCCGGGCAATGATAGCGGGCAATGAATCGTCAACCGAATCAGTGACGCGATGAGTCGCGTACGGACTCCTTAGGAAATGACATGTCTAACTTAGCTCACAAAGTGGCCCTCGTTACCGGCGGTTCACGCGGTATTGGTGCGGCAATTGCGAAACGCCTCGCCGCGGATGGGGCGAGCGTGGCCCTCACATACGCGAAGGACGCGAACGCGGCTTCGGCCGTGGTCAAAGAGATTGAACTCAGCGGCGGGAAGGCTATTGCGATTCAGGCCGACGCTGCTGATGTTAACGCTGTCGAGGCTGCGGTTGAAAAGACCTTTGCGACCTTCGGCCAGCTTGATGTGCTGGTGAACAATGCCGGCACGGCCATTCCGAAACCGTTCGAAGACACGACGCTGGAGGAGATGGACAAGGTGATCGACATCAACATCCGCGGCGTATTCGCTACGACCAAGGCTGCGCTGAAGCGTTTGAGTGATGGTGGCCGCATCATCATGATCGGTTCGGCGGTGGGCGAGCGGGCTATTACGCCGGGGCTGGTGCCGTACGCCGCTACCAAAGCGGCTGTCAGGATGTTCACTCAGGCGCTTTCTAGAGAGGTTGGGGGCCGGGGTATTACGGTCAACAACGTTCAACCGGGGCCGATCGATACGGACCTGAATCCCGCTTCGGGCGATTGGGCGGTGCCGCAGAAGGCTGCCACGGCGCTTGATCGATATGGGCGCGCTGAGGAGATTGCTGCGATGGTGGCGTTCGTTGCTGGGCCGGAGGGGTCGTACGTTACCGGGACGAATCTTACGGTTGATGGTGGGATGAATGCTTGAGGTGGGGTGCGTGTGCGATGTGCGGGTTTGAAGACGCGGAACTGCCTCGCAACCCCGATCACCTTAGCCGTCCGAACGCCAGCCGACCTGTTTGAGGCAAAGGCCGCAGCGCCTCAAAAATCTCCCCTCCGCTCCCGGCAAGCCGATGGGCCGAAATAGTTAGGCTACGGCGCTTCACATTCCGCAGCAGCTGGCGCTTTTTTGGAGAGTTGCAATCCGCGAATGCCGCGACTATTGTGGCCTTGTCTCCTCTCCATATCGCCTGCTGATATGGAATTGCCCGTCCTTGAGGCGGGCATTTTTTTACAGGCTTTCGTCTGCACCGTCGGGATCCGCTAGAGGGCGCGTGCACAAGTCGCTAACGGTTGTAAGAAAGAGCGCCACTTCCACTGGCTTCTTTAAGCAGAGATTCCAGCCGGGCTGGAGAAAGCCCGGTGGCGGCGTGGCTGACTGTCCGAGAATCGGGATATGTGCGAGATCGGGTCGAGCCCGAATCTCGTGGCTTAGGGTCAGCCCGTCCATCAATGGCATTATCCAGTCGGTGACAATGAGGTCGGGCACGTCGTGTTTCAGGCATTCGAGCGCCTCGATGCCATTGCTCGCGCAAGTCACCTTGTATCCTTCGTTGACAAGGATCAGGGACCAGACGGTGAGAAGTTGCGGCTCATCATCCACGAGCAAGATAGAGTACATCTGTGGCCACCGATTGGTCAGTTTTCGTTTTTCGCTGCCGCCACATTTCGCAAGAAACGGTCCCAAGGAGCGCTCGCCGCCACAGCGTTTGTTTGTCTTCTCGCGAGTATCTTTATGCGAGACGCGTGCAAACATAGGTGCTTACTTTGGGATGCTCGGCATGTGGTGGAGTCGCGAGCGATCAAACGACCAATTCATGCCCTCGCCAGGGGCCTTGGCTCAAGGCAACATTTTCTCGATGATCGGAAGCAGCATGTCGAGTGAGAGAGGCTTGCGGCAATAGGCGATCACCGGATTGGGCTGTCGCGGTATGTCAACGGCTGCGCTGCAAAGGATTATCGGGATTGACCGCAGGTCCGGATCTGCGAAGAGGGCGGCGCATAGCTCTGGGCCGGACATGACTGGCATCATGCAGTCACTGAGGATGAGGTCCGGCCTGGCCTTGCGGATCAGCTCAAGCGCGACCGCACCGTCGGGCGCTGTCATGACGGCATAGCCGACCTGTTCGAGCAGCAGGCTCCAGATAGTCAGAAGATCGAACTCATCATCCACGACCATGATCGTTTTCATGGCGCGTCAACTGTCGAGCCGGCCAACAATCCCTGCGGCGGCCCCGCGGCCACCGAGCAAACCCGCCGCACCCGGAAAAGCGTCGACAACATCGAGTCCCTTCTCGGTAATGACGAGCTCCCGAAGCGAAGAATCGTGCGCGCTTTCGCGCTGTTTGACCACGGAGATCATTCGATGCAGACCCGTGTCGGTTTCCGCATAGCGCAGCAAAATGAGATTTTCAGTCATGGCCGAGAGACGCATTCCGCGCATAACGGAGGGATCGGAATTGAACGGCACTTCTTCTGTGAGAAGCGTTGTCACCCCTGCGGCGCGTAACTGATGAGTCAATGCGTTGAGGAACAGACCAAACCGGCCAGTGCGCATTGCTGAATCACGAAACCCGTCGATACCGTCAAGCACAAGTCGCGTCGCGCCGGTCTGCTTCACCGTAGCGAGAGCGGTGGCTGCCAGTTCGTCTATTGCCAGTTCAATGGCCGGTTGCCACTGGACGGTCAGCCGCCCGTCGTCGCACGCCGCCTGCAACGGAATTGAAACGGATTCAGCCTTGCCGATGAGCCGTTGCGGCGACTCGTAAAAGCCAAGATAGACGGACTTTTCGCCGCGTTGCGCACCGGCCGATAGAAACTGCAGCCCAAGCAGCGTCTTGCCGATTCCCGATGCGCCCATCAGCGTGGTCGTGGAGCCCTTTATAAACCCTCCGCCGAGCAACTCATCAAGACGTGGAATACCCGATCCGAGGCGCGCCTTGAGGTCGGCCGGTCCAGGCTGCTCCGCACATCGTGCTTCCAGCCGTGGAAACATGACATGGCCGCTGTCCGTTATACGAAAGAAATGCTTGCCCAGCATGTGATCGCGAGCACGCATCTTGTGGACTTCAATTTCGCGTGTGCGGCGCATGCCATCGCTGTAACGGTTGAGCTCAATCAGGCCGTCGACGAGCGTATGTTCGGGATGCGGCTCATTACCCGACAAAGGAGCCAGCAGCAACGTCGTACAGTTCATGGCAGCAACCAGCGCGTTCAACTCATGGATGAACTTGGACAGCGAGAGGTCCGTTTCACTGAACTCGCGTGCGCTGCGAAAGCCATCGACGATGAGCAGGCCCGGGCGGTACTGGTGGAGGCTCAAGGCAACCTGCTTGAGGAAGCCATCAAGTCCGCCCTGCATAAGCGCGTGATAGCCCGAGACGAAAAACATTTTCTCCGCGACCGCTTTCTCGTCAAAGAAGCTGAGTGCGCTCAAATGCCCGAGGAGTTTGTCGTGCGATTCAGCGATCAAGGTCATATACAGCACCTTCTCGCCCTGGAGGACACGATGGAAGCCGATCTGGCTCGACAGAATCGTCTTGCCCGCGCCAGCCATGCCTTCTATCAGGTACAAAGCGCCGCCGACCAGACCTCCGCCGAGAATGGTATCGAGGCCCGGTACACCCGTTTCGACGTTCGAATGGCGCGACGCTGGAGATGTGTGAGTTGTCATTTTTTGAATCGTCTGCGAAGGTTCAAACAAGGGGCCGCCGCGGAATCAGCAAATCCCCCAATAGAAAGCAAACCGTGTACCTGACTCGCCGCGCTGACAGAAAAGCGCACCCGACAAGGTGCAACGAAATTTTACCTTCTCGGTATCGTTTGTGATGGTCGAAGCATGGAGAGATGGAGCCCGAATCGTTGGCCCAGTGGTGCGTTTTGCGCGCACAGGTCCAGCGTCACGAACCTTTACATCACAGCGTGACGGTCGCCTGGACCGACTCAGGGATGGGAAGGGTCGACCAGCTTCATTCAGCGCAAGGCCAACAACCGGGAGAATTGATCACTACGAAAAAGCAATCCAAATTGATTCGTAACACACCAGAAGAAGAAACCGCGATTGCACGCGGCATCGCGGACGATCCTGACACATTCGAGCCGACGGATGAACAGTTCGCGCAAATGAAGCCGCGCGGTGGCCGGCCAAAGCTTGCCCACCCCAAAGTCGCGGTAACGGTTCGATACGACGCCGAGATAATCGATCGCTTCAGGGCAAGCGGCGACGGCTGGCAAACGCGCATGAATGACGCGCTGCGCGACTGGCTCAAGACGCACCGCGTATGACGCACACTCCGCGCCATACGCGGGCGAGCGGGTGTAATTTAGGTGTCATTCGGGAAAGCAGAAACAGGCAGATTCGCGAGAATCCCTGTCAAGATTGGTGCGCCCGGCTGGGATCGAACCAGCAACCCCTGCCTTCGGAGGGCAGTACTCTATCCATTGAGCTACGGGCGCATTGACACGAAAAGCGCCGTAAAACCGTGAAACCGGCACCAAATCGAGACCGAGAGGATACCCGGTTTCAGCCGACCCGTCCACCGACCGCCCGGCACACGCCACGGGCGATCCAGCCCATATCCCCCAGCCCAAACCGCCGATAGGGGTAAACGCCCGCTGAATACCCCCGCCAGCCCTCGCCGCCGCTGAAACGTTCCGTCTATAATCGCCAGTGGCTATAAAGAATAAGGTCGTTGGCGTCACGCTGTACCGCTCACAATACCCACGGGAGACGAGACAAGCATGAGCGAAGCACCAAATCACGAAGCCCCGATCAAGACCCCCGGGCAGCTCATTGCCGCCATCATTGCCGGTTTTGCTATTCCAGTTGTCATCATCGTCCTGCTCGCGATCTACGCGGACAACTGGACGCGCACCGGCGCCGGTACCGACAGTCTCTCCGACGCCGAGGTCAGCGCCCGCATCGCGCCGCTAGCCCAGGTCGACATTCGCGACGCCAACGCGCCGCGCGTCTACAAGACCGGCGAGGAAGTCTACAAGGCGGTCTGCTCGGCCTGTCACGCCACCGGAGCGGCAGGCGCACCGAAGTTCACCAACACCACGGACTGGGCACCGCGCATCGCGCAAGGCTACGACACGCTCGTGCACACCGCCTTGACCGGCACGGGCGCCATGCCCCCGCGCGGCGGCACCAGCCCGGACGACTACAGCGACTTCGAGATTGCCCGCGCCGTCGTCTATATGGCGAACAATTCCGGCGGCAATTTTGCCCAACCGGCGGCCCCGACAGCAGCGCAAGCGGCCTCAGGCGCTGCCGCGGCGGCAGCACCCGCTTCCGGCGCCCCGGCTGACGCTGGCGTGGCAGCAGCGTCCCAGGCAGCGGCCGCGCTTGCCTCGATCGCCAGCGCACCGGCAGCCGCGCCTGGCGGAGACGCAGCGCAAAGCGCGGACGCCTCGCAGGCCGGCAAGGCGCTCTACACGCAGGTTTGCCAGGCGTGTCACGCCGCTGGCGTGCTGAATGCCCCGAAGTTCGGCGACAAAGCGGCATGGGCACCGCGTCTCAAGGACCCGATGGACACGATTTACAACTATGCGCTGCACGGCAAGGGTGCGATGCCGCCTAAGGGCGGATCGAACGCGTCCGATGCCGACGTGAAGGCCGCCGTCGACTACATGGTCAGCGCAGCGAAGTAAGCGTTAAGTTGCGCCCCGCCTGGGCACCAGCTAAACAGCAAGACCCAAAGAAAAATCCCTGCACCGTGGCAACACGAGCAGGGATTTTTTACGTTCAGGCGCTGACTAGCGCTAAGGCACCGGACGCCATAGGGGCAAAAGCCACACCTCAAGGCTTCTGCAACAACGCCTTCAAACTCGCCAACCTGTCCTTCGGCGTCATCGGCGCTTCCTCCGCCGTCGGCGGCGGTGCCTCGTCCAGTCCCATCTCAGGAATAAACCGCGACGGCTCGCACACAACCGTCTCCCGCGCGCGCTTTCTCTTCTTGCACCAGTTCAGATGCAAACTGCGCTGCGCCCGCGTAATCGCCACGTACATCAGCCGGCGCTCTTCCTCGATGCGCGCGTCGTCGATCGGCGCGTCGTCCGAGCCGCCGCGGTGCGGCATGATGCCTTCCTCGACGCCCACCAGAAACACGTGCGGATACTCGAGCCCCTTCGACGCGTGCACCGTCGAAAGCCGCACCGCGTCCGGATCTTCCTCTTTACCTTCGAGCATCGACATCAGCGCCACCGTCTGGATCAAGCCCAGCAGGTTCTTGCCGGTATCTGCGAGACCGTCCGCGTTGTCGTAGCCCGTAGCTTCGGAGCCCGCTTCCGGCTCCGGCTTGGTGCCCTTGCGCTTCAACCACTCCACGAACTCCAGCACGTTCTGCCATTTCGACTGCGCCTGGCGCTCGTCGAACGCGTCGTAAAGGTAGGCCTCGTAGTGGATCGCATCCATCAGGTCGTTGAGCACCTCGGTGGCCGGATCTTTTTCCGCGCGGTCGGTGAGGCGCTGCATGAAATCGCAGAAGGTGCGCAACGGCTCAACCTGGCGCACCGACAGCCGCGCCTCGATCCCGCCCATATACACCGCCTCAAACAGCGACACCTTCGCCTGACCCGCGAACGACCCGAGCGCCTCGAGCGTCGTGTTGCCCACGCCGCGCCGCGGCGTAGTGATGGCGCGGATGAAAGCAGGATCGTCGTCCGCGTTGGCAATCAGGCGCAGATACGCGCAGATATCCTTGATCTCGGCCTTGTCGAAAAACGACTGGCCGCCCGACAGTACATAAGGAATCCGCTCGCGCCGCAGCACCTGCTCGAAGATCCGCGCCTGGAAATTGCCGCGATACAGGATCGCGTAGTCGCGGAACTGCGCACGCCGCTCGAACTTGTGCGCCGACAAGCGGAACACCACGGATTCCGCTTCGTGCTCCTCGTCATTGCAGCCCGTCACGGTGATCGTGTCGCCCATGCCGTGTTCGGACCACAGCTTCTTCTCGAACAGCTTCGGGTTGTTCGCGATCACGTTGTTGGCGGCCGTCAGAATCCGCACCGTCGACCGGTAGTTCTGCTCCAGCTTCACCAGATGCAGTTTCGGAAAATCCTTGCCGAGCTGCGCCAGATTCTCCAGGGTCGCACCGCGCCAGCCGTAGATGGCCTGATCGTCGTCGCCCACCGCCGTGAATGCAGCACGCGGGCCGGCCAGCTGCTTCAGCAGCTCGTACTGGCAAGCATTGGTGTCCTGGTACTCGTCGATCAGCAGATAGCGCAGCTTGTTCTGCCACCGGTCGCGCACCGCTTCGTTCTTCGCGAAGAGCTCGGCGGGCAGGCGGATCAGATCGTCGAAATCCACCGCCTGGTAAGCGTGCAGCGTGGCGACGTAGTTGCGGTAGACAATCGCCGCCTGGTGCTCGTCCTCGTTCGCCGCAATCGCCACCGCCTCTTCCGGCATGATCAGGCCGTTTTTCCACAGCGAGATGATCGACTGGATCTTGCGGATGAAACCCTTATCCGTCGAGCCGACCTGTTCCTGGATCATGCCGAAGCAGTCGTCCGAATCCATGATGGAGAACTGCGGCTTCAGGCCCACGTGCTCGGCCTCCTGACGCAGAATCTGCACGCCGAGCGAGTGGAAGGTACACACCGTCAACTGATTGACGGGCACCTTGCGGCCTTCCTTACCGGGCGTGGTCAGCGTCTTGCCTTCGAGCAGCTTGCCGACGCGTTCGCGCATTTCCGCCGCCGCCTTGTTCGTGAAGGTGACGGCCGCGATATGGCGCGGCTCGAAGCCTTTGACTTCGATCAGGTGCGCAATTTTCTGCGTAATCACGCGCGTCTTGCCACTGCCTGCGCCGGCAAGCACAAGACAGGGACCATCGAGGTAGCGCACCGCTTCGTTTTGAGCGGGATTCAGGCCAGCGGACATCGTGTTTGGGCGGGGGGTGTTGCGGGTTGAGGGTGCGGGCAGGGATGCTAACACGAAGCCGGTGACGGCTCGGACATGCCACAATTACAGGCCGCGCGTCGTCGCCGCGGTGGCAAAGCGGCGCGCATTCTTGCAGGAAACTCACATGTCTGCACCGCTGAAAACAGGATTGATGGGTTACGGTTTTGCTGGCGCCACCTTCCACGCGCCGGTGATCGAGCACTGCGGCCGGGCCACGGTCGCTGCGATCGCGACAAGCAAACCCGAGCCGGCTCGGGCTGACTATCCGCGCGCCAAAGTCGTGCCCGATCTCGATGCGCTGCTCGCGCTCGACGACATCCAATGCGTGGTGATTGCCACGCCAAACGACACCCACTTCGACCTCGCCAAACGCACGCTCGAAGCCGGCAAGCACGTGGTGGTCGACAAACCGGTCACGCTGACGGCCACGGAGGCGCTCACGCTCGCCAACCTGGCGCTGGCGCGGGGCCTCACCTTCGCGCCGTTCCACAACCGTCGCTGGGACGGCGATTTCCTCACCGTTCGCGACCTGCTCGCCAGCGGTGAGCTGGGCCGTATCACCCACTACGAGTCGCATTTCGACCGCTTCCGTCCGGATGTGCGGCCGCGTTGGCGCGAGGAAGCGTCGCGTGGCGGCGGCCTGCTGTTCGATCTCGGGCCGCATCTGATCGACCAGGCGCTGGCGCTCTTCGGCACGCCCGCCACGGTGTCGGCCACCGTCAAAACGCATCGCGATGGCGGGGGCGCCACCGACTACGTTCATCTGCAGCTGGGCTACGCGGATCTCGAAGTCGTGCTGCACGCAACCACCCTCACCGCGCTCGCGCCGCCGCGCTTTGCAATCGACGGCACGCGCGGCAGCTACGTCAAGCGTGAACTCGACACCCAGGAAGATCAGTTGCGAGCGGGTTTGCGCCCGGGTGACGCCGGTTTTGCTGGTGGCAACCCGGCGGGTCTGCTGCGCGTACTGGACGCGAGCAATCAGGAAACTGAACGCGCTTTGCCGACCCGCGACGGCGACTATATCGGCTTCTATCGCTCGCTGGCGGCAGCCATCCTCGATGGCGAGCGTTTCCCGGTCAGCCCTCAGGACGCCGTCGACGTCATGACGATCATCGAACTGGCCGCGCGCAGCGAAGAGGAAGGCCGGCGCCTGCCCTTCGAGCGAATCCGCTGAGATCGCCGCGCAAGTCGCGGCTTACATGCGGACAACCGCTGCTAACAGTTCCGAAAGGGACGGTCCGTTACAATATGTTTCTGAATTCAGGTCATCGTGTGGCTGCGGCTAGCCGTTGCTTCACGATATCGAACTACCCGTCGATCAAGACCACGACGACCGCAGGCAACTGCATGGGACCGGAGTAAGCGCTCAAGCGCTAACTCCGACCAACAAAAGGAGAGTACGCATGCAACGTTTCACCCGTGCGCTGGCAAGTCTGGCACTGGTTTCTTCGCTGGCCGCCTGTGTGGTCCCGCAACAGGCACCGCCCCCGGGACCTAACCCGCACGAAATCGCAGTTCAGCGCCTGAATCAGGTTTACGGCCGTGCCGACAACCTGAGCCGCCGCATCGACAATCACGTCAATCAAGGCTATTACCCGCCCCCGCAAGGTGGCGCGCTGCATCACCGCCTCGACGTGATCCGTCAGGAAGCGCGTGACATGTCTGCCCAGCATGGTGGTGGCCTGTCGGGTGAAGAGCAGCGCGTGCTGAACCAGGAACTCGACGGCGCAGCACACGCAATCGGCGAGTAAGCCGCTCAGTCAATCTGTTCAGCAATTCGCCGTGAAAGCACAGGCGCGGGGGTCATTCCCCCGCGCTTTTTTTTGGCGCTCGCGCCGCCCGCTGCACCGCCGCATAGCTCTCCAGAGCCTTCATTTGACAAGCCTCGGGGCCTCGCGTACATTCGCCGCACGCGTCGGGAGAGAGCGTTGGCCGCCATGTTTTTTGCGGGCCGCGCCGCCGAAGGGGCACACCCACAAACTCTCAGGCAAAAGGACCGGCTGCGTCGAAGAACCCGTCTGATTCCGGCATCGTCCGGGCTGCATCAGGCACCGGTTTTTCGCACTCTGGAGAGCGGCAGTAGCCACCGGCATCGACCATCATCGAGCCAGGCAGGCTGCCCACCGAAGGGGCGCGCGTTTCACCGTGATGGCTCGCAGGCACTTGCAAACCCGCACGGCAGCGCAATCTCTCAGGTATCGAGGACAGAGGGGTCATGCATGGCATCGCTCGCAGGCTTTTTGGCCGCGAGGAATGAAGCCGCATGGCCTTTTTGTTATCCGTCGAGATTGCCTGAGGCCCTGATGACCGAACTCAAACACACCCCGCTTAACGCCACCCATCGCGCGCTGAAGGCCCGCATGGTCGATTTCGGCGGCTGGGACATGCCCGTCAACTACGGCTCGCAAATCGACGAACACCACGCGGTGCGCACCGACGCCGGCATGTTCGACGTGTCGCACATGTGTGTGGTCGATTTCGCCGGTGAGCGCGTCCGCGCGTTTTTCGAACACGCAATCGCTAACAACGTGGGCAAGCTGCAAGCGCCGGGCAAGGCGCTCTACACCTGCCTGCTGAACCCGAACGGCGGCGTGATCGACGATCTGATCGTCTATTTCTTCTCCGAAACCCACTTCCGCCTGGTGGTCAATGCTGCCACCGCAGAAAAGGACATCGCCTGGTTCGGCAAGCTCAACGGCGAAGGCAGCTATGGCCTGACCATCACGCCGCGCCGCGATCTGTCGATCGTCGCCGTGCAAGGTCCGAACGCCCGCGAAAAGGTCTGGCAAGTCGCGCCGTCCACCCGCACCTCCACCGAACTCCTCAAGCCGTTTAACGCCGCCATCGTCGAGAACACGCCGTTCGGCGAGTTGATGGTTGCCCGCACCGGCTACACCGGCGAAGACGGTTTCGAAATCGTGCTGCCTTCCACGTCCGTCTGCGAGTTCTGGGACGCATTGGTGCGCCAGGGCGTGCGCCCGGCAGGTCTGGGCGCGCGCGACACGCTGCGCCTCGAAGCCGGCATGAACCTGTACGGCCAGGACATGGACGACAATGTCTCGCCGCTTGACGCCGGTCTCGCCTGGACCGTAGATCTGAATTCGCCGCGCGACTTCGTCGGCAAGGCGAAGCTCGAAGCGGACGGTTGCCAGTGCGCTTTTGTCGGACTGATCCTGCAAAAGGAAAACGGCAAGGCTGCCGGCGTGCTGCGCGCCCATCAGAAGGTCGTCACGCCGCACGGCGAAGGCGAAATCACCAGCGGCACATTCTCGCCCACCATGCAGGAATCCATCGCCTTTGCACGCGTGCCGAAGGACGTGAAGCCCGGCGATGTCGTCCACGTGCAAATCCGTGACAAAGCCCTTCCCGCAAGCGTGGTAAAACTGCCGTTCGTGCGCAACGGCAAAGTTCTTGCTGCTTAAGCTTTCGTTGCGCGCGCTTCCTCCTTTTTAAGTTTTTACCGTACACACCGCACAGGAGCATCCGATGAGCATCCCGGCCGATCTGAAATACACCGAATCGCACGAATGGGTCCGCACCGAAGCAGACGGCACGCTGACGGTCGGCATTACCGACCACGCGCAAGAAGCGCTCGGCGACATCGTCTTCTTCGAAGTCCAGGAACTGGGCAGGACCGTTAGCGCCGGCGACACCGTCGCCGTCATCGAATCCGTGAAAGCCGCCTCCGATATCTACGCGCCGGTCTCGGGCGAAATCATCGAAGCCAACACGGCTGTCGCCGACACGCCCGACTCCGTCAACAGCACGCCGTATGACAGCTGGCTGTTCAAGATCAAGCCGGCAGCCGATGCGACGCATGACCGCCTGATCGACGCCGACGCGTACAGCAAGTCGATCGGCGAGTAAGTTATTTCAAACCCGCTTTAAACGTCAGGTGCGGCGTCCGACGAACGCGGACGGCCGCACCGCCAGGAACACCCCATGAAGCTCGAACACCCGGATCGTCTGATGAACCGCACTCCTCTCTCGCTCGCCGCGCTCGAAGTGCATGACGCCTTCGCTGAACGGCATATCGGCCCGGATTCGGCCGACAGCCAGGCGATGCTCGAAGCCCTCGGCTTCGCCTCGCGCGCCGCGCTGATCGACGCCGTGATTCCGAAGACGATCCGCCGCACCGAAACGCTGCCGCTCGGCCCCTTCGCGCAACCGAAGAGCGAAGCCGAAGCGCTCGCCGCGCTGCGTGAGCTGGCCGACAAGAACCAGGTGTTCCGCTCGTATATCGGGCAGGGCTATTACAACGCGCACACCCCGACGGTGATCCTGCGCAACGTCCTCGAGAATCCGGCGTGGTACACGGCTTACACGCCGTATCAGCCGGAAATCTCGCAAGGCCGTCTCGAGGCGCTGCTGAACTTCCAGCAGATGATCATCGACCTGACGGGCCTCGCCATCTCCAACGCATCGCTGCTCGACGAGGCCACCGCCGCCGCCGAAGCGATGACGCTGCTGCAACGCGTGGGCAAGCCGAAGTCGAACGTGTTCTACGTCGCCGACGACGTGCTGCCGCAAACCATCGAAGTGGTGAAGACGCGCGCTACACCGGTGGGCATCGAAGTGAAGGTTGGCCCGGCTGCGGATGCCGCGAGCGCCAACGCCTTCGGCGTGCTGCTGCAATACCCGGGCGTGAACGGCGATGTGCGCGACTACCGTGCCCTGGCTGAAGCTGTCCATGCTGCAGGCGGCTATGTGGTGGTTGCCGCCGATCTGCTCGCGCTCACGCTGCTCACGCCGCCGGGCGAATGGGGCGCGGACGTGGCTGTCGGCAACACGCAGCGCTTTGGCGTGCCGGTCGGCTTCGGCGGTCCGCACGCGGCGTATCTCGCCGTACGCGACGAATTCAAGCGGCAAATGCCGGGCCGTCTCGTTGGCGTCACTGTCGACGCACAGGGCAAGCCCGCGCTGCGTCTCGCGCTGCAAACGCGCGAACAGCACATCCGCCGCGAAAAGGCGACCTCGAACGTGTGTACCGCACAGGCGCTACTCGCGATCATGGCCAGCATGTACGCGGTCTATCACGGCCCGCAAGGTCTGAAGACGATTGCCCAGCGTGTGAACCGCGTCGCCGCGCTGCTCGCGGCCGGTGCGAAAAAGCTCGGCTATACGCTCGTCAACGAAACGTTCTTCGACACGCTCACGTTCGAAACCGGCGCCCGCACCCAGGCGCTGCACGACGCGGCGGTCGCCAAACGCATCAACCTGCGCCGCGTGAGCGACACGCGCGTCGGCATCTCGATAGACGAAACCACCAAGCGCAGCGACCTCGCCGATCTGCTGGCCGTGTTCGCGCAAGCGGCGTTCGTGAGCGAAGTGCCGCAAATCGACGCGCTCGACGCCGAACTGCCCGCGGAAAGCTCCGTGCCGGCCGCGCTCGAACGCACCAGCGCGTATCTCACGCACCATGTATTCAACCGTCATCATTCGGAAACGGAAATGCTGCGCTACCTGCGCAGCCTCTCCGACAAGGACCTCGCGCTCGACCGCTCGATGATCCCGCTCGGCTCCTGCACGATGAAGCTGAACGCGACCTCGGAAATGCTGCCGGTCACGTGGCCTGAGTTCGGTCAGATTCACCCGTTCGCGCCGGCTGAGCAAACCGTCGGCTACCGCGAAATGATCGATCAGCTCGAGCAGATGCTCGTCGCGGCAACCGGTTACGCAGCGGTTTCACTGCAACCGAACGCCGGCTCGCAAGGTGAGTACGCGGGTCTGTTGATCATCCACGCTTATCACGCATCGCGCGGCGAAGGTCATCGCAACGTCTGCCTGATTCCCGCTTCGGCGCACGGCACGAACCCGGCGTCGGCGCAGATGGCCGGCATGCAGGTCGTGGTGGTCGCCTGCGATGCGCAAGGCAACGTCGATATTGAAGACCTGAAGGCGAAAGCCGCGCAACACGCGGACAAGCTGGCTGCGATCATGATCACGTACCCGTCGACGCACGGCGTGTTCGAAGCCAACGTACGCGAAATCTGCGAGATCGTGCATGCACACGGCGGCCAGGTATATGTGGACGGCGCCAACATGAACGCAATGGTCGGCCTCACGGCACCGGGCCAGTTCGGCGGCGACGTTTCGCACCTGAACCTGCACAAGACGTTCTGTATTCCGCACGGCGGTGGCGGCCCAGGCGTCGGCCCGGTGGCAGTGGGCGCGCACCTCGC
Organism: Paraburkholderia sp. GAS33; assembly: GCF_050436645.1. Taxonomy (NCBI): domain Bacteria; kingdom Pseudomonadati; phylum Pseudomonadota; class Betaproteobacteria; order Burkholderiales; family Burkholderiaceae; genus Paraburkholderia; species Paraburkholderia sp. GAS33. Next base: position 90,802 of record NZ_JBNDMP010000005.1, read on the forward strand.
GAAGTTCCTGCCGAACCAGACGTCGTCGGGTTACGAGCGTGCGCCGCAAGGCATCGGCGCCGTGTCGGGCGCGCCGTACGGCTCCGCTTCGATCCTGCCGATCTCGTGGATGTACATCGCGATGATGGGCGCGAAGAACCTCACCGCTGCGACCGAAACCGCGATCCTCAACGCCAACTACGTCGCCAACAAGCTGGCGCCGCATTATCCGGTGCTGTACTCGGGCCCGGGCGGACTGGTCGCGCACGAATGCATTCTCGACCTGCGCCCGATCAAGGAAACCAGCGGCATCACCGTTGACGACGTCGCCAAGCGCCTCGCCGACTACGGCTTCCACGCGCCGACCATGAGCTTCCCGGTGCCGGGCACGCTGATGGTCGAACCGACCGAATCGGAATCGAAGGAAGAGCTCGACCGTTTCATCGAAGCGATGATTGCGATCCGCGAGGAAATCCGCGCCGTCGAAGATGGCCGCTCGGACCGTGAAGACAATCCGCTCAAGCACGCACCGCACACCGCGGCCGTGGTGATTGCGGACGACTGGAAGCATGCGTATGCGCGTGAAACCGCTGCGTATCCGCTGCCGTCGCTGATTGCGAGGAAGTACTGGCCGCCGGTTGGCCGTGCAGACAACGTGTATGGCGACCGCAACCTGTTCTGCTCCTGCGTACCCATCGCGGATTACGAGTAACCGCGTCGCATCCGCTGGCTTGAACCGCGCGCCACCTGACGGTGACGCGCGGTCCTGTCGTTCGTGCCCGGGAACGGCTAACATCACACACCAATCAGCCCAACGAAGGAGTGTCGCATGGTGCGAAAGGTGCTAATGATGGAAAGCCCGAGCTATTCACGGCGCATGCCGTCCTGGCAGGCCGCGGGCACGCCGCTCGCGACGCTGCTGCTGGTGTGCGGCGCCGTCATGCTGCCGGTGCGGCATGCCCGCGCAGCGATGAATTTCTGTGCAGCGCCAGCGCTGCAAACCAGCGAACGCACGAATGCCGATCCGGGCGTCAAGGCACTGGTCGCCAACGTGGAAGCGCATCTGAACGATCAGGCGCACGCGGTGGCGACCTTGCATACCGAAGGCACCTTACCGCACGAAGGGATCTACGATCAGAGCGTCGAAGCGGAGAAAGATCTGGACCTCCTGCGTGACGCGGCGCTCGCCTGGCGCGCCACCAGTGACGACCGCTATCTGAAACTGGTCGACCGCCTGCTGTACGCCTGGGTCACGACCTATCAACCGAGCTTCAACCCGATCGACGAAACCCGTTTCGAAGGCTTGATCCTCGCCTACGACATGACCGCAAGCGCGTTACCAGTGAAAACGCGTAACGCAGCGATGGCGTTTCTGACGAAGCTTGGAAACGGTTACATCGCGCAGATCGACGCGCAACCGCGTCCGCTAACCGGCTCGTTTCGCAATAACTGGCAGAGCCACCGGGTCAAACTGATTGCGATGGCCGCCTTCACGCTCGATAACCGCAAGATGATCAACGCGGCGCAGCGCCTGTTTGTCGAACATATTGGCGACAACATCGAGCCGGACGGTTCGACGATCGACTTTAAGGAACGCGATGCGCTGCATTACGTGACTTACGATCTGCAGCCGCTCGTGACCGCCGCGCTGGCCGCGCGCCGTCACAACCGCAACTGGTTGCCGGAGAAGGCCACCAACGACGCGACGCTGGGCACCGCGCTGAACTGGTTGACGCCCTACGCGTTGGGCACCAAAACGCATGACGAATTTGTGCATTCGGACGTCCCGTTCGATGCGAAGCGTCGCGAAGCCGGCTTGCCCGGCTATTCGGGTGACTGGGATCCGAAGAATGCGGCTGAACTGTTTCACCTCGCGGCGCGTCTCGATGGCCGCTATGCGCCGATCGCGCTGCGGCTCGCGCCGACCCCGCCCGCGTGGCTGGCCGTGTGCCTGCCGCTGCCGGCACGTTAACCCCGTTTTTTATATGCAGGAGCAGTAATGGCAGTCAGTGTGTTCGACCTTTTCAAAATCGGCATTGGTCCGTCCAGCTCGCATACGGTCGGGCCGATGCGCGCGGCGCTGATGTTCGTCCAGGGGCTCGAACGCGACGGACTGCTTGCGGGTACGGCTTCGGTGAAGGTGGATCTGTACGGCTCGCTCGGCGCGACCGGCAAGGGCCACGGCACCGATCGCGGTGTGATGCTCGGCTTGATGGGCGACGCGCCGGATACCGTCAATCCCGATACGATCGCGCAGCGTCTCGAAGCCGTGCGCACTTCGCGCTCTTTGCCGCTGCTTGGCACACACCCGGTGCCGTTCGTGCAGAAGGATCACATTTCTTTCTACCGGCAAGCGCTCGCCGAGCATCCGAACGGATTGAAGCTGCACGCGTTCGATGCTCAAGGTCAGACGCTGCGTGAGGCGACTTACCTGTCCGTCGGCGGTGGCTTTGTGGTCACTGCGGGGGCGCCGAATACCAAGGTGCTGAGTGCGGTCGATCAATTGCCGCATTCATTCCGCAGCGGCAATGAGTTGCTCGCGCTGTGCAAGGCGACCGGCAAAAGCATCGCGCAACTGATGTGGGAAAACGAGCGCGTTTGGCATACCGAAGAGGAAACGCGCGCCGGCTTGATGAAGATCTGGGACGTGATGCAGTCGTGCGTGGCGCGCGGTTGCGGCATCGGCAATCAGGATGCGGATGGCAATCTGCCAGGTCCGTTCCAGGTGAAGCGGCGTGCGCCGCAGTTGTATCGCTCCCTGTCGGGAAATCCTGAACTGGCGTTACGTGATCCGCTGTCGATGGTGGACTGGATCAATCTGTACGCAATTGCCGTCAATGAAGAAAATGCCGCCGGCGGTCGTGTCGTGACTGCGCCGACGAACGGTGCCGCCGGCATCATCCCCGCCGTGCTGCATTACTACACGCGGTTCATGTCCGGCTCGAACCAGCAAGGCGTGATCGACTTTCTGATGACGGCCGCAGCGATCGGCATTCTGTACAAGCTGAATGCGTCGATTTCCGGTGCCGAAGTGGGTTGCCAGGGTGAAGTGGGTGTCGCCTGCTCGATGGCCGCCGGCGCACTCGCGGCGGTGATGGGCGGCACGCCCGAGCAGGTCGAGAACGCCGCGGAAATCGGCATGGAACATAACCTCGGGCTGACCTGCGATCCGGTTGGCGGCATGGTGCAGATTCCGTGTATCGAACGTAATGCGATGGCGTCGGTGAAGGCGGTCAACGCGGCACGGATGGCATTGCGCGGCGATGGCAGCCACTATGTCTCGCTGGACTCAGTCATCAAGACGATGCGCGAAACCGGCGCGGATATGAAGACCAAGTACAAGGAAACTTCACGCGGCGGGTTGGCGGTGAATATTGTCGAATGCTGATTTGTGGCCGCGTCGCTTCGTTCGGCCATACGGCCATACGACCAGCAGCGGCTGGGTGACTTCATGCAAGTCGTAGCCAACGCATCCCTTACAACGCGCCGCCGCTGCCACGCTGCGAGGCTTTACCTTGGCAGCTTGTGCCAATAGCCCGATTGGCGGGCCAACATTGCCCTTTCCGGTGACACCGGCCGCCGAGTCGGCGTAAGCTGTCGAAGCCCGTCGGCCCCACGTGGCCGACCAGCCGACCGACGAGATCCGACTGGAGGCTTCACCGCAATGCCGCTGACGAATGTTCCCGCTTCCGCCACCACTACCGGTGCGCGCCTTGTAGTCGATGCCCTGCTGACGCACGGTGTCGAACGTGTTTTCTGTGTGCCAGGCGAGAGCTTTCTCGCCGTGCTCGACTCGCTGCACGACGAGACTGAACGGATCCAGACCGTTGTCTGCCGGCACGAAGCGGCCGCCGCCAATATGGCCGAAGCGGTCGGCAAACTGACCGGTCGTCCCGGCGTGGCAATCGTCACGCGCGGACCCGGCGCGACGCATGCGTCGATTGGCGTGCACACCGCGTTCCAGGACTCGACGCCGATGATCCTGCTGATCGGCCAATGCGCGCGCGAACATCTCGACCGCGAGGCGTTCCAGGAAATCGACTATCGACGCATGTTCGGCCAGATGGCGAAGTGGGTCGCACAGATCGATGATCCGCGTCGCATTCCGGAGTATCTGAGTCACGCGTTCCATACTGCGACGTCAGGACGGCCAGGGCCTGTCGTGCTGTCGTTGCCGGAAGATGTCTTGAGCGACGCGTGTGCGGTGGTGCCAGGCGCGCCGGCTTATCACCGTGTGGCGGCGTCACCGTCTGCAGCGCAGATGGATGAGCTAAGGCAGTTGCTCGAAGGCGCACAGCGGCCGATGGTCATCGCCGGTGGTAGCGGCTGGACATCTGAGGCGAGCGCGGACCTGCAGCGCTTCGTCGAGAACTGGCAGTTGCCGATCGGTCTCGCGTTCCGCTTTCAGGACACGCTCGATAACGAGCATGCGAACTACGCAGGCGATGTGGGACTTGGCATCAATCCCGCGCTGGCCAAGCGCATCGCGGATGCGGATCTGCTGCTCGTGTTTGGCCCGCGAATGGGTGAAGCCACAACCGGCGGCTATACGCTGCTGGACATTCCGAAGACCAGGCAGACTTTGGTTCACGTGCATCAGGGCGCGGAGGAATTGGGCCGCGTGTATTCGGCAGATTTGCCGATCGTCTCCGGAATGCCTGAACTCGCGTCACTTCTCGCGGCCCTGCCGCCTCCTTCTTCAAAACCGGCATGGGCGGGAGCTGCGGAAGAGGCGCATCGCTCCTACCTCGAGTGGCGAGTGCCGCGGCAGATTCCCGGCGACGTGCAAATGGGCGAGGTGATTCAGCAGCTGCGCGCGCACCTGCCCGCGGACGCCATCGTGACCAACGGCGCAGGCAACTACGCGACGTGGCTGCATCGACACTTCTCGTACCGGCATTTCCGTTCGCAGCTCGCACCGACCAGCGGCGCGATGGGCTACGGCGTGCCGGCGGCGATTGCGGCGAAGTCGCTCTACCCCCAGCGCACGGTGGTAGCGCTGGCCGGCGACGGCTGCTTCATGATGTCAGCTCAGGAACTGGCGACGGCGATGCAATACGACCTGCACGTTCTGTTCATCGTCGTGAACAACAGCCACTTCGGCACGATCCGCATGCACCAGGAGCGGCACTATCCGAACCGCGTGCATGGCACCGGCCTCACCAATCCGGATTTCGCGGCGTTCGCGCGATCTTTCGGCGCACACGGCGAGACGGTGGAACGTACCGAGGATTTCCTGCCGGCGCTCGAGCGTTCGCTCGCGGCGAAACGCGCAGCGGTAATCGAGATTCGCATCCCGCAGGAAGCGAGCACGCCTGGCGCGACTCTGGAGCAGATTCGGGAGCAGGGGCGCAAGTTAAGGGGTGAAGGGAAATAGCTGACGTACGAATGACTCTGTCGGCGCGGCCGCTCGACGCTCTCGCGACGACGGCTGCTAGGCCGAGATCACAGCCAACGCGCCGAGCTCCTTCATCAAAGCCGGCTTGCGCCCCTCGATCACATCTATCTGAATCTGATAGATCACGGATTTGATCACTTCTGTCTGATTCATCTCCGTATCTTCAGTCAGCGTCTTGATGTCTTCGGCGATGCGCGGCGTGACCTTCATGGAGAGACGTCTGCGCGCGGCTCCACGCTGCTCCTTGAAGCGCGCCACGGCTGAGCGATGCGCCCTCATCAACCGCTCCCGAGGATACTCGCCGGAGGCAAACCGATGCAGATACAAGATCATTAAAACCTTGCGAAACTCGGTTGAACTCGCGCTATCGATTGTGTACGCAGCAAGATCAAGCATATCCAGATAAATAGCGGGCAACTGCGCCTCGATGGCCTTCACTTCCTTCTGACGGGTTTCGCGAATAGCCGGCGTGGACTGCGCGGGGATGGCGACTACTTCATCGCACACGTCGCAAACTGAGACGAGGATGTCCTTGACCTCACCCTTGCCGTCACTGAACGGCACATTGCGGCGCGCAAAAGTCGAACTCACGAGCTGCTGACAGCTGTGACAGATCGCCTTGCTCTTCTCGCCTTCTTCATACAGTTTTGTGTTCATGGTCCTGCTCACTGGTGAACGCTTATAAACATGGTGTCTGGATCGCCGACGAAGTAAAACTTCACGTACCAGCCACCTGACGCGATGACATGCACATCGATCGACGCGAACCTGTGATGCGGCGACGATACGTATTCAGTGTCATCACTCTTGACGATGACGCGTTCCACTAACTGCGGCGTCACCTCCCCCATGGTAAGAAGGTTTTTGACATCGACGTTACGACGCGACTCATGCTGAAACCTGCCGGACCTAAGCGCGGCGACGACCGCCTGCTTAACCTCGCAATATTTAACTGGTATCGTCAAAAGCACCCCCGAATTATACGACGTTTATCGTATGAAATGTCGATGTGACCGATTTCATACACCATCGCAATTGTTGAGGACTTTTGATCGACCGGCGAGTCATCCGGATGGCCAACCGCGGAGAGACGAACCGGCGACGCCCGTCCGATGGACTCCAGAGTCGCGGCATCCGAACAGACGAGAGGACAGCAATGCTGGCATTGCGGATATTTTTGCGGACACCGTCTGTATGCGCGGCCAGGTTTGTTCGCCGGCCGAATTGTGCCTCGACTATCAACGATCAATTTGCAGACTTTTCTGCATTGAATTGGGATGGCATGCGGGGTAAAAATCTTCAGGAGCTAAATAGGCTCGGAGTGCGATCCGCAACAATCAGCGTTATAGCGCATGTCTACAAGCCCATGATGCCAGACGATAAATACGAGCCGACGGGTACAAGAGCGGAAGTAACACTAATTCCCGCGTGCGTAGACAAGTAGCGCATTTGTAGCCATATAGAGCCCCGCAAAAAATAAAGCCCCACGAGCCATGAGAGACCCGTAGGGCATAAACACCAAACCAGCCATTCAACGCTTGAAAATCAACTAAACCGAACCATCCTCAAGCGCCGCGAGGCAAAAAACTCACTTCCCACCAACACTCTGCAAAGTCGTCCACTTCCCATCAACAACCTTGTAAAGCGTAATCCCGCCATTCTTAAGATCACCCTTCCCGTCATACTCAAGATGAGCCGCAGTGACAGCCGGCATATCCGTCTTGGCAAGGAACGGCAAATACTTAGCCGGATCGGTCGAATTAGCCTTCTTCATGGCAGCGAACATCGCCATAGCACCATCGTATGCATACGGCGAGTACGTCTGCACATCCTCATTAAAACGCTTCTTATACTTGCTGACATAGTCAGCACCACCAGGCATCTGATCAAGCGGCAGCCCAGCCAGCGAAGCAACAGTCCCATTAGCCGCATCGCCAGCGAGCGACAGGAACGTCGGCGTATGAACCATCTCACCGCCCATGAGCGGAGCCTTGATACCAAGCTCCCGCATCTGCTTGACCATCGGCGCAGCTTGCGAATCCGCACCACCGTAATAGATGAGATCCGGATTAACCGACTTCAACTTCGTCAGAATCGACTTGAAATCAACAGCCTTGTCATTGGTGAACTCACGATCAACGATCGCCCCACCTGAAGCCTTGGCCGCCTTCTCGAACTGGTCAGCCAACCCCTGCCCATAAGCCGTGCGGTCGTCGACAATAGCAATCTTCTTCATGCCAAGATTCTTCACCGCAAACGTGCCGGCAACCGAACCTTGTTGCGTATCGGACGTCATCATGCGGAAAGTCGTCTTGAAGCCTTGTTGCGTGTACTCAGGCGCCGTCGCCATGGCGATTTCGGGGATGCCCGCGTTCGCGTAGATGCGCGAAGCCGGGATCGTCGTGCCCGAGTTGAAATGGCCGAGCATGCCCTTGATGTTGTCGTCCACCAGCTTCTGCGCGACGGTCGTGCCGGTGCGCGGATCCGCCTGGTCGTCCGCCGAATCGAGAACGAAGCGAACCTGCTTGCCGCCGATCATCGGCTTGCTTGCGTTTTCTTCTTCCACAGCCAGCGTGATGCCGTTCTGGAAGTCCTTGCCGTAGTGGGCCTGTGCGCCCGTCATCGGGCCGGCAAAACCGACCTTCACGTCTTCGACCTGCTGTGCGTGTGCCGTCCCCGCCAGCGACATGGCTGCGACGAGCGCGGCGCCTGCCAGCTGTTTCATCTTGTGTTGCATAGCTTCTCCTTGGTACCAGGTGTGAGTGGAGCGGTTTCGGGGTCGCCGTACCGCTTCCGTTTAATTGAATCGACCGTTAAAGGTTCGCTCAACCGATCGTCATCAAATTCGCATTGCCGCCTGCAGCTGCGGTGTTTACGCTGACCGAACGCTCCGTCAGCAGACGTTCGAGCGCATAGTCCTCTTCGCCGCTTTCCAGCGCGCGAGCCGCCACGCCCTGTACGGAGACGATCGGACCCACCCGCTTGGCCACTTCCTTCACCAGCGAAAGCAGTTCATCGCTGTCGCCTTCGAACAGCACGGCGTCGAACGGCGTGTCGGCGCTCTTCTTCACGCTTGCATACGGCTTGAGTGCCGCAGGCAGTGCCGACACCAATTGCTCGCCTGCAGCGCCGTCGAACAGCGCGCGGTTGCCGGTGGCAAGCGCCGCAGCAAACTGCACGCGTGCACCGCTCGCCGTCGACGCCACACACAACACCGTGCCGCGTGCGCCGAGCGTGTAGGTATTGCGCTCGCCGGTCGGGCCAGGCAGCACCGCCGTGGCGCCCGCCAGGCCTTGCGACAGGTAACCGTCGCAACGCGCCGCCAGCGACGCCTGACGCTCGTTGATCAGCCAGTCACGCAGCGCCGTCAGCGCCGAGGACGGATTGTCGCCGTTTTCCGTCGCCTGCGGGGCGTCGGCGATCAGCGCTTGCGCCAGCGTCTTCGGCAGACCGGCCGGACGCGTCGCCAGAAGACGCTGCAAATAAAGCGCGCCGCCTGCCTTCGGACCCGTGCCCGACAGCCCTTCACCGCCGAACGGCTGCACGCCGACCACCGCGCCCACCACGTTGCGGTTCACGTAGATGTTGCCCACATGCGCGCGGCTGATCACATGTGCGATTGTTTCGTCGATGCGCGTATGGATGCCGAGCGTCAGGCCGTAACCGGTCGCGCGGATCTGTTCGAGCAGCTTGTCGAGCGCGTTGCGGCGATAACGCACCACATGCAGCACCGGACCAAACACTTCGCGCTTCAGTTCGTCGATGCTGTCGAGTTCAATCAGCGTCGGCGGCACGAAGGTGCCTTGCGCGCCACCTTCCGGCATCGGCAGTTGCACGACCTTGCGGCCCTTCTCGCGCATCGCTGCGACGTGCGTGTCGATACCGCGCTTCGCATCGACGTCGATCACCGGACCGACATCGATCGACAAACGATCCGGGTTGCCCACCGCGAGCTCGCGCATCGCGCCGGTCAGCATTTCCAGCGTGCGATCGGCCACATCGTCCTGTAGACAAAGAACGCGCAGCGCGGAACAACGTTGACCGGCCGAGTCGAACGCCGAGTTCAGCACATCCGCCACTACCTGCTCGGCGAGCGCCGACGAGTCGACGATCATCGCGTTCTGGCCACCGGTCTCAGCGATCAGCGGAATCGGCTTGCCTTCTGCATCCAGACGGCTCGAAAGCGTCCTGTTGATCAGGCGTGCCACTTCGGTCGAACCGGTGAACATCACCGCTCGCGTGCGGGCATCGGCTACCAGCGCCGCACCGACGGTTTCGCCGTCACCTGGCAGCAGTTGCACCGCGCCTGCCGGTACACCCGCTTCGCGCAGGATACGCACCGCTTGCGCCGCGATCAGCGGAGTCTGTTCGGCCGGTTTCGCCAGCACCGTGTTGCCGGCGGCTAATGCGGCCGCGACCTGACCCATGAAAATCGCCAGCGGGAAGTTCCACGGGCTAATACAGACCACCGGCCCGAGCGGACGATGCGTGTCGTTCGAGAACTCGGTGCGGATCTGCGCCGAGTAGTAGCGCAGGAAGTCAATCGCTTCGCGAATCTCGGCGACGGCATTCGGCAGCGACTTGCCCGCTTCGCGCACCACGAGGCCCATCAACGTATGCATCTGCGCTTCAAGCAGATCGGCCGCACGCGCGAGGCAATCGGCGCGCGCTTCGACCGGTGTCGCTTGCCAGATCGGCGCGGCGGCTACGGCATTCGACAGCGCCGCGCTCACATGTTCCGACGTGGCTTCGACAACCGTGCCGACGAGATCGCGATGGTCAGCCGGATTGCGTACATCGCGTGCGGTACCCACAGCGATTTCGTTGTCTTCGAGCATGGGGGTCGCGCGCCACGGATGATGCGCACTCGCCAGCAGTGCCGAAGATAAGGACGCCAGACGATGTTCATTCGACAGATCCAGTCCCATCGAATTTACGCGTTCCGCACCATAGAGATTGCGCGGCAGCGGGATCTTCGCATGCGGCGCGCCGAGCGGCACGACCTTTGACGCTTCTTCAACCGGATCGGCCACCAGATCCTTGATCGCCACGTTTTCATCAGCGATGCGGTTCACGAACGACGTATTCGCGCCGTTTTCCAGCAGGCGTCGCACCAGATACGCGAGCAGCGTTTCGTGTGTACCGACCGGTGCATACACGCGGCACGGACGATTCAGCTTGTCGCGGCCCGTGACTTCTTCGTACAGCGGCTCGCCCATACCGTGCAAGCACTGGAACTCATACTGGCCAGGATAGTAGTTCTGCCCCGCGAGGTGATAGATCGCCGAGAGCGTATGCGCGTTGTGCGTGGCAAATTGCGGATACACCGCGTCCGGCGCGCCGAGCAGCTTCTTCGCGCAGGCGACATACGACACGTCCGTATAGATCTTGCGCGTGTAGACCGGATAGCCTTCGAGGCCGTCCACTTGAGCCCGCTTGATTTCGCTATCCCAGTACGCGCCCTTCACGAGCCGCACCATGATGCGATGACGGCTGCGGCGCGCCAGATCAATGATGTAATCGATCACGAACGGGCAGCGCTTCTGATATGCCTGCACCACGAAGCCAATGCCGTTCCAGCCCGCCAGTTCCGGATCGAAGCAAAGCGCTTCGAGCAGATCCAGCGAGATTTCGAGGCGATCGGCTTCTTCCGCGTCGATGTTCAGGCCAATGTCGTAGCGGCGCGCGAGGATCGCGAGCGAGCGCACGCGCGGCAGCAGTTCGTTCATCGTGCGTTCGTACTGCGAGCGCGCATAGCGCGGGTGCAGCGCCGAGAGCTTGATAGAGATGCCCGGGCCTTCGTAGATGCCGCGGCCGCCGGCCGCCTTGCCGATTGCGTGGATCGCCTGCTCGTACGACGCGTAGTAGCGCTGCGCATCGGCTTCGGTAGTGGCCGCTTCGCCAAGCATGTCGTACGAGTAGCGGAAACCGCGCGCTTCGAATTTGCGGCTGTTGGCGAGCGCCTCGGAGATGTTCTCACCGGTGACGAACTGCTCGCCCATCAGGCGCATCGCCATATCGACGCCCTTGCGGATCAGCGGCTCACCGCCCTTGCCGATCAGCCGCGTGAGCGCCGACGACAGGCCCGTTTCGCTATTGGTCGTCACCAGCTTGCCGGTGATCATCAGCCCCCAGGTCGCGGCGTTGACAAACAGCGACGGCGCCTGGCCGACGTGCGATTTCCAGTCGCCCTTGCTGATCTTGTCGCGAATCAGCGCGTCGCGGGTGGCGCGATCGGGAATCCGCAGCAGTGCTTCGGCGAGGCACATCAGCGCCACGCCTTCCTGGCTCGACAGCGAAAACTCGTGAATCAGCCCTTCGACGCCGCCGCCCTTGCTCTTGCCGCGCAGCGTTTCGACGAGCTTGCTCGCCATCGCCTGCACATCATTGGCGAGGTTTGTCGGCAGACGCGCCTGACCGAGCAGGAACGGCACGCATTCCGGCTCAGGACGACGGTAGGCCGCTGTAATCGCCGCGCGCAACACCGATTGCGGTTGCACGTTCTGCGCAAAATCCAGGAACGGGTGCGACGCCCCATCCTCTTCGGATTCGACGCTCGCGCCATCGGCCAGATCGGCCGAGCCGTGCGCGCCGGACAGCTCAGCGGGCAATTGACCGTGCTCGATCCGTTCGAGGTACGCAAAGATCGCCTGCTTGATCAGCCAGTGCGGAGTGCGTTCGAGACGGGTGGCGGCATCTTTCAGCCGGGTACGCAGGAGGTCGTCGACCTTGACGCCAAGGGTGGTGCTAGCCATGTTTCCTTCGTATGCCAGCCAAGCCGCGCCGGCCAAAGACTAAAAAGTTGGCCGAATCGTACGCCTCCCAATAAAAAGGTGCAACCACGCGGATGGCATGGTTGCACCATTGTCAAAACCTTGTGCGACCGGGGTTTGCGGGAGTTGGCGCACCTGCGAGCGATCCCGGAGCCGGATCGGTACTTTCCCCTACGAAATTCTTTTTTGGCGACCCTTATCGAAACGCAGAATCAGGCCGTTATACAGAACATGATGCGCACAAGCGCACGTAACGGGGTTACGGGGTGTTCGAAATGGAAAAGTGGCTGGTACTGGCAGCAATCTGGAGCATGTGCGCAACGTGCGCATATCTGTTCGTCCGCGGCGCGACGTACTCCGACACGCGCGAAGCAGAGGATGAGCTTGCAGTGATCGACAGCGCGCGCCGCGCGATCGGGAAATAAGCCTTCCCCTTACGCGTTTGGCGCGAACTGGCTGCAGGAGTCGTCGGGCGAGACCAGCTGGTCGTGCAGACGGCAGAGCCGGCTCGTCGCTACGCTCGCCCCAAACCCCGAACTGAATACCACGAGGCCCGGGATGCTCTGCTCAAGCGTGTGTCGATCGTCGGCGCGGTACCGGCAACCAGCACAACTCGGCCGGCGCGCACGCAGTGCGCGCGCCGCAGTCTCGGTCCGCTTCTCCGCAGGACTCGTCACGAGCCCTGCCCCAAGCTATTCCAATACGATGCGAACACGTGCGCGGACAGCGCGTAGCCGATGGCGACATTGACGACGACGCCGGCCGTGAACGCGAGGAACGGCTTGATGCCGGTGGCGGTCAGCAGGCGCAACCGCGTGGTCAACCCGATGCTCAGGAAGCAGAAGATGAAGGCCCAGGTGCGCAGCGCGGTAATCGGCGCAACGAACTCCGGAGTCACCACCTTGCGGTAGTCCGCCAGCGAATAGTGGCTCGCGATCCACGTCACGAGCGCCGACGCAATCACAAAGCCAATCACGAATTTCGGAAAGCGCGCCCAGATCTCGCCCGGGTTTGCCTTCGACTTGACGCCACTTTCCTGGCTCTCCCAACGGGTCGAGGCGACGAACGCCAGCACGAACGCCCAGATGCCGATCCAGATGTCGCGCCCCACCACCTTCATCAGCGTGAACGCCTGCACGGATGCTTCGGGCGCGCCGGCGATAGCGCCGCCAGCTTGCCTGGCCAGGTCGCCATAAGCCTGGGCGGCGGCGATGCCGGCCGCGTCCGCGAATTCAGAGGTGCCGATCCACGCGCCGCCGACCGCCGTCGAAAGTCCAAGCGAGCGCGAGGCGAACGGCAACACGAAGATCATCACGATGGCCCACAGGATCACCAGCGTGATCGCCACCGAAGCCTGTTCGCGTTTGGCGCGCACGGCGCCCGCAATGGCGATGGCCGCCGAAACGCCGCAGACCGCGCCGCCCACGCCCAGCACCGCGGCAAAGCGGCGGTCGAGCCCGAAAGCCCTGGCGACGAAGAAGATCACGAAGAACGTCACCAGCGAAACGATGCTGGCCTGTCCGACCGCAACCGGACCGGCCCACACCAGCAACGTCAACGGCAGCGTCGCGCCGAGCAGCACGATACCCACCTTGATGTAAAACTCGACGCGCAACCCGGCCGAGAACCACTCGGGCAACCCGAACACATTCGAGACCACCAGACCGAGCACTAGCGCAACCAGCGGCGGTTCGAGGTTGTACCTGGAAGCGCTGGCCCATGCGCCAAGCGTGAAAATCAGTATCGAGGCGACGAACAGGACCAGGAACGACGGCAGAAAATACGCGAGCCGTTGCTTTAAAGCCGCAAGGCTGACGCCAAACAGCACCGCGAACACGACGAACAGCGCGGCATAGTTCGGCAGGTGTTTGAGCAGGTCTTGAGCCGCCAGGGCCGGATCCGTCCATTTGACCGGCGCAACCGCGAGCCACTTGATGCTGCTACCCGAGGCAAAGAACCCCCACGCGACGACGATCACCAGCAGGCCGATCCACACGGCCCACCAGTCTTCGGTCGCGAACAGGCCGCCGCCATGTTTGACGTCGTTGTCACGGTTGGAATCGGATCTGGCCGGTGCTGCTGCTGCGCCCGCCGGCAGGCTGTGATTGGTATCGCTCATCGCAAAGCCCCGAGAGTTGAGGTGCGTCGGCGCGGGAGAGGTTGGGATTGTTGTTAAAACTGCGCCGATTCTGGCGAAATATAGTTGAGCGGCTTTCGGAAATGAAACGACCTTTCGCTCTATGAATATGACTGAAAGGGATTTGCACGTCAGCCGGGTCCGGTAGGCCCGACGACGGCGGCCTCAGATATCGAGCGGGTCGACCTCGAGATTCCAGCGCAACACGCCCTTCAAGCTGCGCAAGACCGGCTGCCAGGCGCGCAGCGTGGCCTGTAGCGCGCCGCGCGAAGCGCTCTCGATCAGCAGTTGCGCGCGGTGCACGTGCATGACTTTGACGATGGTCAGCGGCACGGCGTCGTAGACCGTCACCCGTTCGGCGGAGGGCATTTCCGCCAGCGCCGCGGCGGCTTGCTGGAGGAATGCGAGCGCCGCTTCGAGCGTGCGGCCTTCGGCGCGCAACAGTGCCTGATAGACAAACGGCGGCAAATGGGCGTCGCGGCGTTCGGCCAGCGTCGAATTGGCGAAGCCGACGTAGTCGTGCCGCCCCAGCGCGTGATACAGCGCGTGCCGCGGATAGCGCGTCTGCACCAGCACCTCGCCGGGTAGTCCTGCACGGCCGGCGCGGCCGCTCACCTGCATCAGCTGGGCGAACAGGCGCTCGCCGGCGCGGAAGTCGTGCGAGAACAGCGCCGTATCGGCGTTAAGCACGCCCACCAGCGAAACGCGTTGAAAGTCGTGCCCCTTGGCGATCATCTGCGTGCCCACCAGGATGTCGACCTCGCCCGCGTGCACGTCGGAGAACAGCGCCTGCGCGCTGCCTTTGCGGCGCGTGCTGTCGGCGTCGATGCGCAGCACGCGCGCCCCGGGCACGGCGCTCGCCAGGGTCTCTTCGACGCGCTGCGTGCCACGTCCGAGCGGCGCAATGTCCACGTTGCCGCAGTCAGGGCACGAACGTGGAATGCGTGCTTCCCAGCCGCAGTGGTGGCAACGCAGCGCACGCTCCGGCTTGTGCAACACGACGTAGGCGCTACAGCGTGGACAACCCGCCACCCAGCCGCAGGCGTCGCAGGCCAGTTGTGGCGCGTAGCCGCGGCGGTTGAGAAATACGAGGCTCTGTTCGCCGCGTTCGAGGCGGGTCTTCAGCGCCGCGACCAGCGGCCCGGACAGGCCTTCCACTGACGCCCGGCCACGTCGCCGTTCTTCTTCGAGATCGATCAGCTTGACCGTGGGCAACACCGCCTCGGCGACCGCCCGCCGCGACAGCGTGAGTCGCGTGTAGCGTCCCTGGTCGGCCTGCCACCAGCTTTCCAGCGAGGGCGTCGCGGAGCCGAGTACCACCGGCAAATCCAGCTGCTTGGCACGCCAGATGGCCAGATCGCGCGCCGAGTAACGCAAGCCTTCCTGCTGCTTGTAGGCGGGGTCATGCTCTTCGTCGACGACGATGATCGCCAGCTTCGGCAGCGAGGCGAGTACGGCGAGCCGCGTACCGAGCACGATCCGGGCACGGCCGCTATGTGCCGCGAACCAGTTGCGCGCCCGTTCGCCCTCGGCGAGGCCGCTGTGCAACGTGACGATCGAGGTGCCTTCGAGCGCCGCAAAGCGGGCGCGGAACGCGGCTTCGAATTGCGGCGTGAGATTGATTTCGGGCACGAGAACGAGCGCCTGGGCGTCGGGCCGCGCCGCCAGAATCGCGGCAAGCGCGCGCAGATACACCTCAGTCTTGCCGCTGCCGGTCACGCCGTGCAACAGGAACGGTGCGAAGCCGTTGGCGTCGCGAACTGCTTCGACGGCTGCGGCTTGCTCATCGGTCAGGGTGGGCAGCGGCGGTGCGGCCCGCTGCGCCGCGCTGCCCGGCGACGGCGCGAGCAAAGCCAGTGCCGCCGCTTCGGTCACCTCCCGTTCTAGCCAGCCTTCGGCTCGCCACGCCTCGAGGGTCGCTACGGCTTTTGGATGGACGGCGCGGGCGTCGGCGACAAGTAGCGCACCGGCCTCGGCGTCGATGAGCGCCTGCGCCAGTTTTCGTAATGCAGTCGCCCGCGCGGGTAACGCGTCGGGCAGCGCTGCCCGGCCGGCCGGCAACAAACGGTACAGCTCCTGGGGCGCGAGCAGGCGCGCCCAGCGCGACGGATCGCGCAACGCCTGCGGCAAAGCCGGCAATGCGACTTCGCCAAGGCCCCGCTGGTAGTAGTCCGCGGCAAAGGCGGCAAGCGCCAGCCATTCGGCGGACAAGGGCGGACAGGCATCGCATAAGCTGTCCACGGCGCGCAGTTTGTCGGCCGGCACATCACTGTGAGTGGTCACTTCACAGACTAGCCCGACCACCTGGCGCCTGCCGAACGGCACGCTGACGAGCGTGCCCGGCAGCGGCGGCTCGGCGGCGTCGCAGCGATAGTCGAACAAGGTCGGCAACGGATGATCGAGCGCGACGCGGACAAAAACGGGGCTCACGTAGGATTCAGGATCGCAATTGGGTCGGCGCAGGCACTTCGGTCAACGGACCGATGCCCGACGACGAGTCAGTGAACCGGGAGAAGTTAAAGTAAAACATCACTTCCGGCGCTAAGTTTTGGAATCTACTGAACAATTGGTGTTGGCCCGGATGTCCTGTGGATAACTTTGTTGAGAACTCGCTCTGGAAGGCCCGAAAACCGCGCCGTTGCTACGTTGTGTGGGGTACCGCACACTTCTCCCTGATCCGACGAAACCCTTGCCAGTCAAGGCCCTGATCGGATGCGCACGCAACTTGCAAGCAGATTGCCGCGACTAAACCCTCTACCGCGCCGCAGCGTGATGAATGTGTATAAGTCAAGTCTTGACAACTGCGGAAGCGCCGCCTGACGGCCCAGTTGACACTATTTTTCCCTTAGTCCGAGAGCCCACGTCGCCGCACCGCAACAAATCTGTCACGTGTTTGGCGCGGCTCCCGCTGCTCCGGCAGCGCGAATCGCGCGGCTGTGGCGATGGACTTCATCGACCAGTTCGGCGACGTTTTCCGGCGGCGTGAACTGCGAAATGCCATGACCAAGGTTGAAGACGTGGCCGGGATGATTGCCGAAGCTGTCGAGTACCGCGCGCGCTTCGATACGAATCGCCGAGGGCGGCGCGAACAGCACCGACGGATCGATATTGCCTTGCAGGGCCACCCTACCGCCGACCCGCTCGCGGGCGCGGGCGAGATTCACCGTCCAGTCGAGGCCAACCGCGTCGACGCCGGTGGCCGCAATCTCGTCGAGCCACAAGCCGCCGCCCTTCGTGAAGGTGATGACCGGGACTTTCTCGCCGTCGTGATCGCGTTTGAGCTGGCTCACGACCTGCGCGATGTAGTGCAGTGAGAAACGTTGGTAGATGCCGTCGGCCAATGCTCCGCCCCAGGTGTCGAAAATCATCACCGCTTGCGCGCCGGCTTCGATCTGCGCGTTCAGGTAAGCGGCCACGGACCTGGCGTTCACCTCCAGAATCCGGTGCATCAGATCTGGACGGGCGTACAGCATGGATTTCACTGTGCGAAAGTCGGCCGAGCCGCTGCCTTCCACCATGTAGCAGGCGAGCGT
Source organism: Paraburkholderia sp. GAS33 (assembly GCF_050436645.1). Classification (NCBI taxonomy): domain Bacteria; kingdom Pseudomonadati; phylum Pseudomonadota; class Betaproteobacteria; order Burkholderiales; family Burkholderiaceae; genus Paraburkholderia; species Paraburkholderia sp. GAS33. Next base: position 108,622 of record NZ_JBNDMP010000005.1, read on the forward strand.
CCACGGGCTGCCGGAAAAGCCGATCAGCGGCACGCGCTGACGGCCTTGCGCATCCGTCAGCGCCTTGCGGATTTCGCTCACCGCGTCGGTCACGTAGCGCAGCGTGGCGCCGATATCCGGCACGGCGAGGCGCGCGACGTCGGCCTCAGTGCGCACAGGATGCGCAAAGCTGGGACCTTCGCCGGCCACGAACTCCAGCCCCAGGCCCATGGCGTCAGGCACCGTGAGAATGTCGGAGAACAGGATGGCCGCGTCGAGCGGATAGCGCTCGAGTGGCTGCAGCGTCACCTCAGTCGCGTACGCCGGGCTCTTCGCGAGGCCAAGAAAACTACCTGCACGAGCGCGCGTCGCGTTGTATTCCGGCAGGTACCGGCCGGCCTGACGCATCAGCCAGATCGGCGTGTAGTCGGTCGGCTGACGCAGCAGCGCGCGCAGGAAGGTGTCGTTGAGAAGGTTATGGGCCACGTTGCGTACGACTGAAGGCAAAGGGGCATTTTACCGGACGCAGCGGGACCGATCCCGCATCTTCGTTGATCGGGGCAATAACGGTCCGCTATGGCGTTGTCCCGCGGCCGGCCGTCCGGCTAATGTTCAAGGGCGGACTGGCGGGCTATGATCAGCGGCCTTATGTGGCAATGACGGGATTCGAGGAGATCCGATGAGAAAGGCAGCATGGATTCTGGCTTTGGCGTTGCTCGCTGGTGCGGCCGGGACGGCGAACGCGCAGAGCGCGGCGGGCTCGGCCGCGACGGCTGGCGGCAACGGTGCGTCCACAGCACCCTCGCGCCTCGACGAGATTCTCGCGCGCGGTACGCTGCGCGCCTGCACGACCGGCGACTACCGGCCGTACTCCTTCTACAAGGGCGACGGGCAGTTCGAAGGAATCGACATCGACATGACCGAATCGCTCGCGAAATCGCTGGGTGTGAAGGCTGAGTACATCAAAACGTCGTGGTCCAACCTGATGAACGACTTTGTGGCGAAGTGCGATATCGCTGTCGGTGGCGTCTCGCCATCGCTCGAACGGCAAAAGCGCGCGTTTTTCACCCGGCCGTATATGGTCGACGGCAAGACGCCGATCGTGCGCTGCGATGACGTGAACAAATATCAGACCGTCGCCGAGATCGATCAACCCACGACCCGCGTCATCGTCAACCCCGGTGGTACAAACGAGCGCTTCGCGAGGCAGTTTTTCCCGCACGCGAACCTTACCGTGTATCCAGACAACGTGACGATCTTCAAACAGATCCTCGCCGGCAAGGCGGATGTGATGGTGACTGACGCGTCGGAAACGTTGCTGCAACAGAAACTCAACCCTGGCCTGTGCTCTGTTCACCCTGACAAGCCGTTCCAGTACGGAGAAAAGGCTTGGTTGCTGCCGCGCGGCGACGTGGTGTTCCAGCAATATGTCGACCAATGGTTGCATCTGGCGCAAGCTAGCGGCGAATACCAGGCAATCTCCGATAAGTGGTTGAAGTAGCGCGGTCCAATAAGCGGCGCGCATCGACACAATCCTGTAACCGCGTATCTGCACGTAAGTCGATAGGGAATTGCGCGATTGACACCCTCGGCTGCGCGGTCCGACCCGCGCAACGAGCCGGCCGGATTTGAGCGTGCGCCGCAGCGTTACAGGTGCTTTCATCACGCGGGCGCCAAGGTTAATGGCGCCGAATCGGCCATCTGGCCGCTATCCGGCGGGCGTGGCGCGACCCCGGCGGTGGTTTCATGCGGTGAAGTCTGAATCAGTTGCGCTGCACGGAGCGCCGCGGAAGCATCAATTGAACCCGAGTAATGATGGTCAAAGGCATCGGTAGAAATTACGTTTTAAACAGCTTTCAATGGCAATAAGACCCGCGAAGCCTTATCTGGCGGGCGTTACAACCTGAAACACTTTGTTACCGTCATACCGGACTTATTCGCCCACAATGCTTTTCAACGGTTTCAACACGGATGTGGCTGGGTGCGTGGTGTGAGCGGATACGATGCACTTGCCGGTCGGCGTCACGCCGAAGCCCTGGAAAGGGGCATCCCTGCTGGGGCCGTGGTCGATGCGTAGAGCGTCCACCCAGTCGGTTCCTCCAATGGTCTCCTCGCGCTAACCCCGTAGCGTGTGGTTTTTAGCGGGCTCCAGGCCCGCTTTTTTTTTGTTTAGCCAAACGTTTGCGCGCTGCTCTGGTGAGCTCTGCCCGGGCTGCTGCTAGTCAGGTTTCGCGAACGGTTGCGCCTCCCCCCCTCAAACACGGCGGCCCCACGACAACGCGTGGCGCCGCCGTTGTCGTTTCAGGCGGTCTTGTCTTCCCGGATCTTCAACTCCTCGATCATCCGTTCGCGCATCACGAATTTCTGTATCTTGCCGGTGACCGTCATCGGCAGCTCATCGACGAAGCGGATGTATTTCGGCACCTTGTAGTGGGCTATCTGGCCACGGCAAAACTCCTGCACTTCCTCGGCGCTCGCCTGTTCTCCGGCGCGCAGCACGATCCACGCGCACACTTCTTCCCCGTACTTCGCGTCCGGGACGCCAAACACCTGAACGCTCTGGATCTTCGGATGGCGGAACAGAAACTCTTCGATCTCGCGTGGGTAGATGTTCTCGCCGCCGCGAATCAGCATGTCCTTGAGGCGGCCGACGATATTGCAGTAACCGTCGGCGTCGAGCGTCGCCAGATCGCCGGTGTGCATCCAGCCGTCGACGATGCTTTCGTGCGTCTTCGCCTCCTCGCCCCAGTAGCCCTGCATCACCGAGTAGCCCTTTGTACATAGCTCGCCGGTTTCGCCGACCGGAACGACGTTACCCAGCGCGTCGATGATCTTGACTTCGAGATGCGGCTGGATACGCCCCACCGTCGAGGTCCGCTTGTCCAGCGGATCAATCGTCGAACTCTGGAAAGAAACCGGGCTGGTTTCCGTCATGCCGTAGGCGATCGTGATTTCGGCCAGATGCATCTTCGACACGACCTTCTTCATGGTCTCGATCGGGCATGGCGAGCCGGCCATGATGCCGGTACGCAAACGCGTAAGATCAAAACGCGCGAACTCTGGATGATCCAGTTCTGCGATGAACATGGTGGGAACGCCATGCAACGCCGTGCATCTTTCTTCGGCGACGGCTGCGAGTGTCGCAGCCGGATCGAAGGCTTCGCCGGGAAAGACCATGTTCGCGCCGACCGACACGCAGGCCAGCACCGCCAGCACCATGCCGAAGCAGTGATAGAGCGGCACGGGAATGCAAAGGCCGTCCTCTTCCGAGAGCTCCATCGCCATTGCAATATAGCGTGCGTTGTTGACGACGTTGCGGTGCGTGAGCGTAGCGCCCTTCGGGTTGCCGGTCGTGCCGCTGGTGAACTGGATGTTGATTGGATCGTCCGCGGACAACGTGGCATCGATCGCATCCAGTTTTACGGAGTCGAGCGTGGCGCGGCCCTGCTCGATCACGTCGGAGAAACTCAGCATGCCCGGCGTCCCCTGGTCGCACATGCGGATCACGACACGCAACTCCGGCAAACGCACCGCACGCAGATTGCCGGGAGCGTGCGTGGCAAGTTCGGGCGCCAGTTCCTGCAGCATCTGCAGATACATCGACGACTTGAAACGTTCTGCGGCGATGATGGCCTTGCATCCGACCTTGTTTAGCGCGTACTCGAGTTCGGCCAGCCGGTATGCGGGATTGATATTGACCAGTACGGCCCCGATGCGCGCCGTCGCGAATTGCGTGAGTAACCACTCGACCCGGTTCGGCGACCAGATGCCGACACGGTCGCCTTTGCCGATGCCCAATGCGAGCAAACCGGCCGCGAGCACGTCGACCTCTTGCGCGAAAACCGCCCACGTCCAGCGGATGCCCTGCTCGCGGAACACCACGGCAGGTCGGCCGCCGAAGCGGCGCGCCGTGTCGCGCAGGAATCGTCCGACCGTCGCGTCGCTCAGCGGGATATCGGTCGAACCACGGACGTAGGAGAGCCCGTTCATTGGCTTGATGAGTGCGGCTCGACCTGACGCTTGCGTTGCCATGGCGTTGTCTCCGTGAACGGATGCTCGCTCTGTTATGCACCCCCATCAGGATTGCCGCTGCACGCGGGCCCGAGAGGGTCGGGAAATCTTCCGACGGCCTGGCGGTGTTTCTGCGATTTCTGCGAATTGTTGCTGCCGATTGTGCCACCGGGGTATGTCCGCGCGGCATCAAGTGTTACCCGCAGGCAAGCTCGTCGAGTCACGAGCCTGAGCTCGCTTCCCTTGCCGTAAACGTCAATCGCAGTCGAAAAAAAAGCAGCCTCTCGGCTGCTTTCCTTAATGCGCTTGCGACTCGCTTAATTCTGACCGCGCAACTTGCGCAGACGCTGGATCGCAGCGAGCTGCGCCGTCGCATACGCGAGCTCCGCCTGAGCGGTCGCGTATTCGAGGTTCGAGCCCGTGTTTTGCAGCGCTTCTTCTGCACGCTTGCGCGCGTCTTCGGCCTTGGCTTCGTCAAGATCCTTGCCGCGGATAGCGGTGTCGGCCAGAACCGTCACAGCACCCGGTTGAATCTCAAGAATGCCGCCGGCGACGAACACAAACTCTTCTTCGCCGTTTTCAGCTTCGATGCGCACCGCACCCGGACGAATCCGCGTGATAAGCGGCGTGTGGCCCGGCAGAATGCCGAGTTCGCCCGCTTCGCCAGGCAGCGCCACGAATTTCGCCTGGCCCGAGAAGATTTCCTCTTCCGCGCTGACGACGTCTACTTTAATGGTTGCCATATCGACTCCTGTGCCGACCAAAGTTAGCGCCTTAGCGCTTACTTCGGTCCCATGCAAAGCTCGACGAGGGTAGCGCCTTGGCGCTCGCTCTCGTCCCATGCAAGGCGGGTTGAGCGTATTACGAGGCGCCGGTTTCGCAAAAGCTACCCTGAAGGTAGTGCTTGCGGGCAAACCGGCGCCCGCTTCGTTACACCCGACCGTTACTGGATCTTCTTGGCCTTTTCGAAGGCTTCGTCGATCGTGCCGACCATGTAGAACGCCTGCTCCGGCAGATGATCGCACTCACCGCCCACGATCATCTTGAAGCCGCGGATCGTTTCCTTCAGCGGCACGTACTTGCCCGGCGAGCCCGTGAACACTTCAGCGACGTGGAACGGCTGCGACAGGAAACGCTGGATCTTACGAGCGCGCGCCACGGCGAGCTTGTCTTCCGGCGCCAGTTCGTCCATGCCCAGAATCGCGATAATGTCGCGCAGTTCCTTGTAGCGCTGCAGCGTTTGCTGCACGCCGCGCGTGATCGAGTAGTGCTCTTCGCCGATCACGTTCGGGTCGATCTGACGCGAGGTCGAATCGAGCGGGTCGACTGCCGGGTAGATACCCAGCGAAGCGATGTCACGCGACAACACGACGGTTGCGTCAAGGTGGCCGAAGGTCGTAGCCGGCGACGGGTCGGTCAAGTCATCCGCAGGGACGTACACGGCCTGCACCGACGTGATCGAGCCAGTCTTGGTCGACGTAATACGTTCTTGCAGCTTGCCCATTTCTTCAGCCAGCGTCGGCTGATAGCCCACTGCCGACGGCATACGGCCGAGCAGTGCCGACACTTCGGTACCGGCCAGCGTGAAACGGTAGATGTTGTCGACGAAGAACAGCACGTCCAGACCTTCGTCACGGAAATGCTCAGCCATCGTCAGACCCGTCAGCGCGACGCGCAGACGGTTGCCCGGCGGCTCGTTCATCTGGCCGTACACCAGCGCGACCTTGTCGAGAACGTTCGAGTCCTTCATTTCATGATAGAAGTCGTTCCCTTCGCGGGTACGCTCGCCAACACCGGCGAACACGGAGTAACCACCGTGTTCCTTGGCGATGTTGTTGATCAGTTCCATCATGTTCACGGTCTTGCCCACACCGGCGCCACCGAACAGACCCACCTTACCGCCCTTGGCGAACGGGCAGATCAGGTCGATAACCTTGATGCCTGTTTCGAGCAGTTCCGTGGACGGCGACAGTTCTTCGAACGCCGGAGCCTTCTGGTGAATACCGCGCGTCACGTCCGAGTTGATCGGACCGGCTTCGTCGATCGGACGGCCCAGCACGTCCATGATCCGGCCGAGGGTCGGCTTGCCGACCGGCACGCTGATCGGCTTGCCCGTGTTCTTCACCGTCGTACCGCGGCGCAGGCCGTCGGATGCACCCAGACAGATGGTACGAACGACGCCGTCACCCAGCTGCTGCTGGACTTCGAGAGTCAGTTCCGAACCGTCGAGAATGAGCGCGTCGTAAATCTTCGGCATGTGGTCACGCGGGAATTCCACGTCGATCACCGCGCCGATGCACTGTACGATCTTGCCTTCTACCAAAGCAGTAGTACTCATCGCTTTTCCTTTAGATACTCAATTCTTCACTCGCGCAAAGGCGCAGTTTGTAGCGCTCGCCCTGAGGCGCGCCTGACCGTGATGGTCAGACCGCCGCAGCGCCGCCGACGATTTCCGACAGTTCTTTCGTGATCGCTGCCTGACGGCTCTTGTTGTACACGAGCTGCAGTTCGTTGATGACCGTCTTCGCGTTGTCCGAAGCGGCCTTCATTGCGACCATCCGTGCCGACTGCTCCGACGCCATGTTTTCCGCGACGGCCTGATAGACCAGCGCTTCCACATAACGCACGAGCAACTCGTCCACCACCGCCTGTGCGTCCGGCTCGTAGATGTAGTCCCACGACGTGTTCGGCGTCGTGCCCTCGTCTTCCTTGCGCTCGAACTGGTCTGCCGACAGCGGCAGCAGTTGCTCGATCACGGCTTCCTGCTTCATCGTATTGACGAAGCGCGTGTACGCCAGGTACACCGCCGAGATCTTGCCTTCCGAGTACATGTCGAGCTGCACCTTCACCGCGCCGATCAGCTTCTCGAGGTGCGGCGTGTCGCCCAGCGCCACCACGTTCGACGCGACCTTCGCACGCAGGCGGTTCAGAAAACCGAGGCCCTTGCCGCCGATCGCCGTTGCTTCGATCGTCTTGCCCTGGCCTTCCAGTTCCTTGAACTTCTGCAGTGCGGCGCGCAGCACGTTCGTGTTCATACCGCCACACAAACCCTTGTCGGTCGTGACGAGGATCATGCCGGCCGTCTTCGCGCCGTCGTTCGACACCATGAACGGGTGACGATACTCGGGGTTCGAACGGCTCATGTGCGCAGCGATGTCGCGGACCTTGTCGGCGTACGGGCGAGCAGCGCGCATGCGCTCCTGAGCGCGGCGCATCTTCGATGCGGCCACCATCTCCATCGCTTTCGTGATCTTGCGCGTGTTTTGCACGCTCTTGATCTTGCCGCGAATTTCCTTCATTCCAGCCATTGCTTGCTCCTTTGTCGGCCCGAGTTACCGCTTTAGCGGTTACTCGGGTCCCATGCAAAGCTTCGGCCCGAGTCAGCGCTTTAGCGTTACCCGGGTCCCATGCAAAGCGATCGAAGCAGCGCGGGGGCATTCACATGCGGCCCGCGCCGCTTCAAGGTCCGTTTATGCCTTGCGGGTCACTCGCGGATCAATAAGCGCCGGACTTCTTGAAGTCTTTGACGGCCGTATGCAGCAGGCCTTCGTCGTCCTTCGAGAGTTCCTTGGTGTCTTCGATGCGCTTGATCAGGTCAGCGTGCTTCGACTTCAGGTAATCACGCAGGCCCTTTTCGAACGGCAGCACTTGCGCGACTTCCAGATCGTCGAGGTAACCGTTGTTAGCAGCGAACAGCGCGATTGCCAGTTCCCACACCTGCAGCGGCTGATACTGCGGCTGCTTGAGCAGTTCCGTCACGCGGCGGCCGCGTTCCAGCTGCTTGCGGGTGGCTTCGTCGAGGTCCGACGCGAACTGCGCGAACGCAGCCAGCTCACGATACTGCGCCAGGTCGGTACGGATACCGCCCGACAGCTTCTTCACGACCTTCGTCTGAGCCGCACCGCCCACACGCGACACCGACACGCCGGCGTTAATTGCCGGGCGGATACCTGCGTTGAAGAGGTCGGTTTCCAGGAAGATCTGGCCGTCGGTAATCGAGATCACGTTCGTCGGAACGAAGGCGGTAACGTCGCCTGCCTGCGTTTCAATGACCGGCAGTGCTGTCAGCGAACCGCTCTTGCCCTTCACTTCACCGTTCGTGAACTTCTCGACGTACTCTTCCGAGACGCGAGCCGCACGTTCGAGCAGACGCGAGTGCAGATAGAACACGTCACCCGGGTAAGCTTCGCGGCCCGGCGGACGGCGCAGCAGCAGCGAGATCTGACGGTATGCCCAGGCTTGCTTGGTCAAGTCGTCATAAACGATCAGCGCGTCCTGACCGCGGTCGCGGAAGTATTCGCCCATCGAGCAGCCGGCGTACGGTGCGAGGTATTGCATCGCAGCCGATTCCGAAGCCGAAGCAGCGACCACGATGGTGTATTCCAGCGCGCCGGTTTCTTCGAGCTTGCGGACCACGTTCATGATCGACGAAGCCTTCTGGCCGATCGCGACGTAGATACAGAAGAGGTTCTTGCCCTTCTGGTTGATGATCGCGTCGACTGCCACAGCCGTCTTGCCGCACTGGCGGTCGCCAATGATCAGCTCGCGCTGGCCACGGCCAACCGGCACCATGGCGTCGATCGACTTCAGGCCGGTCTGGACCGGCTCCGACACCGACTTACGCCAGATCACGCCTGGGGCAATCTTTTCGATTGCGTCGGTCTTCTTCGCGTTGATCGGGCCTTTGCCGTCGATCGGGTTGCCGAGTGCATCGACCACGCGGCCGAGCAGTTCCGGACCCACCGGCACTTCGAGAATGCGGCCCGTCGTCTTGACGATGTCGCCTTCCGAAATGTGTTCGTATTCACCCAGAATCACGGCGCCGACCGAGTCGCGCTCGAGGTTCAGCGCGAGACCGTAGGTGTTGCCCGGGAATTCGAGCATTTCGCCCTGCATCACTTCCGACAGGCCGTGAATACGCACGATACCGTCGGTCACGGAGATCACGGTGCCCTGGTTGCGAACGTCTGCGCTCGCATCAAGGCCCTGGATCCGGCTCTTGATCAGCTCGCTGATCTCAGAGGGATTGAGTTGCATTATTCGCTCCTGATAGTCAATTCTGTTGCGTGCCAGCCGCTTCAGCGCCTTAGGCGCTTCAGGCCGTCAGAGCCGTTTGCATGCTGGCAAGCCGCGCGCGGACCGAGGTATCGAGCACTTCATCGCCGACTGTCACGCGCACACCGCCGATCAGCGACGAGTCGACCTCGACCACCGGCTTCAGCTTGCGCTTGAACTTGCGTTCGAGACTGGCGACGAGTTCATCCAGCTGCGCGCCTTCGAGCGGGAATGCGCTGACGATCAACGCATCAGCCGCTCCTTCGCGCGCGTTCTTCAACTCTTCGAACTGCGTGGCGATTTCCGGCAGCAACGGCAGACGGTGGTTGTCCACCAGCATTTGCACCAGATTCTTCGCTTGCGCGTTGTCCTTGAGCGGCGACTTGACCGCGGCCAGCAGCAGATCGCTGACCTGGGCGCGGCTTACTTTCGGGCTCGTGGCGATCGACAGCACTTCGGGCAGATGCGCAACCTGTGCCAGCTCCTGCACGAACGTGGACCAGGCGGCGACGTCACCAGCTTCGGCCACGCCAAACAACGCTTCTGCGTACGGACGGGCGATGGTTGCAAGTTCGGCCATGATCAGAGCTCGGCTTTCAGTTGATTCAGCAGGTCAGCATGCGCTGCCTGGTCGACTTCGCGCTTCAGGATCTGTTCAGCGCCCTTGACCGCGAGAGCAGCGACTTCGCCGCGCAGCGCTTCGCGCGCCTTGACGACCTGTTGCTCCGCGTCCGCCTTCGCTTGCGCGAGGATACGAGCGGCTTCAGCTTGTGCCTGGGCCTTGATTTCGTCAGCCAGCGTCACTGCGCGCTTTTCGGCGTCAGCAATACGTTGCTGGCCGTCGTTGCGTGCCTGCGCCAGTTCCTGGTCGACGCGCTTGTGCGCGGCTTCCAGTTCTGCCTTGCCCTTCTCAGCAGCAGACAGACCTTCGGCGATCTTCTTCGCGCGCTCGTCGAGGGCGTTGATCAACGGCGGCCACACGAACTTCATCGTGAACCACGCGAGGATCAGGAACACGACCATTTGCGCAAACAGGGTTGCGTTGAGATTCACGGTGTTTCCTTAAACGTTGCTAGTTCGGAAAGTGAAACGGCAAGGCGCTCATCGATTCTGTATTCGATCAGCGCCAAGTGCCCGTTCCGCCCTGCGCCTTCACCAGTTATAGCTCAGGCGCAAACTTCCGAGGAACCTCAGCCTGCCAGCTTCGACAGCAGCGGGTTCGCGAACGCAAACAGCATTGCCACACCAACGCCAATCAGGAACGCCGCGTCGATCAGACCAGCCAGCAGGAACATCTTGGTTTGCAGCGGGTTCATCAGTTCCGGCTGACGAGCGCATGCCTCAATGTACTTGCCGCCCATCAGGCCGATACCGATACAGGCGCCGATTGCACCCAGGCCGATGATGATGCCGATACCGATGGCGGTCAGACCCTGGATGTTGGCGATGAAAGCTTGCATGATCACTCCTTTGTGAAAAGTCTTTTTGGAACTGGTTGGAACTAGGATTTAAAAAACTAAAAAGCTAAGGCAATTCGTTGTTCGACAGCGCAGGTTAGTGCGTATCGTGTGCCTGGCCGAGGTACACCAGCGTCAGCATCATGAAAATGAACGCCTGCAGCAGCACGATCAGAATGTGGAAGATTGCCCACACGCTGCCGGCGATCACGTGGCCGATGAAGCCAAGCACCGTCGTGTCCGCGCCGAAGCTCCAGATGCTGCCCAAGAGAGCAATCAGCAGGAACAGCAGTTCGCCCGCGTACATGTTGCCGAACAGCCGCATGCCGAGGGAAACCGTCTTTGCGACGAACTCGATGATGTTCAGTGCCAGGTTCGGGATCCACAGCAGCGGATGCGCGCCGAACGGAGCGGACAGCAGTTCATGAACGAAGCCGCCGGCGCCCTTGATCTTGAAGTTGTAGTAAATCATCAGCACGAACACGCCGAGCGCGATGCCGATGGTGCCGTTCAGGTCGGCCGTCGGCACGATGCGGTGGTGCGGGATGACTTGCGAAAGACCAAGCCAGCCGATCACGCGGCCCGGCAGGTCGACGGGGATGAAGTCGAGCGAGTTCATCAGGGCAACCCAGACGAACACGAACAGTGCGAGCGGCGCAATGAAGGTGCGGCTGCCGTGGATCATCGACTTGGACTGATCTTCGACCATCTCGACCAGCATCTCGATAGCGCACTGGAAACGACCCGGCACGCCGGCGGTCGCTTTACGTGCAGCGAGATGCAGGATGAAGATCGTGGCCAGACCGCAAACGATCGACCAGAACAGGGTGTCCAGATTCCAGACGTGAATATCGAAAATCGACGTCTGGTGCGCGGTGGAGAAGTTCTGCAAGTGGTGCGCGATGTACTCGGACGGATCCATCGCGCGCGTTCCTTCGCTAGCTGCCATATCGTTAATGCCACCCAAATTGTCGAAAATCAGTTCGGGCTGTTCCCGCCGCAACACTCTATTGCGGGAACACGCCGGCGCAGGTCATGTCATACCCGCGCGCCTTTTTGCCAGCGCCGCGCGCCAGCCAGTATTTTTTGCGTTACTTCACCGCTCACCGCCAGGCAAGCGCGATCCAGTATGTCTTCAATGCAATGAGGTAAGTCACGAGCAGCGGCACCCAGCGTACGTCGTGATACCAGAAAGCGATGGCTACAAACATCGCGATCGTTGTCCCCATCTTGAGCGCTTCGCCGATCATCCAGCTCATGACTGTTTCGGCGCCGCTCAGTGTTCTAAGGCGTGCCGCGAACATCGCGCCCGGCACCCAGCAGATCGCTCCCCCCAGGAACGCGGACAGCGCAGCAGCGCCCGGCGGCTTGTAGAACAGCCACCACACCAGCGTAGCACCCAGGGACAAAACCATTTGCGCCGCCACGACCTTGAACGGCGTGACGCGCGATGGACGACTCACATTCGGACCGAACAGCTTCTCTGCTTCAGCCCGCGTGAGCGGAACGATATTGTTATCTTGCTGCTCGGCATCCCACGCGTCGTCATGCGTAACGTGCTGGCCGGACGTGGCGGAAAACGTGCGTTCTGCGCGGCCTTCGTCGCGCCGATTTTGGGGCGCTTGATTCGACGTTTTAAGCGCCATCGCAGTATTCCGGAAGTCTCGTGCCGCCCGTCAGCTTACGTGAAGATTACGGGGTTGTCGTGCAATTAAATCCGGGCGATTGTAAGCGATAGTTGCAGGCAATTCAAGACTTTAGGCCTTTCAATAAAACGCGTGAAACGGCCCGCCATGATGCGGGAAATGGCGCTTCGGAGGTAGGACGACTCCAACTGTAAGGCTGTCGGGGGGCCACGAAAAATGCGGCTTGAATTGCGCTGATTGGCGGTGCTTTGGCTACCATGTGGACGTCATGGCGTCCGTATCAAATATGCAACAGAAGCCAGCCACCTACTGCTCCGGCAGCGAGCCAGAAGGGTATGGCATAGAGATGAAACGGCAGCCACATACCGCGCTGTTTCGACAGACGCACTGCAATCAGATTCGCCAGCGAGCCGATCGCGAAACCGAAGCCGCCTACGCTGACGCCGTATGCGAGCGCACGCCAGTCCTTGGTGAACTCGGCGAGCATGATGGCTGCTGGAACGTTGCTGATGCCTTGCGACAGAATCGCCCCTGCGGCAAAAGCGCGCAGCGTCGTCGCGAGACCTAGTTGGCCGACGAACTGGTGTACCCACGGTAGCGCGGCCACACTACGCAGCACGATGAACATGAACACGAAGATCAGCAGCAGCAGCCAGTCGATCTTGAGGACGATCTCGCGGCGCCAGAGCAGGAAGCCGGCCATGATGCCCGCCAATCCGATGCCCGCATGATGCGTGTCGGCCAACAACACGAATGCGACGAACAGCACGGCCGCGACCCCGAGCAGGCGCCGGTCGACGTCGTAGGCACCGGCGTCTTTCGACAGATCCAGCGCCTTGCCGCGAAAGCTGAACGCCGCCAGCACGTAAAGCATCGCCATCAACGCGGCACACAATGGAGCCAAGGCCGCAACGAAGCCGCCGAAGGAGGCCCCACTGGTCTGCCAGAGAAACAGGTTCTGCGGATTGCCGAGCGGCGTCAGGATAGAACCTGCGTTCACCGACAACGCGATAAAAATCACAAGGCGCTTGAGCGGCAGCGGCGTGAGCTCATGCAGTGACAAGGTGAGCGGCACAACCACAAACAAAGCCACGTCATTGGTCAACAGCGTCGAGAGCGCAGCCGCGAGTCCGATCAGCAAAAACGCCAGACCGCGCTCCGAATGGATGTAATGGACCACGCGGTGCGCCATCCAAATCAGGAATCCTGATAATTCGATGGCCTTGGTCAGGATCAGAAGCCCCGCCAGCGTCAGGACGGTCTGCCAGTCGACGAGCCCCGGCAGCGAAAGCCACGGGCGCGGGTGCAGACACTGCAGCGCGACCAACGCGACGACCAGAACCGATAGAACCGGCTCTTTCGTCGCGAGGGCGATCAGCTTGTGCAGCGGATTGCTACTGGCGGTTTTGGTCGGGCGTTCGGCCGAGGTCAAAGCTATTGATCGCTCACGCGGTCGCGTTGCCGCGCAGGCGGGCAAGAATACCTTCGAGTGCGTCGAGGTCACCGAACTCCACCAGCACCTGGCCGCGTCCCCGGCGGCCGAGCTTGATCTTGACCGTCGAAGCCAGCAGATCCGACAACTCTTCTTCGAGGCGGCGCGTATCGCGGCCACCGTCGTTGTTCGCCTTTGCCTTTACCGCCGGCGCCGCTTTCGTCGTGGTGGTCACCAGTTTCTCGGTCTCACGCACCGACATGCGCTTGTTGACCACCTGATTGGCCAAAGTGATCTGCGTAGCGGCATCCACGGCCAGCAGCGCGCGTGCGTGGCCCATATCGAGATCGCCGGCGAGCAGCATTGTCTGCACCGGCGCGGCCAGGTTCAATAGACGCAGCAGATTCGACACCGCGCTGCGCGAGCGCCCCACCGACTCAGCCGCCTGCTCGTGCGTAAAGTTGAATTCGTCGAGCAGACGCTGGATGCCCTGCGCCTCTTCCAGCGGATTCAGGTCTTCACGCTGGATATTCTCGATCAGCGCCATCGCGGCGGCGGCCTGATCGGGTACATCGCGCACCAGTACCGGCACTTCGTCCAGACCAGCCAGCCGTGCCGCGCGGAAGCGCCGTTCGCCGGCGATGATTTCGTATTTGTCCGCCGACACCGGGCGCACGAGGATCGGTTGCATCACGCCCTGCGCGCGGATGCTGGCCGCGAGCTCCTGCAGCGCGCCTTCGTCCATGCGCGTACGCGGCTGATACTTGCCGGCCTGCAGCTTGCCGAGCGGCAACACGTTAGGCGCGCCCTCGATCTTCACCGCCTCGGTGATATCCGCACTGCCGCCGAGCAGCGCTTCCAGCCCGCGACCCAATCCCTTCTTTCTTGCTACTGCATTCATCGTGCTTCCTCGATCAGCTTGGGATGCATGGTCACGCGTCAGATCGCGCGCACCCGTTCAATCATTTCCGCGCCGAATTGCACGTACGCCTGTGCACCGCGCGAGGCCCGGTCGAACACCACACCCGGCAACCCATAGCTGGGCGCCTCGGCCAGACGCACATTGCGCGGAATGACGACGTCAAATACCTTGTCGCCGAAGTGCGCCTTCAACTGGTCGGAAACCTGTTGTTGCAGCGTGATGCGCGGATCGAACATCACGCGCAGCAGGCCGATCACCTTCAGGTCGCGATTCAGGTTTGCGTGAACCTGCTTGATCGTATTGACGAGGTCCGAGAGCCCTTCGAGCGCGAAGTACTCGCACTGCATCGGGATCACCACGCCGTGCGCCGCACACAGCCCATTGAGGGTCAGCAAGGACAAGGCCGGCGGACAGTCGATCAGCACGAAGTCGTACTCATCCTGCACCGGCGCCAGCGCGTCCTTTAATTGACGCTCGCGATTTTGCACACTCACCAGTTCGACTTCCGCACCTGCCAGTTCGCGGTTAGCCGGCACGACATCGTACGAAACCGCTTCAGGCCGCACCCGTGCATCTGCAACCGACACTCCGTCCACCAGCACCTCGTAAATGGTATTGGTGCAGGCAGCCTTGTCGACACCGCTACCCATCGTGGCGTTGCCCTGCGGATCCAGATCGATGAGCAGAACACGCTGTCCCTGCGATGCGAGGCTCGCGGCGAGATTGACTGCTGTCGTCGTCTTGCCGACGCCACCCTTCTGGTTCGCAACGCAGAAGATTTTTGCCATCGTTGGTGTGTCCCTTTTTGCTGCCTGGATAAATTGGAATGCGCTTATGCCCGGTTCGCGGGGCTAACCAGCGGGATCCAGTCTCACCTCGACGAGGTGGCGCTCGGCATCGAGCGACGGCACCTTGAGCCGGATGATCTGCTTTGCGTGGGAGCCCGCGGGCAGCCGTTCGATCTCGCCGTCGGGTCGAACACCCTTCATGGCCCAGATCGCACCCTGCTCCGCTACCAGATGACGGGCCAGTGTAACGAAATCCGCGAGCTCTGCGAATGCACGCGAGACGATTACATCAAACTTTGCCGGTACTTCCACGCCAGGCTTCAGCGTTTCGACACGGCCGGTCACCACCGACAGGTTGGCGAGCCCGAGCTCCGCTTTGGCCTGAGCCTGGAATGCGGTCTTTTTATGGACGATGTCATTGAGCGTGACGGTCCAGTCAGGCAAGACGATGGCCAGCACGATACCTGGCAGACCGCCGCCGGAGCCGACATCGAGTGCAGAAGATGGGCCGAGCCCGGAAAGGTGCGGCACGATCGAAAGCGAGTCCAGAATGTGCTGGATCAGCATCTGCCGCGGATCGCGGATGGCCGTGAGGTTGTACACGGCGTTCCACTTGGCAAGCAAGGCAACGTAGTCGAGCAGTTTGCCGAGCTGGACGTCGCTCAGGTCAAGGCCCAGCTCCTTGACGCCCTCGTCAAGCAATGCGGCCAATGCTTCCCTGCTGTCCGCGCCGCCAAACCCCTTCTGCCGTGCCGTCATTGCGTCACCGGCGTGGAGTCGGTGCCGCTATCGGCGGCTCCGGCTGGCTTGGTCGAGCGACGTCCGAGGCCGCGCTTCAGGTGAACCATCAGCAACGAGATCGCCGCTGGCGTGATACCTGAGATGCGCGATGCCTGGCCGATCGTCTCCGGACGGAACTGCGTCAACTTCTGGCGCGCTTCGAATGACAAGCCACGCACTTCGGCATAGTCCAACCCGTCGGGCAGACGCGTGTTTTCGTGCGACTCGTTGCGCTCGATTTCTCCAGCCTGACGCTCGATATAACCCTGATATTTGATGCCGATCTCGATCTGCTCCTTGATCTGAGCCAGCAAGACGTCGTCATCGGCAAGGATCTCGGCCGGTGCGCAAGCACCTTCGCGCAAGCCACACACGCCGTCGTACGTCACGCCTGGACGGCGCAGCAGATCGGCGAGGCTGTACTCGTGGTCGATCGGCTTGCCGAGCAAGGCAGTGGCTTCGTCCGCGGACAGCGTCTTGGGATTCACCCAGGTCGTGCGCAGGCGCTCTGTTTCACGTGAAACAGCCTCGCGTTTGCGGCTGAATGCGTCCCAGCGAGCGTCGTCGACGACGCCCAACTCACGACCGAGCTCCGTCAGACGCATATCCGCATTGTCTTCGCGCAGGCTCAGACGATATTCGGCGCGGCTAGTGAACATCCGGTACGGCTCCGACACACCGCGCGTTACCAGATCGTCGACCAGCACGCCGAGGTAAGCCTGATCGCGGCGCGGGCACCACGCGTCCCTGCCCTGCACATGCAGCCCCGCGTTGATACCAGCCAGCAGACCTTGCGCGGCAGCCTCTTCATACCCGGTCGTTCCATTGATCTGACCGGCGAAGAACAGCCCGTTGATAACCTTCGTCTCCAGCGACGCCTTCAGCCCGCGCGGATCAAAATAATCGTACTCGATCGCGTAACCCGAACGCAGGATGTGCGCGTGCTCAAGGCCAACCATCGAACGTACCAGGTCCAGTTGCACGTCAAACGGCAGGCTGGTGGAAATCCCGTTCGGATAAAACTCGTTGGTCGTCAGACCTTCCGGTTCAAGGAAAATCTGGTGCGATTCTTTCGACGCGAAACGGTGAATCTTGTCCTCGATCGACGGGCAATAGCGCGGCCCCACCCCTTCGATGACGCCCGTGTACATTGGCGACCGGTCGAGCCCGCCGCGGATGATGTCATGCGTGCGCTCGTTGGTATGCGTCACCCAACACGGCACCTGGCGCGGATGCTGTTCAACGCGGCCAAGAAACGAGAACACCGGCACCGGATCGACATCACCCGGTTGCTCCTCGAGCTTCGAAAAATCGATCGTGCGACCATCGATACGCGGCGGCGTACCCGTCTTCAGTCGACCCTGCGGGAGCTTGAGCTCTTTAAGACGCGCCGATAACGACACCGCCGCCGGATCGCCCGCGCGGCCACCGGTGTAGTTGTTCAGACCCACATGAATCTTGCCGTCCAGGAACGTCCCAGCCGTCAGCACGACAGCGCGCGAGCGGAAGCGAATTCCGACCTGCGTCACCGCGCCGACTACCCGGTCCCCTTCCACCATCAGGTCGTCCACCGCCTGCTGGAATAGCCAGAGATTCGGCTGGTTCTCGAGCCGATGCCGGATGGCCTGCTTGTAAAGCAGACGGTCGGCCTGGGCGCGCGTAGCCCGCACGGCAGGACCCTTCGATGAATTCAGGATGCGAAACTGGATGCCGCCCTCGTCCGTGGCTGCGGCCATCGCGCCGCCGAGTGCGTCGACTTCCTTCACGAGATGGCCCTTACCAATGCCGCCAATCGACGGATTGCAGCTCATCTGTCCGAGCGTTTCGATGTTGTGCGTCAGCAGGAGCGTCTTGTTGCCCATGCGCGCCGAAGCCAAAGCGGCTTCGGTGCCGGCATGACCGCCGCCAACGACAATTACGTCAAATTCTGTGGGATAAAGCATCGCGGATCTCACGCCGGGACACCGCGTGAACCTTCTAAGGAAAATGTATGGGCGAATTATAGCGGGTTCGCTTTTGGCCCGAATTTCGTCCGAATGGCCAAGGTATAAAAAAAGCGGTGTGTTTCACGTGAAACACACCGCCCGATACCGCTCAAACCATTGATAGGAAACGCTTTAGGCCACTCTCTTCGTCAAACCAAGATACGTTTCGATCACCCGTGGATTCTGAGCCAGATCGGCAGCAGGTCCCTCGATCGCCAGTTCGCCGGTCTCCAACACGTAACCGTAGTCGGAAATCTGCAGCGCCGCCCGTGCATTCTGCTCGACCAGCAATATCGCCACACCTGTCTGACGCAACGCGCTGATGATGTGAAAAATCTCCTTTACGATCAGCGGTGCGAGACCGAGGCTAGGTTCGTCCAGCATCAGCAATTCCGGCTTGCCCATCAACGCGCGCCCTACCGCGAGCATCTGCCGCTCGCCACCGGACAAGGTGCCGGCCGCCTGCTTGCGACGCTCCTTCAACCGTGGAAACAAAGTAAAGACGGGCTCAAACTGATCCAGATAACCGCGTTCGCCCGCCCGCTTGCGCCGGTAGGCGCCCAGCACCAGGTTGTCTTCCACGCTCATCGTCGCAAACAGCTCGCGCTTTTCCGGGACGAGACACATGCCGCGCGCCACCCGCTTTTCGACCGGCACCGCGCTGATATCCTCATTGTGATAAAGGATCCCGCCCTTCGCGCGACCGCTCACCGGTAGCGCACCCATGATCGCGTTGAGTAACGTCGACTTACCCGCGCCATTCGGACCGATCACTGAAACGATCTGCCCCGGCCGCACCTTGATGCCGATGTCATGCAGCGCTTCGACCTTACCGTAGCGGACCGATACGCCCTCCACGTCCAGAATCGGCACAGCGGAATTCATCATCGTTCTCATCAGTCCACCCCGCCCAGGTACGCTTCGAGCACCGCCGGATCCTTTTGCACATCTTCCGGCAGCCCTTCGGCGATCCGCGTCCCGAATTCCATCACGATCAGCCGATCGGTCAGATTCATGACGAAATCCATGTCATGCTCGACCAGCAGCACACTCATCCGCTCTGCCTTGAGCTTGCGCAGCAGGTCGGCGAGTTGCTGCTTTTCCTGGTAACGCAGGCCTGCAGCCGGCTCATCGAGTAGCAGCAGCGTGGGATCGCAGCACAGCGCGCGGGCAATTTCGAGAATTCGCTGCTGACCCAGCGCCAGGCTACCCGCCTCGTCATACATATGCTGTTCCAGCCCCACCCGACGGATCTGCTGCGCCGCTTCCGCCATCAGCTGCCCTTCTTCCGCGCCATTCAGCCTGACAACGCTGCGCCACACGCCGGCGTGACCGCGCAGGTGTGCGCCGATCGCCACGTTCTCGAGCACGCTCATACCCGGCAATAGCTTGACGTGCTGAAATGTACGGCCAATTCCGCGTTTGACGATCTGACGTGAGGCGAGCGCATCGATCCGTTCGCCCCGGAAAGTGATCTCACCGCGAGTCGCCCGCAGCGCGCCGGTCACCAGATTGAAGGTGGTCGACTTGCCTGCACCGTTCGGTCCGATCAACCCGATGATTTCACCCGCCCTTACCTCGAAGCTGACATCGTTCACCGCAACTAGTCCACCGAACTCTTTGCGCGCCTTATCCACATTCAAGAGCGTTTCGCCGGCCGCCGGTTTGCTGCGCTGCGGCAATGGCTCCGCCTGCTCTGGCACATGAGCCTGCGGTCCGCGCGGAAACAGGCGCGCCACCAGCGGCCAGACGCCCTGCCGCGCGTGCTGCAGCAGCAACACCATCAGCACACCAAACACGATCACTTCGAAATTGCCGCTTTCGCCCAACAGCTTCGGCAGCAGCGTCTGCAAATAGTCCTGCAGGACAGTCAGGATCGCCGCTCCGAGCACCGCTCCCCAAACATGCGAGACGCCACCCACAACCGCCATGAAAAGGAACTCGATACCGTGGTTCAAGCCGAATGGCGTCGGATTCACCGCACGCTGCAGATGCGCGTAGAGAAAACCGGAGATGGACGCCAGCACGGCGGCATAAATAAAGATCACCACCCGCATCCACGCGGTATTGACGCCCATCGCCTCGGCCATCGCCCCGCCGCTCCGCAGCGCTCGAATCGCCCGTCCCGGGCGGCTATTAAGCAGGTTCTGAACGGAGACGACCGCGCCAAGCACCACCAGCCAGATCAGGTAGTAGATATGCCGCCCCGACTCGAGGCTGACACCGAGCACGTTGAGCGCCGGAATGCCGTTGATGCCGTCGTATTTGCCGAGAATGTCGAGATTGCCAAACAGATAGAACAGCGCTAAACCCCACGCAATCGTACCGAGCGGCAGGAAGTGCCCTGAAAGCCGCATGGTCACGGCACCCAGGATCAGCGCGATCAACGCGGTCAACACCACGCCTACGATCAGCGCGAGCCACGGCGACACGCCGTACTGCGTAGTCAGGAATGCGGTGGCATACGCCCCTACGCCGACGAACGCCGCCTGCCCGAAGCTCGTCATTCCACCAACGCCTGTTAGCAGCACCAGACCGATCGCCACGATCGCATACAGCCCGATGTAGTTGAGCAGCGTCACCCAGTACTCTGGCAGATGCACCGGCTGCGGCAGCACCGGTAGCGCGAAGATCACCACGAGGAACAGCCCGAAGAGCGCGCTGCGCATGATACGTTTCATCGTGTCACTCCTCGTCCTCTTCCGCGTGCGGACTGGCGAAACTGCGCCACAGCAGCACCGGGATGATCAGCGTGAACACGATGACTTCTTTATAGGCACTCGCCCAGAACGACGAATACGACTCCAGCAGGCCCACCAGCACGGCGCCCGCCGCCGCGAGCGGGTAGCTGACCAGTCCGCCGATGATGGCCCCCACGAAGCCCTTCAGACCGATCAGGAAGCCCGAGTCGTAGTAGATGGTGGTCAGGGGTGCAACGAGGGCGCCGCACAGCGCGCCGAGCCCTGCTGCGAGCGTGAACGCGAGCTTGCCGGCCTGGGTCGTGCCGATGCCGACCAGCCGGGCGCCGACGCGATTGACGGAAGTCGCCCGCAGGGCCTTCCCCGAGATGGAGCGGTCGAAGTACAGATAAAGCGCCGCGATCAACACCAGCGCCGCACCGATCACCCACAAGCTCTGTCCCGAGACCGACAGGCTGCCGACGTTGAAAGTGGCATCCGAGAAAGCATTGGTGCGCGAGCCCTCCGCGCCGAACATCACTAGCCCAAGCCCAACCATCGCAAAATGCACCGCGACCGCAACGATCAGCAACAGCAGTGTCGTGCCTTCGGCGATCGGCTCGAAAGCCAGCCGGTAGACGAACGGTCCCATCGGGATGACGATCAGCAGCGTCAGGGCAATCTGCGCGAGCATCGGCAGCGGTTGTGCGAAGAGTTCGTGCGTCACCGCGTACACCGCGACCGGGAACAACAGATACTTCGCCACAAGCATCGCCAGCGTGCGCATCGCATGGGCGCGCCGCTCCGGATGCCCCACCAGGCCCGCCGTCTCGACCACGAAACACGCCGCGCCCATCGCTATCAGCAGCCAGCAGGTAGCGGGAAACTTCTGCGACTGCACTGCGGCGAGCGTCAGCGCGCCGTACGAGACGAACTCACCCTGTGGGATAAAGATGACCCGCGTGACGGAGAACACCAACACCAGAGCGAGCGCGAGCAGCGCGTAAATCGCCCCGGTGGTGATGCCGTCCTGCGCCAGGATCGCCGCGATAGATAGATCCATACTTCCTCGTCATGAACCGTCGAAACCTGGATGCTGCGAAGCCCGTCACTCGTTCTGCAGCTTCCACTTGCCGTCGACAATCTCCACGATCACGCGCGCGCGCGTGTCGAGGCCGTTGTGATCGGTCGCCGTGGTATTCATGATGCCGTGCGCGAGCGGCAGTTCCTTGATGTTCGCCAGCGCATCGCGCAACGCCACACGGAACGCTTCAGTGCCCGGCTGCCCCTTCTTCAGCGCTTCGGGAATCGCCCGCTGCAGCATCTGGCCGGCGTCCCACGCATGGCCGCCGAACGTCGATACCGAACCCGCGCCGTAGGCCTTTTCATAGGCATTTTTGTATGCCTCGGACGACTGCTTCACCGGGTTCGAATCGGGCAACTGATCGGCCACCAGGATCGGACCGGCTGGCAGCAGTTCGCCTTCGCAATCCTTGCCGCACACGCGCAGGAAGTCGTTATTGGCAACGCCGTGGGTCTGATAGATAGTGCCCTTGTAGCCACGCTCTTTCAGCGTCCTGGCCGGTAGCGCCGACGGCGTGCCCGCGCCCGCGATCAGCACGACGTCCGGATTGGCGGACATCGTCTTCAGCACCTGGCCGGTCACGGATGCATCGGTGCGGTTGTAGCGCTCATTGGCGACGACCTTCAGATGATGCGCGGCCGCGGCGGTGCTAAACACGTTGTACCAGCTCTCGCCATACGCGTCCGAGAAGCCGATGAAACCCACCGTCTTCACGCCGTGCTTCTCCATATAGCCGGCAAGCGCGTCAGCCATCAGGCTGTCGTTTTGCGGCGTCTTGAAGGCCCACTGCCGCTTTGCATCCATTGGCGCGATGATTTCCGCCGAAGCCGCCAGCGAGATCATCGGCGTCTTGGCCGCCGAGACCACGTCGAGCATCGCCAGCGAATTTGGCGTCGCCGTGGAACCGACAATTGCGTCGACGTGATCTTCATCGATCAGCTTGTGAGTGTTCTGCACGGCCTTGCTGGTGTCGGTCGCATCGTCGAGCACGATGTACTGCACGCTCTTGCCGGCAATTTGCTGCGGCAGTAAAGCGATGGTGTTCTTCTCAGGAATCCCGAGCGATGCGGCCGGACCCGTGGTCGACAGGGTCACGCCAATTTTCACCTGCGCTACGGCCGTGCCCGCGCCGCATACCAACGCAAGCGCGACGGCCGCGCCTACCCACTGCTTCGTTTTTTTCATTGCGAATCTCCGAACGCTTGACGCGCCCATTTGTTATCCGGTTTATCAGCCGAATGCCTGAATCTGTGACCGGTCCAACGTGCCTGCCGTTATTTTCTCTGCCGGTCCCGCCTACGACGATCTGCGATTATGCGCGAGCGACAAAAAAGGCGCGTAACTGCTCGCGCCCTCTCGTTGGTTCAATGGCTAGCATTTAACGCGGCATTCATTCCACGCAATGCCGAATTCATCCTGCTCCGCGCCCAACCGTGCAACTCGCTCGAATGGAATGGGCCAATCTGAATCCCAGCCCGAAGCGCGGTGAATGACGAGTGTAGAGGACGCGAGCCGCTTGCGACAAGCGTTGCGCGTGCATCAGCCCGGCGACGAAATCCCCAACTGCGGCAGAACCAGCCCACTCGATCAAGCGGAAAATGTGCAAAACTGAATGAGAAAAGCCGCAAGAAAACGCACAGACAAGCCGTAGGACAAATGCGCAAAACGGGTAAATGAATTTCCGAAACCGCAAATAAAAAGCGCTGTTGGATCAATATCCAACAGCGCTTTCGTCTGGGCACTTAGTGCCTCATGTCTCCTCGTTCTCCACCTGCAAATTCGGTGTTCATCAGAACTGCGTGAAGATTAAACAACCGCCCCCATCCGGACAACTAGCATTTACCCTAGTGGTGCATCGCAGCACTGTATTGGGGCACATTTTAAACATTGCGATGCAGCCCTCGCGGCTGCAGGGGATTTTGCCTCTTTTACCGATTTGCATCGGACACCGAAGCATCTCGCGATCGCACGCCTGTTACGCGCGCAGCGGGCGAACCCGCGCCACGATCTCACCGACGATGCCACGCCGAAACGCCAGCACGCAGGCGATAAAGATCACGCCCGTCACAATGGTCGCCGACTCGCCCAGCGAATTGAACCACTGCACCCCAGTCGCCGATGCGAGCGCACCGCCGATATCGCCAAGCCGGTCCTCGAGCGCGACGATCAGCGCCGCACCGAGCAGCGGCCCGAACAAGGTGCCCATGCCGCCGACCAGCGTCATCAGAATCACCAGACCCGACATGGTCCAGTATGCGTCGCTCAAGGTTTCGAAACCGAGCACCAGTACCTTCAACGATCCCGCCAGTCCCGCAATCCCCGCCGACAACACGAAGGCCAGCAGCTTGAAACGATCCGTGTCGTAGCCGAGCGAGACAGCCCGCGGCTCGTTCTCCTTGATCGCTACGAGCACCTGTCCGAAAGGCGAGTGAACGATGCGTACGATCAGCAGGAACATCAGCACCATCACCACCAGGATGACGTAGTAAAGCGTGATATCCGACGACAGGCTCAGCAAGCCAAACAGCTTGCCGCGCGGCACGCCCTGCAGGCCATCCTCGCCGTGCGTGAACGGCGCCTGCAGAAACACGAAGTAGACCATCTGCGCGAGTGCGAGCGTCACCATCGCGAAGTAAATGCCCTGCCGGCGGATAGCAAACAGCCCGACGACCAATCCAAGCAGTGTCGCCGCCGCCGTGCCAGCGAGCACGCCCACTTCCGGCGGATAACCGAGGGTCTGGATGGCGTAGCCGGTCGTATAACCGGCCATCCCCAGAAACATGGCGTGCCCGAACGACAACAGGCCCGTGTAGCCGATCAGCAGGTTAAAGGCCGCAGCGAACAGCGCGAAGCACAGCACCTTCATCACGAACAACGGATAGACGCCGATGAACGGCACGGCAATCAACGCGAGCAGCAGCAGCCCGTACAGCGCTTTTCTTTGCATCACTTTTCCTTGCCGAAAAGACCCGCCGGGCGCACCAGCAGAACGAGCGCCATGATGACGAAGACGACCGTCGCCGAGGCTTCCGGGTAGAACACGCGCGTGAACCCTTCGATCACGCCGAGCAGCAAACCGGTGAGAATCGAGCCCATGATCGAACCCATCCCGCCGATCACCACCACCGCGAACACGGTGATGATCATGGGCTGCCCCATCAGCGGCGAGACCTGGATCACAGGTGCGGCGAGCACGCCGGCAAATGCAGCGAGCGCCACGCCGAAGCCGTAGGTGAGCGTGATCATCAACGGCACATTGACGCCGAACGCCTCCACCAGTTTCGGGTTCTCCGTGCCGGCGCGCAGGTAGGCACCGAGGCGCGTCTTTTCGATCACGAACCACGTGGCGAAGCACACCACCAACGAGGCGAGCACCACCCACGCGCGGTAATTTGGCAAGAACATGAAGCCCAGATTGGTCGCGCCCGAGAGCGCGTCAGGCACATCGTACGGTTGGCCCGAAGAACCATAGATGGAGCGGAACACGCCTTCCACCACCAGCGTCAGTCCAAAGGTCAGCAACAGGCCGTACAGATGGTCGAGCTTGTACAGCCAGCGCAACATCGAGCGTTCGATCAGAATGCCGAACGCGCCGACGATCAGCGGTGCGAGCACCAGCATCACCCAGTACGGCAGATTGAAATACGACAGCCCCATCCACGTCAGCATCGCGCCCAGCATGAACAACGCGCCGTGCGCGAAGTTGATCACGTTAAGCAGCCCGAAGATGATCGCAAGACCCAGGCTCAGGATCGCGTAGAACGAGCCGTTCACAAGCCCGAGCAGCAGCTGGCTCAGCATCGCCGAGAGCGGAATGCCAAAGATTTCCATTGAACCCCTTAGCCCTTAACCTATCGTCAAGGTGAGATCGAGCTACGCGTGTTTCCGGCGACACGTAGCTCGTACACAGCCTGTCCGCAGCATCGTGAACCGGCCCGTCTGCCGTCCATGCAAAGGACCGGCAAACGGGGTTTCAGCCGAAGCTTATTTCCACAACGCGCAGCGCGTTTCCGCCTTGGTCGTGAACGCCTGATCGCCCGGAATGGTTGCCGTGATCTTGTAGTAGTCCCACGGTTCCTTCGATTCAGCCGGCGTCTTCACCTGCATCAGATACATGTCGTGAATCATGCTGCCATCTTCACGGATGTAGCCCTTGGCGTAGAAGTCGTCGATCTTGGTCTTCTTCAACTGGGCCATGATCTTGTCCGGATCCGTCGAACCGACCGCCTGCACCGCCTTCAGATAGTTCGTGACGGCCGAGTAATCGGCGGCCTGCAGGCTCGACGGCATCTTCCTGGTCTTGTCAAAGTAACGCTCAGCCCACTTGCGGGTGGTGTCGTTCTTGTTCCAGTACCACGAGTCGGTCAACACCAGACCTTGAGTCGTCTCGAGTCCGAGACTATGGATATCGTCGATAAAGATCAGCAGCGCCGCGAGCTTCATCGTCTTCGTGATGCCAAACTCCTTCGCGGCCTTGATCGAGTTGACCGTATCGCCACCGGCGTTGGCAAGGCCCAGCACCTGCGCCTTCGATGCCTGCGCCTGCAGCAGGAACGACGAGAAATCCGAAGCCGACAACGGGTGGTGCACGTCACCGAGCACCTGGCCGCCGTTTGCCTTCACCACGGCCGCAGTCGCCGTCTCCAGTGCCTTGCCGAACGCGTAGTCAGCCGTCAGGAAGAACCACGTCTTGCCACCCTGCTTCGTCACCGCCGCGCCCGTGCCTTTCGCGAGCGCCGTCGTGTCGTACGCGTAGTGAATCGTGTACGGCGTGCATTGCTCGTTGGTCATGGTGTCCGCGCCAGCGCCGACGTTGATATAGACCTTGTGCTTTTCGCCCGCCACCTGGTTCATCGAGAGACCGGTCGCCGAGTTCGTGCCGCCGATCAGCATCTGGACGCCGTCGCGGTCGAACCATTCGCGTGCCCGCGATGCGGCGATATCCGCCTTGTTCTGGTGATCCGCATAGACCAGCTCGATCGGCTTGCCGTTGACCTTGCCGCCGAAGTCGGCGATCGCCATACGGATCGCTTCGAGGCCGCCCGGGCCGTCGATATCTGCGTAGAGGCCGGACATGTCAGTGATATAGCCGATCTTGACCGTGTCGTCGGCAGCTCGCGCGCCGCCCATCATCACTGCGGCGCTGGCCGCAGCAGCAAAGCAGAACGCTGAAAGTCGCGCGAGGGTTTTCATTTTCATTGGTGTCTCCTTGTTTCCTTGCTTGTGGTTATCAGAGGCAATCGGGCGCTTATCGTTTATACGCCCAGCAGATCGTGCAGCGCCGGCATCTTGCTTTCGAGTTCACCCGCCCCGAAGTGCTCGACGATGCCGCCATGCTCCATCACATAGAAGCGGTCGGCGAGAGGCGCAGCAAAACGGAAATTCTGTTCGACCATCACGATCGTGTAGCCGCGCGCCTTGAGCGTCACGATCATGCGCGCGAGCGCCTGCACGATGACCGGTGCAAGACCCTCGGAGATTTCGTCGAGCAGCAGCAAGCTCGCGCCCGTGCGCAGGATGCGGGCTACGGCGAGCATCTGCTGCTCGCCGCCTGAGAGCCGCGTGCCCTGGCTCATCCGGCGTTCGTGCAGGTTCGGAAACATCGCGTAGATTTCGTCGAGCGACATCACGTGCGCGGCATCGCCGACCATCGGAGGCAGCAGCAGGTTCTCCTCACAGGAGAGGCTCGAAAAGATGCCGCGTTCCTCCGGGCAATAGCCAATGGCGCAGTGCGCGATGCGATGGGTCGGCATATCGATCGTTTCACGACCGCCGACGCGTATCGAGCCGGTACGGCGGCCGGTGAGTCCCATGATCGCGCGCAGCGTGGTCGTGCGTCCGGCGCCGTTGCGGCCCAGCAGCGTCACCACTTCGCCGCGGTTCACCGTCAGATCGACGCCATGCAATATATGGGATTCACCATACCAGGCCTGCAAGCCCGCTATCTCCAGCGCGGGCTCCGCAACGGCGAGCTCGCTGACTTCGACATTCTCGCGCTCGGCAATCGTGCTCATGCGTGCGCTCCGGCGAGCGCAGCGTCGGCGCTGCCCATATAAGCCTGCATGACCAGCGGACTCCTGGATACTTCAGCGTACGTGCCTTCGGCGAGCACCTCGCCGCGCTGCAGGACGGTGATCGTATCGGAGATGCCGGCAATCACATTCATGTTGTGTTCGACCATCAGAATGGTGCGGCCGCTCGACACCTTCTTGATCAACGCCGTGACGCGATCGACGTCTTCGTGACCCATGCCCTGCGTGGGTTCGTCGAGTAGCATCAGTTCGGGCTCCATGGCGAGCGTGGTGGCGATTTCGAGGGCGCGTTTGCGTCCATAGGACAACTCGACCGTCAGCACATCGGCGAAATCGGTCAAACCGACCTGGGTCAGCAGATCCATGGCGCGATCATCGAGTTGATGCAGCGAACGCTCGCTTTTCCAGAAATGAAACGCCGTGCCCAGGGCACGCTGCAGGCCGATGCGCACGTTCTGCAATGCCGTCAGATGCGGAAACACAGCGGAAATCTGAAACGAGCGAATGATGCCGCGCCGGGCGATCTGTGCGGGCCGTTCGCGCGTGATATCGACGCCGTTGTAGACGATCTGCCCGGCAGTGGGTACGAGAAATTTGGTCAGCAGATTAAAACAGGTGGTTTTGCCGGCACCGTTCGGACCGATCAGCGCATGAATCGAGCCACGGCGTACGCGCAGGTTGACGCCGTTGACGGCGACAAAGCCCTTGAACTCCCTGGTCAGCCCGCGCGTTTCGAGAATCGTATCGCCGAGAATCATGTTCCCTTCCATGCGAAGTAAGGCGAAGCACTACGATCTTCCGCGCCAAAGGCTGCGCGACGTTTTGATGGCGACGACACCCCCGTGCCGATCGTTGGCGTGGTGCACCAATGCGGACGGTAATCCATGGCGCGCGACGCAGCATGGCGTCATTGTCGCGCCAATGATGCACCGCATTCATCGGGATTTGCACTTAGTATGCAATTGCGCGCCGCGGGACCCGCGGCGCGCAACGGGCCTGCCTGTCATGCAATGGACATCGAAGCGGTGGAATTTGTCTGCAATGCCTGCGCCGCAGCGCGTGCACGACGATCCTCGCGAATCATGTCGCTCGCGCGCTCGGCGATCATCAGCGTAGGAGAGTTGGTGTTGCCCGAGGTGATGGTGGGCATCACCGAGGCATCGACTACGCGCAAACCCTCGACTCCGATCACGCGCAGACGCTGGTCGACGACGGCGGCGGGATCGTCCGCGCTACCCATGCGACAGGTGCCTACCGGATGAAAGATCGTCGTACCGACCTTGCCGGCCGCCCGCTGCAGTTCCTCTTCAGTCTGAAACTCAATGCCGGGAAGAATCTCCTGCGGCCGATACGGGGCCAATGCGGGCGCCGCAGCGATACGCCGCGTGAGACGCACGGCATTGGCGGCAACGTGCCGGTCGTAATCTGTGGACAGGTAATTGGGCGCGATCAGCGGCGGCGCATCGGCCTCGGGCGACGTGATATGAATACTGCCGCGCGAGGTGGGACGCAAATGGCACACCGAGGCGGTAAACGCGTTGAAGCGATGCAGGGGCTCACCGAAGCGATCGAGCGAGAGCGGCTGCACGTGATACTCGAGATCGGGCCGCGTGAGCGAGCGATCTTCCGGGTCCGACTTCGCAAAAGCGCCTAGCTGTGACGGCGCCATTGCCATGGGTCCGCTCTGAAACAGCGCGTACTCCAGACCAATCATGAGCTTGCCCCACCAGTGCGCGGAGGCGGTGTTGAGGGTGCGCACGCCATCGACCTTGTAGGCCATGCGCAATTGCAGATGATCCTGGAGATTCTCACCTACACCGCGCAGGTCATGGACGACGTCGATGCCGAGGTTTTGCAGACGTACGCCATTACCGATACCGGAGAGCTCGAGCAATTGCGGCGAGTTGACGGCGCCTGAACTGAGGATGACTTCACAACGGGCCTTGGCGAAATAATTGGTGTTATTGCCGCGATATTCGACACCGGTGCAACGACGCCCATCGAAGACGACGCGTTGCGTGAGCGCACCCGTAATGATGGTGAGATTCGGGCGCTTCAGCGCGGGCCGCAGAAAGGCCTTCGAAGCGTTCCAGCGAACACCGCGCTTCTGGTTCACGTCGAAATAACCGACGCCGGTGTTGTCACCGCGATTGAAGTCATCGGTGGCAGGGAGACCGGCTTGCTGCGCGGCTTGCGAGAACGTTTCGAGGATTTTCCACTTGAGGCGTTGTTTTTCGACGCGCCACGGGCCGCCGGAGCCGTGCGATTCGCTGGCGCCGCCGTAGTAGTCTTCGCTGCGTCTGAAGATGGGGAGGACGTTGTTCCAGGACCACGAGGGGTCATTGGTGACGCGGGCCCATTCATCGTAGTCTTCGCGCTGGCCGCGCATATAGATCATGCCGTTTATTGAGGAGCTACCGCCCAGGACTCTGCCGCGTGGGTATGAGAGGGCGCGGCCGTTCAGGCCGGGTTCTTCTCGTGTTTTGTAGAGCCAGTCGGTGCGGGGGTTGCCGATGCAGTACAGGTACCCTACCGGGACGTGGATCCAGTGGTAGTCGTCCTTGCCGCCGGCTTCCAGTAGAAGTACTGATATTTCTGGGTCTTCGCTCAGGCGGTTTGCTAGCACGCAGCCGGCTGTGCCGGCGCCTACTATTATGTAGTCGTATTCGCCCTCCTGCGTTCGGGCAGCGCTCTGTTGGGTTGTGGTCATTGCTTTGTCTCCGGATTGCTGCTTTTTGTCTGCTTGGCGTGGTTTGTTTTTTGCCTGCGGCGCCTTGGTTCGTTGGTGTTACTGTGGTGTTGGCCTTTCCTTGCTTTGTTAGTGGTCTATTAGGTTCGCCCCTGTGCGGGGCGGCACTTACTTTCTTTGCCGCCGCAAAGAAAGTAAGCAAAGAAAGCGGGCTTCCAACCGCTAGCTCGTAGGTGTCCACCACTCGTGTGAACACGGAGTGGTCCGCGCACGAAACGTGCGCTCGCACCACACGAGCTCGTGACAAAGGACTCATCCACCCCACTCCGCACTACGTGCGTTGCGGATGGGTTTACCGAGGAAAGCAGGGGACGTGTGCGCCGGTGTTCGTTTCGCACCCCGCCGTCGCTGCACAATTCCTTGTCCATTCGCTTATCGTGTAACGTCATACTTAGGTATCCAAACACTTTCCGCATTGCCTTGCAAGTCGACGCTCGCACCCCACCCTCGAGGACCCATCCGCCGCGCTGCGCGCGGGCGGGATGAATGAGTCCTTTGTCACGAAGGGTGAGCGCACAGGGGCGACGCTAATAGACCACTAACAAAGCAAGGAAAGGCCACATCGCAGGAACACGGACCAGCGCCGCACAGGCAACAACAAAACCCAAAGCGTAAGCCCCACCCCGACCAAAATCTAATGAGTATTGCTCAACTGCCGTATAAGCCGCGCTAATATCAGCAGATGGACCTAACCCTGCTACGAGCATTCGTCACTGTCGCCCACGAGGGCAACCTCACCCGCGCCGCGGTGCAACTACACCTAACCCAACCAGCCGTCAGCCTACAGATCAAGCACCTGCAGGAAACGCTAGGCCTAACATTGTTTACCCGTACCTCACACGGCCTATCATTAACCCGCGACGGCCAGGCGCTCCTCCCACACGCAGAACGAGCCCTCACCGCCGCCAGCGACGTAGACCGCGCCGCCGCTTCATTACGCCACGAAGTGCGCGGCCGCTTACGCATCGGCACCATCCTCGATCCGGAATTCCTCCGCCTGGGCGGCTTCCTAAAGCAGCTCGTCGAGACCTGGCCACACATCGAAACAGCGCTGCGCCATGGCATGTCCGGCTGGGTCCTCGAGCAGATCCGTACAGGCGAGCTCGATGTCGGCTACTACATCGGCCAACCATCGGACGACGAAACGCGTGACAGCGCCATATTCCACGCCGTCACGCTAACGCACTTCCAGTACCGCGTGCTCGCGCCCGCCGGCTGGAAAGACCGCGTTAAAGGCGCGCGCGACTGGCGCGCGCTCGCCGCCCTGCCGTGGATCTGGACGCCGCCCGCGTCCGCCCATCACCGGCTTCTGTCGCGCCGCTTTGCCGAGGCCGGCGTCAAGCCTGTTAAGGTGGCTGAGGTCGATCAGGAGCCGTCGATGCTCGATCTGGTCAAATCCGGCGTTGGCCTGACCCTCGTGCGCGACGCCACCGCCATCGCCGAGGCCCATGCGCACGCGCTCACCATCGTCGAGGGCGTCACGGTGCCGACCCAGTTGAGCTTCGTCACGCTAGCCGCCCGCAAGGACGATCCGGCCATCGCCGCCGCCCTCAAGCTCATCGAGCAGCAATGGGCGATATGAGTCCGGCTCATGACAGCGAGAAGGCTTGCGGCGGCGAATCACATGAATCACCCAAATCACCGCCAACGTAACGCCACGGTCACGCGCTTTTTGCTAGATTCAGGGTTCGCGCACGTTGTCCGCGCAGCGCTTTTGTTTTGAGTTCGTTCGAGTTTGTCCTTCACGGCACGCTTCATCCTGTCCCACCCGAAGCCGCCGAAAATCCATCCTTCCTCAGGAGCCTGACATGGCCCGCAACATCGAAATCAAAGCCCGCGCCCAGCACTTCGATCAACTCAGCGAACGCGCCGCGGAACTGTCGCCCGAGGCTCCGCTGATCTTCCGCCAGCAGGACTTCTTCTACGATGTGCCGCGTGGCCGCCTCAAGCTGCGGCAGTTCGACGACGGCACGCCCGCTGAACTGATCTTCTATCAGCGCGACGACCGCGACGGCCCCAAGGCTTCGTACTACACGCGCAGCCCCGTGACGAATCCGGAAGCCATGCACTCGCTGCTCGCCACGGCATTGACCACACGTGGCATCGTCACCAAGGAACGCCACGTCTACACGATCGGACGTACGCGGATTCACCTCGACCGGGTGGACGGTCTGGGTGACTTTGTCGAGTTGGAAGTGCTCCTCGCGCAGGACGACGAGGAGGAAGACGGGCACGCCGAAGCGCATGAGATGTTTGCGAAGCTAGGGGTGCCAGAGTCAGATCTGGTGGCCGTCGCGTATGTGGATCTGCTCAGCCCGGATAGCGAGCCGCGCAAGGTTGCATAGTCCGCCAGGTGGCCAGCAGGACCGCCCGGCGGGTCACCGCCCGCTGCCTGCCTGGCCGGCGGCGGCCCCCGGCGCCAGATGCCCCAACGGCAACGGCCCGTTGCGCTTGAATGTAGTGAGCACGATATTCGAGCGCACACTGTCCACCCCCGGCACGCGCATCAGCTTCTTCATAACAAACGACGACAGCGCGTTCAGATCGGGCGCAACGATGCGCAGCAGATAATCCGCATCGCCGACCACCGCGTGGCACTCGAGCACCTCGGGCAGCATATCAATCTGCTGCTGGAACTGTTCGACGATCGAGTCGCCGTGATGCTTGAGCTTCAGACTCGTAAACGCGGTCACGCCGAGGCCCAGCTTTTCGGGCCGCAGCACCACGCGATAGCCGTCCACCACGCCCAGCTGCTCGAGACGCTGCAACCGCCGGCCAATCTGCGACGGCGACAGCGGTACCTGCTCGCCGAGTTGCTGATGCGTCGCCCGTCCAAAGCGCTGCAAGACCTCGAGCAACGCGAGATCGAAGTGATCAAGTTCAAGCATGATGATTCCCCGCATCAATATATCGTTTAACGCACGATTATTGCATACATAACTCAATCTATGCTTCATTCACGCTCTCTATAAGCATTTACCGCACCGCGCATAGCAATGTCTGAGCCGCCTGACACATGAAGCCGTCGCAACGAGTCCGACCAGCATACCTCTCCTGCGCGGCCGTCACCTCCGCACATGCTCAAACACGCATCGCCCTGCGCCGAGCCTTGATCCGTGAAAAAATAGGCCAATGTCCGCGCAATGCGCGCCGCTCCGATGCGGGCGCGCTACCGGCCGCCAAGACGGTTGCGCTAAGGTGCACCACTGCAGATCAGGAGGTATCCTCATGATTCACAAACTCACTTCCGAAGAGCGTTCCACGCAATTGGGCGAGTTGCGCGGCTGGGTAGCCGTAGCCGGCCGCGACGCGATCCAGCGACAACTCAAGTTTGCCGATTTCAACGAGGCGTTCGGTTTCATGACGCGGGTCGCAATCAAGGCCCAGGAAATGGACCACCACCCGGAGTGGTTCAACGTCTATAACAAGGTGGAGATCACCTTGTCGACGCATGAGGCGAATGGGCTAACGGAACGGGACATTTTGCTGGCCCGTTTTATCGATCAGATCGCCATAGGGGCACAGTAAAACTGGTGGTGAATGTCGTGCATAAAAGTGCGTTTGCAGTACGATGAAAGCGCTTTGCAGGCATTCAGACGCGCAAACCTTCACTTCTACAGGCCATTCTTAAGGCGAACGTAAGAATTCCATGCTTCCCTCGCGGTCTCATCCAAACCTTCCGGTGGTAGCGCGTTCCGACGCTGTACAATCATCAGCGCATACGGCTTGGAGAGCGCGCTTGCCTCCTTGCACAGAACGAGTTCGTCGCCGCTCGAAGGTGAGCGGGCGCGCCAGAAGTTGATCGCGGCTTCCAGTTCGTGGATCGTTATATCGGACATGACTCTCGTGATCGCTCGATGGACGCGCAGGTACGGCGACGCCGCCAGGCACCCTGTGCAGCAGGCGCCCCGGCGAACCGCGTGCCCGAACGCCTAAACCCATTGTACTTGAGCGAAACCCATGCGACTCCTTCTGATCGAAGATGACCGCCCCATCGCACGCGGCATCCAAAGCAGTCTCGAACAAGCCGGCTTCACGGTCGACATGGTCCACGACGGCATTTTCGCCGAACAGGCCCTCACGCAAAACCGTCACGAGCTCGTGATCCTCGATCTGGGCTTGCCTGGCATCGACGGCATGACGTTGCTCTCGCGTTTTCGCCAGAGCAACCGGCATACGCCGGTGATCGTGCTGACCGCGCGCGACGAACTGAACGACCGCGTCCAGGGCCTGAATTCCGGCGCCGACGACTACATGCTGAAACCGTTTGAACCGGCCGAGCTCGAAGCGCGCATCCGTGCCGTGATGCGCCGCAGCGGTCCGCACGGCGACATGCCGCGTCCGGAAGTTTCATTGGGCGGCGTGCGGCTGTCGGGCGTCGACCGCCGCATCTTCAACGACGACAAGCCGCTCGAACTGTCGCCGCGCGAATTCGCGGTGCTCGAAATGCTGCTGCTGCGTCATGGCCGCGTGGTCAGCAAAGCGCAGTTGCAGGATCATCTGACGCACTTCGGCGGCGATCTCGGCGACACCGCGATCGAAGTCTACGTGCACCGTGTGCGCAAAAAGCTCGAAAACTGCCGTGTCGAAATCGTCACGGTGCGTGGCTTCGGCTACCTGTTGCAGGAAATCCGTCAGGCCGCATAATGGCCATGAAGGTCCAGGGTCGCCATCGCGGCCCGATGACCTGACGGCGCTGGGCCGGCATGGCGCATCCATCGCGAGGATGCGCGGTTCGCCGTTGCCCAGCGGCTTTCAGCGGCTCACGTGCCGCTCGGCCTCTTTTATCGCGTTCGACCATGCCCCACCCGGCCGCGAATAGCCTGCGTCGCACGCTGCTGCGCCGCCTTGCCGCTCCCCTCTCCCTGCTCGCTCTGATGAGCGGCCTGATCGCTTACTGGCTCGCGTGGCAATACACGCAGCACGTGGTCGACCGGTCGCTGGCGGACCTCGCCACGGCCATCTCCAGACAAATCCAGATTGCTGGCCCGAATGCGAAGGCGACGGTGCCGCCGCTCGCCCAGGCCATGTTCTCCGATCCGATCGAGCACCTGATCTACCGGATCAGCGACGGCGACACTGAAATCGCCGGCGATGCCAAGCTGCCGCTGCAGGGCAAAAGCGTGCGCATCATGCACTACGCCTACGTGTTCGAAACGCAGTATCAAGGCGTCACGATGCGGGTTGCGCAGGTACGCGTCGATCAGCCAACGGGCAACCCGATCGTCATCGAGGTGGGGCAGCCGGTCGAGCACCGCATCGAGATCGCCGCCGAATTCCTGGTTGCCATCATGATGCCGTTGCTGCTGCTGCTGCTCGCCGGCTGGGTAATCGTATGGCGGGTGGTGAACCAGCAGCTCAACCCACTCACCGATCTGGCCGACTCGCTGAACCGGCAGACCCACACGTCGCTCGAGCCGGTTGACGAAACCTACGTGCCGGTCGAAATCCGTCCGCTGACGGGTGCACTGAACGCGCTGCTCGACCGCCTGAAATCCGCACTCGACGCCCAGCGCAAGTTCATCGCTGACGCAGCACATCAGCTGCGCACGCCGCTTACCGCCGTCAAATTGCATGCGGAACAGGCGGCCATCGCCCGCGATCCGCAACACACGTTGGCGGCCGTGCGTGAACTGCGCGCCGCTGCGGACCGTGCGGTGC
Organism: Paraburkholderia sp. GAS33; assembly: GCF_050436645.1. NCBI lineage: Bacteria > Pseudomonadati > Pseudomonadota > Betaproteobacteria > Burkholderiales > Burkholderiaceae > Paraburkholderia > Paraburkholderia sp. GAS33. The sequence continues at coordinate 144,881 of NZ_JBNDMP010000005.1, forward strand.
GTCTGTCGAACCAGTTGTTATCGCTGGCGCGCGCCGAGCCTGGCGAGCAGGCCGCACGCTTCGTCAACGTCGACATGGCGGCGCTCGCCTTCGACACCGGTGCCGAATGGGTGCCGCGTGCGCTCGCCGTGCACGTCGACCTCGGTTTCCAGCGTCTGGACGACCCCGCCAACGATCGCCCGCTGATCGCGCGCGGCAACCCGGTGCTGCTGCATGAGGTGATTGCCAACCTGCTCGACAACGCGCTGAAGTATGTGCCGCCCTCGCGCTTCGACGGCGGGCGTATCACGGTCACCGTCTCGCAGAGCACCGTCGGCGATGTGCGGATGGCTGAGATCGTCGTCGAAGATAACGGGCCTGGTGTGCCGCTGGTGCAGCAGGCTGATCTCTTCAAACGGTTTTTCCGCGGCGACGGCCAGAGCGAAAATGGTGTCGATAGCGGCGCGGGCCTTGGCCTCGCCATCGTTCACGACATCATGGTGCTGCATCACGGCAGCGTGCATTACGAGGATGCACCAGAAGGCGGGGCCCGCTTTATCGTGCGGATTCCGCTCATTCGCGCCGAAGCAGTGCGCGACAACGAGAACCGGCGCACCAAAAAAATCGGCGCACCAGGCGCCGATCGATCTGTTATTTCGCAGTAGTTTTCTCGCCCTGGATGGCCGCGCCATGGCCGGCCATCCAAAGGCTGTGCGCGGGCACTACTTCTTCTTTTTCTTGCCCTTCTTGTCGCTCTTTTCCGGCGGCGCCAGCATGGTGCCACGGCACTTGCGCGCGCCGCACCGGCACTCGTACTCCTTCTGCAGCTTCTTGGTCTGACGTGCGTCAATCACGAGGCCGTAGTCGTAGAACAGTTCTTCGTCGGCCTCGATGTCGCGCAACGCATGAACGTACACGTGCCCGTCGATTTCTTCGGCTTCGCAGTTCGGCGCGCACGAGTGGTTGATCCAGCGCGCGCTATTGCCGTCCACCTTGCCGTCGATGACGCCCCCGCCATCCAGCGCGAAGTAAAACGTATGGTTCGGCTCTTTCGGATTGTGTGGATGACGTCGCAAAGCTTCTTTCCACGAGATCCGCTCGCCCTTGTATTCGATCAGGCGCTCGCCGGCCGCAATCGGTTCGACCGCAAACACGCCTTTGCCATGCACTCCAGAACGGCGCACGGCGATCCTGCGTGAACTCATTGAATGAATCCTTGTGAAGAACTTGAGGTGAACATCCCGGCTCTCGTCAGCACCGGCGACACGCCAGCAGCCGGATTTTCCGACGCGAATAGCAAACGCGGCGCCATGCAGGCGCCGCGTCATCTTGCAACGCACTTGCGTCACATCCGGCATCGTACACGCTTGCTATGGCTTCCTTCAACCGTCAAACAAGCATCAGCATGTTGTGCCGGCGACAGATCTAACGCTGTCCGAACGAAATCTCACCAAACAGCGCTTTCTGATCGCGCGGTTGCGAGCGCCAGTATTGCGGCGGCGCTTCGACTGTCGCGCCCAGTTGGGCGGCGGCATGCCACGGCCAGCGCGGGTTGTAGAGCAGTCCGCGAGCCAATGCGATCAGGTCTGCGTCACCCTCTTCGATCAGTTGCTCGGCGTGCAGCGGATCGGTGATGAGACCCACTGCGATCGTGGGGAGACCCGTAGCCTGCTTCACCGCGCGCGCGAACGGAACCTGATAACCCGGTTCGAGCGGGATCTTCTGCAACGGCGAGACGCCTCCTGACGACACGTCGATCCAGTCGCAACCGCGCTTTTTCAACTCCTGCGCGAAGGCGATCGTGTCGTCGAGACTCCAGCCGCCTTCAACCCAGTCGGTTGCGGAAACCCGCACGCCGACCGGCTTGTCGGCCGGAAACGCGGCGCGCACGATTTCGAATATCTCCAGCGGAAAGCGCATGCGGTTTTCACGCGAACCGCCATATTCGTCCTGGCGTTGATTGGCGATCGGCGACAGGAACTGATGCAGCAGATAGCCGTGTGCGCCATGCACTTCCAGCGCGTCGATACCAAGACGCGCTGCGCGTCGGGCCGATGCCGCAAACGCCTCGCGAATGCGGTTAAGCCCCGGCGTATCGAGCGCGAGCGGCGGTTCCTCGCCTGCTTTGTGCGGCAGCGAAGACGGTGCGTGGGGCAACCACCCGCCCTCGGCAACCGGAATCAGTTGACCGCCGTCCCATGGCGTGTGGCTCGAGGCCTTGCGCCCGGCGTGCGCGAGTTGCATCGCGACCGGGATCGAGGAGTGTTTGCGGATAGCTGCAAGCACCGGCACGAGTGCGGCTTCGGTCGCGTCGTCCCAGAGGCCGAGATCGCCCGGGGTGATGCGGCCATCGGGTTCGACCGCCGTGGCCTCGATGCACAGCATGCCTGCGCCCGATAACGCCATGCTGCCCAGATGGATCATGTGCCATGCGGTCGCCTCGCCGCGCTCGGCGGAGTATTGACACATTGGCGACACAACAATGCGATTAGCAAGTGTCACGCTACGCAGCGTGAGCGGAGAGAAAAGCGCGCTCATGGATTACGCCTTTGGGATTGCGGAAGAGCGAATGAGGATAGCACCGTGCCCGATTCGTTGCTGGACAGCAGTACGTATCCATCAGCCGCGGCACCCGATGCCCGGCCGCTATTGCGCCTGGCACTACGTACGGTTTATGCCTTCTTCTCGACCTGATCGAGCCACTCGCCGAACATCAGGCGCGCGCCCTCTTCCAGGCGCGGACCCAACCGGGCGGTATCGGCACGGAGTTCACGCACATCGATGCCTTCAGAGGCGATTTCCCCGGCATTGCCGATCAGCCAGGGCTCGAAACGGTCGGCCCGGATTTCCGGGTGGCATTGCAGGCCGAGCACATGTTTGCCCCAGCTGAACGCCTGGTTTTCGCAGGCGACTGTGGACGCAAGGTGCGTCGCGCCTGCGGGCAGGTCGAAAGTATCGCCGTGCCAATGAAGCATGGAGGTCAGTGCGCCGTCCAGATGCCGAAGCGGCGACGCGCGTCCGGCTTCCGTCAGCGTGAGCGGCGTCCAGCCAAGTTCGGTCTGAGGTGCGCGGTAGACCCGCGCGCCGAGCGCGCGTGCAATCAGTTGCGCGCCAAGGCAAATGCCGAGGGTCGGCAAACCTGCCGCGATACGCTTTTCGATCATCGACAACAGCGGCGTAATGGTCGGATAGCGCGCATCGTCAATGGCGCTGATCGGGCCGCCGAGAATGACCATCAGCGAAGGCGCAACAGGATCCGGCGCCTCGATGCGGGCAAATCCGACATCGAGATAACGCACCGGCCGGCTGCGCTCGCCCAGCACCAGTTCGAGACTGCCCAGATCTTCGAAGTGGACATGGCGAATAGCCAGAACTTCGTGATTCATCGGCACATCTCACCCTCAGTTTGAACAAAAAATAAGTCGTCCGACGGCACAAAACCGGCCAGGCAGGCCGCGTCGAGCGGCTGCCATGACCGGTTTCGCCTTACAGCAGACCTCGCGTTACTGCGCGTAGATCTTCCAGATTTTCTTCTGGGTCGCGACGTCAGCCGTTTCGTGAACGGAGCAATCCAGGCGCACTTCCGTATCCGACATGTTCAGGTCGAGCAGCTTGCAATGATGCGGCGTCTTCTTCGCATTCTTGCTCGGCTCGAAGTGCGTACACGTCAGACACATGCGGTGCGGCGGGATGTCGTCCTGCTCTTCGAGCTGACGAACCGTCTTCAGCAAGGTGCGGTAGAACAGCGCCTGCTCGTCGTCACGCAGTGTACCGACTGCCTTCGACAGGAAGTCCGGCCATTGCGCAGCGCGCTTGGCTGCCGTGCGGCCACGAGCCGTCAGGCGTACCGCGAGGGCGCGGCCGTCGTCCAGCGCACGGCGCTTTTCGACCAGTCCCTTGCTTTCCAAAGTGCTGACTGCGTCGCTCGTTGTCGCGGCCGTCAAAGCCGTTTCACGTGCGATCTCGCCCAGACGCATCGGACCCTTGCGTTGCATCAGCAACACCAGAATCTCGCCCTGGGTCGGCGTCAGTCCCGCGCCTTCGGCCCACTCCCATGCCTGGCTTCGCATGGCCGTGCTCAGTCGCAATAGGCTGTGGGTAACTCGCCCGGTTGCCTGCTCTCCGTATACGCCTTCGCTCATAATCTTTCGTTGGTTATTGACAGCATGCCGCTGTTTAGCTGGCCGTCGGGTGCCAAACACGCCGGCAGCCTGTGTGGGGGCAGCCTCGCCCGAACCACGGACGGACTGAATCAACTATCTCGAAAATGTACCGCTTCGTACGCCATTGCTGGCACACGCTACAACACTTTTTTGCTATCTCCGACACAGTCGCCTCCCTGAAACCGGTCTGCGACTCCACCATGCCGAAGCAGCGAAAACGACATTCTATGCGAGAGCGGCCAATCGTACAGCTAAGTTATTCACGCTCACCTGTGGATAACCACTGAAAAAGGCCCGGGACTGCCTGTGCACCGATTCTTGACAAGCCTTTCGCCCCCTCTGCGCCCGCAAAGTTATCCGGACTTTCCACCCTGGATCCTCGTCCGAACCGCGCAGTTATCATTAACGCATGACTTTGACTTTTCAGGGAATTATTCAGTTGTCCACAGGCCGGTGTCATGCTTGTTAACTACTACTACGTATGTATACGTAAACTTTGGAAATCTCTAAGGAACACTTACTGGAATCAGGACGACGAAAAAAATTCGCAAAAAATTCTCCGTCTGCAGATTCCAGCCGGGCATCGCCGACCTTATTCGCTTACGCGCGCCACTGCAAACATTGTTGCCGAACCGCCTCATGCAACGATTTTTCATGTTCGAAGACCGTGCGTAACCAGGTTGCATCGTTGACCTGACCACGCGCAATCGAAGCGACTTCGGCCAGCGCTTTCCCCGAACCGAGCGCCTCGGCATGCGGCGCGATCCGATCCAGTGTCTCGAGAATGTCTTCTGAAATCGTTTTACGCTCGCCGGTCTGCGGATCGATACAGGTTCCCTCCAGTCCAAAGCGGCACGCTTCGAAACGATTAAATGTGTAGACAAGGTAATCGTCTTCCTTCGGCGTCAGCGGTTTATCGAGCAGCAGATGACGCGCAAGGGTCTGGATGTAGCAGGCAATCGCCGCGGCCCGGTCGACCGACAGCGGCGTGTCCATCACCCGCACCTCGATCGTGCCGAAGCCCGGCTTCGGACGAATGTCCCAGTAAAAATCCTTCATGCTGTTTACGACACCCGTGTGAACCATCTTCGAAAAGTACTCTTCGAAGCTGTCCCACGTCAGCATGAACGGCGCGCGGCCTGACAGCGGAAAGGCAAAAACCGAATTCAGACGCGCCGAATGAAAGCCGGTATCGACGCCTTGCACGAACGGTGAGGATGCCGAAAGCGCGATGAAGTGTGGAATAAAACGCGACATCGAGTGTAGGAGAAACAGCGCGCTGTCCGAATTCGGACAGCCGATATGCACGTGCTGGCCGAACACGGTGAACTGCTTGGCGAGGTAGCCATACAACTCGGAAAGGTACTGAAAGCGAGGCGTGTCGACAATCTGCCTGTCGCTCCATTGCTGGAAAGCGTGGGTGCCGCCGCCGCACAAGCCAACGTTCAGATGATCGGCGGCGCTGACCAGCGTGTCGCGGATCGTGCGCAGATCGGTCAACGCCTGCTCATGCGACGTGCAGATGCCGGTCGAGAGTTCGATCATGCTTTCGGTGATCTCCGGCGTGATGTTGCCGGGGATTTTTTCATCCTTGATGAGCCGCAACAGATCGGAGCCAGCTTTGGTCAGATCATAGTCATGAGTATTGACGATCTGCATCTCGAGTTCGATACCGAAGGTGAACGGTTGCGAATCGACGAAGCGTTCGAGTGACATGGCGTCCCCTGATTCAAGTCCGCGGGACAGGCTAAACCTGCCCCGCCGTTTCAATGTTCAATGTCGCATATGCATGCAGAAATGCGGCGCACGGCATTGCGGCGCGCAGCTTTGCGCGCAACGCGGCAGCGGGCGAGCCGCTCATTCTCGCCGTTCGCCCACCAGCGCAAGTGAGCGATACACGAGCCACGGTCCCACAATCTGTAGTACAACGATCGAACACATCATGATCGCGCGCAAGCCGGGATCCAGATTCGGATAGAGGCTGTAGGTATCGTCAACCAGCAGATAGGCGAGCGCGGACATCGGCGAAAGCGAAAGTCCAAGCGCAACACCCTGCTTCCAGTTCAATCCGCTCGGTTTCGCGAAGGCGAGCACGCCAACCAGTTTGCCAACAAGGCGCGCAAGGATCAGTCCAAGTGCCGCGAGTCCGCCAATGCCGATGTCTTTCCATTCGAACGACGTCAACGTCAGCACGAAAAGAATCACGGTCAGCAACCAGCCCGCAGTGCCGAAATGCTGCGGCCAAAGCTGCGGCCGCGCTTCCATGTTCTTCACGATGATGCCGGCGGCGAGCAGACTGAGAATCGTCGAAAGCTTGAACAGATGTGCGATCGCAATGGCCAGCAGCACAAGTCCGAACAATGCGACGAAAGAATGCTCGTCCTGCATGTTCATACGGCGATAGAAAAAGATGCAGGTGCGTGCGAGCGCAAACGCGAGAACCAGTGAGCCGATCAACAGGTAAAGCGGTTGCAGGATCGTGGCGAATGCGTTGCCGTAGGTTTCCTGATGCAACCATCCTGACACAAGTTTTTCGATCACAACCGCGTACATGCTGTTGAGCGCTGTCAAAGTCAACAAACGCTGCGTGACCTGACCTTCTGCACGCAACTCTGTTTTCAGCTGGATCACCATGGCAGGCGAAGTGGCCATCGCGATCGCCGCGAGCACCAGGGCAACGATTAGCTGGACATGAAGAAACAGCAGCACTGGCAACACCAGCACGAACGTCAGTGTCGATTCCGCGATGCTCGAGAGAATCAACCAGGGGTTGCGGCGGATCCAGCGCAAGTCGAGCCGGCTGCCGAGTTCGAACAGCAAAAGGCCGAGCGCGACATCGAGTAAGGGTCGGGCAGCTTTCGCCGAAACGGTATCGATCACACCGAAGCCTGCGGCACCAGCCACCAGACCAATAACGGCGTAACCGGAAATGCGTGGCAAGCGCCACGCGCGATAGCAGAGTTCGCCGCACAAACCAGCGGCGAGCAATGCGAGCCCTGCCCAGAAAATGGCATCAGGTGAGAGCGGCCAGCCGGGGAAGAATGAAAACGCCGACTTCATCTTGGTGGGTTCTCCTTTGTCGATCCGAGTTAGCGCTTTAGCGCTTACTCGGGTCCCATGCAGTTTTATCGCGGTCGACTGGGGTTGGCGCTTTAGCGCCTACTCCAGTCCCATGCAACAGAGTTGCTGTGAGCAACGGCAGGCGACACGAACCGGCGGAACACCGGTGACCCCATCAACACACGATGCCTTCATCGCTGCGTGTGTTTTGTGCCGACCAGCGTTGCGAAATACAACGATTGGATGAAAGAGCGCCGTCGATCTGAATCAGAGTCCGATGGACCGGCACCGTTCCATTGGTGCGTCTGCCGTTTGACGGAGGGCAGGACGCGGAAAGAACGGCGATTGTGCCATAGCTTTTCCGGGTCTACGGAAACCACTCGAATTGCGGCCTGAAGCGGTAAAAATGAGCGTATTTCGCAGCAGAACAAGAAAAAGCGACCGGTTTGGATTCTGCTCTGACGCTCAGATGTCTGTCACTTCACCAATCTGCGACGTCGGTGTTTTCTTTTTTGCCGAGCCGCAAAAGTCCCTGCGATCCAGGTTTTTGCATTCTCGATAAGCGCCGTCTCACCGCGGTCTTTCTGTTTATTGGTTTACTCGTATGTATACGTAGTAGCAGTTAACAAGTCCGGACCATTTCTGTGGATAAGTCATGTTTACCGAGCCGAATCAGCGCGTTGTCGAACGCACAACCCGCTGCACAGGATGTGCGGTTGAGGCCAGGAGCCGGGGGTAACTTTTTGCGTTTCTGGTGCGCGACGAAGTTACCCCGTTTACGTCCACACGCCGTCCACATCACTTGCGCCTGCATTCCGACAGGTTATCCACAGTCTGACGTGGATAACTTTTCGCCTGGCTGGCTGCCTACCGGGCTGTTCCATGACGCAATGCACGTAGTAGAAAACGTGCGGGGTCGAGATCTTCGGCGAGGTCGCGCTCGATCGGCCAGGGTTCGCCTTCGATCTGCGAGGCGATCAGCTCGGCGCCGAGGCCGGCCCAGACGAGGCCGCGGGAACCATAGGCGAACGCACCGTATAAACCGTCCGCGCGCGGCAGATCGAGTGGCCACGCGCCGCGCAGACGCTCCCGGTCCTGGATGGCGGCGGCTTCGTCGGCGAGCGCGCCGATCATCGGCAGGCGGTCGCTCGTTACACAGCGAAATGCGACGCGCCCGGCTAGTGACGCAGCATGCTGCTGGTCAAAGGCAGTAGCGAAGCTGGGCAACATCTGTGCGAGACGTTGCAGATTTTCGATGTGTCCCGCAGCCTGCATGGAGCGCCCGGGATCGTCGATATCGTAGGTTGCCCCTGTCAGCGTGACGCCATCGGGCAACGGCACGGCGTAGCCTTCGCCGATCACGGGCAGCGCGGGCGACGGCACGCTGCCGGCGGGCAGCAAGGTCAATTGACCGCGCACGCTTTGGGTTGGCGCGTATCGCAAGCCGGCGACGCGCGCGGCGTCATGTGCGTTTGCAAAGATCACGACCGGTGCGCGCGCAAGCGTGTGTCCATTCGCGTCGAGCACGTTCCATTGATTGCCCGAACGTTCGACATGCGCGGCTTCAACGCCAAAACGGCGCTCGAGCCGTTGACCCGCCGCTGCGCATTGAGCCGCGCAAAGGGTGACGGGATCGATCCAGCCTCCATGTGGAAACAGCCATCCGCCGTGTGCAGCCGGAAGCTTCGCAATCCTCTCTGCCTGCACACGTTCGAGCGGTGTCACGTAGTCAGATGGATAACCGAACGCCGCCAGGGACGCCGCCATCATGCTGGCTTCTTCGTCGGTCGCGGCGAGTTGCAGCAGGCCTTCCGCGCCGCGTACCGGGCGATGTCCCGCGTGCGCCAGCATCGCCCAGCGCTGCAGTGCATATAGAAAGCCGGCGCGGGTGATGCGCGAGGCGACGCTGTCATCACGCGAGAGCATGGGATGAAATACGCCAGCGGGATTGCCCGAAGCATCGCGAGCCAACGCATCGTGCCGTTCGAGCGAGGTCACCTGCCAGCCTCGTGCGGTGAGCCGCTCGATCAATGCGCAGCCTGCTAGCCCCGCCCCGATCACGACCGCATGCCGGTCGTCCACGGCGAGCGGCGCGGGCGGTTCGTGCCGCCGCACTCTCCAGCGTGGCGCAAAACGGCCCACCAGCATGGCGCGTTTCCAGCCGAAGCCCTCGACCTTGCGATACTCGAAGCCAGTCTGGGTGAGTGCGCGTTTCACGTCGCCCGAGCTCGTGTAGGTCGAAAACGTAGCATCTTCGCCAGCGAGACGTGCGAGCGATTTGAAGATCGCCGGTGTCCACAATTCGGGATTTTTCGCTGGCGCGAAACCATCCAGATAGAACGCGTCGGCGCGCAGCCAGAGCGTCGGCAGGGTGTCGACGGCGTCGCCGAACACCAGTGTCAGCGAGACGCGCCCTCCTTCGAATTCAAGCCGGTGGGTGCCCGGAACCAGCATCGGCCATGCGTCGGCGAGGCTTTGTCCGAGGCCCGTAATCGATGCGTCCGCAACCGTCGCGGCATACGCGCGCAACAGATCAGCCCGTGAAAAAGGGTGTTTTTCCGTCGAAACGAAATGAAGCCGCTCGCATCTTGCGGAGTCGGCGCGCCACGCGGCCCAGGTCGTCAGGAAGTTGATGCCCATCCCGAAGCCCGTCTCGAGCACCGTAAAAATGCGTCGGCGCTGCCATCGTTCCGGCAGGCCGTTGCCTTGCAGGAAAACGTATTGCGCCTGGGCAAGACTGCCCACAGCGCTGTGATAGATGTCGTCGTGGCGAGGCGAAAACGGCGTGCCGTTGTCGCGAAACGCCAGCGTGGCAGGGATCAGCGGATCGGTCATGCAGTGTGAAAAACCTACGGACGAGCAGGTCAAGCGTTGCCGGACGAGGCGCGCCGGCCATCGCGCAGCAAGTCGCTAAAAGTCAGAAGCAAGCCAGCAGCGGCTCAAAACACGGCTGGAACGTTGGCAAAAACCAACGCCAGCCTCATGTAAAGCCCTGGTTAGGCGGCCGTTTCGATTCCAGGAATAGCAAAAATGGTAATTTCACGGCTGGATGGGGCCAACCAGCCTGTATTTCTTCGAAACCCTTGTCCAGATTGGGTTTGCGCTGCGCTATCATAGCAAGCGCCGCGAAGGGAAGCGGCAGCACGGTCGTCATTGCGCAAGCAGCCCGTCGCGTTGTCCGGGTAGCTGCACAGCCGTAGCTGCTCGACGGCGCGGCCCGCGCACGTATAATCGGCGCGTTCGCGCTGTTCGTGTCAACCTAAACCAGAAAGGAACCTTAATGAACAAACAGGAACTGATCGACGCCGTCGCAGGTCAGACGGGCGCCAGCAAGGCTCAAACCGGCGAAACGCTGGACACGTTGCTCGAAGTGATCAAGAAGGCTGTGTCGAAGGGTGATGCGGTCCAGTTGATCGGTTTTGGTAGCTTCGGTTCGGGCAAGCGCGCAGCACGTACGGGACGTAACCCGAAGACCGGCGAGACCATCAAGATCCCGGCTGCCAAGACCGTCAAGTTCACGGCTGGCAAGGCGTTCAAGGACGCAGTCAACAAGCGCTAAGCACAGCAGTGCTCCGTTGTTGAAACCCGCCTCGGGCGGGTTTTTTTTCGTCTGAACGACGCACGCTCAGTGATGGTGATGGACGATTTCACCATCGCCGTGGTCGTGATCATGATCGTGATCTTCTTCGGCATCGAAATCCCAAGCCGGGAATGGATCGGCAAATTGCAGCCATCCCTGCGGCCCCAGCGCGTATTCATCGTCGGTAAGTAGGCACGCATCGAACTTTGCGCTCCACACGGCCGGGTCGATACCAACGCCGATCATCACCAGTTCCTGACGCCGGTCGCCGACGCTGAAGTCGTTCGCGTCGCCATGCCAGTCGGCGGCGATTTCCGCAGCGAGTTCGTCGTCGCCGTCGGGCCATTCACTGCGATCCTGGGCGGCCCACCACATTCCCGCTGGGCCGTGGCGGCATGCGCCGCCTGCTTGTGAAAGCGAGCCGGCAATGTCGTTACGCGTGGCGAGCCAGAAGAAACCCTTGCTGCGTAGCACGCCTTTCCATTCTTCATGCAGCAGTGCCCACAGACGCTCGGGATGAAACGGCCGGCGCGCGCGATAAACGAAATTGCCGATGCCGAATTCGTCGGCTTCGCCGCTGTGATCGTGCCCGTGCTCGTGATCATGCTCCAGCGACGCGAGCCAGCCGGGCGCGCTCGACGCCGCATCGAAATCGAAGCGCTTCGTGTTCAGCACTTCTTCGAGCGGCACCACGCCAAAGCGGCTCACCACCTGCACGGCGCGCGGATTGATGCGCGCGAGAATCCGCTGCAGGCGCGTCAGATCGTCCGCACTGACGAGATCGACCTTGTTCACCACCAGTACGTCGCAGAACTCGATCTGTTCGATCAGCAATTCCACCAGCGTGCGGTCGTCTTCTTCGCTCGCTGCAATGCCGCGTTCGGCGAGCGCGTCGGCCGAACCGTAATCGCGCAGGAAGTTGAAGGCGTCGACGACCGTCACCATCGTGTCGAGGCGCGCGACATCGGAGAGCGACTTGCCGTCATCGTCGACGAAGGTAAAGGTTTCGGCGATCGGCATCGGCTCGGCGATGCCGGTCGATTCGATCAGGATCGCGTCGAAACGCTGCTCGCCGGCAAGACGCCGGATCTCGACCAGCAGGTCGTCGCGTAGCGTGCAGCAGATGCAACCGTTGCTCATCTCGACAAGCTGTTCTTCGAGGTGCGAGAGCGCGGCGGCGTCGCGCACGAGCGTCGCGTCGATGTTGACGGCGGCCAGATCGTTGACGATCACGGCCACGCGCAGACCGGCGCGGTTGGCAAGAATATGGTTCAGGAGCGTGGTCTTGCCGGCGCCCAGAAAACCGGAGAGCACGGTGACGGGCAGAGTCGGCTGGTTCATCGCAGTACGGAAACGGAGAGGTAAGGAGGCGTGCCGGGCACTCAAGCGCAGTCGCAGGGCCGATGGCAGCACGAAGCCGCATTGTGCATCAAACCCGCGCCGTTCGCGCAAACTCCGGCCAAGCCACCCCTTAGTGCGACGCCGCGATCAGGTTCCACTTACGCAGGATACCGACAATCTGCTGCGCATACTGGTCGCGCAGCGACGGCGTTTCCGAATGGTAGGCGCCCACCGCTTGCCAGGTGTTGCCGTACTTGTTCATCTGCTGGCGCAGATGCCAGGCGGCAATATAGACGTTCTTGCACGGTTCCATCAGCGTGTTGCTGGAGATGCCATACAGGGCCAGCGTGGGGAGATGAACGGAGTTGATCTGCATCAGGCCGTAGTCGGTCGAGCCGTTGGCGTTCTTATGCAGCGCGTCGGGCCGGTTGTGCGACTCCTGCCAGGCAATTGCCCGCAAGATCAGCGGATTGACCTTCTGATAACGGGCAGCCTCATCGAAACAGTCGGCGTGCGCCTGCCCCGCTGCGAACAGCGTGCCGAGTACCGTAGCGACAGTCAGAAGAGTCCGTTTCATCGGTCAAGATGACTAAGCAATTCACATAGGTAAGATGCGGTAAGGCATTTTGCTCGCGCCTAGCATGCACCTGTGCATGCCCGCAAACCCGCCAACACCGAGCCTGTGGCGGACATCGGGGAAAACCCGCGTAGCCAAACCTGCGTCCGGCAGGATGATCGGCTCGTATGATACCGGCAGGCAGTCGAGCGTCAAGTCGGCTAACGGATATAAGCGCGCTAAAAACGAACCTCGCAGACGGGTCGGGCAAATCCTCACCAAAGCTTTCAAAATTTTTACGTTGTGCGAGCTTGTTTAGAGTAATCACACCGGAGCCGTTGTTTTGTGACAAATCCGACATGAAAAACTGTTACTGTTCGTTTTTTCCGGACATAGGTTGGAAGGCAGTCGGGGTTGTCAGCGCCCGCGGGGGCGATGACAAGCCGTGGGGACCGCTGGTACGCACCTATGTTTGCTGCGCATGACAGCGGGTCGCTTCGGCGGTCGGCATCGACATCAAACTCCATGAGAAGAAATCGTATGGCATTGCGTCGCGTCGCAACGGCGCTGCTGGTGGCTGGCCTGATCGGTGCGCAGACCGCACACGCCCAGGTGACACTCAACTTCGTCAACGCCGACATCGATCAGGTGGCCAGGGCGATTGGCGCTGCAACCGGGAAGACGATCATCGTCGACCCGCGCGTCAAGGGTCAGTTAAACCTCGTCTCCGAAAATCCGGTGCCCGAGGACCAGGCGCTCAAGACCCTGCAGTCTGCTTTACGGATGCAAGGCTTCGCGCTGGTAGAGGATCATGGCGTGCTGAAGGTCGTGCCGGAAGCCGATGCCAAGCTGCAGGGCGTACCGACTTACGTCGGCAATACTCCGGTGGCGCGCGGCGATCAGGTGATCACGCAGGTGTTCCAGCTCAGGAACGAATCGGCCAATAACGTGCTGCCGGTGCTGCGTCCGCTGATCTCGCCGAACAATACGGTGGCGGCCTATCCGTCCAACAACACGATTGTCGTGACGGACTACGCCGACAACGTGCGCCGGATCGCCCAGATCATCGCCGGCATCGACACGGCTGCGGGCACGCAGGTTTCGGTGGTGCCGTTGAGAAACGCCAACGCGCTCGACATCGCACCGCAACTGACGAAGATGCTCGATCCGGGTGCGATCGGTGCGACCGATGCGACGCTGAAGGTATCGGTTACCGCCGACGCACGCACCAACTCGCTGCTGATCCGAGCATCGAACGGCGCGCGCCTTGCGGCCGCGAAGGAGCTGGCGAAGCAGCTCGATGCGCCGAGCGCCGTGCCCGGCAACATGCATGTCGTGCCACTGCGCAACGCAGATGCGGCGACGCTCGCGAAGACCTTGCGCGGCATGCTGGGTAAAGGCGGCGACAGCGGCTCATCGAGCGGATCGAACAATGCGAATTCGTTCAACGCGAGCGGCAGTTCAGGCAGTTCGTATGGCAGCAGTTCGACGGGCACCTCGGGCACCCCACCGCTGCCGTCGGGCGGACTCGGAGGCGGCTCGAGTTCGTCGCCGCTCGGCGGAGGCGCCAGCTCGGGCGCAGCCGGCGCTTCTGGCGATACGATCGGCACCGACAAGGACAAGAGCAGTGACGACAACCAGCCTGGCGGCATGATCCAGGCGGACGCGGCAACCAACTCACTGATCATCACGGCGCCCGAAGCGGTCTATCGTAACCTGCGCTCGGTGATCGACCAGCTGGATGCACGGCGCGCCCAGGTCTATATCGAGGCGCTGATCGTCGAGCTGAACTCCAACACGAATGCCAATCTCGGCATTCAGTGGCAAGTCGCGAACAACTCGGTGCTGGCCGGCACCAACCTGGCAACCGGCACCGGCAATAGCATTATCAATCTGACGGCTGCTGCGGCGACGGGCGGCCTGGCCGCCGGCGGTCTCGCCAGTGCGCTTACGACCAGCAACCTCCAGCAAGGTCTCAATGTTGGTTGGGTGCACAACATTTTCGGTGTGCAGGGACTCGGTGCGTTGTTGCAGGCCCTGTCGCAGACCGCCGACGCAAACGTGCTGTCGACGCCTAACCTGATCACGCTCGACAACGAGGAAGCCAAGATCGTCGTCGGTACGAACGTGCCGATCCAGACGGGTTCGTATTCGAACCTGACGAGCGGCACCTCGAGCGCGGCGTTCAATACTTATGACCGCGTCGACGTGGGTCTGACGCTGCACGTCAAGCCGCAGATCACCGACGGCGGGATTCTCAAGCTGCAGCTCTACACGGAAGATTCGGCGATCGTCACCGGCACGACCAACGCGACGACCAACCCGGCGGGCCCGGAGTTCACCAAGCGTTCGATCCAGTCGACGGTGCTCGCCGATAACGGCGAGATCATCGTGCTGGGCGGCCTGATGCAGGACAACTACCAGGTCAGCAACAGCAAGGTGCCGCTGCTGGGCGACATTCCGTGGATCGGCCAACTGTTTCGCTCGGAATCGAAGAGTCGCAACAAGACTAACCTGATGGTGTTCCTGCGTCCCGTGATCATCACCGATCACGCTACCGCGCAGGCCGTGACGGAGAACCGTTACGACTACATCCAGGGCGTGCAGGGTGCGTACAAGTCGGATAACAACCTGATCAAGGACAAGGACGATCCGGTGGTACCGCCGATGCCGATCGGCCCGGCCGAGGGCGGTGCGCCCGCGATGAACCTGTTCAATCTTGACGAGATGCGCCGTCAGCAGATGGCGCCGCCGGCTCCCGCTTCCCGGGCGCCGGTGTCGAATGGCGGTGCTGTTCCGAACGGTGGCGCCGTTCAGAGTGGCGGTGCCGTCCAGAATGGCGGTGCGGTGCCGAATGGTGCTGCAGTCCAGACTAATCCTGTGCCGACCAACTCGCCTGTGACCACGGCGCCGGGAGCGCAGCCGTGAGTACGCCGTCCACACCGTCGTCAGGTTCTGCGTCTTCGGCAGCGACCCGGGCCGGTGCCGCGACGACGCCCGCATTGGCGGTGGAGCCTGCCGAGCGCGGCGCGTCATCGGCAGTCGCCGCACGGCTCGTGCCCTATGGCTTCGCGCGCAGTGGCCAGATTCTGGTTGCGCATCAGCACGCCGACAGCCTCGAAGTCTGGATCAGTGAACGCACGAGCGATGCTGCGCTCGCCGAGGTCGCGCGTAATTTCGGCGCTCTCACGGTAGTGCGTTTGCCCGCTGACGAACTCGCGCTGGCAATCAACCAGGCCTATGCACGCCACGATGGCAGTGCAGCCCAGGTGGTGGGCGAAGTGGAAGGTGAAGTCGATCTGTCGCGTCTGATGCAGGAGATCCCGGAGGTCGAGGATCTGCTCGAATCGGAAGACGATGCGCCGATCATCCGCATGATCAACGCCCTTCTCACCCAGGCGGCGCGAGAACAGGCTTCGGATATTCACATCGAGCCGTTCGAGAATGCCTCGGTGGTGCGCTTTCGCGTCGACGGTACGCTGCGCGACGTCGTGCGGCCGAAGAAGGCGCTGCACGGCGCGTTGATCTCGCGGATCAAGATCATGGCGCAGCTCGATATCGCCGAAAAGCGCTTGCCGCAGGATGGCCGGATCACGCTGCGCGTGGGTGGCCGCCCGGTCGATGTGCGGGTTTCGACGTTGCCGACCGGGCACGGCGAGCGCGCGGTGTTGCGTCTGCTCGAGAAAGACGCGTCGCGTCTGAATCTGGAAGCGCTCGGCATGGGCGCGGACACGTTGGTCAAGTTCGACAAGCTGATCGGCCGCCCGCACGGCATCGTGCTGGTGACCGGGCCGACCGGCTCAGGCAAGACAACGACGCTCTACGCGTCGATGTCGCGGCTCGAGACGGCGACGACCAACATCATGACGGTCGAAGACCCGATCGAATATGACCTGTCGGGCATCGGCCAGACTCAGGTCAACGAGCGGATCGGTATGACTTTCGCGCGGGCGCTGCGCTCGATTCTGCGGCAGGATCCGGACATCATCATGATTGGTGAAATCCGCGATCTCGAGACCGCGCAGATTGCTGTGCAGGCTTCCCTCACCGGTCACCTGGTGCTGGCGACGCTGCACACCAACGACGCGGCCTCCGCCGTAACGCGTTTGACCGACATGGGTGTCGAGCCTTACCTGCTGGCTTCGTCGCTGCTCGGCGTGCTGGCGCAACGTCTGGTGCGCAGGCTCTGTCCTGTGTGCCGCGAAGAGCGCCCCGACGCGGACGGGCGCATGCAGTGGCATCCGGTGGGTTGCGAGAAGTGCGGCCACTCCGGTTACGCAGGACGGCGCGGTGTGTACGAGTTGCTGTTGATCGACGATGCGATCCGCACGCTGGTCCACCGTAACGCGGCCGATTCGGAGATCCTCGCGGCGGGTCGTGCCCAGGGCATGCGGACGCTGCGCGAGGACGCCGACCGCTGGCTCGCTTCCGGCCTGACCTCGCTCGAAGAAGTGATCCGCGTGACGGGCGGAGCATAACCCCATGCCGGCATTTCGTTTCGAAGCGATCGATGCGACGGGCAAGGCGCAGAAAGGCGTACTCGACGCGGATAGCGCGCGCGGCGCCCGCACGCATCTGCGCGGCCAGGGGCTTACGCCGCTGATCGTCGAGCCAGCCTCGACCCGCACGCGCGGCGAGCGCAATCAGCGGCTCTCGTTGGGGCGCCGTCTGTCGCAACGCGAGCAGGCCATTCTCACGCGTCAGCTTGCCAGCTTGCTGATCGCCGGCTTACCGCTCGACGAAGCGCTCGGTGTGCTGACCGAACAGTCGGAGCGCGACTACATCCGCGAGCTGATGGCGTCGATTCGCGCGGAAGTGCTTGGCGGCCATTCGCTCGCCAATGCACTGCACCAGCATCCGAAAGATTTTCCCGAGATCTACCGTGCACTCGTGGCCGCCGGCGAACATACCGGCAAGCTGGGTCTCGTGCTGTCGCGTCTTGCCGACTATATCGAGCAACGTAACGCGCTCAAGCAGAAGATCGTGCTGGCCTTCACGTATCCGACCATCGTCACGATCATCGCTTTCGGCATCGTCACGTTCCTGTTGAGCTATGTCGTGCCGCAGGTCGTCAACGTGTTTGCGAGCACCAAGCAGCAGTTGCCGGTGCTGACCATCATGATGATGGCGCTCTCCGGCTTCGTGCGGAAATGGTGGTGGGCGGTGCTGATCGCGGTCGTGCTGGTGGCGTATATCGTGCGGTCGATTCTGGCGCAGCCCGGCCCGCGTCTCGCCTTCGACCGCTGGCTGCTGACCGCCCCGCTGCTCGGCAAGCTGGTACGCGGCTACAACACCGTGCGCTTTGCCAGCACGCTCGGCATTCTGACCGCAGCGGGTGTGCCGATTCTGCGCGCGCTGCAGGCGGCAAGCGAAACGCTCAGCAACCGCGCCATGCGCGACAACATCGACGACGCGATTGTGCGCGTGCGTGAAGGGACATCGCTGTCGCGTGCACTGGGTAATACGAAGACGTTTCCGCCGGTGCTGGTGCACCTGATCCGTTCAGGCGAAGCGACCGGCGACGTGACGACGATGCTCGATCGCGCGGCTGAAGGCGAATCCAACGAACTCGAGCGGCGCACGATGTTCCTGACGAGCCTGCTCGAGCCGTTGCTGATTCTCGCGATGGGGGGCGTGGTGCTGGTGATCGTGCTGGCGGTGATGCTGCCGATCATCGAGTTGAACAACCTGGTGCAATGAAGCCTTCAGGCGCGCGGCCACGATGGACGCGCGCTCGATGCTTGCGAAGTGGCTGGCGGCGGGTTTGCCTAGCGCACGTAGATGGTGGGGCCGGCGGGATTGGCAGGCAGGAACACTTCGGAGCGCACACCGTTGCGGTCGATGATGATCGAACGGGGGCGCACTTCGTAGAGCTTGGCGCCTTGCATGATGGCGCTGCCGAGCGAGACGGCCCGCGGCGGTTCGCCACCCGCGCTGAGGATGGCGGCGCCGCCTTCCTGAAGCGAGAGGATACCGAACAGGCGCACGTCCTGGTTGGCGCTGCGCTGCAGTTGGCCGCCGAACAGCGTGGCCGCCTGGTCGACCGAGACCGGCGGGTTCACGGCGGCAGCGGGCAACGGGCCGCCTCGCAGCGCGGTGAGCGTGACGACCCAGTAAGTGAGCGTCGCGCAGAACACGGCGAACAGTGCGAGCGACAGAAGGCGAATTTGGATGGCGTTCATGCGCATCATTGTACGGACTATTGTGAAATTTGCGTTGGGGGAAAGTGCCCCTGCCTGGAGGGGGAACGAGAAACCTGGGACGGCCCGGCGTTTTCTCGCAACCCTTCAACTGCATGACATTAAAATGACAGAACGGGAGTGTTAAATCGCACGCTGATCCTGGCTGGCGCAACACTCGCCCGACACGAAAATCTTCCTGAAAAGAGGTAGCAAGCTATGCAAATGTGGACCACTCGCCGCACTGAAATCGCGGGTCTGCGCAACCGTCGTCAGCGTGGTTTCACGCTGATCGAAATCATGGTGGTGATCGCGATTCTCGGCATCCTGGCCGCGCTGATCGTCCCGAAGATCATGAGCCGGCCAGATGAAGCGCGGCGCGTCGCTGCGAAGCAGGACATCGGCACGATCATGCAGGCGTTGAAGCTGTACCGTCTCGACAATGGCCGCTACCCGACTCAGGACCAGGGGCTGCGTGCATTGATTGAAAAGCCCTCGACCGATCCGGTCCCGAACAACTGGAAGGACGGTGGTTACCTCGAGCGTCTGCCGAACGATCCGTGGGGCAATGGGTATCAGTATCTGAATCCGGGCGTGCACGGTGAAATCGACGTGTTCAGTTACGGCGCCGACGGCAAACCGGGTGGCGAAGGTAACGACGCCGACATAGGCTCGTGGGAATGACCGGTTGAGTTTATTGCGCGCACTCTCGCTTATCGCCGGCACCATGTCTCTGTCCGCTTGCAAGTCTCGTGTTGCCCCGGCGCATCTGGCGAAGGTGTCGTACGCGGCGTCTCACGACGCCTGGCAGCAAACCGTCGCGGCCACGCCGGACGGACGTCGGCGTGCGAGCCGGCAGATTGGCTTTACGTTGCTGGAGATGCTGGTGGTGCTGGTGATTGCCGGGCTGCTGGTGTCGCTGGCGTCGCTCGCGGTGACGCGCAATCCACGCACGGATCTGAATGAAGAAGCGCAACGCCTGGCGTTGCTGTTTGAATCGGCCGGCGACGAAGCGCAGGTGCGGGCCCGGCCGATTGCGTGGCAGCCGTTCGATGGCGGCTTTCGCTTCGATATGCACACCGACGACGGCTGGCGTCCTTTGCGTGACGATCTGCTGGGTGCGCGTCGCTGGGAAGGCGGCGTGACGAGCGTGTCAATCGACTATCCGGGTTCGGACGTGCATCCGTCGCGGCTGGTGTTCGGCACGGAGAGCATCGACGCGCCGGTGCAGATCACGCTGTTTTCCGCTGTCGGTCAGGCGCGGATCGTGGGAATGGGCAATGGCCGCTATGAGGTGCGTTGAGATGAGCGGCCGGATGAGGGATGTCGGGTGTGCTCCGATGCATCGGAAGTCACAGGGCGGCTTTACGATGATTGAAGTGCTGGTGGCGCTGGCGATTATCGCGGTGGCTCTCGCTGCCTCGATGCGTGCGGTGGGCAATCTGGCGAACAGCGAGGTGGAGCTGCATCAGCGTCTGCTGGCCGGTTGGAGTGCGGACAACATGCTGGCGCAGTTGAAGCTTGCACATAGTTGGCCGGATGTGGGATCGACCAGTTACGACTGTTCGCAGGGCAATTTGCAGCTGCTTTGTACGGAACGCGTGACGGCGACGCCGAATCCGGTGTTTCGCCGGGTGGAGGTGGCGGTAACGACACCGGGCCGCGCCGGCAATCTTGCCCAGATGGTGACGGTGGTGGCGAATGAAACGAACCGTTCGCTCTGAGCGCCGCGGTCGCCGGACCGCGCGTGGTTTTACGCTGATCGAGCTGCTGGTCGCGATTGCGATTCTGGCGGTGATTGCGGTGTTGTCGTGGCGCGGACTGGATCAGATCATCCGCGGACGGCAGACGATCACGAGCGCGATGGAAGACGAACGCGTGTTCGCACAGTTGTTCGACCAGATGCGAATTGATGTGCGGCATGCCGCGACGGATGACGAGTCGGGGGCCGCCGCGGTGTCGGTGAGCGGGAACGTGTTGCAGATCGTGCGCGAATTCGACATGCCGGATACGGCGCCGCGCTTGCAGGTGGTGCGGTACCGGGTGACGGAGGGCCGGGTGACGCGATATGCATCGCCGCCGCTGGGCACGATGGGGGAGTTGCGAGGGGCTTTGCGGAGTGGCGAAGGCGACGGATGGAGTGCGGTGCCATTGATGGGGGGAGTTGGCTCGATCGGTGCGCGGCTGTTTGTGCCAAAGGTTGGCTGGACTACGCAGATGAGCGATGTGCAGGCGGCGATTGCCGAGAACGATAACAATCTCAAGGTTCCCCAGTTGGGGAGTGCGCCGCTGCCGCGGTCGGTGACGGGGCTTGAGGTTGTGATTGGGGCGACTTCGCTGGCGCGGCCGGTTACGCGGGTTTTTCTCGTCGGAGAGTGATGAAGTGGGTTTGGGTTTGCTACCGTCGGGGTTCGTGCTTTCTTTTTCTGCTGCGCAGGCTGGGGGGGTGTTTGCTCTCTGTTCTGGTTTTGTTTGTTTTGGCCTTTCCTTGATTTGCTTTTGGTCTATTAGCGTCGCCCCTGTGCGGGGCAGCACCTACTTTTCTTTGCAGCGGCAAAGAAAAGTAGGCAAAAGAAAGCCGCTCACCCCGCCAGCTTATAAGTGTCCCCCTCTGTCCATAACCCGGAGTGGTGCGCGCACGCAATCATCCCTCGCACCCTCCTCGTTAGTGACAAGGCAGTCATCCGTTCCAGCGTCGCGCTTCGCGCCCCGCCGCCGGGTTCAGCCCCCCGCTCAAGCCGCAGTGGCACTTGCGTCCGCGTCGCGCGCCCAGCAACCCACCAATGGTTGTGCCCAACCGTCACGCACAAAGTGCGTGGGCGGGATGAATGAGTCCTTTGTCACGGAGGGTGAGAGTGCGGGGGCTCATTTCGTGCGCGGACCACTCCGGGTTATGGACAGACGGGGACACCTACAAGCTGGCGGTGTGAGCCCGCTTTCTTTGCTTACTTTCTTTGCGGCGGCAAAGAAAGTAAGTGCTGCCCCGCACAGGGGCGACGCTAATAGATCGAGAGCAAAGCAAGGAAAGGCCAACCCCGCAAGAACACGGACAAGCGCTGCGCAGGCAAACAAGGCAAACAGAAAGGCGCAAACCGGCGTAGCCATAATCACAGCATTACTAGTAGTAGCCCTATCAGCAATCCTTGTCTCAGGCATCCTCTGGCGCCAGCAAGTACAAATCCGCAGGATAGAAAACCAGCGCCTGCTATCCCAGGCCCAATGGATATCAAGAGGCGCCCTCGACTGGACCCGCCTGATCCTGAGATCAGAAGGCGACACCTCCGCAGGAATAACCTACCTGGGCGGGGTCTGGAGCGTCCCCATAGCCAAAACACGCCTCTCTGACTTCCTCGGCCAAATAGGCGAAGTCCGCGCCGCCGAAGGCGCCGACACGTACTTATCAGGCTCGATAGAAGACGCCCAATCCCGCTTCAATCTGCGAAACCTGGTCTCAAGCCCAGCGCCTGGCATGCTGCAATTGAACGTGTCGCAAATCCAGGCCTTCCAGCGTTTGCTCAGCCTGCTCGGCCTCAACGGCTCGGTCGCACAAAATGCCGCGGTGCAGGTTCGCAACAGCCTCGCCCATTCCGCGACGCGCTTCCAGACGACCGCCCTGACCAGCGGCTACACAGCGCCGGCCGTCGTAGGCGGCGCCGTCGGCGGCAATAACTTCACCGATAAACCCGGTATCAGCGACGACGCAGACAATCCCTCTGTCGTGCCCCTGCAGATGACGGGCGTCGATTCGCTGCTCGATGTGCCTGGCTTCTCCCCCGACATGGTCGCGCGTCTGCGTCCCTTCGTGACGTATCTGCCCACCACTACCGCAGTCAACATGAATACCGCGCCGGCCGAAGTCGTCGCCGCTGTCATCGAGGGTATGAGCCTGTCCAATGCGCAGGCGTTCGTTGCGCGCCGCCAAACCGTGTTCTTTCATAACGTCGGCGATGTACAGTTGGCCTTGCAGGGTGCGGGTGTCCCGCAACTGTCGATCGACCCCAGTCTCTACGACGTCAACACCAGTTACTTTTTTATCCACGGCCGAGTCGATCATGAACGCGCGGAAGTGGATCGTACGACCCTCGTCTATCGCGATGCGCTCACGCACACCACCCGCATCGTGAGCGTGCAGGATCAACTATGAATAACGCTTTTCCCGGAGAGAGTGGCCTTTGAGCACACTGATCGTCCTTCTGCCGCCGCGTGACCCGGCGGTGCCATCGCAGGAATGGCAACTGCCGGAGCTGCCGTTCGTGTTGCTCGACAAGTCGGGCCGCACGCAGCGCGCCGGTCGGGCCTCGCTCGCGCTGCTGCCGCGTACCTCGTCGACGGTCCTGATGGTCGCGGCCCGCGACCTCCTGATGATGCCCGCTACCCTGCCCCCGCTGAAGGGACCGCGTCTGCGTCAGGCATTGCCAAACATCGTCGAAGATCAACTGATCCAGGATCCGCAAACCTGTCATATCGCGCTCGATCCGCAACCGCTCGGCAAAGGCCGGCATCTGCTCGCCATCATCGATCGCGGCTGGTTCCGCTTCATCTGCGAAGCTTTCGCTGCAGCCGGTCATCGCAGCGTGCGTGCCGTGCCGGTTACGCGTTGTCTGCCGTCGGCTGCGGTCACCGTCGCTGCCACTGAAACCGCCGCCGCGCTCGCTGAAGCCGAGGCCGAAGCAGCCTCGGCGACGTTGAAACCCGGGGCAGCGGCCAAGCTCGCGGCTGGTCTGCCAATCGAGCCGCCCGCGCCAGTCGTCGCGGCCGTGCTCGGCGCCGTCGTCTCCACTGCGCCCGCCCTGCTGCTCGAGGCGGCGCCGGAGTCCAGCACCACTCGTGTGGAACTGGCGATTGCGCGCGGTCGCCAGGGCGAGGGGCTCGCGTTGCCGGCGACGGCTGTCAACAGTACTCTCGAGGCGCTCTCGGGCGCCGCGCCGGTCACGCTTTATCAGCTCACCGAGGTGCCGGGTAACGAGCCGGGCATGGGTTCGGGCGCGCAGGCGAAACTCGCCGGCCAGGTGCAGGGCGCACAACCGTTGCCGTTCGAGAAGCTCGCGCGCCGCGCACTCGAATGCCGTTTCGATCTGTGTCAGTTCGAGTTCGCTTCGCAGCCTTGGCGGCTCGATCGCGCCACGTTACGGCGTCTGCGTTTTCCGATCGTGTTGGCGGTTGCCGCGCTGGTGGTCGCGATCATCGGCGTCAACGTGCAGTGGATGGTGCTCGCGCATCAGCGCGATGCGATCAACGCGCAGATGACCGAGGTGCTGCTCAACACTTTCCCGAAGACCACCGTCGTGCTCGATGCGCCCGATCAGATGTCGCGCCAGATGCAGCAGTTGCGCGTGGCGGCGGGTGAGCTGTCGCCGGACGACTTCCTGTCGCTTGCCTCCGGATTCGCGCGCTCGCTCGGACCGTTGCCGGTCAACGGCATCGCGGCGCTGGACTATCACGAGCGTCGGCTGGACGTGACGTTCAAACCGGAAGTCAAAGTGGATCCTGGCCTCGCGCAACGTCTGTCAATCAACGGGTTGTCCGGCGCGATCGATAGCAATACCGGCAAGTGGACCATCAGGAGCGGACAATGAAAGCGGAACTTGCTCAAACGTGGGCCGGATTCTGGGACGGACGTACCGAGCGCGAGAAAACGCTGCTGCTATGGGGTGGCGTGGCCCTCGGTGTGGTGATTGCGTGGTCGATCCTGTTGGCCCCTGCCCTCGACGGCCGCGCGCATTTACGCGAGAGCCTGCCGGCGATACAGCGTCAGCTCGCGCAGATGACGGCGCAAGCCGATGAAGCGCGCAGCCTGTCGTCCGCTGCTCAGGGCGTGGCGCCCACTGGCGGCGCCCTCAAGGATGCGCTCACCGCTTCGCTTACCGAACACGGTCTCGTGCCGCTGCAAGTGCAGTTGATGGGCAACGCTGTGCAGGTCCAGTTGAAGAACGCGTCGTTTCCTGCGTGGACTGCCTGGGTCGACGATGTGCGCAAGCAGTTCAAGGTGCAGATTGCCGAAGCCCACATCACCGCGCTCAAGGATGATGGACAGGTCGACCTGACGGCGTCGCTGCAGCCATCGACCGCCAAATGACGGTGCAGCCACAGGATCTCGCATGAATTTCTGGATGCGGCGCCTGCGCGCTGCCCTGCCGTGGCTGCTGGTCGCGGTGTTGTCGAGCGGTACGGTTTTGCTGGTGCTGTTGCCTGCGGCATGGATCACGCCGCAGTTCACGAAGGCGAGCGGCGGTCACGTCAATCTGGTCGATCCCGCCGGCTCGCTCTGGAATGGTTCGGCCACGCTGATGCTGGCCGCTGGATCGGATACCAGCTCGGCGACGCTTCTTCCGGGCCGGATCGAATGGCACACCGCCTTCTGGCCGCTCTTCACCGGCCGTGTGCAGATGACGATGCTGCAAAGCGAAGCGATGCCCGTTCCTGTCACCGTCGACGCTACCCGTCGCGGCGCCGTGGTGTCGCAAGGTTCGATCGCCGTGCCGGCGACGTTGCTCAAGGGCCTCGGCGCACCGTTCAACACGCTCGATCTGCAAGGCGAAGTGCGGCTTGCGTGGAGCGACTGGCGCAGCTTCGGCCAGGAAGCGTTCGGACAACTGACGGTTACGCTGAACGATGCCAGTTCGCGGGTGTCGCTGGTCAAGCCGCTTGGTTCGTACCAGGTGGTGATTCAGGCGCAAGGCAACAGCTCGACCATCGATCTCTCGACGCTTAAGGGTCCATTGACGCTGAAGGGCCACGGCATGGTGGGGGGCGGTGTGTCATCGTTTAACGGCACGGCGAGCGCCGCTCCCGAAGCGCGCGACAACCTTGCGGGCCTGCTGAATCTGCTCGGGCGGCCGAGCGGTCCGGATACGGTAGCGTTGACCTTCGTGCACTGATCGCGGCACTGCGCGCTACGTGCGGCACTGGCGCTCGTGGTGGAGAAATGCGAAAGGGGTATGGCCGCGTGACGGCCATACCCCTTCTGTGTAAATGCGGTTTGTCTGCTGCCAATCCGACGCGGTTGCGTTCCTAGTCGCTTCTGACAGCCGTCGAAGGCGTTGAGATTGCGGAAGCAGCATCCGGCGGCGCCACGGTGCCGGTTTCTCTCGCCATCTGCGATACATCCCAGCCGCCGCCAAGGGCCTTCACCAGACCCACCGACGACACCATCCGCTCTCCCGACAGCGTGGCCAGTTTCTGCTCAGCGGTGAAGGCGGTGGTCTGCGCGGTCAGCACGCTCAGGTATGCCACGGTGCCCGACTTGTACTGGTTCGTGACGATAGCCAGCGCTTGCTGGGCCGAAATGACGGCTTGCTGCTGCACGCCGATTTCCTGCTCCAGAATGCGCTGCGATGCGAGGTTGTCCTCGACGTCCTGAAATGCTGCCAGCACCGTTTGACGGTAGACCGCGACGTCCTCGTCGTAGGCGGCGCGGGCCGCTTCGGTCTGCGCCGAGCGCAAGCCACCATCGAAGATCGTGCCGGCAAGTTGCGGGCCGAGCGTCCAGAAGCGCGCTGGCGCGGTGAGCAATTGCGACAGCACGGAACTCTCGAAGCCGCCGCTCGCGGATAGCGTCAGCGACGGGAAGAACGCGGAGATCGCCACGCCGATCTGTTCGTTGGCGGCCTTGGCGGCGCGCTCGGCCGCCGCGATGTCGGGTCGGCGTTCGAGCAGCGCGGACGGCATCTGCGCGGGCACGGACGGCGGCGTTGCGGTGAGCGGCACAGGCGGAATCGAGAAGGTCGAGGCGGGCTGGCCGACCAGCACCGCAATCGCGTGTTCGTCTTCAGCGCGTGCGATGCCATTGTCGATCGCGGCGGCCTGCGCCGATTGCAGTTGCGCCTGTGCCTGAATCACGTCCGAGCGTGCGGCGACGCCCTGCGCGTACTGGTTCTGCGTGAGCTTGAGCGATTTCTCGTAAGCGACAACCGTGTCGTCGAGCAGCTTCTGCATTGCATCGAGCTCGCGCAGCGAGAAATAGGTCTGCGCCAATGTGCCCTGCGCGGACAGCCGCGCATTGGCGAGCGTGGCGGCGGCGCCCTGCTGGCCGGCTTCCTGCGCGCTGACGGTGCGGCTCACCTTGCCCCACAGGTCCGGCTCCCAGCTCGCGTCGAGTGACAGGTTGTAGCTGTTGCTGACGCTCGAGCGCGTCCCCGAGGTCGAGCCCGCTGCCGAGCCATTGCCCGAGCGGGTCAGGCCAGCCGAGCCGCTGATCACCGGGAAATACGCGGCGCGGGCTTCACCGACCAGTGCGCGGGCCTGCCGGTAAGCGGCGGCATATTGGGCGACGGTCTGGTTCGAGGTATTCAGCTTGTCTTCGAGGGCGTTCAGTTCCGCGTCGTCGTAGATGGCCCACCATTGACCGCGGTCGTGCTGATCGGAAGGTTGCGCAACCTTCCAGCCGGGCGCCGCTTCCTTATAGGATGCGGGCACGTCGGTGGTGGGCGTCTTATAGTCGGGGCCCACCGCGCAGCCTGTCACCAGCGCGGCGAGTGCAGCGGCAACTGCGAGAGTCAGGGCGCGCGGAGCAACGGCCCGCGCGTGCGAGCTTCGGTCAAACTGCATGCAATCAATTCCTGTCGATTCGGCCGAGGCGCGTTCCTAGGTGACAACGGGATCCCGGGAAGGTCGGCGGGCGGAATGCCCGGATGACAAAGCGAGACGGGACATCGCGACGATCCGGAATGGTAGCGTACGCGATGCCGATGACGCAGAAAATTGAAAGAGTAATGCTCGACGCGCGGTGGGTGTGTAACCGGTCCTGCGGAGACGGTTACGTGCCGTTACGGCAGGGCTGTGCGCCCGTGAGGCCTGGCAGCGCCGGCGACTGTTTGGCCGGCTGGGCGGGGTGGCCGTTGCGGCGACGATCGATCCACGCAAAGAACAACACCCCGAGCGATCCCCCCGGCAACACGAACATCACCACGTAGAGCGCGAGTTTCCACCAGCGGTACGGGCCTTGAAAGCTCTGCACTGCGGAGTCGTGAAGCGAGCGGCTCAGGCTGCTCAGGGTGTTTTTCAGGTACAGCATGACGGGGATCCTCTGCGCACCGCCAAGGTAGGGTGCGCGGCAAAGCGGTCAGAACATGGTCTCGGGTGGCGCGAATCGCGCGTAACTCGTTGCCTGTAATAATATTGACTATGCAATTAAATTTCAAGATACTTTGCTGCACGTCAGCATGCCGTGTTGTTTTTTCACCCGCATGATGAAGCGAATTTTCAGATTGACTTGTCTGCTTAGGCAGCTAAAATCCGGTCTGCTTCCTGATGTTTCCAAAGCGAGTTTTCGATGACCGACGGTCCCTATAACGCGGACGAGATTCACCTCGAATCGAGTCTTGGCTATTACCTGTCGAAAGCGCGCAATGTGCTGGTCGAACGGATGGATCGGGCGGTCAAGCCGTTGGGCCTTACCGCGCAGCAGATCGGTGTGATCCTGATGCTGTCGTGCGAGCGGGCCCATACGCCGTATGAGCTGTCGCGCGCCATGTCGTACGACAGCGGTTCGATGACGCGCATGCTTGATCGCCTTGAAAAGAAAGGCTTTATCGTCCGCACGCGCAGCGATGCCGACCGCCGCATGGTCAAGCTCGAACTGACGCCGCAAGGTCGGGAAGTCGCCCGGCAGTTGCCGCGTGTGGGTGCCGCGGTGCTGAACGAACAGTTGCAAGGTTTTACCGCTGAAGATATTGCGACGCTGACGACGTTGCTCGGCCGTCTGATCAAGAACGGCTCGGGGAGCGGGACCGATGACGGATTCATGGCCTGCCCTGGAGCAGGCAATTCACCGTCGCCGGAAGACAGCAAGTAGCCGGGCAAGAAGCCACGATGTAGCCACGAGACGCGTTTTTTCACGCGTCGATGTTTAAGCAGGTATCTGTCTGGGCAGAAAGTGACAAAACATCTATGGCACCGCGTATGGCGGTGAAATATGCATGCTTAGTCAAGCTTTTTGTCCCCGGCAGCTTTGCATGGGATCGGAGTAAGCGCAAAAGCGCCAACTTCGGCCGACAGGAGATTCGATCATGGCCGCTACGGCTCCCGCAGTTGCCCCACCCGCCGCTGAACCGGCACCGCTAGCCGGCGGCACGCTGGCGTTGCTCACTCTTGGTCTCGCGCTCGGCACGTTCATGGAAGTGCTCGACACCTCGATCGCCAACGTCGCCGTGCCGACCATCTCCGGAAGTCTGGGCGTTGCCACCAGCCAGGGCACCTGGGTGATTTCCTCGTATTCGGTCGCCTCGGCGATCGCGGTGCCGTTGACCGGTTGGCTCGCGCGTCGGGTGGGCGAGGTGCGCCTGTTCACGCTCTCGGTGCTGCTGTTCTCGATCGCTTCGGCCTTGTGCGGCTTTGCGCAGAACTTTGAATCGCTGATCGCCTTCCGGCTGCTTCAGGGACTGGTCTCCGGACCGATGGTGCCGCTCTCGCAGACCATCCTGATGCGCTCGTATCCACCGGAGAAGCGCGGCCTCGCGCTCGGCCTGTGGGCGATGACCGTGATCGTCGCCCCGATCTTCGGGCCGGTGATGGGCGGCTGGATCACCGATAACTATACGTGGCCGTGGATCTTCTACATCAACGTGCCGATTGGCCTGTTTTCGGCGGCGTGCGCGTTCGTGCTGCTGCGCGGCCGTGAGACGAAAACGACGAAGCAGCGTATCGATGCAGTAGGCCTCGCTCTGCTGGTAACCGGTGTGTCGTGCTTACAGATGATGCTCGACCTCGGCAAGGACCGCGACTGGTTCAACTCCACCTTCATTGTGGCGCTGGCGATCATTGCGGTGATTTCGATTGCCTTCATGCTGGTCTGGGAGACGACCGAGAAGGAGCCGGTGATCGACCTGTCGCTCTTCAAGGACCGCAACTTCGCGCTCGGCGTGCTGATCATCTCGTTCGGTTTCATGGCGTTCTTCGGTTCGGTGGTGATCTTCCCGCTCTGGTTGCAGACGGTGATGGGCTACACAGCAGGCATCGCAGGTCTGGCCACCGCGCCGGTCGGCTTGCTGGCGCTCGTGCTATCGCCAATGATCGGCCGCAACATGCACCGTCTCAATCTGCGGATGGTGGCGAGCTTCGCGTTTGTCGTATTCGCGTTCGTCTCGTTCTGGAACTCGACCTTCACGCTCGACGTGCCGTTCAGTCATGTGATCTTGCCGCGGCTGGTGCAAGGTATTGGTGTCGCCTGTTTCTTCGTGCCGATGACCACGATCACGCTATCGAGCGTGTCCGATGAGCGTCTGGCGAGCGCCTCGGGCCTGTCGAATTTCTTCCGTACCTTGTCGGGCGCAATCGGCACCGCGGTTAGCACAACGTACTGGGAAAACGACACGATCTACCATCACGCGATCCTGACGGAATCGGTAAGTACTTACGCTCCGAATACGACCACCTATAGCGATTCACTCACGAGCCTCGGCTTTGCCGGCCAAGGCTTATCTGCGCAATTGAATCAGATCGTGACGCAGCAGGCGTACATGATGGCCACCAACGATTTCTTCCGCATCTCGTGCGCCGCCTTCATCGTGCTAGCCGGGCTGGTGTGGATTACGAAGCCGCGCAAGGGCGCGGGTCCTTCGCTGGGGCATTGAGCGCCATTGAACGGCTTTGAACGGCGCCGTTTGCCTACTGCGACACAGGCACGTCTCCCGGCGTGCTCACCGATTGCGCAGGCGCGGACTCCAGCGGCTGACTGGCCGGCGTGGCCACACCGGTGCCTTGCGGTGGCACGCTGACCGGCGCTCCACTTCTCACGAACTCCTTGAAATCGGCGCCCGCTTCCCACGGATTCGGCTTGCAGCCCAACGAGCTGTCGCAATGTGCCGCGAAGCCGATGGTGGCGGTGCCGTCGTTGTTCGACGTCCTCGTGATCTGATATGCGAGCGCGCGTTTGCCGCCATCGGGGCCGGCGGTCTGGATCAGCGAATCGGTGGCGGCTTCGATCTTGTAGGCGGAATGGCTGCTCACCCAGCTCTGGGCGCGTTGCCACCAGACGCTGCATTCGCTTGTATTCGAACAGGTGAGCGGCGTGGTGGCGATCTGCATGACGTCGGGATTCACCTGCCCGCGCGTCGTGCAGCCTGCGGCCAGAACACACAATGTTGCCAACAGAGCTTTCTTCATCGCGTTGCTTCCTCCCTGCGTGTAGACGACCGGATGCGCGTAGCGCGCGCCGATTGTCATTCAGTGTAAGGGTTGGACCCGTGCAATCGGGTGGCGTTTCATTCGTCCGTACGAGCGCGAATACGTTCGCGCGTGCGCGTGGCTCAAACTCAAACGCTAAAGCGATTCAACGTATACGCGCGATACGCCGCCACGAACGCGTCGAAAGATCCGACCTCTTCGCGCTCGAGTTTCGCCTGCTCTTCCAAAGACTTCACGGCCAGCTCGCCGAACGCTTTTTCGACCTTCGCATCAAGCGGCCGCGAGCGGAAATACGCCGCGTGCGCTTCGCTTTGTTCAAGACCGAACTCGAGGAAGCTCTGTTTCCTGTCGCGCAGTGTTTGCAACACGCGCGCGGAAGGCGTTAGCGACGCATCAGCGAGCTTCGCGCGCTGCGCGGCGAGTGCACGTGCGTGCGCATCGCTTCCGTGTAGCGCGTCCAGCGCCTTCGCTGCGATCTCGATCTTCGCGAACAGTTCGTCGGCCCATGCGTGCATCGCGACCTGCTGACCGTCGCGCGTCAGTTCGAGGCCGGGCTTGCGCCCTTCCATCGTGACGCGTCCGAAGTTCTGATTGGCTTCGCAGTAAGCGTCTGCAGGCAGCGAAGGACTATCGTCGAGTGCGCAGACCAGCAGGTAGGCATCGAGAAAGCGCGCGGTTTCGAGCGCAATGCCAGTCGGTTCGAACGGATCGATATCCATGCAGCGCACTTCGACGTATTGCACGCCGCGCGCGGCAAGCGCGTGCAGCGGACGCTCGCCCGGATACGTGATGCGTTTGGGGCGGATCGTCGAGTAAAACTCGTTTTCGATCTGCAACACGTTGGTGTTGATCTGCACCCACTCGCCGTCGCGCTGCGTGCCGATTTTCTCGTACGGTGGATACGGTTGGCTGACCGCCTTTGCCAACGCGTCGAGGTAGCCTGGCAGCGTGTCGTAGTCGGCCCGCAGCGCCGCCTGGGCGGTGGTGTTCGAGTAGCCGAGATCGCTCATCCGCAAGCTGGTGGCATACGGGCGATACAGCGTGTCGGCGTCGAACGTCTCCAGCGTATGTTTGCGATCGCGCAAAAAGCGCCGGTCAAGCACGGGCGACGCGCCGAACAGATACATCAGCAGCCAGTTGGTGCGACGGAAATTGCGGATCATCGCGAGGTAACGGTCGGACTGGTAGTCCACCGCGCTCGCCGTGGATTGCTGTTCGGCGTGCAGCAGGCGCCACACTTCTTCGTTCAGCGAATAGTTGTAGTGGATTCCGGCAATGGTCTGCATCGTGCGGCCGTAGCGCAACGCAAGGCCCACCCGGTACACGTACTTCAGCTTGCCGATGTTCGACGCACCGTACTGTGCGATCGGGATGCCGTCGTCAGTGGCGGGCAACAGGCCCGGCATCGAGTTGTTCCACAGGATCTCGCCATCGAGCTTTGCGTAGACGAAACGGTGCAGCTCATCGAGCTTCTCGAGCGTGATCGCGGCGTCGTGCTCTGCCGGTGTAATCAGTTCGATCAGCGCTTCCGAGTAATCAGTGGTCAGAGACGGATGGGTGAGCGCCGAGCCGAGCGCGCGCGGATGCGGCGTCATGGCGAGCTGGCCGTCGTGCGTGACGCGCAAGGCTTCCCTTTCGATGCCACGCAGGCCGGTCGTCAGCGCGTCCCGCTGCGGGCCGGCAGCCAGCAAGGCCAGGCGGTGCGAAAGCAGGTCGGTCGGGCGAGAAGGTGTTGTCTTTGGCATTGATGCGAGTCGGACGTTGTCGGCCGCCATGCGCCGCTCACGTGAGGCTATGTGTGGTCGACAACGTCCGGCGGAATTTTCAGTAGCGGGCACTTTAACATCTCGTCACGAGGCCTGCTTGAGGCCCCTTCGAGCGCCTCCCGAGCGGCTTTTGCCGAGGTGCTGCGAGCTGCTGTCGTCCCGCCCACTGTACGCCGCGCAAAGCGCCCGCGCGATGCGCGCTTGCCCCACTCGCCTGCTTTGCGTGGCGCTAGCCGCCGCGCGCCGCGCCCGCGCGGTCCGCCACTTCATTCCACAGATGCATGGCTGCGTATGCGCGCCAGGGCCGCCATGCGTCGGTACGAAGCCGTTGCTGGGTGGGCCGTACCAGAGCCGGATCGCGTGCCGCGATGGATTGCATCAGCACCAGGTCCCAGGCGGGCCAGGCGTCGGCGTCGCGCCAGGCGCGCATCGCCACGTATTCGACGGTCCACGGCCCGATACCGGGTAAGGCCAGCAGCGCGGCGCGTAAGGTGGCGGTGTCGACAGCATGACTGTCGAGCGGCACCGCGCCGCTTGCTACCGCTGCGGCAAAGCCTTGCAGCGCCGCCACGCGCTTGCCCGGCATGCCGATCTGCGCCATGTCCGCGGCGGCGAGGGCCGCCGGCGTCGGAAAGCGCCACGCGGTGCGCTCGTGCGGATGGTCTTCGATACGAAGACCTGCGCGCTGCACCAGCCGGCCGATGATCGTCGTGGCCGCCTTCACACTCACCTGTTGCCCGACGATCGCGCGCACCACCAGTTCGAACGCCGACCATGCGCCAGGTACGCGCAAGCCGGGCGCGGCTTCGATCAGAGGCGAGAGCCACGGATCGGAGGCGAAATGCGCGGCGATCGCCTTTGGATCGGCGTGCAGGTCGAACATCCGGGCAATCGGTGCACCCAACGCCTCCGCGTGCTGGCCGGCAGGACCTTCGATGGTGGCGATCAGACATCGTTTGCGCGGGTGGGGACGGACGGTTAGCGTGCCGCTGTCGCCGGCCCAATCGATGGCGCGACGGTACGCGCCGTCCTCGACCGCTTCGACGCCGGGAGTAGCGCGTCCATTGAAGAATCGAAGGATGCGCGGCCAGTCGAAGGGTGCCTTGAAGGGCAGCTCGAGGATGACGAGGTCGGTGGCAGTGCTCACGCGGCGTGGTCCAGATTGGGGGTGACAGCGGTGTTGGGCTTGGCTTTGCGTTTGCCGGCGGCGGTGCTGGTTGCGCTTGTGTTTGCTGTCGGGGTCGCCTTCGCTTTCATGGCCGCCCCGACGCCTGTTTCGACACCTTCAACCACGCCCGCATGCAGAGCCTCGGCATCCAGCAGCGCAGCCTTGCGGGGCAGTCCCCAGCGATAACCAGCGAGCGCCCCGCCCTTTTGCACGACCCGATGGCAGGGAATCGCCAGCGCGATCGGGTTCGACGCGCAGGCGCTTGCCACGGCCCGCACCGCGCGCGGCGAACCGACGGCCTCGGCGATGTCCGAATAACTGCGCGTCTCGCCATAGGGAATGCGCCGCAGCGCGTCCCAGACGCGCTGGCGGAACGCGGTCGCGGCGATGTCGAGCGGCAGATCGAAGCGCTGACGCGTGCCATGCAGATAGGCGTCGACTTGCGCGATAAACGGCGCGAGCCGCTCCGCATCCTCGATCAGTTCCGCGTTGGCGAACTCGCCGCGCAATTCGCTGGCAAGCGCGATGGGGTCGTCGCCGAAGCCGATCTTGCAGATACCTTTGGCAGTGGCGGCAACCAGCACGAATCCGAGCGAGGTTGGCGCGCTGGCGTAATGCACGGTCAAGCCCGCCCCTTTGCGGCGGTAAGCCGACGGCGCCATGCCCAGCTCTCCCGGCGCGCTTTCGTACATACGAGACGGCGACCCGAAACCGGCGTCGACGGTGGCGCGCGTGACGTCCGTGCCGCGCTGGAGCGCATCGCGTAGCGCGGCGCCGCGCTGGGCCGCCTGATACTGCCGCGGCGACACCCCTACCACGCGCTTGAAGAGCCGCTGCAAATGAAACGGGCTGACGTGCACGGCATCGCTTAACTGCGTGAGCGTGAGGCGCTGTTGCGGATCGGCGTCGAGCGCGGCGCACGCGCGGTTGACGATCTCAAGCTCGCGCGGCAGACGGCCTGGCTGACAGCGCTTGCAATCGCGATAGCCGGCGGCGCGTGCGGCGTCTGTCGTAAGGAAGAAATCGACGTTTTCACGACGCGGCTGGCGCGACGCGCACGATGGGCGGCAGAACACGCCGGTGGTTTTGACGCCGTAGAAGAAGGCGCCGTCGGCGTGCGGGTCGCGTTGGGTCACGGCGTCCCAGCGTTCAGCGGCGGTAGTCCAGGCAGATGTCACGGTGTGGTTCATGATGTCCTCGAAGAGACAGTTTCGATGGTCACCAATTTAGTTTGCATGGCGTCAGACTACGCTCCGGTTCTTGCTCTGTCATTGCGCGGGCCTTGTGGCGATGGGGTTTTGGGACCGGTTCCGCATCTGTTGCGACAAAACGCCACCCTATCGGGTTTTCCCTTAAAAAGTTATTGCGTCGCACCAACCCCGTGTGTATAGTAGGCCTTGTCTCCTCCATGTCTCCTCCTGATATGGATTCAGCCTGCTCCCTGAGAGCGGGCTTTTTTTTGCCTGTCATCGGCTGATTCGGCCCCGTATTCTCCGCTCCTGCATTACAAGGGCATACGCCCAGCAGGCCGCCTTTCTCCTACACTCGAACTGATTGCTAGAGAACCGGCCAAGGGGCGTTTTTCATGAAGATTCACATTCGCGAGATCGACCACGTCGTCATTCGGGTCGCTGATCCCGAGACGGTCACCCGCTTCTACTGTGACGTGCTCGGTTGCAGCGTCGAAAAAGAACAGCGCGATATCGGGCTGATCCAGTTGCGGGCGGGACGTTCGCTGATCGATCTGCTGACGGTCGGCGCCACGATTGACCGGCCCGATAGCGGCACGCCGGGTGAAGGTCGAAATATGGATCACCTATGCCTGCGCGTGGAAAAGTTCGACGGCGAGGCGCTTAAGGCGTATTTGAGTGAGCGCGGCGTACGTATCGGCGAACTGGGCGTGCGATATGGCGCCGATGGTTTCGGGCCGTCGCTGTATCTGTTCGATCCGGAAGGCAATATGGTCGAACTGAAGGGACCGCCTGAGGGTGCTGCCTGACCGGGCGCGCCTGATTGACCGCGCCCTTCTTAAGCGTTTGCCGGCGCTTTCAACACAGTCCATTCAATCGGCACCGGATCTGAGTCCGCGCTGCCGAGCCAGGCCGCGCCGTCCTGCACCGTGCACTGCAGGCGCATGGTGCGTTCGGCCAGCCTGCCGAGCGCGGCGCCGACTTCCTCTCCGAGCGTCCAGACCGTGACATTGCGCAGCCGGTCCACCTTGTTGCGCACCCCCTGCCACCAGATCTCGGAAGTGCGGCCACCGTAGGCGATCACCACCACCTCGTTGGAGCGGCCGCTCGCCTTGGCGATGCGCCGCTCGTCTGGCTGGCCGACTTCGATCCAGGTCTCGATAGCGCCGGTCAGATCCTTTTGCCAGAGATCGGGCTCGTCGATGTCCGACAGGCCTTTGCAGAACTCGAGGCGTTCCTGTGCAAACAGCGCGAACGCCGCCACGCGCACCATCATGCGTTCGTCGGTTTCCGACGGATGGCGCGCAATAGTCAGCGCGTGATCGGCGTAGTAGTGCCGATCCATGTCGGCAATCTGCAGTTCCGCCTTATAAATCGTCGATTTCAGAGCCATGCCACACCAGGAGCCCGCGCTTGCGGACCTCACAGAAAAGGAATCATCGGCGGCTCGCTGCCGCCTACCGTTTTGTTTGTACATCGCTCGCTCCTCCACAGGGCTGCGGGGCCGGCACGTGGTGCCAGAAAAAGCTGGCAGCGAAACGTCGCCGGCTGGACTGCAGCCGTGGGGTGGCGAGGACGGATCATGCACGAGAACGCCTGCCCTGGCTGCTTTTTTCAGCCATAACAGAGCATTTAGCGTGCCACCGTGGCGTCGAAGGCCGCACCATACACGTCGGCGGCCGCTGTGCGCAAGGCTTCCAGCACCACGGACGCCGCCGGCGACAGCAATTGCGACTGGCGCGTGATGATACCGAACGTATCCATTCTGCACGGTAAATCCACCGGCATCCGTTGCAACATGCCGTACTGTTGGTATTGACGCGCCACTTCGTCCGGCAGGACAGCCAGCATGTCGCCTTGCAATAGCAGGCTCGAAATGGCCAGGAAATTGTTCGTATTGACCACGTCTTGCGGCGGATTGAGTCCAATCTGCGAAAACATCAGGTCAAAACGGTGGCGCAGCACGCTACCAGGCGGATGCAGCACCCAACTCGCGTTCACGACATCGCGCAGCGTCAAACCTGTCTCATTTTCGAGAGGATGGCCGGTCCGCGCAACGACGCACAGCGGTTCATCGGCGAGCGGCTCGTAGCGCACCTCGGTCTTGAGCGGATTCTGCCGTTCGAGCACCCGGCCAATCATGATGTCGAGCTCGCCCTCTGCAACCCGCTCGAGCATCACGTCGGACGTTTCCACCTGCAGCCAGATCTGCAACTGGGGGTAAAGCTCTTTCACGCTTGCGATAGCGCGCGGCACCATCGTCGCCGCGGCCGCGGCGATCACGCCGATACGCACCTGGCCGGTCAATCCAGCACGCAAGGCCGATATTTCATCATGCGCGTGACTCAGGTTTGACAGCACCATGCGCGCGTGCCGGATCATCACCTCCCCGTACATCGTGGCGAGCATACCGTGTGGGGTGCGGTCGAACAGGCTGACACCCAGCATGTCCTCCAGCTCCTTGAGAAGGCGCGACGCGGCGGGCTGGGTGATGCCGAGCGAATCGGCGGCGCGCCGTACGTTGCCCTCCTCTTCCATTGCGGCCAGCAACATCAGCTGCCGGGTTTTGAGTCGCCCGCGCACAAACCAGTTCGAATGACTGCGTGTCATGTTTATCCCGATAGCGTGGCCGAAAGCCGTCTGCCTGATGCGGCGGCTTTGATCATGCCATACCGGAATTGATATTCGGAATGCTGGAAAGCGCTATGAAACGCTATGCTCACCGACGTGGGTGTTTTGCGCATGAGGCGAATCGATCACAATGCGGATCGACATCGGTCACTGCGAGCGGAGAAAAACAAAACGGCTAGGCGCGGTGCCTAGCCGTTTCCATTTACGTCGACGGACGACGTAATGTGTCTTTAATTCCGCGAACTCACCACACGGCCCCTTTTAAGGGCCGTGAATTGCAGCAGACTGCCCAGGCTTTATAACCTGGCGGTACAGTCTTTACTGCTTGATGAATCGATCGTTAGCCCAGAGGCCTTCCGTATCGCTATTGCCCGAATTGACGAATTCCACGTCATGTCCGACGACGCGCACAACGCGGAAACTCGAATTCTCCGGTGTCGAGATGCACTGATAGCCAGAGAAGAATTCCTGCATTTGCTGCTGTTCGCCAGCCTGCGCGTGCTGATCGGCGGCGTCGAGTTTATCCTTCGACAGGCAGCCATAAGCATTCGCTTTGAACTGGATGGTTTGCTGCGGCTTGACCATCGCGTCCTGGGCCTGCACCGCTGATGCGGCCAGCAATCCCGTTACGGCGAAAAGAAGAGCGACTTTCGATTTCATATTTGCCTCCGTGCGGGTTATTACTCAGGTTAGCTATGTATTTAACTTCTAGGTCATACCCGCATCTTGCACTTTAGAAGAACTTGAGCCAGCAGCAAGCACATCTTGTGTGCGCTTGCAACAGCGGCGAATTGCCGCACCGGTTGTCGCAGGGTAATGCGACGTCCTAAATGATGAAAAAGGCGGGCTTCGCGATGGATTCCTTAATGTCGCCGAACGCGCCTGGCTTTAACTGGCAATGCTCCGCGGGGTATATACGAGTAAACCAGCATCGATAATTAAGCGTCTTAATACGAAAAATCCGGACACTTGATGCGGCGCACACAAAGTCATTCACCAGATAATTGAAAATGAGACAAGTATCGGTTTAATTGCAGGACAAAAAGAGTGCCAGGTCTGTCGTGGCGATGTCGGGTGTGATGAAGATTGTCTGGCGAAAAGTCGCTTGCACTCGCCGAAAGTTCATGGATAAATCAGCCGACAACTTTCGGAGATCCTCCTATGACGCTTGCCCACTGGCTGCCCTTTGCGATTGCTTCGGCAATCCTCGTCGCGATCCCAGGCCCGACGGTACTGCTCGTTGTTTCGTATGCGCTGGGACATGGCCGCCGTTTTGCGCTGGTGACAACCGCTGGCGTCGCGCTCGGCGACCTGACGTCGATGACCGCATCCATGCTGGGCCTCGGCGTGATTCTCGCTGCGTCCGCGGCCCTGTTTACGGCGCTGAAATGGGTTGGCGCGGCTTATCTGATCTACCTTGGCATCAAGTTGTGGCGCTCCCCGACGCGCGATATGGAGGCGTCTGATGTGACAGACGCCGCGAATATCGTCGAGACCCGCTCCAGCCGCATTTTCGCGCATGCCTTTGCGGTGACGGCGCTCAATCCCAAGAGCATCATTTTCTTTGTCGCATTCGTGCCGCAGTTCATCGATCCCCATGCGGCGGCGACCTCTCAGATCATCGCTTTTGTAGCGACGTTCGTGCTGCTCGGTACGTTCAACGCGCTTTGCTATGCAATGCTTGCCTCGGTCGCCCGACGGGCGATCCGCAGCGCGCGCGTGCAGCGCGTCGTAAACCGCGTTGGGGGAAGCCTGTTGATCGGGGCGGGAATTTTCGCCGCCACATGGAAGAAAGCGAGCGCGTGATGGCTCGGTAACGATTTGGCGCGGCGGCGCGAGATCGCTGGACGCGGCAAGCGAACCGCGTTCAGTTGCATCACGTTAGCCACTTCGCTCAACCACGGGTGCGTGACCATCGCGGTCAGTCACGGCGCGGATTCGCAGCGAAGAACTCGTGCTGGAACATGCACATGCGCAACGCATTGTGGTATTTCCCGTTGCCGAAAAACTCCTCGATCAATTCGGCTTCGTGCCGGAAGCCGCATTTCTCGTACACGTGAATTGCGGCGGCGTTCGACTTGTCGACGATCAGATAGATCTTGCGCAGATTCAGCACTGAAAACGCGTAGTCAATGGCAAGCCGGGTCGCAACCGTTGCATGGCCACGGCCCTGTGCCTGCGGGGCAATGATGATCTGGAATTCGCCCCGCCGGTGGATGTAGTCGAGTTCGATCAATTCCGCGAGGCCGACCGTTTCACCGTCGTTATCGATGGCGACGAAACGCCGTTCGCGCTGATCGTGCACGTGCTGGTCATAGAGCTGCGAAAGCTCCGAGAACGTTTCATAGGGTTCTTCGAACCAGTAACGCATGATCTTGGCATTGTTGTTCACTTCATGGACGAAGCGCAGATCGTGACGCTCGAGCGGTCTTAACGTGAGCCTGGCATCGCGTTCGATTGTCATGAGATTCCCCCTTGAGAGTTATTGGTTTTAGATTGCGCCGGATTGACCGTGACGGGAAGAAAACAACTGCGATACCTGTACGGCCAGCGAATTCCAGCGAGCCAGGGTTAGTCCCGTGTGCGTCGTGGGAGTTCTTGAAGTGCCGTGTGAACAGTTGCAGCCTGACGTTCGCGGGATAAGGCGTGGCGCGGGTTTTGCAGGAGCAGGGCGTCCGTTTGTCGCAACCGGCGGACAGGTGTCCGTGAGTGCGCCGGCGCACGCTGGGCACGAGAAGTGCGCCTACAATGCAATTACGGATGGGCGAAAGGAGAGCTGTGATGGAGCACCTGGTACTAGGCGCGTTTCTGATCGTGCCGCTGCTGATAGTCGCGTTCCTGTTCTCCGATGAACTGTGGCAGGAGCATCGCCAGCGCGCGCAGAGAGACCACCCGCGGCATATCGACTGGCACCATCCGTTGCGCAGTTTGTTGCATCGCAATTGATGCCGTTCTGAGTTCTTCGTGAATGTCGGCAGCGGTCCTCTCTAAGCGCTGTAGTCCGCGTAGATCTCCTATGGCTCGCCGACGGCCGCAGCGCTCTCTATAGCCGCGCGTATGGGCCTCAGTTGCTCCCACTGGCGAGCTGGGCACGGATACGCTGCGCGAACCCCTCCAGCGTGGCTTGCGGCGCTACCTCACGAGCGTGCAGGCGTAATGGCACACCTTCCCAACGTGGGATGACGTGAAAATGCACATGCGCGACGGTCTGGCCGGCTGCCGCACCGTTGAATTGCCCGATAAACACGCCATCCGGCTTGAGCGCCTTTCTAACCGCGGTGGCAATCCGCTGCGTCATGCGTATGCATTCAACGGTCGCCGCATCGGAGAGCTCGAATATCTCGGACGCGCCTTCTTTCGGCACCACCAGCACATGGCCATCTGCCTGCGGCATCAGGTCCATGAAGGCCAGCGTGGCGTCACTCTCGGCAACCTTAATGCACGGTAGCTCGCCGCGCAAAATCCTAGCGAAAGGGTTTGTCTCGTCGTACTTCATGGCGCTCCTCGAAGTGGCGTGCAGGGGTCTTTTTCACTGCCGCATCATGATTCGAGTCGTGGCCGGGCGCAAGCGCGAGCGTGCGTCCGGGTAGCGCGGGCGAGGGCAACGCCGCATTAGTAGGACCAATCTACGGGGAATATCAGAAATTCGCGTCACGCGTACTAAAGTTTGCGCGGAACAGGCCGACATCCTGGCTATGAACGACGAACAATCCATCCCATTCGGGCCTGGGCATCCGCAGTATCTCGAGGCGCGGGCACTCGCGCTGAGCATCGCGGCAATTCGTAAGGCTCAGGGCAAAAGAAATCCGGTCGATTTTGTGGTTGGTTCGCCCGACTGGGAGCGGGCAGGCGAAGACTTCGCCCGCGACGTGTTACGGGTACTCAGCCGCGAATAAGCCCGCTTGAGGCTCAACGCGTAGTTTCACGTAACGGGCCCGTTTGCTGCCCGATTACGCACGGCGTCAATGCCGATGACGCATCCAGTCCACGTGATGCGTGTCCAGCCAGCGTTGCCGGCGCTCTCCACGATCGCCGCCGTCGCGACGGTGATGCGAAGAAACCCACAATGCTATGCCCACCACGGCCATGACCAGTGGTCCGAGCAAATAAGCCATCACCGATTCAGTCATAGGACCCTCCGTCGAGGTCGTGACCGCAGCTACAGAGAATGGCTGTATTTTAGGCGATTCGCGAGCGAAAGCATTGCTTTAAACGCCTGGATTCCACGGTACCGATTGGCGCGGTCAGTGGGTCCGGATCAATGTCCTGGTAATTGGACGCTCGCCTGTTAAAAGCGTCAGCCGCGACCTAAGATAAGTATCGGGGGCATACCGATACGAGGTGGCCATGGACGAGACCATGATGGGCGTCGCGCTGGGTTTCTCGGTGCTGTTGATCGCATCGTTATTCGTCGTCGCGCACTACCGGCGTGAACACCTTCGACAGTGTCTGATCCGCAGCATGCACGGGCATCGTCTGCACGACTTCACGCGCTCGCGGCACTGATGCGCGATGGGGAGCGATGACCGCGAGCGTCATCACGCATCAGCGGATATTGTGCTTCTCAAACCACCTGATAAGCCGATCGCGGTTGATGTGAGTCGCGCGTATCGCGGTGCCGAACACGATGAGAATGGTCGCCATCGAAATGGCCAGCATTGACTCGGTCATGGATGCCTCCCTCAAGCACGTAACCTTGCTTGCAGTTTAGGCGTTCCTGGGGCACCAACAAAAAGGCCGCCAAATCGGCGGCCAAAAAACGGTACTACATGCGCGGGGGATCACGCACGGTAGGGACTCTAAGCCATTGCAAAAGAGGATGTGGCCGAAGCGCCGCAGAGGTCTGAGATTTGTCGGATTCGGACTGCATCCGCGGTCGATCACTCGCACATGCCCGCCAGGATGGCGTCAGACGAATTGATCTGGACCGCTAACGTTTGCGCGAAGGTGTGCACTGCGAAATGTCCGATGAAAGCGGAGAGGTGTCATTCTGGCGTCATTGGGTTCGCGTGTTGCGGAGTTGAGGGTGGTCTTCTTTGCGGGAAGGGTTCGCTAACCGTCGGGCGTTGGTTGTCGGAGTATTTTTTTACCTAAAATATAACCTAGTGAATTCGACAAAAATGCTTATCTGAATTGAGTTTGACGGATATATGGCATGTACTGTGTACCAACCTGGGCCGCAACGTAGCCCGAGTGAACCGCTCACTCCTGGCGCAGCGTAAGGTGGCCAATGCCTAAGAGGCGGCCCGGGATCGATTGCTCTCACTCTGTGGCTCGTCTGCGATCTGCGCTTCTACGAAATCCGCCCATCGTTGCAATACGTTGCGCTGGTTGGCCGCGTCGTCCGCGCGCGTCGGCTCGTTCGCAGCCTCTTTTGAAGCGCGTGCGAGCGCTCTCGCGATGACATCTGCGGGTTGATCCATCGCGAGCAAATGGGCTTCCGCGGTACGCCGGAAATCGTGCAAAACGAAATGCTCAACATCGAGTCCGAGCGCTTTCACCGCCTGATTGAGGGTACTTTTTGCGATGGGGCGATCGTCACCTCTGACGGTGGGGAACACGAAGGTTCGGCTGCTTTTCGTTTCGCGTAGTTCGCGCAGCATCGCCACCGCCTGGCGCGGCAAATACACTTCATGTGCGCGGGCATTTTTCATTCGGGCGGCGGGAATTTTCCACAGGGACGCTTTCAGATCGAACTCGGCCCAGGTCGCTTCAATCAGTTCGGACTTGCGGACCATCGTCAGTACGAGAAGGTGCAAAGCGAGCTTCAGTGGCCGACGGACGCGCGAAGCATCGATCGCGCGCAATGTCGTGCCGAGTTCCTCGGCGGTGAGCACGCGCGTTCGGCTGTCCGGTGTGGCGATGAAGCGCGCGGGAACAGTTGTCGCAGGATTGTGGGTGGCGAGTTGCCGGGCAATCAGGAATTCGTAGAGCCGCCTGATCACGTTGCGCGTATGCAGGGCCATTTTGGGCGACCCGCGCAACTTGATCCGTTCGCAAATCGCGAGGACGTCCTCAGAGGTCACTGCGCCGATCGGCTTGCTGCCGATTGCCCGCAGCACGTCTTTATCGAGCGCGCGTCGTGTGGTGCGCTGATATTCGTCGGACTTGCTCGCCATGGCCGCCGACATATACAGCTCGGCCGCGTCGCGTAGAAGGTCGACGCGTTTCTCGGCGCCGCGGTCGCGGCGGGCGGTTGCCGCCGGCGATACGCCGGCCGCGACCATCTCGGCGTATTTGCGCGCCCGTTCGCGCGCGACTCGAAGCGAAATTCGCCGATAGTCGCCAATGGTGGTCAGCGGCTGCCGTTTGCCGTCGAGCGTATAGCGAAAGCGCCAGACCTTGTTGCCGGTCGGCATGACCTCGAGCACGAGGCCATTGCCGTCAGCGACGGAGTAGCGGGTTGCGCGGGGCTCCATCGCGCGGATCTGCGTTTCGCTGAGGGGAGGGACGATTTTGGGCATGCCTGGATCGCTTTCGTTGGTACACAGCGCATTGAAAAACGCGGAAAAGACACTCTGTGTACCAAAAGGCGCTGTTTGATAATGCCCCGAAGTATAGCGATTGGTTGTTATTTCAGGTCGAAAAATATAGGCCTGAAATGAAAATATGAGGCCGAGACACGGCGGCCAACTATTTCCCAATACAAAACCGGCTAAAAATCACTCCCAAAAGATCGTCGGACGTGAACTCACCGGTGA
Organism: Paraburkholderia sp. GAS33; assembly: GCF_050436645.1. Taxonomy (NCBI): domain Bacteria; kingdom Pseudomonadati; phylum Pseudomonadota; class Betaproteobacteria; order Burkholderiales; family Burkholderiaceae; genus Paraburkholderia; species Paraburkholderia sp. GAS33. The sequence goes on from NZ_JBNDMP010000005.1 coordinate 189,318, forward strand.
TGGAATTCAGTTGCTCCTGAGCAAGCCGCAATTCCTCGGCGAACAGGTCGAGTGCCTGCGCGTTCTGGTCAGCATGCTGCGCAGCCGTTGCCAAGTGTTCCTGCGCTGCGCGCAGGGCGATCAGATGCCGCTCGCGTGCGAGGTATACGCTCTCCGCGCCGGCCTGCCAGCCGGCGATCCGCAGCAACTCGGCACGCAGTAACGCGATGCCGTCACCCTGTTTCGCGGACAGTCGCACCTCGCGCAGATCGACGCCTTCCGCCTCATCCAACGTACGCACAGCCGGAGCGATGTCCGTCAGATCGGTCTTGTTCATCACCCGCAGCACCGGCACACCCACCGGAAAACGGGCGGCAATCGTATTGTCCTCGGCGTTCATGCCGGTGCGTGCATCGAGCAGATGCAGCACCACGTCCGCGCGCTCAATCTCGTTCCACGTGCGCTCGATGCCGATCTTCTCCACCTCGTCCTCGGTTTCGCGCAATCCGGCGGTGTCGATCACATGTAGCGGGATCCCTTCAATCTGGATGGTTTGCGCGACCTTGTCGCGAGTCGTGCCGGCGATTGGCGTGACGATGGCCAGTTCGGCGCCGGCAAGCGCATTGAGTAGCGACGACTTGCCGACGTTTGGCTGACCCGCCAGCACCACCGAGAGCCCCTCACGCAGTAGTGCACCCTGACGCGCTTCATTCAGCACGTGGGCGAGTTGCTCGCGGATCCGCGCGAGCTTGCCGCGTGCATCCGCGGCCTCCAGAAAGTCAATTTCTTCTTCCGGAAAGTCGAGCGTCGCTTCGACCAGCATCCGCAGCGTGATGACGTCTTCGACCATGGCGTGGATGTCACGCGAAAACGCGCCTTCCAGCGAGCGGCCCGCCGAGCGCGCGGCCGCCTCGGTGCTCGCCTCGATCAGATCGGCGACAGCCTCGGCCTGGGCCAGATCGAGCTTGTCGTTGAGGAAGGCGCGGCGGGTGAACTCGCCCGGTTCCGCTAGCCGCAGCCCGACCGCGCGGCCGGCGTCGATGCACCGCTGCAGTACCAGTTGCAGCACGATCGGCCCGCCGTGGCCCTGCAGCTCGAGTACGTGCTCGCCGGTGTACGAATTCGGCGCCGGAAAATAGAGCGCGATGCCGCGGTCGAGCGCGTCGCCGTGAGCGTCGAGGAAGGGCACATAGCTCGCGTGACGCGGCGCGAGGATTTGTCCTGTGAGCGCTTGCATGAGCGGCTCGGCCGCAGCCGCGCCGGCACGCCCGAACGAAATCCGGACCACGCCGATTCCGCCACGACCGGGCGCACTAGCAATGGCAACAATGGGATCGGAATCGGTGGCGAGCATGGGATTGGGCGCGGCAGCAGAGGAAACTGGAAGAACGAAAGGCCCTACGAAGGGCGCGAGGCATTGTAACGCGAGCGGTTCGCGGGGCTTCCGCCGAGGGCGACAACGAGGTATTCCGGCGTATTAGGCGCCTTTTATTAGACAAATACGGATTTATCTCATTTACGATAAGATCAGTCTTCGGATAAATAAGACTATCTGCGTGGATTGGATTCGCCAAACGGCCACGGCAGAAGGAAAAAAGCGCAAACTGAGTAAATTGCGCAAGGCGTTATCTGGCGCTTATCTTGAGCTAAAAATAGCGTAAATGCGCTAAATTGTAGCCTAAGCAGTTGTCCACTGTTGGCGCGCCGGATTGCACAATTTGGCTCATGCCGACCTCCAAAGAAAAATCAGCGTTCGCCAAAAGACTGCAAGATCAGATTGCCCGGAAGAACATCAAGGGTGGGACTCAACTCGCCAGGCAATTCAATCTGCTGCATCGCGGCGAGGCGCCTGTGTCGCCGCAGACCGCGCATAAGTGGCTGACGGGCCGAACCATTCCTACGCCGGACAAGCTGCAGACCTTAGCCGATTGGCTAGGCGTTGGTGTGCATTGGCTGCACTATGGGCCTCCACCGCCGGTGGGCGCCAAGTCGAAGCCACTCGCGCCCGGGGAGAAATACCCCCTTACTCCGGAGGCGATCGAGCTCGCCTCGAAGATCGAAGCGCTGGATCCGAAGGATCGCCATTTCCTCGAAGAGTTTGTCGAGCGGCTTTACGACACCGGCAAAGAGTGACTCCGACGCGCCGACCGTGTGCGAATCCAATGAAAAAGCCGCCCGGCGCAAACCGGGCGGCTTTTTCTCAACTGACTTGAGCGGAAAAGCGAACCCGCTCTGGGTTCGCTCCGGCAATTCAGACGGCGCTTACGCCGCCTTGGCCTTCGGCTTGCCCATCATCCGCGTGATGTAGTACTGCTGGGCGATCGACAGCACGTTGTTGACCACGTAGTACAGCACCAGACCAGCCGGGAAGAAGAAGAACATGACCGAGAACGCGATCGGCATGAACATCATCATCTTGGCTTGAACCGGATCCGGCGGCGTCGGGTTCAGACGCGTCTGCAGGAACATCGAGACGGCCATCAGCACCGGCAGGATGAAGAACGGGTCTTGCTGCGACAGATCGTGAATCCACAGAATCCACGGCGCGCCGCGCATTTCCACCGACGACAGCAGCACCCAGTACAGCGAGATGAACACCGGGATCTGGATCACGACCGGCAGACAGCCGCCGAACGGATTGACCTTCTCGGTCTTGTACAGCTCCATCAGCGCCGAGTTCATCTTTTGCGGATCGCCCTTGAAGCGTTCGCGCAGGGCCTGCATACGCGGCGTGATCGCCTTCATGCGCGCCATCGACTTGTAGCTGGCGGCCGACAGCGGGAAGAACACGGCCTTGATCAGTAGCGTCAGCAGCACGATCGACCAGCCCCAGTTGCCGACGTAGCTGTGGATCTTTTCCAGCAGCCAGAACAGAGGCTTGGCGATGATCGTCACCCAGCCATAGTCCTTCACGAGCTCCAGACCCGGGGCGATGCCTTCCAGCATGCGCTCTTCTTCCGGACCGGCGAACAGCCTGGCGGAGACGTCAGCCGACTGGCCCGGCGCGATGGTCGGCACCGCTTCCTTGACGCCCACCCGGTACAGCGACGGATCGATCTTGTTGACGTAGATGTCGCGCTTGACGCCTTGCTGCGGAATCCATGCCGTCGCGAAGTAATGCTGCACCATGGCGATCCAGCCGTTATCGGCCTGGTTCGCATAGTCTTCCTTGTTCTTGTCGATGTCGCTGAACGTCATCTTCTGGAAGTGGTGCTGATCCGTGTACACAGCCGGCCCAATAAACGTGTGCGAGAAGCGCGGCGTTTCCACCGGCTGACTATCGCGCACCAGTTCCATATAGACGGTCGGCGTCACCGGCGTCGTGCCTACGTTGACGATCTTCGTATCGACGCCGATCACGTAGCTGCCGCGCGTGAACGTGTACGTCTTCACGACCTTCACGCCGCCCTTGACCGGCGATTCGAAGCTAAGCGAGAACGACTTGGCGTCGCCCGTCAGATCGTGCGGCTGGTTGGGCGCCGGCGTATAGATGTCCGTGTGGTTCGGGAAATCGCCGCCCAGCAGACCCGTGCGCGCCAGATACGTGTGATCTGCGGTGTGGTCGAACAGGGTGATGACGAGGTCCGGCTGGTTGCCACTGCCCTTGTTGATCAGCGACAGCTTCGACAGCGTACCGCCGCGCGTGTCGATCTCGCCGCTATAGACGTCAGTCGTGAACGGGATCAGTTGGGCCTGGGCAGCGGGCGCGGCGCCCGGAGCGGAGGTGTCGGTCTGCGGCAAATCGGCAGGCTGGGTTCCCGGCGTCGTTGTGCCCGGTGCTGCGCTGGCCGCGGTTTGCGTCGGCGTGGCGTTCGGGAAGAACATCGACGGGCGTCCGTGGTCGCGCTGCCAGTTGTCGAACAGCATGACCGCTGACATGAAAAATATGACCCATAGGACGGTGCGTTTGATATCCATGCGTTGTCTCAGTGTCGATGGAACGGCGCGTCAGCGCTTTTCAGAAGTGGGAGGCGGGACAAGATCGATGCCGCCCGCCGAAAACGGGTGACAGCGGCAAATGCGCCTGGCGGCGAGATAAGTCCCGCGCGCGGCGCCATGATACTGGATTGCTTCGCGCGCGTAATCAGAGCAGGAAGGGTAAAAACGGCACCGGTTGCCGAGCAGGGGACTCACGGCAACCTTGTAGAAACGCAATAAAGCGAAAAGTACCGTTTGCATGACTAGTGCGGCCGAGCGGCGCCGCCCAAGAAGGGATACCGGGTGATGCCCAGGCGACCGGGCCGCTTGACTGGCCCCATGAGCGACCAGTCCATCAGCCGCACGAGCATCTCCATAAGCGTCATTGCGTGGCGGGCGCATCCGCGGGCGGCGCCTCACGACGGGCAATTTCGCGTGCTGCCTTGTCGAGCAGCACCTCTATTTCGTTACGGCACAGCGTCTTCAACGGCAGCGACGAAGCGGCAGGCATTGCCTTCTTGTCGAAACGCGTATGCAAGCGCAGCAGCACATCCCAACCGCCAAAGTCTGCGCGACGCAACCGGAAGGCTTCGCGCGCGAGGCGTCGCACCAGATTCCGTGTGACCGCGCGCGGAGCATACTTCTTGCCGATGACGAGACCAAGGCGCGCGTCATTGCCGGTGGGCCGGGCGTACACGACGAAGTGTTCGGTGCGGCGCCACGGGCGCAAACGAAAAACGGATGAGAATTCATCCGTTTTTAGCAGCCTTGCGGCTTTGGGGAAGGCGGCTTGCGCTTGCAACGGAACCGAATCCTGCTGCGGCGCTCCTGCCGTTCCCGCGCTACCGCGGGCGTCGCGTTGCACAGACGGAGCGCGCAATCCGCTCGCCAGCCTTAGATGGCGAGGCGCTTGCGGCCCTTTGCGCGGCGTGCGTTGATGACCTTGCGGCCACCAGCGGTCTTCATGCGAACGCGGAAGCCGTGGGTACGCTTGCGACGGGTAACGGAAGGTTGGTAAGTACGTTTCATGTTGCTCTCACTTGGCAGAGAAATAACCGCGCGAGCATCGCGGAAAGTGCAATGGCCGGTGGTTCAAAAATTGGTTTTCGCGGAACCCGCTATTTAAACCGGTTTTCTTTTGGTCGTCAATAGTTTAGCGTCGTATTCCACAGGCTGGGCCGACGGCAAACGTTTGATCCGTCCCTGTGGATAACTCCCTTTCCTGGATGTTTTGGCGGTAGAATCTCGTCCTACTTCCCAAAAATCCTGCACGCCGCTCCGGCTCGCTTGCCCCGCAAACCCTTGTGGCACAAGCGCCTGGAGCCGTTCCGCCTGGCCGCTCAGGGCCTTGTTGTGTATCTGCAACAAGGGGGCGGGCGGGGCGCCGTGTAAACATAACGACAGCAACTCGATGAACGAATTCTGGCAACACTGTTCCGCACTGCTAGAGCGTGAGTTAACGCCCCAGCAGTACGTGACGTGGATCAAACCGTTGGCCCCGGTTGCCTTCGATGCGGCAGCCAACACGCTGAGCATCGCAGCACCCAACCGCTTCAAGCTTGACTGGGTCAAGAGCCAGTTTTCCGGCCGCATTTCCGATATGGCGCGTGACTTTTGGCACGCGCCGGTCGACGTTCAGTTCGTCCTTGATCCCAAAGCAGGCATGCGCAGCACGGCTGCCGCGCCGGCCCAGTCGCGGCCGTCGCAGTTTGCCGGAAACGCCGGCACGGCTGCCGTGGATGCAGCCGTCGGCGCGGTTCAGGCCGCGCATGGCGCACGTGCTAATGGCGGTGGGCAGGGTGCAAGCGCCGGCAACGGCGCGCATCAGAACAATAGTGACGACGGCGGCGATCTCGATCTGCCCAGCCTCGATGCGAACGAAGCTGCCGCGGCGCGCCGCACATGGCGGCCGGGCCAGAGCGCCGCACAGCAAGGCAGCGCGGAGAGCGACTCAATGTACGAACGTTCGAAGCTCAACCCCGTGCTGACCTTCGACAATTTCGTGACCGGTAAGGCCAACCAGCTGGCGCGTGCCGCCGCGATCCAGGTGGCGGACAACCCCGGCATCTCGTACAACCCCCTGTTTCTATATGGCGGCGTGGGCCTCGGCAAGACTCACCTGATCCATGCAATCGGCAACCAGTTGCTGATGGACAGGGCCGGCGCGCGGATCCGCTATATCCACGCGGAACAATATGTGTCCGACGTGGTGAAGGCTTACCAACGCAAGGCGTTCGACGATTTCAAGCGCTACTACCACTCGCTCGACCTGCTGCTGATCGACGACATTCAGTTCTTCTCCGGCAAGTCACGCACCCAGGAAGAGTTCTTCTACGCATTCGAAGCGCTGGTGGCGAACAAGGCGCAGGTAATCATCACGAGCGATACGTATCCGAAGGAAATTTCGGGCATCGACGACCGCTTGATCTCGCGGTTCGATTCCGGCCTGACGGTGGCGATCGAGCCACCCGAGCTGGAAATGCGCGTAGCGATCCTGATGCGCAAAGCGCAGTCCGAAGGCGTGAGCCTCAATGAGGACGTGGCGTTCTTCGTCGCCAAGCACCTGCGCTCGAACGTGCGCGAACTGGAAGGCGCGCTGCGCAAGATCCTCGCGTACTCGAAGTTCCACGGGCGTGAAATCTCGATCGAACTGACGAAAGAAGCGCTGAAAGACCTGCTGACGGTGCAGAACCGGCAGATTTCGGTGGAAAACATCCAGAAGACGGTGGCGGACTTTTACAGCATCAAGGTCGCCGACATGTATTCGAAGAAGCGGCCGGCGAACATTGCGCGGCCGCGCCAGATTGCGATGTATCTGGCGAAGGAACTGACGCAGAAGAGCTTGCCGGAAATCGGCGAACTGTTTGGCGGGCGCGACCACACGACGGTTTTGCACGCGGTGCGCAAGATTGCCGCCGAGCGTGGCACGGATGCGCAGTTGAACCACGAACTGCACGTGCTCGAGCAGACGTTGAAGGGGTGAGAGAAGGGTAGTTCTTGCGCGTCGCGGAGGCCCGATTTCGGGCTAATGATTCGTGCGAAATCCGGGTCGCGAAAGCGCTGCCTAAAATTTGAGCAAAAAGCAGGAAAAATCGACCTGTTTATTTCGGAACTCGCCCCCATTTTAGGGGAGCGGTTCTGTTTTCAGGCACAATACAGGTTTAACCGCCCGGCGGCTTGGGGCGGATGTACGCCGTGACTGGCGCAGCGTAGCGCCGGCGGGGGCCGGGGCCGCGTGCAGGATTGCCGAGCGAGGCGCGCAGGCCGTCACATCAACGAAGGAAACCTATGCAACTGGTCAAGACCGAACGCGATAACCTCCTTAGGCCGCTGCAAACCGTGAGCGGCATCGTCGAACGCCGCCATACGTTGCCGATCCTCGCCAATTTGCTGATTACCAAGAACGGCCCCGACGTGTCGTTCCTGTCCACCGACCTCGAGCTTCAGATCACCACGCACGGCGACTTCGGCGTGGGCGGCGATTCGGTTGCGACAACGGTAGCGGCGCGTAAGCTGCTCGACATCCTGCGTGCCATGCCCGACGGCCAGGTCACGCTGACGCTGAACGACAAGCGCCTCACCGTGCAATCCGGCAAGAGCCGCTTTGCGTTGCAGACGCTGGCCGCGGACGAATTCCCGACCGTCGCTCAGGCTAAAGACTTCGGTGCGAACCTGGTGGTTCCGCAGAAGACGTTCCGCCAACTGCTCGGCATGGTCCATTTCTCGATGGCCCAACAGGACATTCGCTACTACCTGAACGGCATGCTGCTGGTGGTGGACGGCGACCAGTTGATGGCAGTGGCAACGGACGGACACCGCTTGGCGTTCTCGTCCATGAAGATCGAAGGCTCGTTTGCGCGCCAGGAAGTGATCATCCCGCGCAAGACGATTCTTGAATTGCAGCGCTTGCTGGAAGACATCGACGACACGCTGAAGATCGACATTGCAGCGAGCCAGGTGAAGTTCACCTTCGGTCAGGTCGAACTGGTGTCGAAGCTGGTGGAAGGGAAATTTCCGGACTTCCAGCGCGTGATTCCGAAGTCGCACAAGAACCAGTTCCTGATTGGCCGCGAAGAACTGCAGCGTTCGCTGCAACGTGCGGCGATTCTGACCTCGGACAAATTCAAGGGCGTGCGCTGCATCATCGAGCCGGGCCAGTTGAAGATCATGTCCACCAACGCGGACCAGGAAGAAGCGCAAGAAGAACTGGAAATTGCGTACACCGGCGACAGCGTCGATATCGGGTTTAACGTCACGTATCTGCTCGACGTGCTGGCAAACCTGAAGGTCGACTTGTTGCAAGTGAGCCTGGGTGATGCCAGCTCCAGCGCATTGATCACGATTCCCGAGAACGACGAATTCAAGTACGTCGTGATGCCGATGCGCATCTAACGCGTCCAACATCGAGAAGAACACCAAGGGGCGCAGTGCCCCTTTGGCGTTTTTATGGTGTTTTGAAAAGTCCCGAGCAGCAACCAGGCAGTAACGCAGAACCGGAAAAAATCCATGACTGACACGAACAATTCGCAACCCGATAACAGCTACGGCGCCTCTTCGATTCAGATCCTCGAGGGTCTGGAGGCGGTCCGCAAGCGACCGGGTATGTACATCGGGGATACTTCAGATGGCACCGGTTTGCACCACCTCGTCTTCGAAGTGCTGGACAACGCCATCGACGAAGCGTTGGCCGGGCACTGCAACGATATTCAGGTGATCATCCACGCGGACAACTCGATCTCCGTCACCGACAACGGCCGTGGCGTGCCCACCGGTCTGAAGATGGACGACAAGCACGATCCGAAGCGCAGCGCCGCTGAAATCGTGATGACCGAGCTGCACGCCGGCGGCAAGTTCGACCAGAACAGCTATAAGGTGTCCGGTGGCCTGCACGGCGTGGGCGTGTCGTGCGTGAACGCGTTGTCGGCGTGGCTGCGTCTCACCATTCGCCGCGACGGCAAGAAGCACTTCATGGAGTTCCACCGTGGCGTGCCGCAGAACCGCATCATTGAAGAGATCAATGGCGTGGCCGTCTCGCCGATTCTGGTCACCGGCGACACCGAAAACCGCGGCACCGAAGTGCACTTTCTCGCCGACGAGACGATCTTCGGCAGCATCGAATATCACTACGACATTCTGGCCAAACGGATTCGCGAACTGTCGTTCCTGAATAACGGTGTGCGGATTCGCCTGACGGATCAGCGTACCGGCAAGGAAGAAGATTTCGCGTTCGTGGGCGGCGTGAAGGGTTTTGTTGAGTACATCAACAAGAACAAGGCGGTGCTGCATCCGAATATTTTCCACATCAGCGGCGAGAAGGACGGCGTGGGCGTGGAAGTGGCTATGCAGTGGAACGATAGCTATAACGAGAACGTGCTGTGCTTCACGAACAACATTCCGCAGCGCGATGGTGGGACGCACTTGACCGGCTTGCGCGCGGCGATGACGCGCGTATTGAACAAGTACATCAACGATCACGAAGTCGCGAAGAAAGCGAAGGTTGAGACTTCGGGCGATGACATGCGCGAAGGGTTGTCGTGCGTGTTGTCCGTGAAGGTGCCGGAGCCGAAGTTCTCCGCGCAGACCAAGGACAAGCTCGTTTCTTCTGAAGTGCGGGCGCCGGTGGAGGATGTGGTCGCCAAGGCGCTGGAAGATTTTCTGCAGGAGACGCCGAACGACGCGAAGATCATCTGCAGCAAGATTGTGGATGCGGCGCGCGCGCGGGATGCTGCACGCAAGGCGCGGGAGATGACACGGCGCAAGGGCGTGCTGGATGGCGTTGGTCTGCCCGGGAAGTTGGCGGATTGCCAGGAGAAGGATCCGGCGAAGTCTGAGATTTATATCGTCGAGGGCGACTCGGCAGGTGGATCGGCCAAGCAGGGCCGGGATCGGAAGTTTCAGGCGATCTTGCCGTTGCGCGGGAAGGTGCTGAACGTTGAGAAAGCCCGCTATGACAAGCTGCTTTCTTCGGAGCAGATTGTTACTTTGATTACTGCTCTTGGGTGTGGGATTGGGAAGGAAGACTACAACCTTGAGAAGCTGCGTTATCACCGGATCATCATCATGACCGATGCTGACGTTGACGGTGCGCACATCCGGACGCTCTTGCTGACGTTCTTCTATCGGCAGATGCCGGACATGATCGAGCGTGGGTTTATTTATATCGCGCAGCCGCCGCTTTATAAGATCAAGGCGGGGAAGGATGAGCGGTATCTGAAGGATGCGGCTGAGCTGAATGCTCATATGCTGAAGCTTGCGCTCAATGGGTCGGAGCTTGTGACGGCCGAGGGCGCTACGCCGATCGCTGGGGATGCTTTGGGTGAGCTCGCTCGGTCGTATCTGCTCGCGCAGGGTGTTGTCGATCGGTTGAGCCGGTTGTATGACGCTGGGGCGCTTGAGGCTGTGATGGATGGCGTTGTGCTCGATCTTTCTTCGGAAGAGGCCGCGGAGGCTTCGGCTAAGGCGTTCGAGGCCAAGCTCAGGGATGATGCGCTGAAGCCTGAAGTTCGAGTTACGACTATGTATGACCAGGTGCGGGAGCTCCGGTCATTGAAGGTGTCGCGGACGCATCACGGGAATCAGAAGATTTCCGTTCTGGATGAAGAGTTTCAGTTGACCGCGGACTATCAGCAGCTTGTGACTACGGCGCTGACGTTTAAGGGGTTGATTGGCCCGGGCGCTGTGATCAAGCGTGGTGAGCGGAGTATGGCCGTTAATGACTTCAAGAGTGCTATGAAGTGGTTGATTGCTGATGCTGAGCGGAATGTTTCCAAGCAACGCTATAAGGGTCTCGGTGAGATGAACCCTGGGCAGCTTTGGGAGACTACGATGGATCCGGCTGTGCGCCGGCTCCTCCGAGTGCAGATTGAGGATGCTATTGCGGCTGATGGGATTTTTACTACGCTTATGGGGGATGATGTCGAGCCGCGTAGGGCTTTCATTGAGTCTAATGCGTTGAGGGCGGGGAATATTGATGTTTGAGGGTAATTTTTCTGCAGGGAAACGGAATCGTTGGACTAACACCAGGTTAACTGGACTCGAATGTACGGGAATGATTAGATTTTCGTGCTCCTCATCAGACAACACCGGACGGTAGGTGCGCGCCGCATGTGTTGAAGGGTGCGGTTCGGCTGTGGTTGGCTCAAATTACCGGATCGCCTAACTCGAAGGGTTGCAGGTGAAAAGCCTGTAACCCTTTTTCGCACTTGGGTCTGGGGCAAAGTCGCCATGGAGGTGGTCTCGATCAACATCGCGGATGTCGATGTCACACATTTAGCGAAAGACGTGCCACAAAAGTGAAAATCGCGTGCTTAATTAGTGAGAATTTCCGTACGGTGTTGCGCGATTTGCAGAGCAACTGCATACGTGAGAGCTAATGTGAGCCCCATGCATGATGCGGTCCGTGTGTCCGGCGGGAGGACGACGTGACTAAAGATGTCGAAGCATCTAGGACGGCTGAAGGCCCTGTTAGATAGGAACGTGCCCAAGGCGTCCAACACGTCCCCCGGAAAGTCCTCGGCTCCTGTTCACTACATAACAGCGCCGTTGGGCCGTGACGTTTTCCAATGCCCGCCATCCCCTGCCGACCGAGGATGAGGGTGTATTTTATCGAACAGCGTTGGACATGCAATCGGTACTGATTTTCACGAAATACGAAAAAATTTCCCATTATTCGATTCGCATGAAGGACGCGCGAAATTAATCCCGGGACTTTGTTGTTTAACATTTAATAACTGGCCGATTTTTTCGATATTCCGTAAAATCGCGCTTATGCGCGGGGGCGCGATAGCCAACAAGAAGAGGCGGTATGGGTGCGCAAGACCTAATCGGGGTAATTACTGGCGGACTCGCCCAGAGTGACCGTCTGCTGAAGCTGGATACTTCACTGGGAAATAATGTCCTGGTGCCTCAGCGCGTCGTGGGTCATTCACGAATTGGTCGCCTCTACGAATTCACGGTGGATGTCGTATCGACATCCGACACGATTGAACTGAAAAGGCTGATTGCCCAGCCCGTGACCCTATGGATTCAGCAAACAGACCGATCCTATCTGCCTCATCACGGCTACGTGCATACAGCCCGTCGCCTTGGGTCCGATAGCGGCCTCACAAGTTTTCAAATCGCGTTTGCATGCTGGATGCATTTCCTGCGTTTTCGCAAGGATGCACGAATCTGGCAGGACAAACCCGCTGACGAAATCCTGACTGATGTATTCAACATGCATCCGCAGGCACAAGGAGCATTCCGTTTCGCGTTGAGCAAGCCGCCGCCGACGCGCTCATTCTGCGTGCAATATGAGGACGACTGGAATTTCGTGCAACGACTCATGGAAAACGAGGGCCTGTTTGGTTTTTTCCAGCAGGCGAGCGATGGCAAGTCGCATACGCTGATCGTTACGGACAGCCTTGATACGTTTCAGCCGCTTTCGCCGCAGACGGTTGATTTCTATCGTGCCGGCACGAACAGCGAAACGGATGCTCTTGTTCAGTGGTCGGGCACCCGGACATTGCAAAGCACGCTATTGACCACCCGCACCTTCGATTACGCGTCGCCCACTTTGCCGTCCAATCCGAAGGGCACGAATATCCCGACGCTTCCCGCTCAGGGGAATCTGCCTCAGCAAGCCGAAGTATATGAATACACGGGCGCCTATACCTACGACAAACAGGACCGGGGCGACAGCCTGTCCAAAATTCGCATGGAAGAGTGGGAATCCCGGGCCAAGCGTTTTTTCGGCTCCGGCGGCGTGCGGGGTGCGGATGCCGGCCTCTGGTTCCAGCTGGACGATCATCCTGCGCACGTCACGGATAGCACCCAGAACCGGCAGTTTGCGATTATCGAGACCGCATGGTTCGTTGAGAACAACCTGCCGGCGTCCGGCCAGGCTGTGGATTTCCCTCATAGCCTGAAGAGCGAACTGACGGCAGTCAGGGCAAACCACGCCACCGGAGATGGGGCGAAGGTCAAACACGCCGACGGCAGTGAGGGCTACTTCCTGGTCGAAATCGAAGCCCAGCGCAAGGCTGTGGCGTTTCGTAGTCCGTTTGAGCATCACAAGCCGGAAATGTCGCTGCAGTCAGCAATTGTCGTGGGGGCTGCCAACCAGGAGGTCTACACCGACTCGCTGAACCGCATCAAGGTGCGCTTCCACTGGGACCGGCTCAACAACGGCGACGAAAAGGCATCATGCTGGGTACGCGTTGCCATGTCCGATACGGGCAGCGGATACGGCGGGGTTCACGTTCCAAGAGTCGGCGAAGAGGTCCTGATCAGCTGGGTAGGCGGCGATTGCGACAGGCCGTTGGTGACGGGCAGGGTCTACAACGGTACGACACAACCCCATTGGCATTCCAACGGGTTGCTGTCCGGCTATAAGTCCAAGGAATATCAGGGCAGCGGCTATAACCAGATGGTGATGGACGACGCGACAGGTCAGAATCGCGTTCAGCTTTATTCAACGAGCGCGAATGCGCAATTGCATCTGGGGTACCTCATTGAGCAGTCGGGTAACGCGAGAGGAAGTTACCTGGGTAGCGGCTTCGATCTGAAGTCCGACGCCTACGGTGCCGTGCGGGCGGGTCAGGGCCTGTACGTCACCACCTATCCTGCGAGCAGTCAGCCGCTGGATGCCCGGCAGGCAACCTCGCAACTGGTGAGTTCGGAGAGCGTGCTTGAGACGATGTCCGATGCCAGCACGACGAGCCAGGCAGAAAGCCTCAAGGATGGCCACGACGCGCTGAAGTTGTTCACGGACGCGACGCAGAATAGCGTGTCGGGCTCGTCATCAGGTGGCAATACGGCTGGCGGCGGCGCCGGAAGCGCGAATGCGTTCAAGGAACCGGTCATGCTGTTCGGTAGCCCGTCAGGCATCGCTCTGTCCACTCAGAAATCCGTTCACGTTACGAGCGATGCGCAGATCAATCTTGTCAGTGGTCAGAGCACGCATATCGCAGCCGGCAAATCGCTGATCGCTAGCGTTACGGAAAAGCTCAGCCTGTTTGTGCAGAACGCCGGGATGAAGCTGTTTGCGGCCAAGGGTAAGGTGGAAATTCAGGCCCATTCGGACAACATCGAGGTTACTGCGCAGAAGACACTGAAGTTGCTTTCTGCAACCGAAACGATCGAAATTGCGTCAGCGACTGGCATTCTGTTGACGAGCGGCGGCGGTTATATCCGCATCCAGGACGGCAACATCGAGATCCACACTCCCGGTATGGTCGACATCAAGGGCGCAGAGCACGCGTTTGCGGGTCCGGTGCGCGGCAATTATCCGCTACCGGATCTTCCTCAAACTACGCCAACCACGTATAGCCAAAAACCAAGTTTCCGGGGAATCGATGATGGTAGTTCAATGAGCGAGGTCGACTATCTGCTCTTTACCACTCCGGCGGAAGGCGAGGCAGCAAAGGTTGTCGCCTCGGGAACGTCGTCGGCCGATGGCGCCGAACGCAAGCTAACCGAAGAAAATCCCGATGAACTGGGGCTATTGTTTGGACAGGGTGAGTGGGGCACCTACTACGACCTGGATATCGATCGAAGCGAAGCGGATGCCGCCGATACTGGCGTGACGGATGGTGACGGAGCAATCTGACAAATGGCAACCGAATACACAGTGCAGCCGGGTGACACGCTTAGCGGGATCGCACGTCAAAATGGCGTGAGCGTCGATCAGATAACCAAACTGAATAACATATCGAACCCGCAACTGATTTACCCAGGGCAAAAGCTGAAGCTCTCGAACCCGCCGCCGCAGGAGGGTAGCGACGCAACTTTCAGTGAGGTGATGATCAGGTTTGTCGACGCGATAGGTGCTCCGATTCGCAACATGAAGACCACGATCGCCACAGCCACGAACAACTTCAATTTCACTACCGACCTGGACGGACTGATCCCTGCGGTTTCAACTCAATCAATTGACGAACTGATTCAGGTGTCGGTCGAGAAGATCGGTGGAGGCATCAAGAAGATTGCTACTCTCAAACCGCCAGTGGGTTTGCATCAAGCCACGATTCGTAGTCCCAAGCTCAAGGTCGAAAGTCCGTTGCGTGTTCATCAAGGCGGTGGTGACCAGGTCGAAAGCGCCCCGCTAAAGCTCCAGCCCGGAGATGTCAAGCACGATCGCAACACGGCGGGTAATCCGGTGGTTAACGTTGGCGTGGAATGTCCGAACAAGGATAATCTACGGCTGGGCGCAAACTCGCAATACCGTGCGTTCATCGTTTCGGCCGCCAATAGTTATAGCCTGCTGCCCCAGGGGCTCGCTGCGTTCTGTGAAGCGGAAGCTGCAAAGAAGCCCGGTCCTGTGAAGGAAGTGCCCGTACTCGACAAGCACGGCAAACCGGTGGTTGACAAACAAGGCAAACCAAAGACGAAGAAGGTTCACGGCAGGGCCGTTGAGTGGGATCCAAGCGTTGTCAACGCGATTGGCGCGGGGGGGCTAACACAATTTCTCGTGGGAACGTGGACCCACCAGGCAACGCTCAAGGGAAGCTACCTTTCGAAAAAGGTCGCTGCAGAAGAGGAAACACGCAACGTCAAGACCTTGTCTAAGACGGATATTCTTGCGATGCGTCTAGATCCAGAAACTTCGATCAACGTTGCCGCGGACTACGCGTCGCAGAATTTGGCCAGTCTGACCAAGAGCGGGGTTGACGTGGCAAGTGTGGCGGATGTCGACAAGATGAAACTGGCCTATCTCGCTCACCACGAAGGAGCAGGAGGGGCTGCGGCTATCATCAATGGCACGCTCTCCGACGATCACGCCGACACGCTGCTCCAGTCACAGTTCAAGACGAAGAAAGACGATGGCAAGGATAAGGCGGACGCCTACCGCAAGAAGACCGGCCTTCAGGGTGCTGCTGCGTATAAGAAGTTTCTTTTCGACTATATCGACGCGAAAATTTCCGTCGATAATTTCGCCTGCGATCCTTCGAAGTTTCCCGCCTCCAAACCGGTTGCCGATATCGTTGCAGCCATCCAACCGAAGAAATCGAAATGAAAAACTGCAACACATGGTTCGTGGCATCAATCCTTGTAGTCGTCAGTTTTGGGGTGCACGCGAACCCCACCTTGTCCTGCGACGCCGATAAGGGCAGCATCTCGCATTCGCTTGAAATTACCGAGAAAGGCAGTGGTGTGCCTGATTTCTCGTATCTGTCGAGTACGCCGTCACAAGGACTTGCGCTGAATTGCACGATCGATTCCACGCTCGTGAATGGCACGCCGACCGTCTCTGGCAGCACGGTGACCTATCCTCTTAGCAGCGGCGATTCCTTAAGTATCACGAAGCAGCCGCATGGCTATCTTCTCGATATGTCGAAGATGGATGCTGCCAACTATTGCAGCGGCATCGTAGCGAAGAAGGTGAGCGTTAGCTACGGGAAGAAGAAGTGCGACATCCGTTGACCTGTAGTTATACCGGTGACGCACGGACATGGCGCACGAAAGCGATGAAGCGGCTTGGACGCGAGCGAATCTATGAAACGATAGGAGCGCAGGAAGAAGGCGTGGCCGCGACCGAGCTTGAGATACGCGACCTGCAGCTTGGTGCGCTCGCCATTGATGACGGCCCAGTCCTCGCTCCAGTCGAACGGGAACGATTTGCCGGCCGCAAACCGGAGCGGAACGAGTATCCTCCGACCGATCATCTTCCAGGATGAAGGAGTCTCTTTCGTCGAAGTGCGGCATAGAGTGACTTCTACTGGGCCGTACTCGGCCGAAAGCTGCCGGCCGGCAACGCAGGATCAGCAGTGACATTTTCTTTATGATCTGCCAACGTCGACCGCCAGTGCATTCGCCCGGCGCTCCGGCGAGATACCTTGCTTGACCGCGCGGCGGATCACGTAACGATCCTGAATCGTTGATCTGGTTCAGCCTGTTGTTGTAGGTGTAGATTTCCCCGTCAGTGGCCACCAAGCATGTAGTGATTTATTATGCATCAACCGACATGAACTGTTGCGAAGCAACTAGCCTTGGCGGCGGATCGCACTTGCAGATGCAAAGATCGTCGCTCAAGGCGGCGTGCCGGCCATCGGGCGCGGTCATCACCTGACGGGGACCGTCACATTTGATTTTGCCCGTCGTATCGCATGCAGGACATTGCACGTCATCGCCCTCGTGAGCGACATCGTGACCTTCGAGCCTGATTGTCGTTGGCGTGGCGATCACTGTACCGTTCGCGGTGGTCTTGTCGGCGTTAAGGATTAGATAGCGTTTCATAAAAGGAGGAGCGCTTTTGGTCGTGTGCCGGCTAAATTGCCGATGGTGTACCCGAGGAGTGAAATCACGTCGGGTCTAGGCAGATAGGGGATGGCATCACGGCTTGATCGCTAGTTGGTTGGCTTTGATCCATCGAAGCAGATGTTTGCCAGAAGCGTTGACATAGTCCACATAAGCCCAGCCGGCCGGCGACTGCTTCAATACCCTCACCGCATTGTTCTGGACCAGATAGGCCCGGCTAGCTTGGACATCGTCAGGTGCCATATAAAGCGTTGCTTTTTGCACCAATATGGTCGCCGCACGACGCTCGCGTTCCATAGCTGCCGGCGCTGGTGTACTGACGGTGCCGTCAGCATTTGAAAACGCGGCGTCGATCAGCCGCGCATCGTTTTGCGCACCTGCCGCATGCAGGGCGGCCGCAATCTTTCCATAGGTTTCGCGATTGGTGGACGACGGCGGATCGCAACGCAGGAGATTGTCGGCACCGGAATCGTCGTCAATTACTGACCGGGGCGGCTGACCGGCGCTGATAGAGCTCAGCAGCCGGCTCGCCGATGGACGGTCGTGCTTTAGCATCACGTTCGACTGATCGTCCGTTCCCCACTGTGCACGCTTGCCGGCCTGCCAGCCCGCTCCGCATATCTCACCAGTTTGATCGGCAGTGGTACATCCTGTGCGCACCTCAATGATGGAACAGTATTCCCGACTCAGTGCGGACTCCGCTTGCTCTGGCCCCGCCGACGCCGCTCCCGATTCGACTCGCCCGATGACAACGAATTGTCCAGACGGCGAGATATCGCTCTCGCTCGGCGGTTCAATTTCTGTACCACCCGCGTTCGATTTGCCGGCTCTTGGCAGCAGGCTGAACGTCGCTCCGTTTGGAAAATAAAATATTGCCTGTTGCCAGGTACGTTCGGGCAATGGTGCTTGCGGGTTCGAGGCGTTCCCGTAGAGAATGGCTGCGCCACCCGGCAAAGCGAACCGGAGCGTGGACGATGCTGGCACGGCGGCAGCGCCGGTCAGCAGCGGGACCGTAGCGATCACTGTGCCGATACGAACAGCCTTAAATTTTGAAGTCGTGTTCTTCAAGACGGCATTCCCGCTGTTTGAATTTCGGCGCCACGATTGCTGTCGACGATGATTTGCCGCACACATACTGCCGCCTGCATCAAGTCCTCACGAGCCACCGACAAGATCCGCAGATCGTACCCAACGAACAATCTCGTTGCCGTTGGCCTGCCGATAACGAATCTGCGACCAGTCACCAACCGCGTCAAGCACCACCACTGTATCGCCGCTAATCAGATACCCCATTTTCTTCCCGTCGTCTTTTGGCATGCCGTATAGATAGGCTCGTTCCGCAGCGACGTGGCGGGTGCTCTCATGAGATGAGTGGGCTGTGTCTGCGTTATTCGGCTCGCGCGACGTCGACGCATATTGATGGATCAGCGCAGCAAGATTCGATTGTTGCTGCTCAGTTGGCAGCGCCCCAAAATAATCCTGATCCGACGCGGCAATTCGTCCTTTGGCAGTGTCGACGGTGATGTGCTCTTTATCGTAATGTACATACGTCGGCTCAAAACAGTAACCGTTTTCTGTGTTTGCGGGTCGCTTCTCCAGCAAAACAAAGGTACTTTCCGAAACCTGCCGCGACGACGGTGGCGTGCAATATGGGCGTGAAGCGAACTTGTCCGGCACTGGGCCGGATGGGTGTTGCAGCAAAAACTGCTTCAGTACAGGGCGGCCGTAAACGAGTTTGCGTGCTTGGTTACCTTCCGCGTCCGAGAGGAAATTTGTGTCTTGTTCTTCCGTCCCGGCGTCCTCACACGTCGTCAAAAAAGCATTCCCGCCAACGTTCCATCTTAGCGTCACTGCGGCGTCGCCACACAGCGCCTCAGCTGCAGGTGGCTTGTCATTGACGAAGACGACGCATTCGTTGTTTGCGCAAGCAGACGCCGGGAGTTCGGCGGCGCCAACCATTTCACATGCGAGCAGACAGACGCCCAGCGTCAGCGCAGAAAGTTTATACGCCACATACCCACCTGTTAAGTTTGTCTTTCAGCAATTTGAACTGTGAATTCGCTCTTGCTACTGTTACGCCGTTTTCCGTCGACGTATAAGTTTGCTGAGTTAAGATTCCCATGCGCCGGCTAACGCATAGGGAAACGTATTGCGATCTCGCGGTTTTTGCCCGCTCAACGACAGCCATCTTGATCAAATCAGATTGAGTCTCGATGTCGCCGGCGGTCAGTCGCTGGCGAATCGCTTCCTCGGCACTATCGAGTGAGCGCTGCTGAATGGCCAAATCGAATAGTGCACAGTAGTTCACCACACTGATTCGTTCCAGCAAATCAGGCGCCAAAGATCGCAACAGTGTCAGGCATTTCAGCAGATCCTCGTGTGTTTGCCTTGCGGCCCACTCCACCTGAATTTCCTTGAATGCTTCGACATCGGCCAATTTCTGGAACGGTACCATCCAATCCGGATTGCTAGCCTGTTGTGCGATAGCCCATGCTTTCAAGGGGCCACCTGACGACGACGACAAGGCCGTGTTGAAGTGATCATATTCAGTCTGTGACGGAAAGGCATCGCGAAACGCTTGCGTATCCGCTGCCTGCATTGCTCTCAATACAGGTCCTAGCGTATTCTGTCCCGCGTTCCACTGCACTAGTCCATAAGACATGCCCTGTTGGTCAAAGTTATTGGCGACCGTCGCATAGCGCATAGGTACGCCACCTTCGAACGTAGTCGAGATCGCCAGAGCAATCGTCTGCACATCGATCAATGGCATGCATCCTGCACTATCTGCGAAATTGCCAACTATTCCAACTGGATGCAAGTGATACACAAATGGTGAGGAAAGTGGCTGCAACGCGCTCGCGCAAGCATCCCACATCTGCAAGAGTTTGATCCGCTCTTTCTCCGTCTTCCAGTACGGGAGTCCATCGTGCATGAATGGATCGAGCGCATCCCATTTGCTCATCTGTCCGCCCCACTCGCTCTCGTATTTCACTACCAGATGATCCACACGGTCCGCGCGCCATTTCAGATTCAATGCGGTGAGCAGATCCTGGCCGCCGACCTTACCTTGTTCCTGGCTTTTTGGCGTCAGAATCTCATCCAGCTTGGCAATTAGCGCATCGCCTTTTGCCGCATTGAAACTGGCTTCGAAAGCAATTTTTTCGTCGGCCGTTGCGTTGTCGCCCTTCAGGTAAAGATATCGCTTGTAGAGATCGGCGGTTGCCAGATTCGACGACAACAGCTCGAAACCAGCCCATGCCCATTTGTTTTGCAGCGAGACATTCGGTTGGCCCGATGCGCAAACGAAGCCGTTGACCGTATTCATAGTGGCATCGCCTGCGTCGACTTCGTACCAGGTTTGCTTCTTATCGTCTACATGCTCAGTAAAACCAGCGATGCTGACAACACGCGTGTAGTCACTGGTTCCGGTCGGCGCTGCAGTCAACGACAAGGGAAAGGAATTCCACGCACGCCGAGTGTCATGGCTCGCCACCTCACTGCGCATAATCCAGTAATTCGTCGCGCTGGCGGCCCCGGCCGCCTTGACCTGCACCTTGGTCCACATACCCGCGTGCGGCGCATCATCCGTGAGCGTGACAGCAGTATTCGCTGGCAGCGTCAAATCGCCGTCAGTCTTATAGGTGTATAGATTCGCACCTTTCGACAGCACCAGCTGGGTCTTCGGCTCTTGCGTCAATTGCGCCGCACGCGCCTGGCTGCGCGCAAGGAACGCCTGCAAATCGTCACCTGCGAAAACCTCGACATGCAGCAATGCCCGTTGCGGGCTGGGCGGCAAGGTCGATGCATGTTCGACATTTTGATATTCGCCCAGATAGCCGATCACTTCGCCGGCACCGATGCGAATGGGCTTGGGGAGCAGATAGATACTGTCGAGCGCTTCGGGATCGATCTCACTATCGAGCCAGGGAAGAAATACCCAACCATGCGATGCGTCTTGGGGCACCGCTTTCCCTGGCACAACCGGGACGATGTCGCCGGAGACGATACTTGAGATGCGCCCCCAGTTCTTCGGCGCATGCGCCGGACGTTGAATCTTGACTTTGGTGCCCGACGGCAAAATGCCGATCTTCTCCCCTGCATGACCATGGTTGTCGCGATGCACATGCGAGCCGGTGACTGGTTCCCCGGCCTTGACGTTCTCCTGCTGATCGGTGGCTCGCTTATCGCTGACCGTGTAAAGCGGCTCGGCGTTGTAGTAGCTCGGCCAATTTTTCTTGTTCTTGTCCTGTTCCGAACGCTTGTACACCGAGCAGGGTGCCAGATGCATATACAGGCTGAAGAAAACTAGCGAATCCGCCGGGTCCGTGCTCAGCTTGTTCGGTTCGTTGTTTGCAGGCGTTGTCGTCGGCGGTTGCGCCGGAGGATTGCTCGGCGGATGAGGTACGTTGTTCGGCGTATTTGGCGAGGTGGGGGCATTCGGCGTATTCGTTGGCGCCGCGGGCAAGGTCAGCTTGTGCTTGACCAATGTGAAGCTTCGCGAATACAGCGCCGTCGATTTGTCTGGATAAGACAAATGCTGGTAGTCGCTGTCGAGCCGGTAAGCCACGACCACACCATCGGCAATGCAGCGCACACCGCCGCTACGGTCCATCGCGCTATCGGCTGCCGTCGGCGACCTGCCAGTCTGATCAAGGTGAATCCCCCCATGCCATAGACCGTTCAAGCCCAGCGGGAAAGGGCCATCGCTCCCCTGGAGCGCGGCCAGATAGGCGTCCGGGTTCACCGTTCCTGTCGCACTTTTCTGCGGAAAAGGATAGGCCCATTGCGAAACCGGGGTTAACGTATCGCCATTGTCGGCTGCCATGCTGTAAGTTTCCTGACTATTCTCATAAAAGCGCTGCATGCGCGCAGGGCACGCAGCCACTTCGCCAAGCGCTTATCCCGAAAACGAGGTCGAACGCTTCGGCTTTCCGTCCGCCGCTACCCACGACGGGAACGTCGTATCCAAGCGCGTCGGTCCCGAAAAATCATGCGATGCCCCCTTCACATCGACCGTCCCCGGCGCGTGGATCTGGATATTGCCGTCAGCAATACGGATATAGGCGCCGCCGCTCGTCAGCAAGATCCCCTTCTTGGCCGTGACCGTGACCATATCGGTTGCCGATATCAGCGTCAGCCCCTTCTGCGCCGTCAGTTCGATCACATCCGACTGCGCCTGCACTTGCACGGGCCCCTTTCCGGCAAACAGTTTGATGCCGGCGTTCTGCACGAACAGACTTAGCTTCTCCGTGACGCTTGCGATCAGCGATTTACCTGTCGCCACATGGGTGTTCTGCCCGCTGACGAAGTTGATCTGCTGGTCTGCTGTGATCTGCGTCGACTGCTGGGTGGACAGCGCAATACCCTCCGGACTGGCCGCCAAGAGAATCGGCTTCGCAAAGCCGTTGGCGTTGCCGGTGCCGCCACCGGCAGTACGACCGCCGCTAATCGCTCCTCCCGGCACGCTGTGCTGGGTCGCATCGGTGAACGCCTTCAATGCGTCCTGGCCAGGTTGCAGAGTTTCTGCATTGGCCGCGACACTGGACTGCGACAGGCTCTCGATCAGGGCTTCCGAGCTGACTAGTTGCTCGCTGGCCGGCGTGGCATTCAGCGGCTGGCTCACGGATGTTGGATGGGTCGAGACGAACAGCCCTTGACCCGCGCGGATTGCGCCATACGATTCCGACTTCAAATCAAAGCCCGTCCCAAGGTAAGCGCCACGCGTGTTATCCGTGTGCTGCACCAGATACCCGAGGTGTAATTGGGAATTCGCCGTGCTGCTCAAGAGCTGCACCCGGTTCTGGCCGCTTGAATCGTCCATTACCATCTGGTTGTAACCGCTGCCGCCGTACTCCTTCGAGCGGTAGCCTGACAGCAATCCGTTTGAATGCCACTGCGGCTTGGCTGACCCGTTATACAGCCGCGACACCACGACCGGCCGGTCACAGTCCCCGCCGATGTGGTCGATCAGTACTTCCTCTCCCACCCGCGGCATGTGTACGCCGCCATAGCCGTTGCCCGTATCGGCCTGCGCTACCCGCACCCAGCACGAGGCTTTCTCGTCACCCCCGTTGATGCGGTCCCATACGAACTGCACCTTGATGCGGTTCAGCTCGTCCGTGTAGACCTCCTCACCTTGCGGGCCCACCACGATCGCCGACTCGAGGTGGGTCTTCGGTTTCCGATGCTCGAACGGACTGCGATACGGCACGCCCGTGCGCTGTGCCTCGATCTGCGTCAGGTAGAAGCCCTCCGAGCCGTCCGCGTGCGTCACTTTGAATTCAGTACTACTAGCCCGACTCGCACGCACCTCGTCTACCGTGGCCTGCAGGCTGTGCGGATAGTCCGGGCCCCGGTTGCCCGCGGGCACGTTGTTCGCGATCACCCACGATGTCTCGATCACCGCGAACTCCTTCTGGCTCGCCTGATCCCGGTCGTGGTCCGGGTGGCCACTCAGGATGAAGCGCCGCCCGGCGTCGATCCTCCTCACCCCCCCCACGCCCTCAAACCGTTTGGCCCGCGACTCCCATTCTTCCATCCGGATGCCGGAGAGCTGGTCGCCGCGGTCTTGTTTCGGATACGTGTACGCCCCTGTGTATTCGTATATCTCCGCCTGATCCGGTAACGCGCCCTGATTGGGCATCGTCGGCAAGCTCGCGCCTTTGGGGTTGAACTGCGTCGACGGACTTTTGTAATCGAACGTGCGCGTGGTAAGCGTCGTGCTTTGCAGCGTGCGTGTGCCCGACCACTGCGTGAGCGCGTCCGTCTCGCTGCCGGTACCCGCCCGGTAGAACGATACGGTTTCCGGCGACAGCCCATCGAGCGTCGCGAGCCGGTCGGTGATCACCAGCGTGTGCGATTTGCCGTCCCGCGCCTGCTGCCAGAATCCATACAGGCCTTCCGACTCGAGCAACCTGTGCACGAAGTTCCAGTCAGTTTCGTCCTGACGGCAGTACGAACGCGGGGGCAGCGGTTTCGAGAGGGCGAACTGGAACAGCCCTTGGGCCTGTGGATGGGTGTTGAATACGTCCGTGATGATGTCGTCGGCGGTCTTGTCCTGCCAGATGCGCTGGTCGCGGCGGAACTTCAGAAAGTGCATCCAAGAGGCGAAACCGAGCTGGTAGCTTGTCAGTCCGCTGTTCGAGCCCAAGCGCCGGGCAGTTTGCACGTAGCCGTTGTGGGGCAGGTAGGACTTGTCCGCCTGCTGGATCCATAGCGTGACCGGTTGCGCGATGAGCGTCTTGAGTTCCACGCTGCCACTGGTGGACACCACGTCGACGGTGAATTCGAAGTGACGGCCCAGACGCGAGCGGCCCACCACCCGCTGTGGGACCAGCACGTTCGAGCCCAGCGGTGTGTCCAGCTTGAGCAGGCGGTCACTCTGCGACACGCCACCCGTGATCGTGTTGATTAAGTCCTGCGCCCCCATGCTACCCCGCCTTTCTTATTCAATACGCGCCCCCGCGTTATCGCGGCGATTTTACAAAACATTTCGGGAGAGAATCAATTAATGTTGGATTTAAAATGTTAAATCGATACATATTTTAATTCACGATGAATTAATGCGTTTTGCATTTCGGAAAATGTTTCTTATTTGACTGATTGGCTTGGATTGACAGGAAATATTTGCCAGGGTGGGTCGCCGACAGTATTCAAAAAATGGAGCGGTAGTAGTTCTTCGGTCTTCAGTTGAAGAGCGTAGGTGGTGCGTGTGGGTCGCAACTAACCTGCGACCTATTATCGGTAGCGTTGCGAACGACAAGCTTTCGCGTGCGTTCGAGGTCGTCCCACTCGGCCACCGTTAATGACCGTCGGTTGTTCCAGTTACCCACACAGGGCGCTTCGAGTGTGGCTCACTCATGATGTTTCGGTTCCATTTCTATGTGAAATGCCGCTCCGGCAAAAGCTCAAATAAGCATAAAAGCCGTTGGCATCTTGCCGACGCGAGCGGCCGTATACGACCCGAAGCCGCCTGTCGTTGGGTGCTCTGAGACCGCTTACAGTCGGCTAGGGAGACCGTTGGCTCCTTTTCGCCGCTCAGTTCGTTGGACCAGCGGCTTGTCTTTCGGCGCAGTTGTATGGCAGTCTTAGCGAAATAGCAACGACCGCAACTACGAAAAACAATACCAAATGAAAGGAAACACGTGGTTTTGGAAGGTCCGCCGTCCTAGGCCTTACTTGGACGATTGGTCCCTTTGGAGTAATCGAGAAAGTCGTCTTCTTGAGGTGGTCAAACGCAGCGAGAACGTTGGCACCTAGCGTGCATGCATTCAAAGCCGTTCATGGATGACATAGTTGATTCGCTTGGTTTGATCGCGCGGCACGTATATAGCAATGCGAGATCTATTAAGATTAACGCTAGCAGTAACTGGGTTGACAAGACACCGCAAGTATATTGGGGGACGCCACGTCGAAACGTGGAGTTGACGGATCTCTTGGTCGTTGTGACGCGCCGATTGAACCGTCTGCCAGCGACGCGTTACGCAATTCTTCTTCAGGGAAAATGCGTTGAGCGACCTGATCGCCCGAATGCCGAAAACATGTAAATCCGGCAAAGACTCAACCCTAAAAGAGCGCGATTTGCTTGAGACTAGTTCGGGTGAGATCGAACTCATGAACGGAGCGCATTCGATAGGCAAGTACCATCTCGATGCTGAAGGAATATCAACTCGCGGTATTGGGGACTTCGCTAGATATCTCCTTATCCCAACTCGTAAATCGGCGATTCGGGGAAGGTGGTGTCATCCCCATGTGACCCTATGGCCATCGTCGAGAAGGAGCGTTGACGGTCCGCGTACGCGCTATTCCGAGTTGCTTCTTGACATGGCTGGCCTGACTTCGGTCCAGGTTGAGCCGAAGCTGCGTGCCATCAAGGTTGGAAGCGAATGGGAAAGATTGGTCGACGATCTGTTGCAGTGGGCGCAGACAAGGCCAATGAGCACTCGGTTCTCTGGATTTCCGGTCGCTGTCAGTAGTGAATGGCAATTTACCCGTCAAAAACAACTCGGAATACACCGCGTTTCACGGGTCATTCACAAGTTACAAAGCGCTTTGCCTTCGCAATGGCAAGAGCGACTCACTCGAACTTTAGCCCCTTACGCTGCGTTTGTCGCACGTCCCGGAAGCAAGCACTTCCCGCCAGATCAACAAGGCGATAGAGAACAAACGCCGGATGGCGGGGGGATGCTTATAGTGCACATCGAATTACTTATTTCGGGCGACGATCACGAAGACCAAGCCTAAAGGGACATTTTGAGAACCGACGATTCCAATGGTCCATTTTTAATTCGTCTTGACCATGATAACGATGCGTCGTTGATTGAAGTACTAGCCTTGTCTTGTATTTCCGATCCCTGCGGAATGTCGTTCATCTTCTCACGACTTTCCACGCTATCGCTGTGCGAGGCGCTGCGGGCTAGACTGGAAGTAAAGTGCGAAGATCGAACGAAGTGGCAATTGAAATTCTTCGACTCGCGCACGCTACCGGTCCTGTCCCGTAGCCTTTTCCCCGAACAATTTCAACGTTTCTTTGCCATTGTTTGCGAATGGTTCTATCTCGATCGCGACCTGGCACTGCAGGTAATTGCAGGTAGTGACGAGTTATATGACGCCTACGAAGCGCCGCTCCGTTTGAGCGAACAGCAGGGCGGCTCTTTCGTCGATGCCGCGATGCCTGACGCGATTCTCCATGTGATCAGGACCACCGACGACGATCTGACCGCGGCTTTTGCTCCCAAGGAACTTTATCGCATCGTGTCATCTGCAGTGGCCAACGCAACGGCGGAGGAACGCGACAGCGCTCCCGCGTTAGCGGATCGCGCGCGACGCGCGTTGCTGGATATACTGCCTCAACAGGATAAAGCGTGAAAATCAACGTAGTCGCCGAGGTCGTGCGCTTTGCTGAAATCGGGCTGCTTGCTTCTCTGGAGGAGCGACAAAAAATATGATGGCTATAAAGCTACTCAAACTCAGCCTATTTGCTGGCATCGGCATGTTGGCACTTGCGAGTCTTAACGGCTGTGCTAAGGAACCTTTCGAACTTGAATTAGTTGGCTATGACTATACGGATCGGGCTATTCTCGATTTTTCGGTCAACGGCGCCTCGGGTGGGAACATCTTCCTTAGTACAAAAACGTCTGGTGGCGGCAAATATGCCTGCTGTGTGGTTCTGGATCGCGCGACGAAGACACCGTTCTGGGTGGATGTCGAATATATGCGAGAGGCACTTGTAGCATATCCGTTAGAACAGATCGTTAAGGCCGCCGACACCGTGCGACAAAAAGCGCGTGTCGAGGTCACAGGTGTAATACCGGACAAGCCAGCCTACCTGGAGATTCATTTTTACCCTGACGGCCATATTGAGGGGGCGTTGTCCGGCGATGATGGTCCTTCCTCACCCCGATTGAAGCTTGAGCGCCGCTTGCCCTACTTACGCTAATCGGATCTCCTCCATGCTTGATGATACGCAAATACCTTCGGCAGCAGGTTTAAGGCCGTTGACCCTCGCAGAACGCAGACAGCGTGCGGAGGCGATGTCGTGCCTCGACCCCGTAAAGAAGCCTGGTTCTTTTGATTGCTCGCAAACGATCTGAGTGTCGATTTTCTTCGACGAAACGGGTAATAATCGTTTCAACGATACGGCCAAGCTTAAGCACAGCGGGACTCGGCTTCACCCCGGGCGGAGAGGCACGCCTGAATAAGGCTCGCGCTGATTTTGACAAACTGGTGGCTAAGGCGAAGGCGCGAGCCAAAAATCCGACGCAGCCGATTCGAATGATCAATCTCGCGCTTATCGGATTTTCCCGCGGCGCTGCTACTGCGCGTGCTTTTGCCCTGCGAGTCGCAGCGGACTGCCGTGAGAAGGCTGGCAGCCTGTCCCTTGGCAAGCTTGACCCGTCGTCCCGCGAGCTGACAATAGTCGAGCGATACACCTCTGTCAATGCTTAGGTGTATCGAGCGTTTCGAGATATTCTTTGACGCGCGCTAACCAATCCGTCACGACGGCTAGAACAATGAAATTCTTTTTCTCTTGTCTGCGCTCCGCGATCCTGGGTCTCGTCGGACTGATTTTTCTATTCATAGGTCTACTCTGCATCGGCGATGCAATCACGCTGCTGCAGGCGCGCAGTTGGCCTGTGGTTGCAGCGCATCTAGACGAATGCACTGCTCAGCTTCGCTATGGGAAATCGGATGCTTCATGGCAGCTGACGGCTGAATTCAGTTATGGACCAAGACTCGCCCAGCATTTCGAAGACGTCTGGACACCCGATGACTCTCCGACCTACACCAAATCGCAAGCCCCGCTGATCAGCGCGGGCGAAGCATCGGCGATCACCAAGCGTTTCTGCGACAGGCAAGGGGCAGCGACGCTGCGCGTGTCGACGACCGATCCGTCGCGTGCACGCAGAAGCGAGGCAGTCGATGCGGGCGACTGGAAAGGGGACCTCGGTGGCGGATTGATCAGCATGCTCATGGGCGGCGCCATGTGCGCGATTGGCTGGACTCTCTTTCCCCGTCAGCCCAAACCCGGGAAGACAATGCGAGCAAGAGCGCGACTCAGGGAAGCTGCGCCGCGCAAGACCAGAACGCGATGATCTACCGTCAACGCTTAAACATTCCGCGGCACATCACTTTGTCGCCACCACACACCTAAAACTACCAGCCACCCTCCGATCCCCACGCCCGTCATACCCCGCCACCTGAGGATAAACACAAAGCCGCCTCTCAAACCGCACTCCCGCCACCGGCTTATCATCCACATACTTCGTCGACACAAACTCAGCCGGCGCCTTTCCATCCTCCACCCACCCCTGCAGTGCACTCACCACATCCCGCTGCCGATTCAACACCGTAGGCGGCAACTGCCCCCCAATCGTCCCGGGCCCAGGCCCACCACCGCAATGACTCATTCCTGGCACCATCGCCAGCCGGAAAAACCGCTGCGCATTCGGCACGCTTCCTTCACGCGCTGCCACTGCGTCAAAGAATTCAATTGGCAAGGTTTGCGCGTTCAATGAATCAGCCCATCCCTGCGTCATGATCAACTTGCCGCCACGCGCCTTGAAGCGTGAGAGATCCGTGTGCATAGCATCGCTGATGGGCGCGAGCTTTGCATCGACGCGATCTGCATCGGCACCGAAATCAAACGTCGTCCAGTCCCAATCAGGATTGTCGAACACAGTATTCGCGACCAGCGGTTGCGCATAGTTCGGCACTAGCGCACCCTGAATCAGGTTCCACTGACTCTCACTGCCTCGCGCAAACCCAGGATAAAGCTGCTTCCCATCGCGAGAATCAAGCACCGGCGAATACAGCCGCTCGGCTTCATGGACCTGCGCCGCGCTCAAACATCGCGCGGGGTCATCACCGCTTTTGCACTGCAACTGCGCCGGTTCGAAATGACACGCCAATGGGTTGTCCAGAAAACCGTCCTCGACTGCCGCATCGCCCCCGCAATTCTTGAGCACGGCACGATTGAGCAGCGTAAGCGCCGCCGGCGTCAGCTTCGCTTCAGGCTGCTGCGCGGGCAGCCTGGCGCCCCACAGAAAGCTCTCCATCAGATGGCTATAGCCCATGCCCGGCGACCCAGCATGCACGCCGTCATAGTCATCCGGAAAGTATTCGACTTCTTCCATGGCTTCCGCGCCGCCCGTCGAGCAGCCGCTGTAGTAAGCGTGCTTCGCGCTCTGACCGTAGTAAGCACGGGTGATCGCCTTCGCCGCGACTGTCATCAGGTGAATCGATGTGTGACCCCAATCGCGTAACTGTACGGGGTTGCGGGCCCATTCGAGACGCTGACCGATCGCGCCTTGCGCGCCGCCCTTGTGGCCGGTATCGGTATTGGCCGCGACAAAGCCACGCGCTACAGCGGGCGCCAGTTCGCTGTACACGATCGAACCGCCAAAGCCGCCCGACCCCACGCCGAGCAAACGTCCGTTCCAGCCATCGAGTGGCAGCCACACTTCAATCCCTACCTGTTCGGTGGGTTCGGTGCTCACCGTCGCGACGACGCGGCACACTTTCACCGATGTCGTCACAGGCTTGCCGTCCGGATCCTTGAAGACGCTGCCCGCCGGGATGACTTGTGCGGACTCGATTCGCGTGTCCTTGATGTTGGTTTGCTGGAGCGCACTGCAGTTTGAAGCCTGCTGCGATTCGGCGGCACGCGCTGCGCTAAAACCCGAGGCTGAATAACACACCACTGCCGCCGCGACCATTCCGGCAACTTGCAAGGACCGCTTCTTCCATCGCGCAGAAATCTCAACCGCCTGACCGCTATGACTCACCATCCTGTCTCCTCCGTGTTATCTGCCTAAGTTAATAAGCATTCGGTGTGGCGTACGCGAGATCCATAGCGCTCGCATCTAGTCCTTAGCAGGAACCTCAAGATCCAGCAACGCCGAACTAACCGACTTCCCATGCGCATCGATCGCAAGCGAACGCGTCACACCGCCGCCAAGCGCTTCCTTCAGCACGAAGTTCATCGCACCGATTAACGGCAGTTCATAGCGAATCACCTCACCGCGCACCACGTCGCCCAGATGCGCCTTCACCCGTTCTGGCGTGACGTGCTGAAGCAGATGTCCATAGTCACGCCCGTCATAACAGATCACGGATACGTTCAGCGTGTTGCCTTTGTCGCCGGTGCGCGAGTGCGCAAGTTCTCGCAGTTTCATATCAAACCTCCACGATCGTGTATGTCGGCTGCACCAGATCTCGCGGCAGCAGGACCGATTGCACAGCGACCACCTCACGTGTGCTTTTGGTCACGCCGCCACCGCCCGCCGGTCCGTTCGTGTAGAGCGTCTCCACTTCGTTGCAGACACGAATTGCCTCGGCCTTCGAAGCCGTCCGTCCCGCTACACGTGCTCGCACTTCATACGGTTCTGCGCTGCCACTACCAAGCGACGAGCCATAAAGCGAGTCCACACCAATCAGATCGAAGCGCAATTCGCTCAAATCGACACCGGTCATCATCAGCCGTTCGCGCACAATCTCAAGCGCGAGCCGGCCACGGGCTAATGCGCCTGGGCCACCGTAGGAAATCTGCCCCTCACCGATATACCCATCCACGTACGCCACCGAAACCTTGAGCGTCGGTGTGCGCGGCGTCCCACGTCCGCCCGTCACACGCACGCGGTCCTTCGCCTGCTCCACAACCCGCACCTGCGCAAAGTCCGCCACTACGTCAGGCTGCAGATAACGGCTCGGATCATGGATCTCATAGAGCAACTGTTCCTTGCAGGTCGCCTCCGTTACGAAGCCTCCGGCGTGAGCGACCTTGGTGATAACCACCGAGCCATCCGCCGAAACCTCACCAATCGGAAAACCCAGGCGCGCGAGACCGGCAACATCCTTGAACCCAGGATCAGCAAAGTACCCACCGGTGATCTGCCCGGCGCACTCCATCAGATGTCCGACTACCGTCGCTTGCCCGAGTCGATCCCAATCATCGAAGGCCCAACCAAACTCGTGAATCAACGGCGCGGTGAACAACGAGGGATCAGCTGCACGTCCAGTCAGCACAACATCCGCTCCGGCGTCTAACGCAGCCACGATCGGCGCAGCGCCAAGGTAAGCGTTAGCCGACACGATGCGCTCGTCGAAGTCCGCAACTGCGTCCCCCGATTCTTCAAAGCGGTAGGCACCACTGCGCACAACATCAAGCACATCGTCGCCTGTAACCGCAGCGATCTTCAGACCGCCAAGCCCCAGTTCACGAGCAATCGCCGCCGTCTTGCGCGCCGCCGCGAGCGGATTCGCCGCCCCCATATTGGAGACGATGCGCACACCGTTACGCCTCGCCAACGGCAACACCGCATGCATGCGCGCCTCGAGCAGCGGGTCATACCCACTCTCAGGATCCTGTCGCCGCGCCTGCTGTGCCAACGCAATGGTCCGCTCCGCAAGACACTCGAACACGAGATAGTCGAGCGCACCGTGCGTCGCAAGCTCCACTGCCGGCTCGATACGGTCACCTGAATAACCGGCACCAGCACCAAGGCGAACCACCCGTGAAGAATCCACTGTATTCATCGCAGCTCAACCAGATCAAAGGGGAAAAATGCCCAACACAACGCACGCAATCGTCATCACGATCGACGCACCGAACAGGAGTGGAAACGTGAATTTCTGGTGATCGGCGAGATCGATGCCAGTCAGCCCGCACACAAGAAAAGTCGCGGGCGTCAAAGGGCTAACCGGGAACCCAGTGGTCATCTGACCCAGCAATGCTGCCTGGCCGATCTTCACCGCTGGCACTCCAAGCTGACCTGCAACCTCAGCAATTACAGGCAGCACGCCGAAATAGAAAGAGTCGGGATCGAACAGCAGGCTGAGCGGCATCGAAACCAGACCGAGCACGACGGGAATATGCGAGGCCATCGTCGCCGGCACGAACCCCACAGCGGTTTGCGCCATCGCCTTGAGCATGCCGCTGCCTTGCATTACACCGGTGAACACCCCAGCCGCGAGCAGAATCCCGGCCATCATCAACGCCGCGCGTGCATGAGCATCGATCCGTTGACGTTGCATATCGACGTTCGGATAGTTCACGAGCAACGCTACGCACAGTCCCACCATGAACACGAGCGCGGGGGGCACTTTCTCCCCCATCACGACCATCGAACCCAACACGATGATGGTCAGCACGATGTTGAACCAGAAGTTGCGCGGTCTGCGCAGCGCCTGCTGTTCTTCGGTGAGTTCGCGCTGCGGCATAGGGACACTGCCGGCGGCAGCCGTCAGTCCGAGCCGCCGTTCTTCACGTAGCCCAAGCCAGAACGCCATCCCGAAGACAAACACGAGGCCGATGATCTGCACCGGAATCAGCGGATTGAACAGTTCGGAGATAGGCAAATGCAGCGACGCGGACGCGCGAATCATCGGCCCGGTCCATGGTAGAAAATTGATGCCCGCCGCCATCGACGCCGCCGCGGCCAGCACGCGCCGATCCATGTTCAGGCGGTCATAGAGCGGCAGCATCGCGGGAATCGTCACAAGAAAACACACCGCACCCGAACCATCGAGGTGAATCAGCAGTGCCAGCAGCGTCGTGCCCATGACGATGCGCGTCGGCCGCGTACCGACCGTTCGCAGGATGCGATCGATGATCGGATCGAGCGTCCCCGCATCCGTGATCGTGCCGAAATAAAGAATCGCGAACACGAACATGCCGACGACAGGCGCGAGGCTCTTCAACCCGTCGATCACAAACTTGCTGGTTTGCAGCCCGAAGCCGCCAATCAGCGATGCGGCGATTGGCACGATGATCAGCGCGACCAGCGGCGACATACGTTTGGAAAGGATCGCCGCGAGCAATACGACGATGGTGGCCAGACCCAGTAATGGCAACACGTGTTTGTCTCCGATCTTGTCTTTTAGTGTCGACAAGCGTAGGTTGCACGCATGAATAGAGCAATTGAAATGATTTGATTGCAGCAATCACACTTCGTAATGGATCTGAACCTTCGCGAAATCCGCGCTTTTATCGCCGTTGCTGAAGCCGGTAGCTTCACGCGAGCCGCCGTGCGCTTGCATTTGTCTCAACCGGCGTTGACGGTGCAGATCCGTCGGCTCGAGGAAACGCTGGGCGCACGTCTCTTCGACCGCAACAGCCGGAACGTCGCGCTGACGCCGGTCGGCAGGGAACTGCTCCCCGTTTTACAGAAGTCGTTGCGGGAGATGGAGCATGTTCTTCTCGACGCACGCGCCTTGAGCGATGGCTCAACCGGTGCGGTCCGCATCGCCTGCTTGCCGTCGTTCGCGACCAGTCTGCTGCCGGATCTCGTGCGCGATTTCAGACAACAGGTGCCGGGCGCGGCATTCGATATTCGCGACGTGGTCGCGAGCGTCGTCAATCGTCTGGTGCGCAGCGAGGAGGCCGATCTGGGTTTGACGGGCGGCGAGGTGGTTGATCCATCGCTCGAGGTGCTTCATGCGGGCGAGGATCGGTTGTGCATCGTTTGTCCGCTCGACCATCCGCTTGCGAAGAAGCGGCGCATCACGCTCGAGAGCCTCGCAGGCTATCCGCTGGTGCTAACCGCTGCGGGCACGAGTGTGCGAGCTGTCGTCGATGCCGCGTTCGAGCAGGCGGGCGTTGCCCCCGTGCTCACCTGCGAGCCCATGTACATGATGACTGCCGTGGCGATGGTACGTGCAGGTCTAGGACTGACGATTCTGCCTGGTTCGGCCCGCGAGATTCTTGCGGAGAAGAGCGTCGTGGCGCGCGCCATCGACGATCCTCGTTTTGTTCGCCCCATCGCGCTCGTCAAGAAACGCGGCCGAACCTTGCCGCCGATAACGGAGGCGTTCGTGGCCGCGATCGCGTCGGCGGTAGAAGGGACGCGCAAAGGCAAAGGTAGGTAGCAGGAAGCGAGTTATCCACACTCGCGTTTGGACAACACGGGGATAAGGCCCCTAACTTCCTGTGGGTCGAACCTTGATAAAACGCTGGCCCGTCACAGCGAGGCAAAAGTTGTCCCTGGCTTAGACGGCCTGTTCACGAACCGCCCGTAGGGTTATGGAATCCGTAGCGCCTTGATCTGCCAGTGAAGATTGGCGTTATCCACAGAAAGCGACCGGCCTTGTTAACTATTACTACGTATATATATGTATACAGTGAAAGACATAGAACGCACACACACCGCGTTGCATCGCCTCCGCGCAAAAGCGCGGCAGACAGGCTCACTTTCAACGTCTTCAGCAACATCAGGCCAAAGGCAGGCAGATCTCCGTCAGCAACTCAGAGGGCGCCGTGTCTTTAGGATTGTTCAGATACTCCTCAAAGACAGGCGCATCGGCCGCCTCATGTTCCGATTGCACGAGCCATTCGCCATATAGCCATTGATAGGCCGCGGCCATATCGGCATATGGTCCTTTGTGCTGCAACACCGCATACCGTCCGCCGCGCACGTGCGTCGATGAAACCGGCGCCGCTACCTCAACCGCATCCGGCAGCACCACGCCGGCCTTCGACCGCAACTCCGCTTCGGCCACGATCCCTGGATCGTCATAGTAAATCCCGATCATCCGCATCTCAGGCGAAAGCAGGTTTCGCGCAGCAAGCCATCCGATCAGTGCATCGAAAGCCTTACCGATCTGCATATACGAGCCGACATGATCGATCGTCAAAACCTGCATGGCGGGCACATCCCGAATCACCACTTCACGCATCACCATTTCATCGTCTCCTGATTGCGCCGGCCGAAACCGGCTATGTGTGCCTTGCTTGCGATATTGCGCCGGCGGCATGCCGAACACCGTCCGAAACGTCCGTGAAAACGACTGCAGACTGCTGTACCCGGAGCGCTCCGCAATCTCTGCAATCGGTAGCGAGCCATTCGCCAGATATCCCGCCGCGCGATGTAGCCGCAACCTGCGCACCGTCGATGCCACGGTTTCACCATGCATCGCCTGATAGATCCGATGCCAGTGGTAGGGCGACAGGCAGGCGATCTCCGCCAGCCTGTCGATATCGAGCGGCTCGTCGAGGTGATCGTAAATATGGTCGAGCACGCGGTTCAAACGCGCTTCGTAGCGTGCCCTGTGACTGAGGTCGTTCATGGTGGTAGCGAAGAGAGCAGGCGTTGAGTACGAACCAAAGTACCACGCCGCGATTTACCAAATCCTGCGGATTTTGCGGAGGAGTCCAGGAAAAATTTGACCGCATTCGGTGTTGCGATGCAGCAAAAATCCCTCAGCCAACGTAAAATTCGCAACGTCTTTCCCGTTATCGATCTTTGCCGACCTCTGATAACGGCTCGATTAATGGCCTACTACCATCGCCTGAGGCCTGTCCGCTCAGGCAGAGCATGTGCAGCACGTGCGGCGCGCCATTCGAAGCATGTGACGGATCAACCCGCTGCGCGAGCAGCGGCGACGGAGTCGTAGAGATGAGTTATAGGGAAGTCATCGGCAGTCGTACCTACCTGTTTGCCGATCTGAAAACGCTGATGGCAAAGGCGAGCCCGCTGCGTTCGGGCGACCAGCTCGCGGGCGTTGCCGCGGCCAGCGAGGAAGAACGCGTCGCGGCCAAGATGGCGCTTGCCCAGGTGCCCTTGCGCACCTTCCTCAATGAGGCGCTGATTCCCTACGAAAGCGACGAAGTCACACGCCTCGTGATCGATGATCACTCGCCCGAAGCCTTCGCCGAAATCGCCCATCTGACGGTAGGCGATTTCCGCAACTGGCTGTTGAGCAGTGAGACGGATGCCGTCGCGCTGACTCAAATCGCAGCAGGACTGACGCCAGAGATGGTCGCCGCGGTGTCGAAGCTGATGCGCAACCAGGATCTGATTGCCGCGGCGCGCAAGCGTCCGGTGGTCACGCGGTTTCGCAATACGGTGGGCTTGCCGGGTCATATGTCGGTGCGTCTGCAACCGAATCATCCGACCGACGACGTCAAGGGCATCGCCGCTTCGATGCTCGATGGCCTGATGTACGGCTGCGGCGACGCGATGATCGGGATCAACCCGGCCACCGACAGTCTTGCTGCGATTACCACGTTGCTGCTGATGATCGACGACTTCCGGCAGCGTTACCAGGTGCCGACGCAATCCTGTGTGCTGACTCACGTCACCAATACGATCGCCGCTATCGAGAAAGGCGCGCCAGTCGATCTGGTGTTCCAGTCGATTGCGGGCACAGAGAAAGCCAACGCCGGTTTCGGCATTTCGCTCGCACTGCTGCAGGATGCCTACGAGGCAGCGCTTTCGCTGAATCGCGGCACGGTCGGCAACAACGTAATGTATTTCGAAACCGGGCAGGGCAGCGCGCTCTCGGCGAACGCACATCATGGCGTCGACCAGCAGACCTGCGAAGTGCGCGCCTATGCGGTGGCACGCAAGTTCAATCCGTTCCTCGTCAATACGGTGGTCGGCTTTATTGGTCCGGAGTATCTGTACGACGGCAAGCAGATCACGCGCGCCGGTCTCGAAGATCACTTCTGCGGCAAACTGCTCGGCGTGCCGATGGGTTGCGACATCTGCTATACGAATCACGCGGAAGCAGATCAGGACGATATGGACAACCTGCTGACGCTTCTTGGCGCCGCCGGCATCAACTTCATCATGGGCGTACCCGGCGCGGACGATGTAATGCTGAACTATCAGAGCACGTCATTCCACGACGCGTTATACGTGCGTGAAATCCTGGGCCTAAGACGCGCGCCTGAATTCGAAGAATGGCTGGAGTCGATGCGGATTACCGATACGCGCGGCATTCTGCTCAACGGAGCCACCCGGCAGCCCTTGCTCGAAAGCGCGCATGAATGGATGGGGATCGCATGAGCAAGGATTTCCTCGAAAAGAACCCATGGAACGCGTTGCGTCAGTTCACCAATGCGCGCATCGCCTTGGGCCGTGCGGGCAACAGCTTGCCGACCGCGCCGCTGCTCGCGTTCAATCTGTCGCATGCTCAAGCTCGGGACGCGGTGCATCAGCCGCTGGATGCGGAGTCGCTGCACGAGCAGTTACGCGCCAATGGTTTCACGACGCTCGACGTGCATAGCGCGGCGCCGGACCGGCAACACTATTTGCGCCGTCCGGACCTGGGCCGGCGTTTGTCGGACGAGAGTCGAGAGGTGCTTAAGCAGGTTGCGGTGGAACCGCCCGAAGTGGTGTTCGTGATCGCCGATGGCTTGTCGGCCTTCGCCGCCGCGAAGCAGTCGATCCCGCTATTGCAGGCGGTATGTTCAAAGCTGGGTGACTGGAAGATCGGACCGGTTGTGATCGCGCGGCAGGGGAGGGTGGCGCTTGGCGACGAGATCGGCGAACTGCTCGGCACCAGGCTCGTCGTGATGCTGATTGGCGAGCGTCCAGGTTTGAGTTCGCCGGATAGCCTCGGCATCTATCTGACGTATGCGCCTAAAGTGGGCTGCAGCGACGCGCAGCGCAATTGCATTTCGAATGTACGTCCCGAGGGATTGAGCTATGCGGGCGCGGCGCACAAGCTGCACTATCTGCTGACGCATGCGCGCCGACTGGGCTTGACTGGCGTAGGTCTAAAGGACGATAGCGACGCACTGCTTGAAGCGCCGCCGGCAACGGCCGATATCGCGTTGACATCCGAAAGCGAGTAGTAGGCGCGATGCAATTGCCTTACGCATCCGCCCGTTCAACCGGATGCGTTTCCAGCCATGCATTCTCATCGTCCTCGAAGAGCCGCGAGCGCGTCAGAAACCGCATCCCCGTGGGCCGCTCAAGCGAAAACATCCCACCATTGCCCGGCACGACGTCGATGATCAACTGCGTATGCTGCCAATACTCGAATTGCGATTCGCTCATATAGAACGGCACGCCCGCGATCGTGCCGAGTTTCACATCGGATGAGCCGACCATAAACTCTCCCGCCGGAAAACACATCGGCGCGCTACCGTCGCAACATCCTCCGGACTGGTGAAACAACACCGGCCCGTGCTCGGCCCGCAGCTTCTCAATCAACTCCACCGCTGCCGGCGTCACGATCACGCGTTCCACTTCCTTGTCGGCCATAACATTCCTCGCTGAAGAAAAGAAAGCGAGCCGCACGATGCGGCCCGCTCACAAGGAACGTCTTGCTCAGAAGAAGCCGAGCGGCTTGTCGCTGTAGCTGACGAGGAGATTCTTCGTTTGCTGATAGTGATCGAGCATCATCTTGTGATTTTCACGGCCGATGCCCGATTGCTTGTAGCCGCCGAACGCCGCATGCGCCGGATACGCGTGATAGCAGTTGGTCCACACGCGCCCCGCCTGAATCCCGCGTCCCATGCGGAAAGCGCGCGAACCGTCGCGGCTCCACACGCCGGCGCCGAGACCGTACAGAGTGTCGTTCGCAATCTCCAACGCTTCGTCTTCGTTCTTGAAGGTCGTCACCGACACCACCGGCCCGAAGATTTCTTCCTGGAAAATACGCATCTTGTTCTGGCCGCGGAATACCGTCGGCTTCACGTAGTAGCCTTTCTTCAGCTCACCGTCGAGTGCATTGCGCTCGCCGCCGATCAGGCATTCCGCGCCTTCCTGCTTGCCAAGATCGATGTACGAGAGGATCTTTTCGAGCTGCTCCTGCGAAGCTTGCGCGCCGATCATGGTCTTGCTGTCGAGCGGGTGCCCTTGCGTGATTGCGGCAACACGCTTGAGCGCACGTTCCATAAAGCGGTCGTAGATCTTTTCGTCGATCAGCACGCGCGACGGACAGGTACAGACTTCACCCTGGTTCAGCGCGAACATCGTGAAGCCTTCGAGCGCCTTGTCGAAGAAGCTGTCGTCGTGATCCATCACGTCGGCGAAGAAAATATTCGGACTCTTGCCGCCGAGCTCCAGCGTAACCGGGATGATGTTCTGACTCGCGTATTGCATGATCAGGCGGCCAGTGGTCGTCTCGCCGGTGAAGGCAATCTTGGCAATGCGCTTGTTCGACGCGAGCGGCTTGCCTGCCTCGAGACCGAAGCCGTTGACGACGTTGATGACGCCTGCCGGCAGCAGATCCTGAATCAGTTCGAGCAGCACAAGGATCGAAGCGGGCGTTTGCTCTGCCGGCTTCAGTACGACGCAATTGCCGGCTGCTAGCGCCGGAGCGAGCTTCCACACCGCCATCAGGATCGGGAAGTTCCACGGGATGATCTGCCCCACCACGCCGAGCGGTTCGTGGAAGTGGTAGGCCATGGTTTCGCTGTCGATCTCGGAGATCGAGCCTTCCTGGGCGCGCACGCAGCTTGCGAAGTAGCGGAAGTGATCGATGGCAAGCGGGATATCCGCGGCCATCGATTCGCGTAGCGGCTTGCCGTTATCGATCGTCTCTGCGACGGCGATACGCTGCAGGTTCGCTTCCATGCGATCGGCGATGCGGTTGAGGATGTTGGCGCGATCGGTCGTCGAGGTCTTGCCCCATGCGACTTTGGCGCGGTGCGCGGCATCGAGCGCGAGTTCGATATCGGCTTCGCGCGAACGCGGAATCGAAGTGAACGGTTCACCTGTAATGGGCGAGATATTGTCGAAGTACTCGCCGCCAACCGGCTTCACCCATTCACCGCCGATAAAGTTCTGATACTGCTTTTTGTACGGGAATTCGGTGGTCAGAAACTGCATTTCTGCGTGGTTCATCTGTGCGCTCCTCACATGTTCGAATGGTGGAATACCCGGCGCGGCGATCCGCTTGCCGCCCGTCGAATACGCCAGAAGCGTGCCAACGCATGTGACCGGGGACTCAGCGTGGTCCGGTGGACACCATTGACGTACCTCGCCGTTGAAACTGTTCAATGTGTTCAGCGTAGCGCGAGCTGTTTCGGAGCAGAGGGTGTGCAGAGTGTTCAGGAATTGAGCAATCCGCAGAGCGTGAAGACTGCAATGGGTGAGGGAACACAAGGCGTGAGGCCGCTGCGTACCGCAGCAGCGGTTGCAGCGAGTTCAAGCTTACTTGCGCAGGAGTCTCAAGCCGTTGCCCACGACCAGCAGACTGGCGCCTGCATCGGCGAACACGGCCATCCACATCGTGCCGTAGCCCATCAACGTGAGCGTCAGAACCACTGCCTTCAGGCCGAGCGCCAGGGCAATGTTCTGTACCAGTACCGAGTGCGTCGCCTGCGAGAGCCGGATGAAGAGCGGAATCTTGCGCAGGTCGTCGTCCATCAGGGCGACGTCTGCGGTTTCGATGGCGGTGTCAGTGCCCATCGCGCCCATCGCGAAGCCGATGTCTGCGCGAGCAAGCGCCGGGGCATCGTTGATGCCGTCGCCCACCATGCCGACCGTCACGCCATTGGCCGACAGCCCTTCTACGGCCTTGAGCTTGTCTTCCGGTAACTGGTCGCCGAGTGCGCGATCGATGCCGACGAGGCTCGCGATGGTTTCGGCCGTGTGCGAGTTGTCGCCGGTCAGCATGGCCGTTTGCACCCCCAGCTTGTGCAGGTCGGCAATCGCGGCGCGACTGCTGTCCTTCACCGTGTCGGCGACGGCGAAGAGGGTCAGCACGCGTTCTTCGTCCATCAGCATGACGACGGTTTTGCCTTGGCGTTCGAGCGTGTCGAGCCGTGCTTCGAGCGCTGTCGAGCAGCGGCCGAGTTCGTGGACGAGGCGGTGGTTGCCAAGCAGATACGGCGTGCCGTCGATCATGCCGCGCACGCCGCGTCCGGGAATCGCCTCGAACCCGCTAACCTTCAACCACTCGATACCGTCGGTTTTGGCCGCGCTCGCAATCGCCTGCGACACCGGATGATCGGAGCGACCAGCGAGACTCGCGGCGAGGCTGCGGCAGCGGGTGAGTGCGACATCCTCCGCACGCATTTCGAGGTCCGTCTGCACCGGTTTGCCGTGGGTGATCGTGCCGGTCTTGTCGAGAGCGAGCCACTTCAGCTTGCGGCCCTGCTCGAGGTACGCGCCACCCTTGATCAGGATGCCCTGGCGGGCGGCGGCCGCGAGACCGCTCACGATCGTCACGGGGGTGGAGATCACCAGCGCGCACGGGCAGGCGATCACCAGCATCACCAGCGCCTTGTAGACCCACTCGTGCCACAGGCCGCCGAACAGCATCGGCGGGAGGATCGCCACAGCCAGCGCGACGGCGAACACGATCGGCGTGTAGACGCGGGCGAACTGGTCGACGAAGCGCTGCGTCGGCGCTTTGGAGCCTTGCGCTTCTTCGACCGCGTGGATGATGCGAGCAAGCGTGGTGTTGCTGGCGGCGGCCGTCACGCGGTAGTCGAAGGAACCGCTCTGGTTGATCGTGCCGGCGAATACGGCGTCGCCTTCGGCTTTGTCGACCGGCAGGCTTTCGCCGGTGATTGGCGCCTGGTTCACGCTCGAGCGGCCTGCGACGATCTCGCCATCAAGTCCGATTCGCTCACCCGGCTTTACTCGCACGATGTTGCCCAGTGTGACCGATTTGATATCGACAGCGCGCCAGCTGCCGTCGGGCTGCTGGACGGAGGCTTCTTCGGGCGTCAGTTGCATGAGGCCCTTGATCGCGTTGCGGGCGCGGTCGAGAGATTTGGCTTCGATCAGTTCGGCGATCGTGAACAGCACCATTACGGTGGCAGCTTCTGGCCATTGCTGCAGGACCAGCGCGCCGGTGACCGCGATGCTCATCAGCGCGTTGATGTTGAGGTTGCCATTGCGGATGGCGAGCCAGCCTTTCTTGTAGGTGGCGAGGCCGCAAGACAGCACAGCGACGATGGCCAGCACCGCCGCGAGCCACGCGGGTGCGCCGAGCCAGCTAACCGCTTCCGAGCCCACAGCGGCCGCGCCGGCAAGTGCCAGCGGCCACCACGGCTTGTGCGGCTCGGCGGGTGGATTCGTGAGCGGGGCGGTTGCGTCGGCCAGTTGAGGTTCGAAATCGAGCGAGCGCAGGCTCGCCAGAATCGAGCCGAGCGCCTCGGGGGCATGCACGACCGTAAGCACGCGCTGCATCAGGTTGAAGTCGAGGCTGCGCACGTAGGGCATCCGTCCGAGCTTCTTGCGGATCAACGCCTCTTCGGTCGGGCAATCCATCTGCATGATGCGGATCGCGGTGCGCACGTTAGCACCGATGGCTTCGGGTCCAGAAAGCTTGGCCAGCGCGACGGGGGCGGTAGAGCAGCAGGCGTCGGTGTGGTCGTGGGCGTGCTCATGTGGCGAAACCCGCTCCGGATGGGCGTGAGCGCACGACTCCCCGTGCTCGTGACGGTGCGTTTCTGCGTGGCTGGCGTGAGGCATGGTGGCTTCCTGGCTGGATTTGTGGTCTAGTAAACACCTTGAAGCCACTACAAGGTCAAGGACGCAATCCGGAGGCTCCATGAAAATCGGCGAACTCGCGAAGATTGCCCACTG
The DNA here is from genome assembly GCF_050436645.1 of Paraburkholderia sp. GAS33. NCBI lineage: Bacteria > Pseudomonadati > Pseudomonadota > Betaproteobacteria > Burkholderiales > Burkholderiaceae > Paraburkholderia > Paraburkholderia sp. GAS33. The sequence goes on from NZ_JBNDMP010000005.1 coordinate 232,226, forward strand.
CACCACCGAAACCATCCGCTTCTACGAGAAAGAGGGCCTGTTGCCCGAAGCGGACCGCACCGAAGCGAATTACCGCAGCTACGCGGCGCGCCACGTCGAACGCCTGCGTTTCATCCGCAACTGCCGCGCGCTCGACATGACGCACGACGAAATCCGCGCCCTGCTGCGCCTGACCGACACCCCAGCCGACGGCTGCGGCGCGATCAACACGCTGATCGACGAGCACATTGCGCATGTCGATACGCGGATCGACGAGCTCAAGCAACTCAAGGCGCAATTGACGTCGTTGCGCGAACAATGCCAGATCGAACAGGCCGTCGAGGATTGCGGCATCGTCCACGGACTCACCGACATGGAAGTGAGCGCCCCCCGTTCGCGGCATACCCATCTGGGTTGAGCGGGCGCTGACCCGGTCGGACCCATTGCCCGGCAGCACGCGCGCGACGCCTGCTGCCGGGCCGCACCATTAAACGAATCGAAGTTGGAGAATCAACGTGTTCAAGTGTAGAAACCAGTCCTGCGAAGCGCGATGGGAGCAGGCAGACGTCGTCATCAAGAACGAGGGCCAGGGGCTCCTGTTCCGCTGCCCGATGTGCGGCGCACGCAATTACGTCGAGCGCTTCGACGCGGACGATGGCTCGGTGGTCTACGAGCAGATCGATGGCCGTCCCCTCCAGTAAGCCCAGCCGAGCCCTCGACACATGAACAGTCCCACGACCACCGCCGCGCCTCCGGGCGCACCCTTCAGCCTGCTACCGCTGGCGCCGGCGATGCTCGCCAATCTCACGCAACTCGGCTACGTCGAGATGACGCCGATCCAGGCCGCGAGCCTGCCGATCGCGCTGGCCGGCAACGATCTGATCGCCCAGGCGAAAACCGGTAGCGGCAAAACCGCGGCGTTTTCGCTCGCACTGCTGGCGCGCCTCGACGCGCGCAACTTCGACGTGCAGGCCATGGTGCTGTGCCCGACGCGCGAATTGGCCGATCAGGTCACGCAGGAAATCCGCCGCCTCGCGCGCGCCGAACAGAACATCAAGGTGCTGACGCTGTGCGGCGGCACGCCAATGCGTCCGCAAACCGCGAGCCTGGAGCAAGGCGCGCATATCGTCGTCGGCACGCCGGGGCGCATCATGGATCACCTCGAGCGCGGCAGTCTCGCCCTCGGCGCGCTGAACACGCTGGTACTCGATGAAGCCGACCGCATGCTCGACATGGGTTTCTTCGACGACATCGCGACCGTCGTGCGTCAGTGTCCGAAGGAGCGCCAGACGCTGTTGTTCTCCGCGACGTACCCTGATGGCATCGTCAAGCTGAGCCAGCAGTTCCTGCGCAATCCCAAGGAAGTAAAGTTGGAGGAGCGGCATGACAACAGCAAGATTCGTCAACGCTTCTACGAAGTGACGGAAGACGGCCGGCTGCACGCAGTCGGGTTGCTGCTGAATCACTACCGCCCGGTGAGCTCGCTGGCATTCTGCAATACCAAACAGCAATGTCGCGATCTGCTCGACGTGCTGCGTGCGCAGGGCTTTCATGCGCTCGCACTGCACGGCGAACTCGATCAGCGCGAGCGCGATCAGGTGCTGATCCAGTTTGCGAATCGTAGCTGCTCGGTGCTGGTAGCGACTGACGTTGCCGCCCGTGGGCTGGACATCGCGCAGCTCGAAGCGGTGATCAACGTCGATGTGACGCCGGATCCCGAGGTGCACGTGCATCGTATCGGCCGTACGGGACGCGCCGATCAGGAGGGCTGGGCACTGAGTCTCGCGAGCATGAACGAGATGGGCCGCGTCGGCAGTCTCGAGCAGGCGCAGGGTCGTGAGGTGGAGTGGCATCCGCTATCGGAGCTGACATCGACCAGCAATGAGCGCCTGTTGCCGCCGATGGAAACGCTGCAGATTCTCGGCGGCCGCAAGGAAAAGATCCGTCCGGGCGACGTGCTCGGCGCGCTGACCGGCGAAGCGGGTTTCGCCGGCTCGCAGATCGGCAAGATCAATGTGACGGAGTTCTCTACGTACGTTGCGGTTGAGCGCAGCATCGCACGCGATGCGTTGCGCAAGCTTAGCGCCGGCAAGGTGAAGGGCAAGAAGGTCAAAGTCCGCATGATGGACGAGTAAGCATCACGAACGGCGGCGCTTACTCCCGGCGACCGCTATCGTCGCGCGCTGCCTTGCTCTTCCAGTGCAGCCAGAAGTGCGTTGGTCTGTTCCAGCAGCGCCGTGTGATAGGCCGACGGCATTTCGACGTCGTCGGTGATCGACATCGTGTCGTTGACGCCGTGGCGGAATATCCGTGTGATCTCATCGCATTGCGCCGCGGTCAGTTGCGGCAACGTCGCGTCAAAGAACCTGCACAGCACCATTGCGCGGGCGCCGATGCGGGAAACCGCGTTGCTGTTCGACACGGCGAAACTTGCGTAGGCGCTCAGAAGTTCGCCAGTGACGTTCGTGGTGGTTGTGCTCATCAGAACGCCTCCCAGGTTGGATCTGACTTGTGCGGTAGCGCAAGCGGTTCAGCGGCTGGCGAGGTTGCGGGCGCTTGCCGGATTGCTTTTAACCTCGCGGGCGCCTTCGATATCTTCCGCACGGGAACGAGTGGCCGGTTCTCCGCAACCGGCATGCGCGACACGGAGGACTCACGGTCGTCGAGCCTGAACGCCGACACCGCCCCCTGCAGATTGTTCGCCTGCTCTTCGAGGGAATGCGCCGCCGCAGCGGCCTCTTCGACGAGCGCCGCGTTCTGTTGCGTGACTTCGTCCATCTGGCCGACTGCCTGGTTCACCTGCTCAATGCCGCGACTTTGCTCTTCAGACGCCGCCGCGATCTCGCCGACGAGATCCGAGACCTGCTGGATGGCCTGCTTGACCTGGCGCACCGTTGCACTGACTTCCGTGGCCTGTCTGGCGCCGTCCTGAATCGTTGCCACGGACGAGCTGATCAATTCCTTGATTTCTTTCGCGGCGGCGGCCGAGCGCTGAGCCAGACTGCGGACCTCGCTGGCCACCACGGCAAAGCCGCGGCCCTGCTCGCCCGCTCGTGCGGCTTCGACCGCTGCATTCAGCGCAAGAATATTGGTCTGGAAAGCAATGCTTTCGATGACGCCGGTAATGTCGGAAATCTTGCTCGAGCTACTGCTGATCTGATCGATCGTCCCGACCATGGCCTGAACGGAATTGTTGCCTGTGTCCGCTATATCGGTCGCGTGCATGGCGAGGGTGTTCGCCTGGCGCGCATTGTCGGCGTTCTGCTTTACCGTCTCCGTCAACTGCACCATGCTGGCAGCGGTTTCTTCAAGCGACGCCGCCTGTTGTTCGGTGCGCGCGGAGAGGTCGGTATTGCCGCTTGCGATTTCGCGTGACGCGACAGCAACCGAGGCCGTAGACGATTTAATCCCGCGAACCGTATCGCTGAGATTCCCGTCCATTTTCCTCAATGCTTCGAGCAACTGACCAAACTCGCCTCGCGAATCGACGGTGACGCGATTTTCCAGTTCACCGTTTGCGATATGGTTCGCCACGTCAATCGCCCTGTTGAGCGGATTTAAAATCGTGCGCAGCAGGTAGGTGGATATTCCCACGGCAACAACAATGCCGGCCACGAGCAGACCGATCGCGATCCAACGCGTAGTTGCGAAGGTAGCGTCGCTGTCGTCGACAAATTGTTTGGCCTGAGCCAGGTTGAGTGCGGCGTCCTCGTCCAGAGCATTGTTCATGGACGTTGACACCGCAAGAACGTCTTCGATTGCAGTACTAGCCGCATCGAAATTCCCTGCGCTAGCTGCAGCTACGGCCTGGTTCGTTGACGCCGTGAAGCGCGGCAGCATGTTCTTGATGCGCTCCGCGATCTCATGTTCCTTGTCGCTGGATATCCCGCTTGAATAGTAGTGATTCCACGATTTATTGAGCTGTTCAAAATACGTGGCGATTGCCGCGGCGTACTCCGCTGTCCTGGCCGGATCGTGGAATACCTGAATGCGCCTTAGCATAAGGCGCACATTGAGTTGGGCTATGCGAACTTCCGATAGATCGGAGATCGGAACGGTGTTGCCAACGTATCCGTTGGCGACGTTCGAATTGACTCTGGAAAGCCCGAGTATCCCAAACAGGCCGATAGCAGCCATGAGTACAACGCACGCGCCGAACGCGAAAATGATCTTGATTCTGATTGTTTGCACCAGCTTGTCCGTGTCGCGTTCATCGAATTGATGCCATTTTTTGTCACCGCGAGGTTTTAGATCGCGGTCTGTTACCGATAGTAGCGGTACGGAAACGGCGTGATGCGTTTGGACATGCGTGGTAAGACTTTGGTAGGGGCGTGCTTAATCTCTGGTAGGGATATGCTCGTTGGGTAAGCGCAATGAGGCTTGTGGGTTTTCCGCTCCCCTTAGTCCGACCCACCACCGTCCGTCGAATCGGACTGGATCAGCGCACGGACCGTTAGATAAACCACGGGCAGATCGTCATCGTCGCGTCTCCAGTCGACCGGCTCGTCAAGATCCGAGCCGGCCAGACGGCTGTCGCCGAAACGGACGAACATCTCCCGGACGTGCTCTTTATTTCTCGCCCGGAAGCCGGGATTCTCGAACACCAGTTCGTCGATCGTCTGCAGGGTGCGCCAGGTCGGCAATCCACTGCCGATCGGATAAGCGCGACGACCGCTATTCAGATGACGCCTGGCGACTGTGACAATGACCTGCTGAAGGTCGAGCGATGCGCTGCGGAGCGCGCGTTCGAGGGCAATGGGATCGATGTTTCGGACATCTTCGTCGAAGGCCGTGGCATGGGTCATGGTCTTATTTTCCTTGTAGCGTGGGGCGATGCATTTGCTTCAAAGGTGTTTCGATTGGGGCGGGCAGCGCTGTGCGAGCAACTGGCGAATCTGGGCGAGATGGGTGTCGCCGACCGTGCAGTCTTCGATGGGGCGAAAGCGTTGGCGTGGCATAGGCGGGCGCACGCCGAGATAGCGGCATACCGCGGAGAGGTACGGCTTTCCGTTGCCTCCGAGATGTCGTGCGGCAGCAGCCACCCGAGCGTCGCCGGCATGCTTGCACAGCCAGGCGAGTGTTTCGCGGTCGTCGTCGTTCAGGATGCGGATAAGCTGGTTCATTGCTCTACCCCTGTATGAACATACATACTGTAAATTTATACAGTATTTTGGGAAGATGCAAGGGGAATTGGAGGGCGAGTTACTCCGATCCGACGGGGGTCGGCGCTTTGGCGAGGGGTGGACGAGCAGCGTTTCAGGCGAAGCGGAAGGCTGTTGGCAACAGGCTCGTTTTGTGGACTGGCTTGGCGCACGTCGTCGCGGAGTTGCGCCCCAAGGTATGTGGGCACGCAGTGTCAACGAGTCTCAGAAAGCAAAAAGCCCGGTCGCAAGGACCGGGCTTTTTGCTTGAATTTCTTTGGTGGGGCGTGAGTGACTCGAACACTCGACCTACGGATTAAGAGTCCGCTGCTCTACCAACTGAGCTAACGCCCCCAACAGACTGCGAATTATGAAGGACTTTTTTTAAGTTGCCAAGGCCCCTTTAGCAGATTTCTTAAAAAATTCGTGACGCCGGTCGTTTGCTTAACCGCCGGGCCCACGATATGCCAAAAACGCGCACTTTCTACCGTCCCGGTATTATGTTGCCAGACCATGCCGCGCGACGCCTCACGCGGTTCAACGGGGATAAGCGATGGACGACAAAGCGATAGCAGAGTTACTCGACCGCGTGCTGGCGCCGTGGGTGCGCACGCTTGCCCTGACCCCCGTGAAGGTCGACGAGGAAAGTGCGACGATGCGCCTGCCGTTTTCCGGCGAACTGCGCCACTCCGGCGGCGTGATCTGCGGCCAGGTCTTTATGGCGGCCGCCGATACGGCGATGATCGTTGCCATTTCCGCCGCCCTCGACGGCTTCAAGCCAATGACCACCGTCTCGCTGAACATCAGCTTCATGCGCGCAGTGCGCAAGGGCGACGTGCTGATCACAGCACGCGTGTTGCGGATGGGCCGCAACCTCGTATTCGGTGAAGTCGAACTGTTCGACGAGGACGGCAAGATGGCGGTCCACGCCACTACCACCTACGCGCTGCTCTCCTAAGCATTGCGCGTCAGATTCCAGGGAAAAACGAAGAATGTTCGATCAGGTCGTATTCGCGGGCGGTGGCAATCGCTGCTGGTGGCAGGCGGGATTCTGGGACATCGTGCAGCCGGAACTGAAGATCCGGCCGCGCGTGATCACCGGAATTTCGGCGGGCGCGGCCACGGCATGCATGCTCTACACGCGCGATTCCGACTGGGTCATGCGCTACTACGAAGACGCACTGCGCCACAACACCCGGAACGCGTACTGGGGCAATCTGCTACGTCGCGAGTCAGTGTTTCCTCACTATCGGATCTATCGCAAGGCACTCCTAGACATCTACGGCGAGAAGTTTGCGTCACTCGCGCAGGCGCCGGAGATCCGTATCGGCGTGTCGCATCTGCCGCGTTGGCTCGGTGCACGCAGTGCGGTCGCTGCGGGCCTGATCGCGTACAACATCGAGAAATACGTCCGCAAGACGCTGCATCCCACGCTCGGTCAGACGCTTGGTTTCCACCCGGAATTCGTGCGGGCGCAGGATTGCGCGAATGTCGAGGATCTCGCGGACCTGATCCTGCAATCGTCGTCGACGCCGCCTTTCACGCCGGTCTTGCGACGCAACGGCCGGCCGGTCCTCGATGGCGGGATGGTCGACAACGTGCCGGTCGGCGCGCTCGATGAAACTCCGGGCAACGTGCTGGTGATGGTCACGCGCCTCTATCCGCGCCCGCAGATGTTCGTCGTATCGCACGGCGCCCAGCAGCGGCTGTATGTGCAGCCGTCGCGCAAAGTGCCCATCTCCAGCTGGGATTACACGAGCCCGTCGCAGATGCAGCACGCGTACAACCTCGGCCGCGCGGACGGTGAGCAGTTCCTTGAGCACATGCCGCAGTTGCTCGAAGCCGCGCTATACGATTGATCTGACGGCAAAGCCGGCAACGGGAGGGGGCTCGGCGGCCAAGATCAGTACAAACGCAAAGGCCGCGGCCTCGTCCCTTACCGTCGGCGCCCACCCTGCAACGCCTCAGGATTCGCCACGCTCGACGTATCGCCCGCGTCGAACGCCAGAATATTCTGGAACGCCGCGCTGAAATACAGCTCGTAGCTCTCACGCTCGACATACCCGATGTGCGGCGTGCAGATCACGTTTTCCATCCGCAGCAGGCTGTAGCCCTGCAGAATCGGCTCGCTTTCGTAGACGTCTATCGCCACCATCCCCGGCCGGTTGCGCGCCAGCGCATTGACCAGCGCGTTCTCTTCCAGCAGTTCGGCCCGGCTCGTATTCACGAGCAACGCAGTCGGCTTCATCCGCAGCAGGTCTTCCTGCTTGACGATGCCGCGCGTGTCGTCATGCAGACGCAGATGCAACGACAGCACATCGCTCTGTTCGAACAGCGCCTCGCGGCTTTCGGCGACACCGTATCCATCGGCACGTGCCGCTTCGAGCGTGCTGCCACGTCCCCACACCAGAACGTTCATACCGAACGCCTTGCCATATCCCGCAATCAGGCGGCCGATCTTGCCGTAACCCCAGATCCCGAGGGTCTGACCACGCAGAACCTGGCCCAGACCAAAGTTCGGCGGCAGCGCCGAGGTCTTCAGCCCTGACTGTTGCCAGGCTCCTTGCTTAAGGTTTGCTACGTATTGTGGGATGCGCCGCTGCGCAGCCATGATGAGAGCCCAGGTCAGTTCGGCCGGCGCGATCGGCGAACCGCTGCCTTCCAGCACGGCGATGCCGCGCTCGGTACAGGCGGCCAGATCGACATGGCTCGACACCTTGCCGGTCTGGCTGATCATGCGCAGATGCGGGAGTTTATCGAGCAGTTGCGAGTTGATGCGGGTACGTTCGCGGATCAGCACCAGGGCATCGACTTCCGACAGGCGGCTGGCCAGTTGGCCCAGGCCACGCACGGTGTTGTTGAACACCTTGACGTCATGGTCGGCGAGCAATTGAAAGCAGTCGAGCTTGCGAACGGCGTCCTGGTAATCGTCGAGGATGGCAATCTTCATAGTCTTGGTGTTTTGCGACGCACCATGACGGTGCGGAACGGAGTGTTAAGCTGGCTGTCCCACCATGTGAGGTAGGTCACACGCTGGTTTGGATGGATGCCTTATCGTAGAAAGTGCCGCGAAGATGGCATCACCACGCAAAGGCAAGATTGAGATCGTTTTTAACAGTTTGTTGCGTGTCGATGCAAGCCGCTTTACAGACGGTTGCAGAGGCTGCTTGCAGACGGCGCAGCGCAACAGGCTGTATGGCCTATCACGACCTGCACAATCGTGCGCCGGTTGGCCGGCGCAACTGGATTGACGCCTCTCGCACGCAGCGTCGTTGGGCCTGTACCGTTTTTCTTTTTGCTTACAAACGAAACGGAGACAGCTCGATGAATCATCCCGCTTTTGCAGGACTTCCGGCCATTGAGGCGCGTGGCTGGGTCAAAAACCGCAAACTGATCGACTGGGTGGAGCGCGTCGCGGCGCTGACCAGGCCAGACCGGATCGTCTGGTGCGACGGCTCGCAGGAAGAATACGACCGTCTGTGCGCGCAGATGGTCGCGGCTGGCACGCTCAGAAAACTCAACCCCGCCAAACGTCCGAATTCCTATCTCGCGTGGTCCGATCCGTCGGACGTTGCGCGTGTCGAGGACCGGACTTTCATCTGCTCGCAGCGTCGCGAAGATGCTGGCCCCACCAACAACTGGATTGCGCCGGCGGAGATGCGCTCGACGCTCGACGGCCTGTTCGACGGCGCGATGCGCGGCCGAACGATGTATGTGGTGCCGTTTTCGATGGGTCCGCTCGGCTCCCCGATTGCTCACATCGGCGTCGAACTGAGCGACAGCCCTTATGTGGTCACTAACATGCGCATCATGACGCGCATGGGCCGCGAGGTGTACGACGTGCTCGGCACTGACGGCGACTTCGTGCCGTGCGTCCATTCGGTGGGCGCACCGCTCGCCGCCGGGACGCAGGACGTGCCCTGGCCGTGCAACGACACCAAATACATCGTCCATTTCCCTGAACAGCGCGAGATCTGGAGCTACGGCTCAGGCTACGGTGGCAACGCGCTGCTTGGGAAAAAGTGCTTCGCACTGCGCATTGCCTCGACGATGGGCCGCGCGGAAGGCTGGCTCGCCGAGCACATGCTGATTCTCGGTGTGACCTCGCCGGAGGGGCGCAAGCACCACGTGGCGGCAGCGTTTCCGTCCGCCTGCGGCAAGACCAACTTCGCGATGCTGATTCCGCCGGACGGTATGAAGGGCTGGAAAATCTCGACCATCGGCGATGACATTGCATGGATCAAGCCGGGCAAAGACGGTCGCCTCTACGCAATCAATCCTGAAGCTGGCTATTTCGGCGTCGCGCCGGGCACCAGCGAGAAAACTAACTTCAATGCGATGGCGACGCTGAAGGAAAACGTCATCTTCACCAACGTGGCGCTGACAGACGATGGTGACGTCTGGTGGGAAGGCATGAGCGACGAGGCGCCCGCGCATCTGACGGATTGGCAGGGCAAAGACTGGACGCCAGCTATTGCGAAGGAGACCGGCCGCAAGGCGGCGCATGCAAATGCGCGGTTCACGGCGCCGGCAGCCCAATGCCCGTCGATCGATGCGGACTGGGAAAACCCGGCCGGCGTGCCGATCGATGCATTCATCTTCGGTGGACGGCGCTCAACCACGGTCCCGCTCGTCACCGAGGCGCGCAACTGGGTCGAAGGCGTCTATATGGCGGCCACGATGGGCTCGGAAACGACCGCAGCGGCTGCGGGACAGCAAGGCGTCGTGCGGCGTGACCCTTTCGCGATGCTGCCGTTTTGCGGTTACAACATGAGCGACTATTTCGCGCACTGGCTGAAAACCGGCGAGCGGCTCGAGCAACTGAACGCGAAGCTGCCGAAAATCTTCTGCGTGAACTGGTTCCGCAAAGGCGCAGACGGCAAGTTCGTCTGGCCGGGCTTCGGCGAGAACATGCGCGTGCTGGGCTGGATGGTTGGCCGGATCGAAGGCGTGGCGGAGGGCGAAGAACATGCATTCGGCGTCTCACCGCACTACGAGGACATCGACTGGCGCGGTCTCGATTTCACCAAGGCGCAGTTCGAACAGGTGATCTCGGTCGACGACGCAGCGTGGCGTGCGGAGCTCGCCCTACACGCGGAATTGTTCGACACACTGCAGCAAAACCTGCCAACGGCGTTGCGCGACACCAAAACGGCGCTTGAGGAACGACTTACTACCTGATTATGTGAGCACTCACTCCTGCACTAAGACCGCCTTCGGGCGGTTTTTTGATTTTCCACCACACGCGCCCCTATTTCAGTCCGATTCGGACCGCTTATCGCGGAGCTTTCGCTGTTCCGGCAACGAACATAGTCCTCAGTGCACCGCAGCATATTGTTTCTTCGAGAGGAACAATCGATGCGCATCGACTACGCTAAGGAGTACGGTGATATGAAACCTAATAAAAAACCGTGTTCTTGAGCAACTTCTGCACGAATTCAGGAGTCGTAGGAGAATTCCCAGTTCGCTTCACTGCTCACATTGGTTTGGTCAGGGAGCTGTAACACGGCAGGAGTTGTCTTATGGATCATTTGCAATCAATGCGAGTTTTCGTCCGGGTGGCGGATCTCGGCAGTTTTGCCCGCGCAGCCAGCGCGATGGATATTTCCAACGCTGTGGCCACTCGCCACGTAGCCGATCTCGAAGGCCGTCTCGGTACCCGTCTGCTCAACCGTACGACCCGCAGCCTTTCGCTGACCGAGTCGGGTCAGGTGTACCTGGAGCGCGCCCGCCAGATTCTCGACGAACTGGAAGACGTGGAGCAGATGGTGGTGGCGCGCAATCACGAACCGGTTGGCAGCTTGCGCATTGTCGCGCCGGTGGTGTTCGGGCTGCATAACCTGGCGCCGGTGTTGCAAACCTACGCCGAGCGCTATCCGAAAGTGATTCCCGATGTCACGCTGGTCGACCGTCAGGTCGATCTGGTTGAAGAAGGTTTCGACGTGGGCGTGGTGATCGCGCGGCAGATGCGCAGCGCGAGCATCGTCACGCGGCGTCTGACCACGGGTTGCATGACTGTGTGTGCGACGCCCGCGTATCTGGAGAAGCACGGCACGCCGACGCGTCCTGAGCATCTGCTGGAGCATCCGTGCCTGTCGTTGCCGTCCGAGTATTGGGGCGATGAGCGGGTCTTTACCGGTCCGGATGGCGAAGTACGGGTGCGTCCGACAAACGTGATCGTCGCCAACAACACGGAAATGCTGCGTCAGTTCTCGCTGCTCGGCATGGGCATTGCGATTTTGCCAAGCTACCTGATTGGCCGCGACATGACGCGTGGCCGGCTCGTGCGTCTGCTGGGCGAATACCGCTTGCCGCAGGTCGAGATCAACATTGCGTACCCGAGCCGCCGCCATTTGCCAGCCAAGGTGCGTACGTTCATCGACCATCTGGTCGAGCACTTCAGCCAGACGCCGAACAGCCTGCTCGGTGAGCAGTGGATCAAGGACGGTCAAGGATGGCCGGTCTCGGTTTCCGGCGTGGATTCGGAGATGATGCCGCCGGAAGCGTTCGACGGTGCGGAGCCCTTGTCGCGATTGCTGGATAGCGAGATTTCGCCGAAGCTGCCGTCCAAGACGCCGTCTTCACCACGGGCTCGGCCGGCGGTGCTGTCGCCGCTTTGAGATGCGCTTTGAATCGGCTCGGTAGGTAAGAAAAAGGCACAGCTTCCTCGCGGAGACTGTGCCTTTTTTAGTTTCTGCGCGGTGACTTACGTCACCGACTTCATCGCAGTTTCGCGCCGTGCGGCTGTACTTGGATTTGCTCCGTGCTCAGGACGCGCTTACGAGCCAGTCTTGCGCGCCGGAGCCTTCTTTGCAGGCGCTTTCTTGGCCGCGGCCGTTTTCGTAGCTGGCGCTTTCTTCGCTGCGGCCTTCCTGGCCGGCGCAGCCTTCTCCGCCACCACTACGTCGTCGTCCGTTTCCGTCGCAGTACCGGCTGCTGCTTTAGCCGCAGCAGTCGCTGCGGTCTTGGCAGCAGTTTTCGCCGACGGCTCCTTCTTCTCGAACTCGAAGCCGATCTTGCCGTCGCTCTGCTTGACGAGGAACGCCTTGAAGTTGCGGCCGGTGCGCGACGACTTGAAGTTCGTCAGCAGATCGGTGCGACCTTCTTCCAGCAGCTTGCCCATCTGCTCGCGCGTGATCTCCTGCTGCAGAATCACCTTGCCGGAGCGGAAGTCGCAAGTCTTCGGATTGGCGACCGAGTTCTCGCAGACGTAGCTCATGCCGTGCTCGAACACATGCGCCTTGCACTTCGGGCAGGCGCCCACCGGCTGCTGATCGGAGAAGTCAGGGACCTCACCGTCTTCGCCGCCGGAATCCTGGCCGAAGTCGAATTCGAGCTTGTAATTCTTGATCTCGTCGTCGAGCGAAAGCTTGAGGATTGCCGAGAACGGTCGCCCCATCTTGCTGCGGAAGCCCGACAGCGGTCCGATGGTCTTGTTCTGCAGCAGTTCTTCCACTTCCGGAATCTCGAATTGGCGCCCGCCGGGAATCTTCGAAATCGAAAACTCGCACTTCGAGCACGCAAAGCGCCGGTAGTTTTCCTTCACCTGACCACCGCAATTCGGACACGGCGTTTCCAGCGTGGCGTAGTCGCCGGGGATCGTGTCCGAGTCGTACTCTTTCGCGCGCTTGACGATGGTCTGAGTCATGCGGGCGATTTCCTGCATGAACGCGTCGCGATGCAGGTTGCCGCGCTCCATTTGCGAGAGTTTGTACTCCCACTCGCCGGTCAGTTCGGGCGCGGTCAATTCCTTGACGCCGAGCCCACGCAGCAGCGTCATCAACTGGAACGCCTTGGCGGTCGGAATCAGGTCACGGCCTTCGCGGATCAGATACTTCTCGCCAAGCAGACCTTCGATGATCGCGGCGCGCGTCGCCGGCGTGCCGAGGCCCTTTGCTGCCATGGCCTCGCGCAGCTCGTCGTCCTCGACCAGCTTGCCCGCGCCTTCCATAGCCGACAGCAACGTGGCTTCGTTGTAGCGGGCCGGCGGTTTGGTCACCAGTTGTTGTGCGGCGATCTTGTCGGTCTTGACCTTCTCGTTCTTCTGGACCGGCACGAGATTGGCATCTTCGCCGCTGATCTCGCGGCCATAGACCTGCAGCCAGCCCGGTTCGACCAGCACCTTGCCTTCGGTCTTGAAGTGATGGCCGACAACTTCGGTGATCCGCGTCGTCACCTTGAATTCGGCGGCCGGGAAGAACACCGACAGGAAGCGCTTCACGACGAGGTCGTAAAGCTTCTGCTCCGGCTCGGACAGATTCTTGGGCGCCTGCAGGGTGGGGATGATTGCGAAGTGGTCGCTGATCTTCGAGTTATCGAAGATGCGCTTGTTCGGCTTCACCCAGCCCTTGTCGAGCACCTGTTTGGCGAACGGCAGGTAGTTGTTGCTTTCCTTGAGCATGCCAAGCGTCTGCTTGACCGTGTCCATGTAGTCTTCGGGCAGCGCGCGCGCATCGGTACGCGGGTACGTGAGCACCTTGTGCCGCTCGTACAGTGCCTGAGCCAGACCCAAGGTGTTCTTGGCCGAGAAGCCAAAACGGCCGTTTGCCTCACGCTGCAAACTCGTCAGGTCGAACAGCGCCGGCGACAGTTGCGTCGTCGGCTTGGATTCTTCCGTGACCGTGCCGGTCTGGCCGCGACAGGCGGCGACGATCGTCTCGGCGGCGGGCAGCGCCCAGAGGCGCGAGTCGCGCTTTTCCGGGTCGAACTCGTCGCGCTTGAATTTCGGGTCGAACCAGCGGCCTTCATAGAAGCCCGCTGCGCAGACGAAGTCCGCTTTCACTTCCCAATAGTCGCGCGGCACGAAGCGGCGAATCTTTTCTTCACGTTCGACCACGATCGACAGCGTCGGCGTCTGTACCCGCCCGACCGTGGTCAGGAAGAAGCCGCCGCCCTTGCTGTTGAACGCCGTCATGGCGCGCGTGCCGTTGATGCCGACCAGCCAGTCGGCCTCCGAGCGGCACCGTGCGGCGTCCGCGAGCGGTTGCATTTCTTCGTCGCTACGCAGACGGGCAAAGCCGTCGCGGATGGCCGCAGGGGTCATCGATTGCAGCCACAGTCGCTGGACTGGCTGTTTGGCTTTGGCGTGCTGCGCGATCAGGCGGAAAATCAGCTCGCCTTCGCGCCCCGCGTCACATGCATTGATCAGGCGCTCGACGTCCTTGCGCTTGAGCAGCTTGGTCAACACCTTGAGCCGCGATTCGCTTTTTGCAATCGGATTCAGGTCGAAATGCGGGGGGATGACGGGCAGATTGGCGAAACTCCACTTGCCGCGCTTGACTTCATATTCTTCGGGCGCGGCGATTTCGAGCAAGTGGCCGACTGCCGAGGAAAGGACGTAATCGTCACTTTCGTAGTATTCGTCATGCTTGGTAAAACCGCCCAAAGCCCGCGCGATGTCATTCGCGACGGAAGGCTTTTCGGCGATGATCAGTGCTTTGGACATGACTGGATATGAGTTGGTAGATCCGGGTTTAGGCCTTGGGCTTACGACCCCTAGGTTTGCGACCCATTAACGACCGCTTTATAGCACACGCCGTGAAAGGGGCGTGTTAAGTGCCTTAAAAAGCGGCCCATCATAATTGCGTGTCTATCTATTGGGCAAGCGGCGGCAGACGCACTGCAGACTGTTCGCAACGCCCGTGCCGTAAGACTGCGGGTCAATATGCGCCGTTCAGGCCACCGCCAGGGCTGGCCTCAGCTTCGGCGCGCCGGTTACGCCGGGCAACGCGGTCAGATCGGCCAGCATCCGGTCGACGATGGCCGCCTGTGGCAGCACGGTGCCGAAAAACCGCGTAGTGATGCCGTCCTCTATCAGAATCGTAGGAAAATTTTCCACGTCCAGGTCGTCGAAGCGGTCGGCGTGGGTTTCGATGTCAATCCATGCGAAACAGATTTCGGGATGCTTGTCCGCCAGCCGATCGAACGCGTCACGGTATTCCCGGCAGGTTCCGCACCACTCCGCGCACAGGCACGCCACGAACAGTGTTTCGTGGTCGTTGACGCGCTCGGCGATCCGGTCCTGGTCGGTGTCGAGGTTCAGCGCGGGCATGTCGGTTCCTTGCGTACTGGTATCAGGTGCTTTGGCGCGAATGTAGCATGGCGCGTACTCTGCCGCGATTAACCCTGCGCTCAGCCGTGGCTCGCCCGGGCAAACTGGCCGCCCGGTAAAACCGTCAGATGGCCGGCCAACTCGAGCTGCAGCAGGGTGCTTTGTAATGTTGCTTCCTGCATGTCGGTGCGGGCGGCAAGTATTTCAAGCGTCGCGGGCGCATAACCGAGGGCCGCGAGGAGCTTTTGCGCCTCTGGAGCGAGCTCTGAGGCGTCGGTCACGGCCGCGGCGGGTTTGGGCGTGGGTGTCTGCCGTGACTGCTTCCCACTCTCGAACAAGGCAGCGATATCGCCCTTAGATGGCGGTGGTGCGACGAATCCAAGCTCTTCGAGTATCTCCCCCGGCGTCTCGACCAGTTTCGCGCCCTGTTTCAGCATTCTGTGGCATCCGCGCGACAGTGGCGCGTGGATCGAGCCGGGCAGGGCGAACACGTCGCGCCCCATTTCGTTGGCGAGACGTGCGGTGATGAGCGACCCAGAGCGCATCGCAGCCTCGACGATCAGCACGCCACCAACCAGCCCTGCGATTAGCCGGTTGCGCTGGGGGAAGTTGGCTGCGCGTGCAGGCGTGCCGAGCGGCCATTCTGAAACGATGACTCCTTTGGCCGCAATCTGCCGTGCGAGCAACTGATGCGCGGCCGGATAGACGAGATCAGCACCGGTGCCGATCACGGCGATCGTGCTGCCGCGACCGGTCAGCGCGCCACGATGCGCCGCCCCGTCGATGCCGAGTGCAAGCCCCGACACAACCACCAGCCCGGCCTCCGACAGCGCGCGGGCGAACCGCTCGGCGTCCTCGACGCCTTGCGGTGTGGCACTGCGGCTGCCGACGACCGCGACGCCCTTCGCGTGCAACAGATCAAGCCTGCCTTTTATATATAGCAGCGCGGGCGGATCGGGCATCGTCAACAGCGCAGGCGGATAGGCCGGGTCGTCGAGCGTCACGATGGCATTGCCGGGCAGCTCGCGCCAGGCAAGCACCGCGTCCAGATAGCACGTGAAATCAGCGCCCGGCGGCGCGAGTGCTGCACGGGCGGACGCCTCGTCGGTGGCGGCCGCGAGTAGCGCAAACGGCTGTTCGAGTATCGCGGCCGGCAGGCCGAAAGCGTTCAACATCGCGCGCAGCGCACCGGGCCTCAGACCGGGCGCCATCGAGAGGCGCAGCCACGCGGCAAGTTCGTTATCGGTTGTAGGGAGAGTCTGCATTGCTTATCCATCCTTGAGCACGGCCAGCGGGCAGGCGGGCGCCATGCTAAAATTTTCATCATCCGAAATCACTACAGCGCCGCGCCCACCCGCGCGGGCTCGTCGTTTGCGCAAAGATTGGCGCGTTGAATCGAACCGGTTCGACACCACCTATCCTCTGCGTAACGCGACGCTCCCACAAGCTAGCCGAATGGCCAGTGACGCGAGTGTTTGACCTTTCCGCCCGTCGGCGGCGCCTAAAACTAACTTCAAGATCATGGCTTTACTGAACATCATCAATTACCCGGACAAGCGCCTGCACAAGATCGCCAAACCAGTCGAAGCGGTCAATGAACGCATCCGCAGACTGGTCGCAGATATGGCCGAGACAATGTACGCGGCACCCGGCGTTGGGCTCGCGGCCACTCAGGTGGACGTGCACGAGCGCGTTGTCGTGATCGACGTATCCGACACGCACGACGAACTGCATGTGTTCATCAATCCCGAGATCATCTGGTCGAGCGACGAGAAGAAGATCAACGAAGAAGGTTGCCTGTCGGTGCCCGGCATCTACGACAACGTCGAACGTGCCGAGAAAGTGCGCGTGCGTGCGCTCAATGAGAAGGGCGAGACCTACGAGCTGGACTGCGAAGGACTGCTCGCGGTGTGTATCCAGCACGAGATGGATCACTTGATGGGGCGTGTGTTTGTCGAGTACCTGTCGTCGCTCAAGCAGACTCGCATCAAGAGCAAGATGAAGAAGCTCGCACACGCGATGTAATGCGCGTTCATTCCGACTACCGCCCCTGTACATGAGCCATTCGTTGCGCGTCATCTTTGCCGGTACGCCGGAGTTCGCTGCGGCGGCACTGGCCGCCATCCACGAAGCCGGTTTTCCGGTGCCGCTCGTGTTGACACAGCCCGATCGCCCGGCCGGCCGCGGTATGAAACTGCAGGCTAGCCCGGTCAAGCGTTACGCCGAGGAGCACGGTCTGAGCGTTGCGCAACCGCCTTCGCTGCGCAGGAACGGCAAATACCCCGCCGAGGCGACCGCCGCCATCGACCTGCTGCGCGCCACGCCGCATGACGTGATGGTGGTCGCGGCCTACGGGCTGATATTGCCGCAGGAAGTGCTGGACATCGCGCCGCACGGTTGCATCAACATTCACGCTTCGTTGCTGCCGCGCTGGCGCGGCGCGGCGCCGATCCACCGCGCCATCGAAGCGGGCGACACCGAAACCGGCATCACGTTGATGCAGATGGATGTGGGCCTCGATACCGGCGCGATGATCTCGGAGACCCGTACCCCGATTCACGACGACGACACCACCACCACACTGCATGACCGTCTGGCGGAAGCAGGTGCACGGCTAGTCGTCGAGGCGCTGGCCGAACTCGAGCGCAGCGGCAAGCTCGTAGCCACACCGCAGCCAGAGGAAGGCTTCACCTACGCCGAAAAAATCGCCAAGCACGAAGCGGCGCTCGACTGGCGGCGTCCTGCTGCCGTGCTGGCTCGTCAGGTGCGCGCGTTCGATCCGTTCCCGGGTGGCGTGGCGACGCTCGACGACACTTCGCTGAAGATCTGGGCCGCCGCGCCTACTCAAGCCCAAGGCAATGCGGAACCGGGCACGATCCTCGACGTCTCGCCGGAAGGCGTGCTCGTAGCTTGCGGAGAGGGCGCGTTGTGCCTCACGCAACTGCAGAAGCCCGGCGGCAAGCGTCTGCCGGTGCGTGAATTTCTGGCCGGCTCCACGCTTGCCCGCGGGCAGCGTTTCGCGTTGCCGGAACAAGAGTAACAGGCGTTCCGGCGCGCTTTCCATAGGCCATTCGGCCGACTCACGCGGCACGTCCGGGCGCGTTAGAATCATCGGTACTACGTGCCCGTTCCGAGCTCCCACAAAACCCGTCGTCTCGCGCCAGGCATCGGCGAGCCGCGGGCAGCTAGGACGCGACCGGCCACCTGCGTTTTTACCTTGAGGATTCGATGTTCGGCATCAGCCATTTTGGATTTTTCGTCGTTGCCGTTTTCCTGCTCAACGTCACGCCCGGGCCGGATACGGCGTATATCGTCGGGCGCAGTGTTGCCCAAGGGCGCGGCGCGGGCCTGACGTCGGCGCTGGGTATTTCCGCGGGCTGCTGCGTGCACTCGCTTGCCTGCGCGTTCGGGTTGACCGCGCTGCTGGCCGCGTCGGCAACTGCGTTCACGGTGATCAAGTTCGTCGGCGCGCTGTACCTGATGTATCTCGGCGTGCGGCTGATTTTCACCAAGCCCGCTACCGTTGACACGACGGGTGCGGCTGGAGCGGCGCGTGCGGCCGGCGCGCCGAAGTCGTTGCGGCAACTGTTTCTGCAGGGCTTCTGGACCAACGTCCTGAACCCGAAAGTGGTGCTGTTCTTCGTATCGTTTTTCCCGCAGTTCGTGACCACGGGCAGCGATCACAAAGCCTTGGCGTTCCTCACGCTCGGCGCGGTGTTCGTGCTGATGAGCATGGTGTGGAACAGCTTTGTCGCCTACATTGCGGGCAGCGTCACGCAGCGTTTTTCCGGCAAGCCGGCCATGAAGCGTTGGCTGGATCGGGGTGTCGGCAGTGCGTTTGTTGGACTAGGGCTCAAGCTCGCTACGGCTTCCCGGTGATTGAATTTTCCTTGCCCGTCCATATCTAACAATAAGCTTACAATGAAATCGCTGCCATCAGGCGGCAGTGGATATGAACCCGCATTCGGCGCAAGGAGTGGTGAACATGTTTAACTGGGTCAAAACCGCGATGTTGATGGCCGCGATCACGGCCCTCTTTATCGTGATCGGCGGAATGATCGGCGGCTCGCGCGGCGTGATGATCGCGTTCGTGATCGCGCTCGGCATGAACTTCTTCTCGTACTGGTTTTCGGACAAGATGGTCCTGCGCATGTACAACGCGCAGGAGGTCGACGAAACCAGCGCGCCGCAGTTCTACCGGATGGTGCGCGAACTCGCTACGCGCGCCAGTCTGCCCATGCCGCGCGTCTACCTGATCAACGAAGACGCGCCGAACGCGTTTGCCACTGGACGCAATCCGGAGCATGCGGCGGTCGCGGCGACCACCGGCATCCTGCGCGTGCTGTCCGAGCGCGAGATGCGCGGCGTCATGGCGCACGAACTCGCGCACGTCAAACACCGCGACATCCTGATCTCAACCGTCTCGGCGACGATGGCGGGTGCGATCTCCGCGCTGGCGAACTTCGCGATGTTCTTCGGCGGCCGCGACGAAAACGGTCGTCCGGCGAACCCGATCGCGAGCATCGCGGTGGCGCTGCTCGCGCCGATCGCCGGCGCGCTGATCCAGATGGCTATTTCCCGTGCTCGAGAGTTCGAAGCGGATCGCGGCGGCGCGCAGATTTCCGGCGACCCGCAGGCATTGGCATCGGCGCTCGACAAGATCCATCGTTACGCGAGCGGCATTCCGTTCCCGACGGCCGAAGCACACCCGTCGACCGCACAGATGATGATCATGAATCCGCTCGCGGGCGGCGGCATGGCCAGCCTGTTTTCGACCCACCCGTCCACCGACGAGCGGATCGCAAGGCTCATGGAAATGGCGCGCACGGGGCGCTTCGAATAAGCCGCGTCGCGCAAGTCGTGCACGAGTGCCAACCGGCAACCGTTGACGTCTGCCGGGCAACAAGCCGGGCAACTACCGAGAAGGGCGAGCTCCAACGAGCTCGCCTTTTTCATTAGCAGACCAAGACCCCACGCATCAAGCCAGTCCCATCGCGCGCGCGCCGCCGTGCGCCCCCAACCAGCCCACCGACCGCGCCAAGCTACAATGTCCGCTGTTTGCGCCGCGCGCACCGTGCGGCCTGCCTTTGCCCTGGTTCATGACTTCAAAGCCTTCCACGCGTCTTGTTTCGCCTTCGCCGCGTCTTCGCGAATCACGCCTGTCGGCCCTGCATCTCGCGCCAGAATCGCTGGGTTTTGCGCTCGACTGCGCGGCCCAGGCCGTGGGCGCGGTGCGACTCGGCTCGGCGCTTCCCGCCGCGCTGCAGTCGGTCTTCGTGTCGGCTCCTGAAGGCAGCACCGCCGCCGCACGCGGCGCGGTGCAGGACATCTCGTACCGAACCATGCGCCGCCTGGCAACGGCTGATTGGCTGATCGCGAGGCTAGTGCGCAAGGCGCCGCCGCCGCACGTCGCCAATCTGCTCGCCTGCGCACTCGCCTTGCTCGCAGACGCTGAAGAAACAGCAGCTTACGCACCGTTTACCGTCGTCGATCAGGCCGTCAACGCAATTGCCGCGCGCCGCGAGTTCTCTTTCGCGAAGGGTCTCGTCAACGCCGTGCTCCGCAGCTTCCTGCGCGAGCGGGAATCGCTCCTCGCAGCAGCCCAGAACGACGAAGTCGCGCGCTGGAACTACCCGGCCTGGTGGATCGACGCGGTACGCAAAGCGTGGCCCGACAACTGGCAGGACCTGCTCGCAACTGGCAACACGCAGGGACCGCTGACGCTGCGAGTCAACGCGCGCCACTCGACGGTCGACGCCTATCTGCAGGTCTTGCAAAACCACCATATCGACGCCACCCGCGTGGGCGACCACGCGGTGCGCCTCGCGACGCCAATGCCGGTCGACCGCATCCCCGGCTTTGACGATGGCGTGGTCTCAGTCCAGGACGCCGGCGCGCAACTCGCCGCCGAGTGGCTCGGCGCGCGCGACGGCATGCGCGTGCTGGACGCCTGCGCGGCGCCCGGCGGCAAGACCGGCCATCTGCTCGAACTGGCCAATCTCGAACTGGTCGCGCTTGAAAGCGACGCGAGCCGCGCACGGCGTATCGGCGAGAACCTGCAACGGCTCGGGCTGAACGCCGAGGTGCGCATCGGCGACGCCGGCGCTCCGGCGAAGTGGCACGACCCGCTCGACCGCCCCTTCGACCGAATTCTGGCCGACGTGCCGTGTTCGGCCTCGGGCATCGTCCGACGCCATCCGGACATCCGCTGGTTGCGCCGCGCCTCCGATATCCCGGCGCTCGTCGCCGAACAGCGGCGCATTCTGGCCGCGCTCTGGCCGCTGGTGAAGCCAGGCGGCGAGTTGCTTTACGTTACGTGCTCGATCTTTCCCGATGAGGGTGAATTGCAGGCGCAGTGGTTTGGAGACAAGTACCAGGATGCGGTACGATTGGACGCGCCGGGGCAACTGCTGCCCAAAGCGGCCCGCGCGCCTGCCGGCGCTCCGGACGGTTCCCGTGCTGAACCGGACGCCGGCTCGAACCCAGATCACGACGGATTTTTCTACGCGCGCTTTCAGAAACGGTGACCATCAAACGCCTTTTTCCGCTTCGGCTCGTGGCCGTGCTCTGGATTGTGCTGGCCTTTTGGCTGAGCACGCCGGACGCGGCGTACGCCGATTCGATCGCGGTACAGCGCGCGTCGCTGCAGTCGGATGGCGGCGGCTGGAGCCTCGATGCGCGGTTTGACTTCGAACTCAACAGCAACCTCGAAGATGCCGTCAACAAAGGCATCCCGCTCTACTTCACGACCGATTTCGAACTGAGCAGGCCGCGCTGGTACTGGTTCGACGAGCAACCGGTGAGCGTGTCGCAGAGCATCCGGCTGTCGTTTCAGCCGCTTACGCGCGAGTACCGCGTGTCGACCGGCGGCCTGCAGCTCGGCTTCAGCACGCTGAAAGACGCGCTGGCGGTGATCCAGCATGTCACTTCGTGGCATGTGATAGATCGCAATCAGGTGCAGAACGGCGAAACCTATACCGCGTCCGTGCGCATGCAGCTCGACATCGCACTGATGCCCAAGCCATTCCAGATCGACGCTGTGAACAACCGCGACTGGAATCTCTCTTCCGACTGGAAGCGTTTTACTTTCACGGTGACCGAACGTGCTAAATAAAGTACGCGGTACCGCCAGCGTCAGCAGCATCGTCGTGCGCGTGCTGGTGTCGACGGTGGCGGTCACGGCCGTCCTGCTGCTGGTGTTGCTCGCTGCGGCGAGTGCGAACACCGAGTTTTTCGACCGTTACTATCAGTGGCTGTACGCGGCCAACGTTGCAGTAGCGCTGATCTTCCTGATGGTCGTGACGGCGCTCGTCCTGATCATCATCTACCGGCTGCGCAAGGGTAAATTCGGCACGCGGCTGTTGGCGAAGCTGGCGTTCTTCATGGCGCTGGTCGGCGTGGTGCCGGGCGGCATCATTTACATCGTGTCGTATCAGTTCGTCTCGCGCAGTATCGAGTCGTGGTTCGATGTGAACGTCGAGACGGCGCTGACTTCGGGGCTGAATCTCGGGCGCGGCATGCTAGACGCGTCGCTCTCGGATCTGCAGACCAAGGGTCGCCTGATGGCCGAACAGCTTGCCAGTGCAGATGCTGCGGGAACGACGTTGACGCTGCTGCGTTTGCGCGACCAGTTCGGCGTGCAGGACGCGATGATCCTCGAGCCGGGGCGCGGCATGAGCGGCATGAACGTGGTGGCGGAGGCATCGGGCAACTCCGTGACGCTCGTCCCCAACGATCTGCCGACACCGATGATGATCGATCAGGCTCGTGGCCGCGGTTTTGCCGCGATCGAAGGCGAAGTAGATGGCGATCCAAACGCGAATGGTGGCAAGGGAGCGTTGCGACTGCGGATCGTGCAGCGCATTCCAGATTCGAACGCGTCGCTTCTGCAGCCCACTGAGCGCTTTTTGCAACTGACGCAGCCGGTGTCGCCGTCGCTCGCGCGCAATGCGGATGCGGTGCAGCGCGCGTATCGCGAGTACCAGGAGAAGGCGCTGGGCCGCACGGGCCTGCGCAAGATGTACATCGGCACGCTGACGCTCGCGCTGTTCCTCGCGACGTTCATCGCCATGATGCTTGCGCTCGCGCTCGGCAATCAGCTTGCGCGACCGCTGTTTCTGCTTGCGCAGGGGACGAAGGAAGTGACCGAGGGTGACTACACGCCGAAACGCGAAATCAAGTCGCGTGACGAACTCGGCTTCCTGACGCAGTCGTTCAATGCGATGACGCGACAGCTTTCCGAGGCGCGCGCGGCGGTGGAAAACAATCGGATCGCACTCGAGCATTCGAAGGCGTATCTCGAGAGTATTCTCGCCAACCTGACCGCGGGCGTGTTCGTATTCGACCGGCAGTTCCGGCTTACCACCGCGAATCGTGGTGCCGAGCGGATCTTCCGTCAGCAGTTCCAGTCGGCGCTCGGTGCCGCACTCGACCGCATCACCGTGCTGAGCGATTTCGGCGCGATGGTGCGCAAGGCCTTTGCCGATCGCGAAGCCGCCAGCGGCGACGGTCACGACGACCGCGGCCACTGGCAGCAGCAGTTCTCGGTGCAGGTTCCCGGCGAAACGGAACCGCTGACGTTGCTGGTGCGCGGCGCGCGTCTCGTCTCGGCCACTGACCGCGATGCGGAAGACATGCAGACCTCCGGCTACGTGGTGGTGTTCGACGACATCTCCGACGTGATCTCGGCGCAGCGCTCGATCGCCTGGGGCGAGGTGGCGCGGCGTCTTGCGCACGAAATCAAGAATCCGCTCACGCCGATCCAGTTGTCGGCCGAGCGTTTGCAGATGAAGCTGGCGGACAAGCTCGCGCCGTCCGACGCCGACGTGCTCAAGCGCGGCGCGACCACCATCGTCAATCAGGTGGCGGCGATGAAGCAGATGGTGGATAGCTTCCGCGACTACGCGCGCACGCCGCCGGCGGTGCTCGCGAACCTGCAGTTGAATGAACTGGTGAGCGAAGTGCTCACGCTTTACGGCATCGAAGAAGGCAAGAGCGCGATTCACGTGGAGATGGCCACGTTGCCGGTGATCCGCGGCGATGCGACGCAATTGCGCCAGGTGATCCACAACCTGCTGCAGAATGCGCAGGATGCGGTATCGGAGATCGAGCATCCTCGTGTGCTGCTCGAGACGAGGACAGTAGAATATGGCGATCCCGACGCGGAAGGCAAAGTGCGCGTCGCGGTGCGTCTGACCGTATCGGACAACGGACCGGGCTTCCCCGCACGCATTCTGACGCGTGCATTCGAACCTTACGTGACGACCAAGGCCAAAGGAACAGGGCTCGGCCTCGCGATGGTCAAGAAGATCGTCGACGAGCACGGCGCGCGCATCGACATTCGCAACCGTTTGAAAGCAGGCGATGTGATCGAGGGTGCGCAGATTTCGATCCTCTTTCTTCAATTGGCAGACGATGATGCTGCGGCACCTGGGACAGGGCCGCGAACGGCGCATGGCAACGCGTCGCAGGGAATGACAAAAGCAACAGTGCAGACAAGGGCAGCGTAAATGGCAACCATCCTGGTGGTAGATGATGAAATGGGCATCCGGGAATTGCTCTCGGAGATCCTGAGCGACGAAGGGCACGTCGTCGAGGCAGCGGAGAACGCGCAGGAAGCGCGTGAGTTCCGGCTGCGCCAGGCACCCGACCTGGTGCTGCTCGACATCTGGATGCCGGACACCGATGGCGTCACGCTGCTCAAAGAATGGGCCGCGCAGGGGCAACTGACGATGCCGGTGATCATGATGTCCGGTCATGCCACCATCGACACGGCAGTCGAAGCCACCAAGATCGGTGCGCTCAACTTTCTCGAGAAGCCGATTGCGTTGCAGAAGCTGCTGAAGGCGGTCGAACAGGGGCTCGCGCGCGGCAACCCGGCGCCTGCGGCACCTGGCGCCGCGGCGAAGCCTGCCCAGCCGGCGAGTCCGTCCGCGGTGGCCTCGGCCGCTTCGCTGCCGACGCTCGCCAGCGACGGCATCGGCAGCGGCACGCTGGCCGCGCAAACCGCGTCGATCTCGTTCGACATTCCGCTGCGCGACGCGCGTGACGCGTTCGAGCGTGCGTACTTCGAATATCACCTCGCGCGCGAGAACGGCAGCATGACGCGCGTGGCAGAAAAGACGGGGCTCGAACGTACGCACCTGTATCGCAAGCTGAAGCAGCTCGGCGTCGATCTCGGCAAGAACAAAGGGGAGTAAGACGGACGCGGCCGCAAGCTGGGCGGGCGCTTCGGCAAAAATTTTGGGAAGGGGGCTTGAGCGGTAGAAGACCCTTTGATATACTCTCGCTTCTTCGTTGGCCCGGTAGCTCAGTTGGTAGAGCAGCGGATTGAAAATCCGCGTGTCGATGGTTCGATTCCGTCCCAGGCCACCAGGATTCAGCCTCAGGAACTCGCAAGATTCCTGGGGCTTTTCCTTTTCTGATGGGTATCGGTCGCACGGTCTGCGACCACGCTACGCTGGTGCAATGGACGCGGTACGGGCTCGGGGCGGCGTTGTGCGGCGCGTGATAAAATCGCGCCAGTTCAAGGACTTGCGCGTTCGTCTGACAAGTCCTTTTGTTTTTAGGGGTGGCATCTGGCACGGGCTTAAGTGCCTTGCTGCATCGCGCACGAACCCCTGCGTCCGACGATCAGCGGTATAAGCGCCAGCGACTCTGGGCAAGGATGGCGCGGCCTATACTGCTTGAGCCGGCTGTCACGCCGGCACGCGTCGCGCCGCGTTGCTGCATGGCGCACACCGCGCAGCGCGACGTGGCACTCATCATTCACGGAGTTTCACGGTGATCCGTAAAGACGCTAAGAGTAGCGCTCTGGTGCTGTTTTCCGGCGGTCAGGACTCGGCCACGTGCCTCGCCTGGGCGCTTGAACGATACGAAACGGTCGAGACGCTCGGCTTCGATTACGGGCAGCGGCATCGGGTCGAACTGGAGTGCCGTGAGGGCTTTCGCGACGCTGTCGTGCGGGCCGTTCCGGCGTGGGCCGATCGCCTCGGCGACGATCACATGATCGACCTGTCGGTGCTTGGTTCGATCAGCGATACCGCGATGACGCGCGAGATCCAGATCGAAGCGGCGGCCAACGGTTTGCCGAACACCTTCGTGCCGGGCCGCAACCTGATGTTCATGACGATCGCTGCGGCGATTGCCTATCGGCGCGGTCTGCAGGTGCTGGTAGGCGGCATGTGCGAGACGGACTTTTCGGGCTATCCCGATTGCCGCGACGACACCATGAAAGCGCTGCAGGTCGCGCTCAACCTCGGCATGGATCAGCGCTTCCTGCTGGAAACGCCGCTGATGTGGCTCGACAAGGCCGATACGTGGCGTCTCGCTCATGAGCTGGGCGGCGACGAACTGGTCGAGCTGATCCGCGTCGAGACGCATACGTGCTACCTCGGCGAGCGGGCTGAACTGCATGCGTGGGGTTTCGGCTGCGGCGAATGTCCGGCGTGCCGTCTGCGCAAGCGCGGCTACGAGGCCTATCTGGCCGGCGAGAAGGTCACTGAAGCACCCGTTTGATCCGTCCGCTCACCTGGTGATGCATGGGGCGGCGGCAACCTTAATCAGGCGTCCCTGCGGCGCCAGGCAGAAAGCAGCATGACGTACGCGGTCAAAGAAATCTTCTACACATTGCAGGGCGAGGGCGCGAATGCCGGACGTCCGGCGGTGTTTTGCCGGTTCGCCGGCTGCAATCTGTGGTCGGGGCGCGAGGAAGACCGCGCGGACGCGGTGTGCCGCTTCTGCGACACGGACTTCGTCGGCACCGACGGCGAGAACGGTGGCAAGTACCGCACGGCCGCAGACCTGGTGGCGATGATCGCCTCGCAGTGGCCCGAAGGTGAAGGCGAGCGTTTTGTCGTCTGTACCGGCGGCGAGCCGATGCTGCAGATGGATCAGCCTTTCGTCGATGCGCTGCACGCCGCTGGTTTCGAGATTGCTATCGAGACCAATGGCTCGTTGCCAGTGCTCGAGACGATCGACTGGATCTGCGTGAGCCCGAAGGCGGACGCACCGCTGGTGGTCACCAAAGGCAACGAACTGAAAGTCGTGATTCCGCAGGACAACCAACGTCTGTCCGAATATGCGGCGCTCGACTTCGAATATTTCCTCGTCCAGCCCATGGACGGCCCGTCGCGCGACATCAACACGAAACTCGCGATCGACTGGTGCAAACGCCATCCGCAATGGCGCCTGTCGATGCAGACCCACAAGTATCTGAACATTCCCTGATTCGCCGTGCTGACGATTACCCGAAAACTCGAATTCGACGCGGGCCACCGCATCCCCGATCACCGCAGCCAGTGCCGCAATCTGCACGGGCACAGGTATGTGCTCGAAATCACGCTGCAAGGCGATCTGGTCGAAACGGAAGGCGCGCCCGATCGCGGCATGGTGATGGACTTTGCGGACGTGAAGTCGCTCGCCGTCGAACACCTCGTCGACAAGTGGGATCACGCGTTTCTCGTCTATGAAGGCGACACGCAGGTGCGCGGTTTTCTGGATTCGATGCCGGGCCACAAGACCGTCGTGCTCGATCGCATCCCCACCGTTGAAAATCTCGCCGCGATCGCGTTCGAACTGCTCGCGAATGTCTACGACGCGCACTACGGCGTGAATCTGCGTTTGCACAAGGTGCGCCTCTACGAGACGCCGAATTGCTGGGCCGACGTGGTCCGCGACTGAGCGGCGCGCGAGCGTCATCGAGCCAGCAACAAGCGGGCAATCGCGTGGCAATCATGCGCCAGTAGTCTGGCAACTACGCGGCACGTGTTCGGCGCTCCAGCGGCCGCGTTATTGTCACGGTATGATCGTTTCGATAACCACCTGGAGCGAGACATGCCGGTCACCGCACTGCAAAGTGGGCACCCAGCCCGCAGCACCAGCTTCCTCTGCCGTATCTCACGCGCTCTTGTGCATCGCCGCGGGGTACGCTCATGAGCACTCTTACGAATCCCCTCAAACAACGTCTCGCGGAAGCCGAACCGCTTTTCGGGTTATGGCTCTCGCTCGGCAGCGAAAGCGCCGCCGAGGCGCTCGCGCACGCCGGGTACGATTGGTTGCTGATCGACATGGAGCACGCGCCTAACGACAGCGGCGACGTCACCGGTCAGTTGCGCGCAATTGCTGCGGCGCACCTGCCGAGCGAACCGGTCGTGCGTGTGCCGGCGAGCGAAGGATGGCTCGTCAAGCGCGTGCTCGACGCGGGCGCCCGTACGCTGATGTTTCCGAATATCGAGTCCGCAGAGGAAGCTGCGCACGCCGTGCGCCTCACC
Source organism: Paraburkholderia sp. GAS33 (assembly GCF_050436645.1). Lineage (NCBI taxonomy): Bacteria > Pseudomonadati > Pseudomonadota > Betaproteobacteria > Burkholderiales > Burkholderiaceae > Paraburkholderia > Paraburkholderia sp. GAS33. The sequence goes on from NZ_JBNDMP010000005.1 coordinate 260,668, forward strand.
CAATATCCGACCGCCGACGCGCGCGACGGCCTGCGTGGCGTTGCGGGTGCAGTTCGAGCCGGCTCGTACGGCATGCGGCGCGACTACGTGCAGAGCGCGAACGCGCAGATCGCCACGATCGTGCAGATCGAATCCGCGAAGGCCGTTCACGAAGTGGAGAAGATCGCCGCCACGCCGGGCGTCGACTGCGTGTTCATCGGACCCGCCGATCTCGCCGCGAGCCTCGGCCATCTGGGCGACTCGAAGCATCCCGAGGTGCAGGCTGCGATGAGCCATGTGGTGGCGGCGGCCAACAAGGCCGGGATTGCGACCGGCATTTTTGCCATGGATTCCGCCGGCGCGCGCCAGTATCGCGAGGCGGGTTTTCGTTTTATCGCGGTGGCAGCTGATGTCGTCTGGCTGCTGCGCGCGACGCGCCAGGCGCTGCAGGAGGTGAGGTCATGAAGGGTGTTTCGCAGTTTGCCGTGCGTGCTGCGGTGGGCGTTGTCGCCATTTGTGCTGCGTTCGCGGCATCCGCTGCGCTGAACACGCAGGACAAGCCGTCTCAGGCGGATCCGGAAACGCAGACCGCGGTCGCGGACTATAACGCGGGCAACTTCGGTCCCGCGCTCAGCGAGTTCCACAAGGCGGCCGAGCACGGCAGCCGGCTCGCCGAATTCAACTACGCGATGATGCTGCTCAACGGTGAGGGGACGGCGGTCAACGTCGATGAGGGCAAGAAGTGGCTGCGCAAGGCCGCCGACGCAAACATGTCCCACGCGCAGTATGTGTACGGCAAGATGTACGACGATGGCGAATTCGTTGGCCGCGATCCGGCCGAGGCGCATCGCTGGTTTCTGAAGGCCGCGCAGCAGGGGCACGTGCAGGCCGAACTGGCGTTGGCGAACCAGTTTCTGGATGGCCGCGGCACGGCTCGTGACAATCGCCAGGCGTTCGTCTGGTACAAGAAGGCCGCGCAAGGCGGCGACATGACGGCACAGTACGTGGCCGGCTCGTTCTATGAGCGTGGTGGAGACGGCGTGGACAAGAACCTGAACGTGGCGCGCGCTTACTATGCCGCGGCAGCGGCGCAAGGCGATCCGGCGGCCAAGCTCAAGTACCAGCAACTCAGTGCGCAATTGCGCGACGAGCACGAGGCGAAGCCGCAGTAGCGCGGCACAGGCTCAGCGCCTTTAAACGCGCAAACGAAGAAGGGGCGCATCTGCGCCCCTTCTTCGTTTAACTCTGCATCAACCGCTTCTGTCGCCCGACGCTCATGATGAGGCCGGTCGCAACCCCGAGCGTAATCAACGCCGTGCCCCCGTAGCTCATGAATGGCAACGGCACGCCGACCACCGGCAAGATTCCGCTCACCATGCCGATGTTGACGAACGCGTAGGTGAAAAAGGCCATCGTTAGCGAGCCGGCCAATAATCGCCCGAATAGCGTGGCGCCGTTGGCCGCTATGTACAATCCGCGCGCGATCAACGCCATATACAGCACGAGCAGCACGATCCCACCCGCGAGCCCGAATTCCTCGGAGAACACCGCGAAAATGAAGTCGGTGTGTTTTTCAGGGATGAATTCCAGGTGCGCCTGGGTGCCCTTCATCCACCCCTTGCCGAGCGGGCCGCCAGAGCCGATCGCAATCACCGCCTGAATGGTGTGGAAGCCCTTGCCGAGCGGATCGGAAGTCGGATCGAGCAGCGTACAGATGCGGTGCTTCTGGTAATCGTGCATCAGCGGCCACTGCACCTCGGGCTGGCAGATTTTGTCCTGAAACACCGCAATCGAGGTGACCGCGATCGCTGCCGCAACGAGCACAGGGACGATCAGCTTGAAACTCAGGCCCGCGAAATAGATGACGAACAGACCCGCTGCGAATACCAGCACCGCGGTCCCGAGGTCAGGCTGTTTGGCGATCAGGCCGACCGGCACGGCGAGAATCAGAAGCCCTACCAGAAAGTCGTACCAGCGCATCACGCCTTCGCGGCGCTGGTAGTACCACGCGAGCATCAGCGGGGTGGCGATCTTCATGATCTCGGACGGCTGGATCACCACGCCGACATTGATCCAGCGCTTCGCCCCCTTGCGCGTGAGGCCGAATAGCGCCACCGCCACCAGTAACGCGATGCCGAAGGTATAAAGCGGGACCGCGAAGCGCATCAGCGTGGTGGGTGGCACATTGGCGAGCGCCCACATCAGCACGAAGGTCAGCATGATGTTGCGCAACTGGTCTTCGACCTTGCCCGGCATGTCGAGCGTGGCGCTGTACAGCGTGACGATGCCGACGCACATCAGCAGAAACACCGCCAGCGCGAGCGGACGGTCGAAGCCGATGAACATCTTCTTGATGCGATCGAGCCAGGCGCGCTTGTCGAATTGCATGCCTTTCTCCTTACTCGTCGATGCCGCCGGAGACCGGCTGGCGGGGTGACGTGGGCTGAATGCTGTCGTCGCGCGACGGCGCGGCGGCGCTCGGCGCCGAATCGCTCGCCGGGCGCGGATGACGCGGACCGGATTTGCGCGGCACGGGCGTTTTCGCGGGTGCCGAGGCGGGGTCATCCAGCGTCGTTGTGGCGACGAACGGAGCAGAGGCATCGGCTGCCGTCGCGGCGACCGGTTTGGTGCCTGCCTTGCCGGCTCCCTTATCTGCAGGTGCTGCGACTACCGGGCCGGCCGGCGCTGCAGGTGTCACGTCCGAGGCGGCCGACGCCGCAGAGGGCGCAGACGCCCCGGCCGCATTCGAAGCGGCGCCGGGTATCGGCAACGGCGTGAAGCCAGCGGCAACCGAAGCCGGTTGCGAGATCTCGACGGAAGTCGGCGCTGCGCCGATGACCGGTGCCGACGCATCCGCCGTTGCCGAAGCCGCCGCAGCGACAGCTGCCGCTTCGGCGCCCGGCTTCTGCCGGTCGACGAGGTAATAGTCGAGCACGCGACGCGCGATCGGGCCAGCCACTTCCGCACCCCAGCCGCCGTTTTCGACGATCAGCGCGAGCGCGATCTTCGGATTGTCTGCTGGCGCGAATGCGATAAAGAGCGCGTGGTCACGCAGATTTTCAGGGATTGCGTGGCCCTTGTAGTTGGCGCCCTGCAGCGAATACACCTGGGCCGTACCGGTTTTGCCGGCCGCCTGATAAGGTGCGCCGATGAAAACCTTCGACGCGGTACCGCTGTTCACGACACCGACCATCGCGCGCTTGACGATATCAATATCGTTCTGCGGCACGTCGATGCGGCCATCGTCCTTTGGCACGGTCAGGCGCGTGTCCTTGGTGATCGGGTTTTCGACTTCCTTCACCAGGTGAGGCTTCATCACGACGGCGTTGTTGGCGAGCGTGGCGACCGCATGGGCGAGCTGCAGGATAGTGAACGAGTTGTAGCCCTGACCGATCCCGAGACTGATCGTCTCGCCTTCGTACCAGCGCTGTTGTTCAGGCTTGCGGTAGGCCTTTCGCTTCCATTCGGTGGACGGAAGAATGCCCTTTGCTTCACCGGCAATATCGATACCGGTGAGCTGGCCGAAGCCCCACGGTTTCATGAAATTGGCGATCGCATTGACGCCCAGGTCGTGCGCCAGCATGAAGAAATACGTGTCGTTCGACACCACGATGGCGCGGTTCAGGTCGATCCAGCCCTGGCCCGAACGCACGTCGTTGCGGAACGTGTGCCCGCCGAACGTATAGAAGCCCGGATCCTGGAAGCCCCAGCTCGGCGTGCGCTTGTGCAGCGTCAGCGCGGCGAGCGCCATGAACGGCTTATAGGTCGAGCCCGGCGGATAGGTGCCGTGCAGCGGACGGTTCAGCAGCGGGTGATCGGGCGAGTTGTTCAGCTCGTCCCAGGTCTGCTGGTCGATGCCGTCTACAAAGGAATTCGGATCGAAGCTCGGCGCGGAAACGAACGCGAGTACGTCGCCGGTCGACGGCTCGATTGCCACCAGCGCCCCGCGCTTGCCCGCAAACGCCTGCTCGGCGACCTGCTGCAGGCCGATATCGAGCGATAGCACGAGGTTGTTGCCCGGCGTCGCCTGAGTGCGCGACAAGGTGCGCACGGGACGGCCACCCGCTGTCACTTCGACTTCCTCGAAACCGGTCTGCCCATGCAGTTCGGTCTCGTAGCTCTGCTCCACACCGATCTTGCCGATGTAGTCCGTGCCCTTGTAGTTGTTCGCGTCGAGGCGCGGATCGTAGTGATCCGGATCCTTGTCGTTCTCGTCGCTGGCTTCGTCGATGCGGTCCTGATCGCGCTGCGAAATGCGCCCGATATACCCAATCACGTGCGCCGCCGTCGGCCCAAGCGGGTACTGACGGAACAAACGCGCGCGCACTTCGACGCCGGGGAAGCGGAAGCGCTGCGCGGTGAAGCGTGCGACTTCGTCGTCGGTGAGGCGGGTGCGGATCGGCAGGCTCTCGAAGTTCTTCGAATCTTCCTGCAGCTTCTTGAAGTTGCGCCGGTCGCGGGCGTCGATGGTAATGACGGTCGCGAGATTGTCGATGACGTTGTCGAGCGTGTCGTTGAGCTTCGACGGCGTGATTTCCAGCGTGTAGGCAGAGTAGTTCTTCGCCAGCACGACGCCGTTACGATCCGTGATGATGCCGCGATTGGGCACGATTGGCGCAACCGAGATGCGGTTCTCGTCAGCTTGCAGTGAGTACTTGCTGTAATGCCAGACCTGCAGGAACAGGAAGCGGAAAACAATCAGCCCGAAGCAAACGAACACGAACAGTCCCGCCGCCGCGACTCGCAGGCGGAACTTCGAGAGCTGTTGTTGAGTGTCCTTGAATTCGGCTGCCATGCTTTCGATCAAAGGGCCGCGAAACGGCCGTCAGGTAAGAGTGTCCGGCTGGCGCTCGTGGCCGGCAGGGAAGTACTGTGCGGGTCGAGCGAACTCCGCGAACCATCGCCTGGCGTCTGCAACATCTTTAGCGTGTTCAAGGAGGGGCTCGATGCGCGCGTTGCGCTAAATGGGACGGGTGTCGTCCGGATCGGCCGGACGGCGCTGCGGCATTAGCAGCAACACACTCGCAACGGGCCACAAGGCAGCTTCGACGAACCCGTCGATCAGGTAGCCCCAGCCCGGAAAAGCCGCGCCCATCAGTAGACGGATGACGAACGGCACAAGTTGCGCGATGACCAATAAAGGCATCACGGCGAAGGTCTGCACGCCCATTGGCATCCACAACACACGCCGGTGAATCGTGATGGCGCCGTACGACAGCAGCGTATACGCCAACGCATGCTCGCCGAGCAGGCTGGCGTTGTGCACGTCCATCAGGATGCCGAGCAGGAAGGCGATGCCCATGCCGACCTTGCGCGGTTGATGCACGTTCCAGAACAGCAGCACCAGCGCGACGAAGTCAGGCACGCCGATCAGGCGTCCCCACGGCATCAGGTTCAGCAGGAAAGCGGCTGCCAGGCTGAAGGAGATGAAGTACGGGTTGACCGGTTGCAGGATGTACTGAGGGCGGTTCATTCGTCGATCCCCCCCGTGGCCGGTTTCGTCGCGCCTGCGGCCGGCTTTCCGTCGGCCGGCGACCCGGCGGCGGCCGATCCCGAGGCCGACCGTCCGGTAGCGGCCCGGATAGCGGCCAGACGTTCAGCCGCCGCTTTCTTTTCTCTGGCCTGCTTTGCGTCGGCACCCTTCTTCTCCGCTTCTGCCAGAGCGGGTTTTGCCGCCGAGGCTGGCTTCGCCGCCGAGGCCGGCTTTGCAGCAGCCGCTGCCGCGGAGGCCGGAGCGGCAGCCTTAGCGTTCTTGTCCGCGGGTTTCTCCGCGGACTTCGCGCCCCTCTTCGCCTTTGCTTCTTTCGCTGCGCTGGCCGCATCAGGTTCGTCAGCCGGACGAGGCGGCACCGTGTTCACATAATGCAGCACCAGCAACTGGCGCGCACCGCGCACCGGCGCAACCGGCAGGCAGACCACGTGGGCGAAGGCGGTGTCGGCCAGCTTGTCGACCCGTACGACCTTGGCGACCGGCAGCCCCGGCGGATAGGTGCCGTCGAGGCCGCTCGTCACCAGTTCGTCGCCAGTCTGCAGATCCGCGCTGATCGGCACGAAGCGCAGATCGAGCGTATCGCCCTTCGGTGTGCCGTAGATCACGCTGCGCAGGCCCGTGCGCACGACTTGCACCGGCACCGCCTGGTCCTTGTCGGTGAGAAGCGTGACCTCCGCCTGCAGCGGAAACACGCGCGTGACCTGACCGATTACGCCGTCCTCATTGACGACCGGCGAACCGTTCTGGATACCTTGCTGCGAGCCACGTCCAATGATGACTTTCTGCGTGAACGGGTCGCGCGTGTCGTACTGGATTTCGGCCGGAATCGACTGGGTCGTCATGCGCTGCGAGAGTTGCAGCAGCGAGCGCAGATGCTCGTTCTCGGCGGCCAATGCCGATGCCGTATTGGCCTGCAGCGAGAGTTGCAGGTTCTTCTTGCGCAGCTCGTCGTTCTGACCGCGCAGCGTCGCGCTGGTCACCGCCAGATCCGCCGCGCCCATGAAGATGTCGCGCGGCACGAGCGCGGCACGTTGCAACGGATAGAGGCCCGTGCCCAACATGCCGCGGACGATCTCGAGCGTCCTGAAGCGCGCATCTGAGATCAGCAGGACGAACGCAAGCAGCACGAAGAAAATCAGCCGTGCGAGTGCGGAGGGGCCTTGCTTGAACAGAGGCGGCGGACTGTATTCCATGGTCGGCGCCGGGGGCGTGAGCGGTTGGGTATGACTGCGGCGCGAAAGCGCGCGTCAGTGCGCGGTGGCTGGATGAACCAGCTTAGGACAGGCCAACCCCAAGAAGGCTAGCCGTCCGATTCGCGCTGCTGACATGGAGCCAGGCTCCCGCTTACTCGTACGAGAAGATGCTGCCGAGCTTGTCCATGCGCTCGAGGGCCATGCCCGAGCCACGTACGACGCAAGTCAGCGGGTCTTCGGCGACGAGCACCGGCAAGCCGGTTTCTTCCGCCAGCAGACGATCCAGGTCGCGCAGCAGTGCGCCGCCGCCAGTCAACATCATGCCGCGCTCGGCGATGTCGGCGCCGAGTTCCGGCGGCGTCTGTTCGAGCGCGATCTTCACCGACGATACGATCTGGTTCAGCGGATCGGTGAGGGCTTCGAGGATTTCGTTGCTGGAGATCGTAAAGCTGCGCGGGATACCTTCCGACAGGTTGCGGCCCTTCACTTCCATTTCCTTGACTTCCGAGCCTGGGAACGCGGAGCCAATTTCCTTCTTGATCGCTTCAGCGGTTTGCTCGCCGATCAGCATGCCGTAGTTGCGGCGGATGTAGTTGACGATGGCTTCGTCGAACTTGTCGCCACCGACACGCACCGAACCCTTGTAGACGATGCCGCCAAGCGAGATGACACCGACTTCCGTCGTGCCGCCGCCGATGTCGACCACCATCGAGCCCGTGGCTTCCGAAACCGGCAGACCGGCGCCAATGGCAGCAGCCATCGGCTCTTCGATCAGATAAACCTGCGAGGCGCCGGCGCCGTGAGCCGCTTCCTTGATGGCGCGGCGTTCCACCTGGGTGGAACCGCACGGCACGCAGATGATGATGCGCGGCGACGGCGAGAACATACGCGATTCGTGGGCCGTCTTGATGAACTGCTTGATCATCTGCTCGGTGACGGTGAAGTCGGCGATCACGCCGTCTTTCATCGGGCGGATTGCCTCGATGTTGCCCGGCACCTTGCCAAGCATCTGCTTGGCTTCCTTGCCGACCGCCTGAATGGTTTTCTTGCCGTTGGGACCGCCTTCCTGGCGGATAGACACAACTGACGGTTCGTCGAGAACGATACCTTTGCCACGCATGTAGATGAGCGTGTTGGCAGTGCCAAGGTCAATCGCCAGATCGTTAGAGAAGTAGCTGCGCAAAAAACCGAACATTCAAAATCCTGTCTCGCTTGGGGCCTGGCCTCGCAACATTGCGTAGGGCGGCAGCGGAAAAAATAACAGCTTCAACCGGGCGGATACTGCGCCACAGAGACTTGAAGCTGCGAGGGAATCTACCGGAGGTACGAACAAGACCGCATCTATCTCCGAATCATTTTTGTGGGAAATGACCAGAAAGGTCCTGGTAAGTCGGTCCGGGTTTGGGTCGAACGCGTAATGATACCTTATAATTTTGCTTGATTTAAAGGAAACGGTTGGCACTTTTTGCCACCGCTGGCCCCTTTTTCGAGGGCCTCCTCCAGTGTCGTAACCCGCTGTTACAGCTTTGTTTTTCCGCGCTGTGACAGTTCGCTACATTTTCCGGTGACCGCATGGCTCTGACCCTGACCGATGTTAAGCGCATCGCGCATCTTGCGCGCCTCGAACTGGCCGACGCCGAAGCCGAGCACACGCTTGCCCAGCTCAACGACTTTTTTGGCCTAGTCGAGCAGATGCAGGCCGTCGACACCAAGGGCATCGAACCGCTCGCCCATCCGATCGAGCAGATCGAAGATGTTGCACTGCGTCTGCGCGAAGACGCAGTGACGGAAATCGTCCAGCGCGACGAATTCCAGCGTCCCGCGCCTGCTGTGCAGGACGGGCTGTACCTGGTGCCGAAGGTGATTGAATAAAAACACGGGCGCGGCGCGCGGCGGTTGCTGCGCTGCCATACCCTTGAGGAAAAACGCAATGCATGAAAAAAGCTTGACCGAACTGCGTGCCGCCCTCGCTGCGAAGGAATGCTCCGCGGTCGAACTGGCGCAGCTTTATCTGAAGCGGATCGACGCAGCGAAGAGCCTGAACGCCTTCGTTCAGGTCGACGCCGATCTCACCCTCGAGCAGGCCAAAGCCGCCGACGCGCTGCTGCACACCGGCCACGCCGGTCCGCTGGTTGGCCTGCCGATCGCCCACAAGGACGTGTTCGTGACGCGCGGCTGGCGCTCCACCGCCGGCTCGAAGATGCTCGCCAATTACGCCAGCCCGTTCGACGCGACCGTGGTCGACCGTCTGAAGCGCGCCGGCATGGTGTGCGTCGGCAAGACCAATATGGATGAGTTCGCGATGGGCTCGTCCAATGAGAATTCGTATTTCGGCCCGGTGCAGAACCCGTGGGATACGAAGGCAGTGCCCGGCGGTTCGTCGGGTGGCTCGGCGGCTGCCGTGGCCGCGCGTCTCGCGCCGGCAGCTACCGGCACGGATACGGGCGGCTCGATCCGTCAGCCGGCGTCGTTCTCCGGCATCACCGGCATCAAGCCGACCTACGGCCGCGTGTCGCGCTACGGCATGATCGCGTTCGCGTCGTCGCTGGATCAGGGTGGTCCGATGGCGCGCAGCGCCACGGACTGCGCGCTGCTGCTCAACGCCATGCACGGTTTCGACGAGCGCGACTCGACCAGCCTCGTGCGCGACGACGAAGACTACACGCGCTATCTCGGCCAGAGCTGGTCGGCCGATGCTGCGGGTAATGCCGCGGGCAAGCCGCTCGCCGGTTTGCGCATCGGCCTGCCGAAGGAGTACTTCGGCGCGGGCCTCGCCGACGACGTGCGCGCCGCGATCGATGCCGCGCTGAAGCAATACGAAGCGCTTGGCGCCACGCTGGTCGAGGTGACGCTGCCGAAAACCGAGCTGTCGATCCCCGTGTACTACGTGATCGCCCCGGCCGAAGCATCGTCGAACCTGTCGCGTTTCGACGGTGTGCGCTACGGTCACCGCGCCGCGGAGTACCGCGATCTGCTCGACATGTACAAGAAGTCGCGCGCCGAAGGCTTCGGCCCGGAAGTAAAGCGCCGCATTCTGGTGGGCGCCTACGTGCTGTCGCACGGCTACTACGACGCGTACTACCTGCAGGCGCAGAAAATTCGCCGCATCATCGCAAACGACTTCCAGGAAGCGTTCAAGCAATGCGACGTGATCATGGGGCCGGTGGCGCCGTCGGTCGCGTGGGATCTCGGTGCCAAGGGCGACGATCCGGTGCAGATGTATCTGGCCGATATCTACACGCTGTCGGTGAGCCTCGCGGGTCTGCCCGGCATGAGCGTGCCGTGCGGCTTCGGCGCGGGCGCCAATGCGCAACGTCCAGTGGGTCTGCAGATCATCGGCAACTATTTCAACGAAGCTCGCATGCTGCAGGTTGCGGATGCGTTCCAGCGCGCGACCGACTGGCATCGCCAGGCACCGGCAGGAGTGTGAACACATGACCAAACAATGGGAAGTCGTGATCGGTCTCGAGACGCACACGCAACTGTCGACCGTCTCGAAGATTTTCTCGGGCGCCGCTACGCAGTTCGGCGCGGAACCCAATACGCAGGCTTGTCCCGTCGACCTCGCCTTGCCAGGCACGCTGCCGGTGATGAACCGCGGCGCTGTGCAGCGGGCGATCGAACTTGGCCTCGCTATCGGCGCGAAAATCGCGCCGCGCAGCATCTTCGCGCGCAAGAACTACTTTTATCCCGATCTGCCGAAGGGCTATCAGATCAGCCAGTACGAGATTCCTGTGGTGCAAGGCGGCCAGGTGACGATTCAGGTGCCGGCCAACGAGAAAGCCGGGAAGGAAGCGTACGAGAAGACCATCAACCTGACGCGCGCTCACCTCGAAGAAGATGCAGGCAAGTCGCTGCATGAAGACTTCGAGGGCATGACGGGGATCGACCTGAACCGCGCCGGCACGCCGCTGCTCGAAATCGTCACCGAGCCGGAAATGCGCAGCGCGGACGAAGCGGTCGCCTATGCGAAAACCTTGCATACGCTCGTTACCTGGCTTGGTATCTGCGACGGCAACATGCAGGAAGGTTCGTTCCGCTGCGATGCGAACGTGTCGGTGCGACCGGTCGGGCAAAAGGAATTCGGCACGCGTGCCGAGATCAAGAACCTGAACTCGTTCCGCTTCCTCGAAGAAGCGATCCAGTACGAAGTGCGCCGTCAGATCGAACTGATCGAAGACGGCGGCACAGTGGTGCAGGAAACGCGTCTCTACGATTCGGACAAACGTGAAACGCGTTCGATGCGCAGCAAGGAAGATGCGCACGATTACCGCTATTTCCCAGATCCGGATTTGATGCCTTTGGTCATTGACGCGGCGTGGGTGGAGCGCGTGAAGGCCGAGATGCCGGAACTGCCGGTGGCGATCCAGCAGCGCATTGTCGAACAGTACGGTTTGACGCCGTACGACGCGGGTGTGCTGACCTCGAGCAAGGCGATGGCCGCGTATTACGAAGCAGTCGTGGCGAAAGTGGGCCCGGCGCAAGCCAAGGTCGCAGCCAACTGGATGATGGGCGAAGTGTCGTCGTTGTTGAACCGCGAAGGTCTCGACATCGCCGACAGCCCGGTCTCGTCAGCGCAACTCGCTTTGCTGCTGCAGCGCATTGCCGACGGCACGATCTCGAACAAGATCGCGAAGGAAATTTTCATCGCGATCTGGGACGAGAAGGCCACCGACGAAGCCGCTGCCGATCGCATCATCGAAGCAAAGGGTCTCAAGCAGATCTCCGACACCGGCGAGCTGGAAGCGATCATCGATGAGGTGCTCGCGGCCAATCAGAAATCGGTCGAGGAATTCCGCGCCGGCAAGGAAAAGGCGTTCAATGCGCTGATCGGCCAGGCGATGAAAGCCACCAAGGGCAAAGCGAATCCGCAGCAGGTCAACGAACTGCTGAAGAAAAAGCTGTCCTGAGCGATGGGATGCACATGCCGGAGCGCGCGTCGTCGGATCGGTGCGCGGCTTCGGTCATAACGGGCTGTTGCCGGACGAGAGTGGGGCAGCGGCCCGTTTCCTTTTGCTGGCGCCGCATTTGAACGCGCCTCTGGAGACAAAGCATGGCGAAGAAGCCGGAACTCGACGATTTCCGCGTGCCGTACTTCGACGACAAGAAGATTGCGAAATTCGCGCTCACCGATTTCGATCCGGGCGCGAAGCCGTTTTCAACCGGGTCGAAAGACGGTGACCGCGACCGCCTTGCCGAAATCGGCGCGAAGCTCGATGCGTTGCAGGAGCGCCTGCATGCACAGCGCGTGCAACGCGTGCTGCTGGTGCTGCAGGGCATGGATACGAGCGGCAAGGACGGCACAGTTCGCGGGGTGTTTCGCGACGTCGATCCGCTCGGCTTGCGCATCGTGCCGTTCAAGGCGCCGACGCCCGACGAGCTGGCGCACGATTTCCTCTGGCGCGTGCACTCGCAGGTGCCCGCCGCCGGCGAACTGACCGTCTTCAATCGCAGTCAGTACGAAGATGTGCTCGTGCCGGTCGTGCTGGGTCAACTGGACAAGACGGCCTGCGAAAAGCGCTACAGCCACATCCGCGATTTCGAGGCGCTGTTGGCCGACAACGGCACGACCATCATCAAATGCATGCTGCACATCTCGAAGGACGAGCAGCGTTCGCGTTTGCAGGCGCGCATCGACGATCCCACCAAGCACTGGAAATTCGACGTCTCGGATCTGGAAGCGCGCAAGCAGTGGGACCAGTATCAGACGGCGTATCACGATGCCCTCTCGGCCACCTCGACGCCTTACGCGCCGTGGTACATCATCCCCGCCGATTCGAAGACGCATCGCAACGTGATGGTCGCGGAATTGCTGCTGCGCACCCTCGAAGGATTGAAGCTCGAGTACCCGCCCGCGAAGGAATCGCTCAAGGGCGTGAAAGTGGAATGAGAGCCGCGCAGGCTTCGGCCTCGCGCTCTGCCAGACCAGCAAGATAAAAAGGCTAAGCAAGCCTCGACAACGAATCGACAATAAAGGAACGACATGTTGCGTGTGATTACCGCCAACCTGAACGGCATCCGCTCTGCGGCGAAGAAGGGCTTTTTCGAATGGTTCGGTGAGCAGAAAGCGGACGTGCTGTGCGTGCAGGAAATCAAGTGCTCGCAGGACGACATGACCCCCGAGTTTCTCGCCCCGCATAACTTCACCGGCTACTTTCAGCATGCGGTGAAGAAGGGCTACAGCGGCGCCGGTGTGTACACGCGTCACGAGCCGGATGAAGTGGTGATCGGCTTTGGCAGTGAGGAGTTCGATCCCGAAGGACGCTATGTTGAACTGCGCTTCGGCAAACTCTCCGTTGTCTCGGTGTATGTGCCATCGGGGTCGAGCGGCGAGGATCGTCAGCAGGCCAAGTTCCGCTTCATGGACGAGTTCATGCCGCACCTCGCGGAACTGGGTAAGGAGCGCGAAGTGATCGTGTGCGGCGACGTGAACATCGTCCACAAGGAAATCGACATCAAGAACTGGAAGAGCAACCAGAAGAACTCAGGTTGCCTGCCGGAAGAACGCGAGTGGCTGACAAAGCTGTTCGATGAAGTGGGTTACGTCGACGTGTTTCGCACGCTCGATCAGCGGCCTGAGCAGTACACGTGGTGGAGCAATCGTGGTCAGGCGTATGCGAAGAACGTGGGGTGGCGGATCGATTATCAGATCGCCACGGCGGGCATTGCCGCGAAGGGAAAGCGCACGGACGTGTTCCGCGACATCAAGTTCAGCGATCACGCGCCGCTGACGGTCGATTACGACCACAAGCTGACGAAGCCGAAGAAGTAAGCGGGTTCAAGGCGGCGGCTGCGAAGGTCAGTCGCCGCGAACCGGCACGCGGCGCGGACGGCCGATGCCCGCATAGTCGGGCAGTTCATCGACCGTCTTGCCGATCGCTTTTGCGTAGAGCGGCAGCATGTCCGGCAGACGCTTCATGAGGTCCGCGCGACGTGCAGGCGAGTACGGATGCACGTAGATATAGCCCTGATTGCGACTGCTGTGCGTCGCCACGGCCAGCTTGTCCCACAGCGTGATCGCGGCGCGCGGATCGTAACCGGCGCGTGAGGCGATGTCGCTGCCGATCACGTCGGCTTCGGTTTCATCGGTGGGCGTGTATTTCATCTCGACCAGTTGCGAGCCGATGCCCAGCACCGGGGCGCCCAGATCGGCCAGCCCGAAAAGCTGCGGAATCGTACCGGAGGAATCGAGCTGCGCCGCCTGCTGCTCGCCCAGGCGCTCCCGCGCATGCTCGCGCAGGGCATGCGCGATTTCGTGGCCTAGCAGCATGCCGAGTTCGTTATCGTTCAGGCGCGCGCGATCGAGGATGCCGCTGTAGATCGCGATCTTGCCGCCTGGCAGACAGTACATGCGGATGTCGGGCGAGCGCACTACCGCGATCTGCCACTTCCAGTTCTTTGCCCGTTCATTCCACTTCAAGGAATAGGGAATCAGCTTGTCGAGAATGGTCTGCACGCGGATCACACGCGGGTCGGTGTCCGGGTAGAGGCGATCGGCGTGCTGTGCGCCGTAGACGATCTGCTGGAACTCGTCAGCGGCCTGGGCTTCCAGTTGCGGCGACGGAATCAGGTTGCGGAACACCGCGTAGCTGCCGAAGCGCAGTTGCTGCGGCGGTGGGGTGTAGGGCGGCGGCCGGTTGTCGGTGGTAGCGGCGCTGGCGGGGTGCGCTGGTTGCTTCGCGGTTGCCGGGGGCGTCGGCGAGGCGGCTGATGTGGACGCTGGTGCTGAAGACGTCGCCGACGACGTAGCCGAGGGCGCGTGCGCGGCACTGGCTGCGCTGCTGGTGCCCGGGCTGGGGTTGCTGGCGCCTTCTGCGGGAGTGGCAGCGGTCGAAGCCGGGCCCTCTGGAGCCGGTGCGCTCGACGCCGATCGGGTGGCGGGTGCGCTGGCCGGCGCGGCGGTACTGCTGGTAGCCACGGCAGGTGTTGCAACCGCGTAGGCGCTCCACGACGTTGCAAGCATGCCGCCTGTGCAGAACAGCACAAGCGCCGCGCGTGCCGCGCGCACGACCAGCGGCGCGCCCTTTGCAGGTAACGCCAGCCGAGCAGGTAACGCATGTGGCGCACGCACGTCAGGCATTGCACGACGTACGATGGCCGCAATCGCTCCCGAGGCGGCCGCTTGCCTTGACGCGAACCCGCTCACGACCTCAGCCTCCAGGGCGCGATACGCAGCAACAGCAGCATGCCCGGCAGCGCCAGTGCGGTGCAGGCAAGGAAGTAGTCGAACCAGCCTATCTGTGCAACCACATACCCGCTCGCCGCCGACGCCAGCGTGCGCGGCACCGACGCGAGACTGGTAAAGAGTGCGAACTGGGTAGCGGTGTAACGCGGATCTGTCGTACTGGCGATGTAAGCCGTAAATGCCGCCATGGTCAAACCAGTGGCAAACGTCTCGAGACCGTAGACGAGCGCCAGCGCAACCGAGCGCGGATCGAGCTGCACGGCCCAATCCACACCAAACACGGACAGCAGTTTCGTCACGCCCTGGCTCGTGAAGACAGCGAAATCGTAGATGGCCGTAAGTCCAGGCGACGCCGGCCCGAGATGCGCGAGCCATGCGAAGCCAAGCGTCGACACCATCTGCAGAACGCCGAACACCCACAACCCGCGGCCGATGCCAATGCGCATCATCCAGATCCCGCCGACGATCCCACCCGCAAGGCTCGCACCGAACGCGGTGGTCTTGGCGACCACGCCAATCTGCGTGCGCGAGTAGCCGATATCCAGAAAGAACGAGGTCGACAGATTGGTCGCCATCGTATCGCCGAGCTTGTACAGAAAGATAAAGCCGAGTACGAACAGCGCCCCGCGCCAGCCGTCGCGCAGGATGAATTCGCGAAACGGCTCGATGATCGCTTCACGCAGGTTCTTCGGCGGCGCACCATGCACTTCCGGCTCGCGCACGACGAGCGTCATGATCATGCCCGGCACCATGAATGCGGCCGTGACAATGAACACAGTAGTCCATGGCAAATGGTCGGACAGGATCAATGCGAGCGAGCCCGGCACCAGCGCGGCAATCTTGTAAGCGTTGACGTGAACCGCGTTGCCGAGACCCTGCTCGGTATCGGTGAGCAACTCGCGCCGGTAGGCATCAATGGAGATATCCTGGCTCGCGCCGAAGAACGCCACCAGCGCGGTGAGCGCGGCGACCGTCCAGATCGAATCGCGCGGTGACACGAAGCCGAGCGTGGCGATCGCGCCGGCCACCAGAATCTGCGTGACCAGCATCCAGCCGCGCCGCCTGCCCGGCCGCCAGCTGGGCAGGCGCGGCACGTAACGGTCCATCAGCGGTGCCCAGACAAATTTCCATGTGTAGGGAAACTGGATCAGCGCAAACAGGCCGATTTCCTTCAGATTGACGCCCTCGGAGCGTAGCCACGCCTGCACCAGATAGACGAGCGTGAACAGCGGCAATCCCGACGTGAAGCCGAGAAAGACGCAGATCAGCATGTGCGTGTTGAGAAACGCGCGCCAGCCGGTGTGTTCGACGTGAGCGGTAAGTGCGGGCGCCTCGTGCGGCGGGTTCGACATTTGGGTGAGTGACGTTAGCTTTTCTTGACGCGATAGACCGCAAGACTACCACGCCAGTTCGCCCCCCACCGCACCGCCTGGCCGCCGTGCAGCACGACCCGGTCGAGTATTTCGATACCGACCTCGGGCGCCAGCGCCTCGAAATCCTTGATCGTCAGCACCCGCACGTTCGGGGTGTTGTGCCACTGGAAAGGCAGCGATTTCGATACCGGCATGCGTCCGCGCAACACCGAAATGCGGTGCGCCCAGTAGCCGAAATTCGGGAACGATACGATACATTCCTTGCCGACCCGCACCGTCTCGCGCAGGATCGCAGCGGTCTGATGGATGGTCTGCAGCGTCTGCGACAGGATCGCGAAGTCGAAACTGCCGTCTTCGAAGAGCCGTAGGCCGTCTTCCAGATTCTGCTGGATCACGTTGACGCCGTTCTGGGTGGCGGCGAGCACGCCGGCGTCGTTGATCTCGATGCCGTAACCGGAGACTTCGAGCTCTTCGGTGAGTGTCGACAGCAGCGAGCCGTCGCCGCAGCCCAGATCGAGCACCGTCGCGCGCGGTTCAACCCACCGGGCGATGGCGCGGAAGTCGGGGCGCAGCGCAAGATAATCGAGAGCGCGCTGGTTCATGCGTTCACCTCGTTTGCAATACGTTCGTAATAGGCGCGCATCAGGTTGTGATAGCGGGCGTCGTCGAGCAGGAATGCGTCGTGGCCGTGCGGCGCGTCGATTTCCGCGTACGTCACCGTGCGTTTGTGATCGAGCAGTGCCTTCACCAGTTCGCGCGAGCGCGCCGGCGCGAAACGCCAGTCGGTCGTGAAACTGGCGATCAGGTATTTCGCCGTCGTATGCGCAACGGCCTTGGTCAGATCGCCCTCGAAGGCCTTGGCCGGATCGAAGTAGTCGAGCGCGCGCGTGATCAACAGATAGGTGTTGGCGTCGAAGTAGTCGGCGAATTTGTCGCCCTGATAGCGCAGATACGACTCCACTTCGAATTCGACGTCAAAATTGAAGTTGTACGCGTCGAGGGCACCTTCCGCCCGTCGCAGCGAGCGGCCGAATTTCTCGGCCATGTCATCGTCCGACAGATAGGTGATGTGGCCGATCATGCGTGCCACGCGTAGTCCGCGCTTCGGCTTCACGTTGTGCGCGTAGTAGTTGCCGCCGTGGAAGTCGGGGTCCGAGAGGATCGCGGAACGCGCCACCTCGTTGAACGCAATGTTCTGCGCGGAGAGCTTCGGCGTGGACGCCACCACAATGCAATGGTCCACGCGCTCCGGGTACATCATGCTCCACGCGAGCGCCTGCATGCCGCCGAGGCTGCCGCCCATCACCGCTGCGAAACGCTCGATGCCGAAGCTGTCGGCGACGCGCGTCTGCGCATTCACCCAGTCTTCCACGGTCACCACAGGAAAGCTCGCGCCGTACGGCTCACCGGTCGCCGGGTTGAGGCTCATCGGGCCGGTCGAGCCGAAGCACGAGCCGAGATTGTTCACGCCGATTACGAAGAACCGGTTCGTGTCGAGCGGCTTGCCCGGGCCGACCATGTTGTCCCACCAGCCGACGTTTTTCGGGTCATCCGCATAGACGCCCGCCACGTGGTGCGAAGCGTTGAGCGCGTGGCAGACGAGCACGGCATTACTGCGCGCGGCGTTGAGCGTGCCGTAGGTTTCCACCATCAGGTCGAAACCGGCTAACGAGCGGCCGTTCTGCATGAGCAGCGGCTCGGAGAAATGCATTTTCTGGGGAGCGACGATACCGATTGAATCCATTCATTCCGCCTTCAACAGGGCGGCTAAATGGGTGTCGGCAAGGCACGGAGAAGGACAATGTGCGCGGCTGACGACCTCTTTAGCCGCATTTATAGTGAACCGCCGGATGGAATTCCGGCAGGTTCGCGCGCCCGCAATCGAGTCAGCAAATCGGCGCGTCAGTCACAACAATTAGCGCAAAGTATAGCGGAAAATTCCGCGCGGCAGCGGCGCCGATGCCGCGCGGGCGTCGTCCGGCGCGAGTTGCGTCTGGATGCGTGAACCATGGCGGAAGCGCCAAAACCAGATCGCGGCGAGCGGCAGTCTTGATCCGCAACGCCCGCGATTCCAGCGGACTACTGAAGAATCAATCTCAACTGGGCGTCGGCCTGCTCAGCCGGATTGCGTGCGAAGCCGCCGCGCACATACCGGTGCCAGCGTCCGACGATGTAGCTAAGCAGCAGGTTGGCCCGCACGGCTGGATCGTAGTCCTCCGGCAGCGGCACGGCGGTGCCCTGCGCGGAGGCGTTACCGTTGGCCTGCGAGTTGGCGTCCATCAGGCCGAGCCGCAGGCATTGCTTGAGCGAGGCCTCGACGCGTTCGAGCAACTGGTTGACGCGCTCGGTCAGCCGTTCGTGCTCGCCCACCAGCGCTTCGCATGTCAGCACGCGCGTCATGCCAGGATTCTTCGCGGAAAAGTTGAGCAGCATCAACGCGATCGTACGGGCCTGCAGCACGCCATTGGGCTCTTTCGTCGCGATCTGGTTGATGAGTCCGAAGATCGACTGTTCGATGAATTCGATCAGTGCTTCGAACATTTGCGCCTTGCTGGCGAAATGCCGGTACAACGCGGCTTCCGAGACGCCCAGCCGCGCGGCCAGCGCCGCGGTGGTGATCTTTTCGTTCTTCGGCGCCTCCAGCATGGTGGCGAGCGTCTGCAGGATATGCACGCGGCGCTCGCCCGGTTTCAGGCGGGTCGCGCGGGTACTGCCCGTGGCTGGCGGGTCTTCGGTTACGGCCTCGTCATGCTTGTGATCCGGTTGCATGTCTGTCGTTCCTTCAGGCGCACTGAGCGGGTGCCCAATCTCAGCGATTTTAACGAACGAATCCGGCGGTCGACATAGTGCGGTCGGCCAGTACCGGGCAGCAGGCCTGGTACGCCGTCCGCGCGCACCTTGTTGGGCAGGTGGCCGACGATCCACACAGTGCGGATCCCCAGCCGGCGATAGTTCTTCAGATGCGAGCGCGTGTCTTCGACGAGGATGGCATCGGCGAGCGGCACGTGGGCGTCGCGCATCGCCCGGCGCAGCATGCTCGCGTCAGGCTTGGCGCGCCAGCCGCGACGGTCGCGCATGTGCTCGATGGCGATCACGCGCTCGAACAGCCGCTCGATGCGCAGCTCGGCCAGCACCGCATGCGCGTAGGCTTCCGGGGCATTGGTCAGCACGATCTTGCGGCCCGGCAAGGCGGCAACGAGACGCGCCAGGCCGCGTTCGCTGCGCACCATCGAAGGCAGATCGGCGAACGTATGCACGACCTTCAGAAAATCGTGCACGTCGACCGGATGGTGGCGGGCGAGGCCCAGCAGTGTCGCGCCGTAACGGTCTGTGTAGAGCGTGCGCAGGCGGTCGGCTTCGTCGCGTTCCACTTGCAGCGAATCAATGATGTACTGCGTCATGCCCCGGTTGATCTCTGGAAAGATGGCATGCGATGCGTGGTGCAGCGTGTTGTCGAGATCGAACAGCCATACCGGGCTGCCGCCTGCGATGTGAGGCCGGCGGCGTTTAGCGTGTCTGGACGGGAAGGTGCGCATGGTGAGGGAAAACCGGACCGGGTTCTTGCCGGCGCCGTATGAAATGAACGAGCGGGTGCCTGCGGTCCATCATGCGTGCGCCGGGAGAAAAAGGGAAGGGTGGCGTGCCACGGCGGACGATTGGCCGGGCGCTTGATGCTGAAACTGATGCGGAGGACGACGCGGAAACTGCCGCAGCAAGGCGAAGGGAAACGGCAGGTGAAATATGCAGCGCATCGACGGGACGCGCTGCATATCCAGACATGCTCAGTGCGAGCGGATCATCGTACCGAACGGCTGCTCGGTCAGGATTTCGAGCAGCACCGAGTGTTCGATACGGCCGTCGATGATGTGCACCGAGCGCACGCCGCTCTTTGCTGCGTCGAGCGCGGAGGAGATCTTCGGCAGCATGCCGCCGGAGATCGTGCCGTCTTCGAACAGCGAATCGATTTCGCGTGCCGACAGATCGGTGAGCAGATTGCCTTCCTTGTCCATCACGCCGGGGATGTTGGTCATCATGACGAGCTTCTCGGCGTTCAGCACCACCGCCAGTTTGCCCGCAACCAGATCCGCGTTGATGTTGTACGACAGGCCGTCTTCGCCGAAGCCGATCGGCGAGATCACCGGGATGAACGCGTCGTCCTGCAGCGCTTTCACGACCGCCGGATTGATGGCCTCGACTTCGCCGACCTGGCCGATGTCGACATACTGGCCGGGATTGTCGCGATCCGGCATCAGCATCTTGCGCGCATGGATCAGGCCGCCGTCTTTGCCGGTCAGGCCCACAGCCTGGCCGCCGAAGTGATTGATCAGCGTGACGATGTCCTGCTGGACTTCGCCGCCGAGCACCCATTCGACGACTTCCATCGTCTCTTCGTCAGTGACGCGCATGCCCTGGATGAAGGTGCCCTGCTTGCCGATCTTCTTGAGCGCCTGATCGATCTGCGGGCCGCCGCCGTGCACGATGACCGGGTTGATACCGACCAGTTTCAGCAGAATGACGTCGCGCGCGAAGCCTTGCTTGAGGCGCTCCTCGGTCATCGCGTTGCCGCCGTATTTGATCACCACGGTCTTGCCGTGATACTGCTTGATGTAAGGCAGCGCCTCGGCCAGGATTTCAGCCTTCAGGGTGGGGGCGATCTGCGAGAGGTCGGGAATTTCGGACATGGCGGCAGGGCTCGGCACGGATCAGTTGAAACACGGCGAATTGTACAGGACTGGCGCGCTGCAACAGGGTTTTCCATACGTCTTCTGGCGGCCGGCCCCGCCGGGGTTTCGCAGTGCGCAATCGACGTTGCGCGCACGCCACTCACGCACCGTTTTCGACGCCGTTTGCGAGGGTAATTCCGTCGAAATCCCGCTTTGTGGATGCAACCTCACGGCAGGGGCCTTTAGGTGGCTTGCCGGACGTGGCATCATTTCCTGACCGGATGTCCGGTACTTCATTGGGTCGCCATGAAACAGCCCGCTTCCCAGGTCCATGCGCAGAGTGCCCGTTGCCCACGCTGCCGCAGCGTGTTCGATTGTGCAATGCACGGCCAGCCGTTCGACTGCTGGTGCAAATCGATGCCGGCGCTGCCCGCCGAACGGCTCGATCCGGGCAGCCGGTGTTTATGTCCGGAGTGCCTTGCGGCGGATATTGCCCGCGTGCAGGCCGCCGGCGTTCGGGGTGGTGAAGAAGTGTGAGGGGCGTGGTGCGCCCGCTGCGTCGTTACTGCTGGCCGGCTAGCGTGCCGAGGTCTCGCGCTACTTCTTTCAGCACCGGATTCCAGTCGGCGAACTGCCGTTGCCGGTACAGCGTGGCGGTTGGATACCACGGGTTATCGCGCCGTTCGAGCAGCCATGTCCAGTGTGGATTGGTGTCGAGCAGCACCCACGTGCGCTGCCCGATTGCCCCGCTCAGATGCGCGACCGACGTGCACACCGTAATCACCAGATCGAGCGCGCTGACGAAGGCCGCGGTGTCGTCGAAACTTTTCAGCTCGGCGGTGTAGTCGGCCATGGGCAGCCCGGCTGACTGCGCGGCGGCAACATCTGCTGTGGCGCCATGCTGCAACGAATAGAACGCGACGCCGTCGATACCGGCAAAGGCCGACGCGTAGCGCTGCCAGCCCACCGCCCGGAACGGATTGCGCTGATGGCTGAGGCTGCCAGTCCACGCCAGTCCGACCTTAAGCCGTTTTTCTCCGGCGAGCCGTTCGCGCCAGGTTGCGCTGGCTGCGGCATCCGCGTGCAGATACGGGACCGCGTCGGGAAGGGTATCGCCGAGCGTGCCGAGCACGAGCGGCACGCTCATTAACGGTATTTCATAGTCGAATGCGGGCAGTGTCTCGATGCCACCACCCGCGGAGTATTCGTCCACGTGGCTGCCCAGGCTGCGTACCAGCAGCGTTCCCATCTGCGGGAACGAATTCCACACGACGCGGCCGCCTTGCGCATGCACATGCGCCGCCAGCAGCGGGATGAACCTGCAGCATTGCAGCAGATCGCCCATGCCCTGTTCGCCCCACACCAGCAGTGTCTTGCCCGTAAGCGGCTCGCCCTGCCACTGCGGCGCCGGCATCGCCGGACGGTTGCCGTCAAGTTCCTTCGAACCTTGCCAGCGCGCTTCGTGAGCGGGCCAGCCCTGCGCGTAGTCGCCATGCACCAGATGCAGCAACGCCAGATTCGAACGCATCGCCGGGTCGCCGGGCGCGAGTTCGCAGGCGGCCTGCGCGAAACGAACGGCGTCGTCCCAGCGTTGCGCTTCCTTGAGTGCCAGCGCATAGTTGTTCAGCGCCAACGAGCTGTGGGGCGCCAGTTCCACCGCGCGAGCGCCTGCTTCCAGCGCGCGTGGCAGATCCATCGCGAAGCGGCTCGACTGGGTGAGATTGATCCAGGCGTTGCTGTCGAACGGGTCGGCTGCGACCGCACTTTCCAGCAACGTGATCTGTTCGGCCACATCGCCGCCGGTGAGCGCGATTGCGCCAGCCAGATTCGTGCGCAGTTGGGGAAAGTCCGGTTCGAGAGTGAGGGCGCGGCGGTACGGCACAAGCGCCTCGGCATGGCGGTCGGCGAGCTGCAGCGCGTAGCCTAAGCGGAAGCTGGCAGCGGCATCGTCGGGACGCAGTTGCGCAATAATGGCGGCGAATGCGATGGCGTCGTCGTGGCGGTTTTGTTCCAGCAGCGCGCCAGTGATGTTTGCAAGCGTGTCGTGTTCGACGGGCTGCAGCAGTGTGGCGGCTTCAAGCCAGATGGCCTGGGCTTCGGCCTCGCCGTTTTGCTGCGCCGCCGCGGCGCGCTGAAGGAAAATCAGGAAGGCGACCCACGCAGGGTGGCCGGGGGCGGAAATCGTAAGCGGCATGAGTCTGTCCAGGCGAGAGCGCGATCAAACGCTCAATGGTAATGTCCACGCTCGACACAGTGTGTCGGACAACTCCCAACAGGTAAACTGGCGTTATGCATCGTATAACCATTACCGGCCGGGTCAACCTGGGACATCTGTTCTGGCTGCGCAGTCTTGCGATCATCGGCCAACTGGTGACCATTGCTGTCGTGCAGATCTTTGTGGGCGTGCATCTGCCTCTGCCGGCCATGCTGCTTGTAGTCAGCCTCGAAGTGGCCTTCAACGCGCTGACCTGGTGGCGCGTCTCGCGTCAGCGGCCCGAATCCAATCTCGAACTGTTCGGCCAGCTATGGGTCGATCTCGGTTCATTGTCGGCGTTGCTCTTTCTGTCGGGCGGCACGACCAATCCGTTCGTCTCGCTTTACCTGCCCTCGCTCGCGATCGCGGCGGCGGTGTTGCCGTGGCATCTGATGCTGTGGCTCGCGGCATTTGCGGTGGCTTGCTACGCCGTGCTCGGTTTCGATTCGGTGCCGCTGAATCTCGACAATCCCGCCAATCTGTTCGACTACTACCGGGCGGGCATGTGGGTGAACTTCACGGTGAGCGTGGGCCTGATTGCATGGTTCGTCGCACGCATGTCGCGCGCACTGCGACAACGTGACGCGGCACTCGGCGACGCCCAGCAGCGCCTCTTGCGGGACGAACGCGCGGTGGCCCTCGGCGTGCAGGCGGCGACCGTCGCGCATGAGATCGGCACACCGCTATCGACCATCGCGATGCTCTCCGAGGAACTGCGCGACGCGGCGCGTACCGACAAGGGCCTCGCCCCTTACACCGCTGATCTGGACCTGCTCGAGCAGCAGATGACGCTGTGTACCTCGGCGCTTGCGCGGCTGCGCTCGCGCGCCTCGGCGCCGGCGAGCCGGCAACCCGTTGGCGAGTGGCTCGAGTCGTTTGCGCAGCAGTGGCGTCTGCGCCATCCGCATGTCAAGTTCGAGCAACTTGGCACGCCGCCCGCCGAACTGAACCTTGACGATACGGTCGCGGTCAGCCAGATTCTCACGATCCTGCTGGACAATGCGGCGCGCGCCAGCAGCGATCACGTGACGCTGACCGCGACGCTGTCGCTGCCGGGCGATCGCATCCAGTTTGAAGTTTGCGACGCAGGGCCCGGCATACCGGCATCGTTGCGCGGATCGCTTGGCACGATGCCCGTCGACAGCACCCAGGGTGGTCACGGCGTGGGGCTGTATCTGGCGTTTTCGGCGGCGGCCCGGCTCGGCGGATCGATCGAGCTGACCGACGCCCGCGAGGCCAGGCCGCGCGGCACCCGCGCGGTGTTGCGCTTGCCGGTGGCGGGTCGACAATCTTCCAGCGCGGGCCGCACAGGCACCGCGCCATCCAATACGGAGAAACAGGCATGAGCGACATGAATTTTCTGGTGATCGACGACGACGAAGTGTTCTCCGGCATCCTCGCGCGCGGTCTGACGCGGCGCGGCTACACGGTGGCCGAAGCGCACAACGCGGACGAGGCGATCAAGCTCGCGAACCAGCAGAAGTTCGGACAGATCACGGTGGATTTGCACCTGGGCCACGATTCGGGCCTGACACTGGTAGCGCCGTTGCGCGAATTGCAACCGGACGCGCGGATGCTGGTGCTGACCGGTTACGCGAGCATTGCGACGGCCGTGCAGGCGGTGAAGGACGGTGCCGACAACTATCTGGCCAAGCCTGCCAACGTGGAGACGATTCTCTCGGCACTGCAAACCGAAGCAAGCGCGCTACAGGCGGACGCGGCGATCGAGCATCCCACGCCGCTTTCGGTGGCACGCCTCGAATGGGAACATATTCAGCGCGTGCTGGCGGAGAACGGCGGCAATATCTCCGCGACGGCGCGGGCGTTGAACATGCACCGGCGGACGTTGCAACGCAAGCTGGCGAAGCGGCCGGTGAAGCAGTAAGAGCGAGCGCGCCGGCGGACGCTGCGCGCCACGGTCGACGTGTCGCCGGGAGGCGGTTGAGCTTCAATAAAAGACGGGCGGTCTCTTGCGAGGCCGCCCGTTTTTCTTGCTGCTTGCGTCTTGTTTCAGCGGTTTCAACCGTTTCGACGGCGTCAGCGGCGGACTGCACCGCTGACGGCGAACCGCGTGCCGTTGTTAAAGCACATATCGCGACAAATCTTCGTCGTCCGCGACTTCGTTCAGCGCGCGGTCCACGTATGCCGCATCGATCCTGACGTCCGTGCCGGCATGGTTACCGGCAGCAAACGACACCTCTTCGAGCAGCTTTTCGATCACCGTGTAAAGCCGGCGCGCGCCAATATTCTCGGTCTTCTCGTTCACCGAAAAGGCGATTTCCGCGAGGCGGCGAATACCGTCGTCGGCGAAGTCGAGGCGCACGTCTTCGGTCGCGAGCAGTGCCTGGTATTGCTTCACGAGGCTCGCGTCCGTCGACACCAGAATCGATTCGAAGTCATTCACCGACAGCGAATCCAGTTCGACGCGAATCGGAAAACGGCCCTGCAGTTCGGGGATCAGATCGCTCGGCTTCGCGAGATGGAACGCGCCGCTCGCGATGAACAGGATGTGATCGGTCTTCACCATGCCGTACTTGGTGTTGATCGTCGTGCCTTCGACGAGCGGCAGCAGATCGCGCTGCACGCCCTGACGCGATACTTCAGCGCCGCCCGCTTCGCTGCGCGAGGCGATCTTGTCGATCTCGTCGAGAAAGACAATGCCGTTCTGCTCGACGTTCTGCACGGCCTTGGTTTTCACTTCCTCGTCGTTGAGCATCTTGGACGCTTCTTCATCCGTCAGCACCTTCAACGCTTCCTTCACCTTCAGCTTGCGGCGCGTCTTCTTGCCGCCACCGAGATTGGCGAACATCGAACGGATCTGCTCGGTCATGTCCTCCATGCCCGGCGGCCCCATGATGTCCATGCCCGCCTGCGGCAGTTCGACGTCAAGCTCGATTTCCTTGTCGTCCAACTGGCCTTCGCGCAGACGCTTGCGGAACGTTTGACGGGTGGTGCTACCTTCGTCCGTGGTATCGCTGGCGCCGAACCCAACCGGCCGCGCGCTCGGCAAAAGAATGTCGAGAATGCGGTCTTCCGCCTGATCTCCAGCCTTGGTGCGCACCTTGCGCATTTCGGTTTCGCGGGTCTGTTTGACCGAGATTTCGATCAGGTCGCGCACGATGCTGTCCACATCGCGGCCTACGTAGCCCACTTCGGTGAACTTGGTGGCCTCGATCTTGATGAACGGGGCGTCGGCCAGCTTGGCCAGACGCCGGGCGATTTCCGTCTTGCCGACGCCTGTCGGTCCGATCATCAGAATGTTCTTCGGCGTGATCTCCTGGCGCAGTGGGTCGCCCACCTGCTGACGGCGCCAGCGGTTGCGCAGCGCCACCGCGACCGCTTTCTTGGCGCGGCCTTGGCCGATGATGTGCTTGTCGAGTTCCGAGACGATCTCGGCAGGGGTCATGGTGCTCATCGTGTGTCCTTACTCGATCGTCTCGATAACGCGGTTGTGATTCGTGTAGATGCACATGTCGCCGGCAATCTGCAGGGACTTTTCGACGATCTCGCGCGGCGACAACTCGGTGTTATCCGCTAGCGCCTTGGCCGCCGCCTGCGCGTAGGAGCCGCCCGAGCCGATCGCGCAGATGCCGCCTTCCGGATCGAGGACGTCGCCGTTGCCGGTGATGACAAGGGTGGTGTGCGCGTCGGCGGCGATCAGCATGGCTTCGAGCCGGCGCAGCATGCGGTCGGTGCGCCAGTCTTTCGCCAGCTCGACGGCCGAGCGGGTCAGATTGCCCTGATGTTTTTCGAGCTTGGCTTCGAAGCGGTCGAGCAGCGAAAAGGCATCGGCGGTGCCGCCAGCGAAACCGACCAGCACCTGGCCGTTATAGATGCGCCGGACTTTTTTGGCACCGCCCTTCATGACGATATTGCCTAGTGTGACCTGGCCGTCGCCGCCGAGGGCGACCTTGTCGCCGCGACGCACGGAGACGATCGTCGTGCCGTGAAATTGCTCCATATGCATTCCTTTTGCAAAACGGGTAGGACGCGGAGGCGCTTGTGCGCCAGCGTGCCGATGCGTTGGGCGGCGAACCGCAGCGTATAGCCGCTAGAAAGCGGCCCGCGCGTGCTCGTGCAACGCATGTCCGGTTTATTTTAGGGCTTGCGCCGTCATATCAAGAGCCAGCCGGATGGCTAAGGGCGGAAATACGCCGGAAAAAAGCGGCAGAGATGGGGTACGGCGCGGAGATCGGACGGCCGGGCAGAAAAATGACGGGCCTCGCAGCGAGGCTGGGGCGCAGAGCGGTAAAAGCTTCCGGCAGCCGGACGACAGGCGGATCAAGGCATGGCGCGGCTGGCTCAAGGCTCGGCCCGCGCAAAGAAAAAGGCGCACAGTTCACCGTGCGCCTCTCAACGAAGCAGCGTATCAGGGTGCGCGGTAGCCGCGCCGCAGACGTTCAGTCGCCGAACAGCTTCTGGCGCAGTTCGCGGCGTTCCTGCGCTTCGAGCGACAGGGTTGCCGTGGGCCGGGCCAGCATACGCGGAATGCCAATCGGCTCGCCGGTTTCTTCGCACCAGCCGTACTCGCCCGATTCGATGCGCGCGATCGATTGCTGCACCTTCTTCAGCAGCTTGCGTTCGCGGTCGCGCGTGCGCAGTTCCAGCGCATGCTCTTCCTCGATCGTTGCGCGGTCGGCCGGGTCCGGCACGATCACGGTTTCGCGCAGGTTTTCGGTCGTCTGGCCAGCATTGCGGAGAATGTCCGCCTGCAGCTGTTCGAGCTTGTTCTTGAAGAAAGCGAGCTGATCCTCATTCATGTAATCCTTGTCGCTCATCTTCAGGATTTCGGCTTCGGTCAAGAGTCGTTTCGTCGTCATCTGGCTTGCTTCTTCAATGTGAGGCAAAACTCGTACATGTTGCCCGCACTCTCGTGTTGCCCGCAAAGGCGCCTCAAAACGCTCAATGAGCGCCGGCGAACACGGACGGTGGGCTGTCGTGACGCCGAAGCGCGGGGCGTCTAAACGCCGGACGCCAAGGCGCCAGGCGACGAGACGTCGATGCGGGGCCGAACTCCTCTGGAAACGATTTTCAAATGCTCCTGAGGCATTGCTTACCGGCGGCGCGCCTTTCGAGGCGGTGGGCCAGCCAGCTTGTCGGCGTGCTACTCCCCGGATTAGATTTTCCGGCGCCGTGTCAGGCCCGGCGCGGGATACGCGCTGACCGGGCAATCGTTCTCATTCTCCAGTGGGCACGTATTGTAACTGAATCACAATCCGCCGCCGCAACCGGGATTATTACGAGGGGCGGCACGCCAATATCCCGAAAATATAACGCGCGAACGGCTAAAAAGCGATGGGCTTGCACGATTCCTGCAACAGGGGTTTTCACGCGTTTTTCACACGTGTCGTGCCTTCGGGTCGGCTTCAGTCGGATTCGGGACTTGTCGAGCCGGCAGCATTTCGCGTTCCCGGCTCATTTCAGTGCTTTTTCCGCGCCTGACGCTGGCTTTTCGGGCGCTTCCCCGCCGTTCAGGCAAGGCAGGCGCTCAGGCCGTCCTCGATCAGGTCTTGAGGCAGTTCGATGCCGATGAACACCATCTTGCTGTTCTTCTTCTCGACCGGTTGCCATTTTGCGGCCAGATCGCTGCCCATCATCTGATGGACGCCCTGGAACACCACTTTGCGGTCGACACCCTTCATATACAGCACGCCCTTGTAACGCAGCAGGCGCTCGCCGTAGATCTGCAGAATGCCGCCGAGGAAGTCTTCGAGCTTGTTCGGATCGAACGGCCGGTCGCTGCGGAACACGAACGATTTGATCTTGTCGTCGTGATGCGCATGGTGATGGTGCGCGTGGCCGTGGTCGTGGCCTTCGTGATCGCAGTGGCCATGATCGTGGTCGCAATTCGCATGATCGTGATCGTGCCCATGGTCATGATCATGGGCGTGGTCATGCGCGTGCTCGTCTTCGGCAAGGAAGTCCGGATCGATTTCGAGCTTGGAATTCAGGTTGAAACCGCGCAGATCGAAGATTTCCTTGATATCGGCGTCACCGAAATTCACCACCTTGATCGCCGCGCGCGGATTCATGTGCAGCAGGCGATGGCGCAGGTCGTCGAGGGCGGCTTCATCCACGAGGTCCGACTTGGTAACGAACAGACGGTCCGCAAAGCCGACCTGGCGCTGCACCACTTCGTGCTCATCCAGCTGGTGATTCGCGTGCTTCGCGTCGACCAGCGTGATGATCGCGTCGAGCAGGAATTCGTCGGCGATCTCGTTGTCCATGAAGAACGTCTGCGCCACCGGGCCGGGGTTCGCGAGACCTGTGGTTTCGATCACTACGCGTTCGAAATCCAGTTCGCCGGCGCGCTTTTTCGCGGCCAGGTCGCTGAGCACGCGTGCCAGGTCGCCGCGGATCGTGCAGCAGATGCAGCCGTTGCTCATCTGGATGATCTGCTCGTTGCTGTCCTGCACGAGGATCTCGTTATCGATGTTCTCTTCGCCGAACTCGTTCTCGATCACGGCGATCTTCATGCCGTGCTTTTCGTTCAGGATGCGCTTGAGCAGTGTGGTTTTACCGCTGCCGAGAAAGCCGGTCAGGATCGTGACGGGAATCATGGTGGTCGCCTGTTTTGTGCGTGAATCGGAATGCTTGTGTCGAACGCCGGAGATGTGGGCCGCGCCGTTCGAGCTGATCGGTTATTGAAACATATCTGTCAAGCCGCTGCAGGCGGGGTTTCGGACGCGCTTCAAACCCTGCCGCCTGCAAAGGAAATATCCCTCAACTATGGGCGATCAGGCGATTTGCAACAATAGGCCTTTCAGGTACTCGCCTTCCGGAAAAGCGGTGAGCAACGGATGGTCGACACCGGCCCCCAGCCGCTTGAGGATACGGGCGTCGACGCGGGCATCGGCGGCCGCGCCGGCGACGATCTTCTGGAACAGCTCTGCGTCAATGGCGCCCGAGCACGAGTACGTGAAGAGCAACCCGCCCGGGCGCAGCAGCTTGAGGCCCGTGAGGTTGATGTCCTTGTAGGCGCGCGCGGCACGGTCCACGTGTTCGCGCGACGGCGCGAATTTGGGCGGATCCAGCACGATCAGGTCGAAGCGCTCGCCTTCTTCGTGCAGGCGGCGCAGTGTCTTGAAGGCATCGGCGTCGAGCCAGGCGGCGCGCTCGCCGTCAAAACCATTGGCGACGACGTTCTGTTGTGCCAACGCCAGCGCTTCGCCGGACGAGTCGATCGAAACCACGCGTTTCGCCCCGCCCTTGAGCGCCGCCAGCGAGAAGCCGCCGGTGTAGCAGAAGCAGTTCAGCACCTCGCGATCCTTCGCCAGCTGCTGGACGAGCGCCCGGTTGTCGCGCTGATCGACGTAAAAGCCGGTCTTATGGCCATTGCGCACATCCACGTGGTAGCGCACGCCGTTTTCGCTGGCAATCAGCGCGTCGGACGGCGCTTCGCCCGCCAGCACGCCGGTGATCTGCTCCAGACCTTCCTTTTCGCGGATCGACACGTCCGAGCGCTCGTAGACGTTCGGGCAGCCGGTCGCCGCGCTCAAGGCTGCGACGATCGCCTCTTTCCACGCCTCGACGCCGGCAGCCATGAACTGGCAGACGAGTTGGCTGCGCTGGCCCGCGTCATCGGCGACGTAGTGGTCGACGATCAGGCCTGGCAGGCCGTCGGCCTCGCCGAAGATCAGCCGCACAGCGCCGGTATTGTGAACCATCGCCTGGCGATGCTCGATGGCGCGCTGCACGCGGCGCTTGAAGAACGCATGGTCGATCGGCTCGGCTTCGTCGAAACTCCATACCCGCGCGCGGATTTGCGAGTGCGGGCTGTAGGCAGCGCGCGCCAGAAAGCGGCCGTCGTGCGAGCGCACCAGCACGGTTGCGCCGGCTGCCGGATTACCGTCGACGCGGTCGATCGCGGTCGCGTAGACCCACGGATGGCGGCGCAGCAGCGACTTTTCTTTCGACGGTTTCAGCGTGACGGTATTCATGACTTCGAGAGGTATTGAGCAGAACAAGGTGCCGCGTAAAGCGGCGAAACCGGAGACATCGGGCGCCTATGGCCCATAAAAGCCGTCTCAGTCGCGTTTTTTGGCGCGCGGATGCGCCTGATCGTAGACGTGCGCCAGATGCTGGAAATCGAGCGCGGTGTACACCTGGGTCGCGGTGATGCTGGCGTGCCCGAGCAGTTCCTGCACGGCGCGCAGGTCACCGCTCGATTGCAGCACGTGGGTGGCAAACGAATGCCGCAGCACGTGGGGATGCACGTTGGCGGGAATGCCGGCGACCAGCGCCAGGCGTTTGACCCGGTCGCGCACGACGTTCGGCGACATCCGGTTGCCGCGCGCCGACAGAAACAGCGGATGCGGATCCTGCCTGACGAACTCGCCGCGCACCGCGAGCCAGGCGTTGAGCGCGTCGATTGCCTTGCTGCCGACCGGCACGATGCGGCGCCGGTTGCCCTTGCCGAGTACCTCGACTTCCGTCGAATCGAGCTTGAGCCAGCCGGCGGAACGATAGCCATCGGCATCGGCAAAGCGCACGTCCAGCCCGACCAGTTCGGCGAGGCGCAAGCCGGACGAATAGAACAGCTCGAGAATCGCGTGGTCGCGCAAGCCTTCGGCGGTGCCGGCGCTGGGCGCTTCCATTAGCCGGTTGGCATCGTCGACCGAGAGCGCCTTGGGCAGCGTCTTCGCCTGCTTCGGCGCCCGCACGGTGGCGACCGGATTGGCCGGCAGATCGACGCGGCCCGCGAGCCAGCGGTAAAACGCCCGCCACGCCGATAGCCGATGACTGATCGAGCGAGCCGTCATGCCGGCCGCGTGTGCTCTGGAAACGGCACCGCGGATGTCGATGGCGGTGAGGCTTTCGAGCGGCCGTCCCTTGGCCAGCAGCTTCAGTTCGTCGAGTTCATGCGTGTAGCCGCGCAGCGTATGCGCCGATAGCCGCCGCTCGTGTTCGAGATTCGAGAGGTAATCGGCGATCGGGTCGGCGGTGGTCACGGTAGCGGGCGCGTGCTGTGGCGAGCGGCGGGAGTTGGCGGACAGCCGGGCGCGTCAGCGCGGCAGCAGACGGCTCAACGCCGCGCTGGCCAAGGTGCCGATCTGCGTCAGGAAGTCGGTTGCCATGCCTTCGTGAAAGCGGCGCGGGTCGGGTGAGCCCATCACCAGCAGGCCGAAAGTCGGCGCATCTTCGTTGCTCTCGGGTTCACGCAGGGCCAGCAACGCGATCGATTCCGTTGCGTGCGCACCTTCCTGTGCCGCAGCGCCTTCCGCGGGCACGGAGGTCACCGCCGGCACCAGCCATTGCGCCGCTTCGAAACCGGTATTCGCACCGCAATACGGGCTGGTGAGGCTATTGGCGAAGATGCGGACTTCCTCGCCCACCTGGCGCGCGAAGTCCGCCTGGGTGTACGGCTCGGCCACGTCCCACACACGCAGGGCTGCCTGCGGCACGTCGAACACTTCGCGCAGGCCATTGGCGATGGTGCGCGGCAGCGCGTACGGATCGCGCTCTGACATCACTCGGGTGGTCCAGCGGTTGAATTTCGAGGCAATGCTGTCGTTCTCGTGCCCGTAGCGCAGCAGTTCGGCAAGACGCCGTTCGAGAAGCTTGTTCTTGTCGCGCAGCATTTCCATCTGCCGTTCCTGCAGCGAAACCGCGGATTTGCCGTGCGGATTCGCGAGCTTGATGGTCGCGAGCATTTCCGCGTGTTCCGCGAAAAAGTCGGGGTTGGCGAGCAGGTATTCGGCGACTTCGCGATCGTTCATGGTTTCGGCTAAAGGACTACGCCCTTAAGCGGGCGCATCGGTCATTGGGGGTAGCTGGCCACTGGTCGGGTCAGGCGCGGGCTGTGCATCCGGCCACGCGTTCGTTCGCTCAGTCGGCCAGTTCGATCTCACCTTCGAAGACGGTCGCAGCGGGACCGGCCATCAGGAGCGGTGTGTTTTCGTGCTCACCGTTCCAGGAAATAGTTAGCGTACCGCCGTGGGTGTGTACCTTCACGGGCGCTTCGAGCAGCCCGCGGCGAATGCCGGCGGCGACCGCTGCACAGGCACCCGTGCCGCACGCCAGCGTTTCGCCAACGCCACGTTCGTAGACACGCAGCCTGATTTCGTTGCGCGCGACGATCTGCATGAAGCCGGCGTTCACCCGTTGTGGGAAGCGCGGATGATGCTCGATGAGCGGGCCGTCGACGAGCACGGCAAACGCCTCGACGTCGTCGACCACCTGCACTGCATGTGGATTACCCATCGAAACGACCGAGACCCAACGCGTGGTGCCGTTCACCTCGAGCGGCCAGAGCGTGTCGTCGCCTTCCCGGCGGCCGTCGAGGCCGCTCGCATCGAACGGCACGCGGGCCGGTTCGAACACCGGCATGCCCATGTCCACGGTGACTTCGCCGTTGTCCTGCATGGTCAGCGTGAGGATGCCGTTCTGCACCTGGACGCGCACGCTGCGCTTGTCGGTCAGATGGATGTCGCGCACGAACTTGACGAAGCAGCGTGCGCCATTGCCGCAATGCTCGACCTCGCCGCCGTCGCAATTGAAGATGCGGTACCTGAAATCCACGCCGTCGATGGTGGGCTTTTCGACCAGCAGCAACTGGTCGGCGCCGACGCCGAAGTGCCGGTCCGCGAGCGCGCGCACCTGCTCCCCGCTCAGGCTGAGCGGCTGCGTAAAGCCGTCGAGCACGACAAAGTCGTTGCCCGCGCCGTGCATCTTGGTGAATTTCAGTCTCATGGCGCTATTGTAAGTGACGCGCGCGGACATGCGGCTAACGGCGTTTCAATACACGCTCGGCTCGCCCGGCGGCCGCGTCTTGAAGCGTTTGTGCACCCAATAGTACTGTTCCGGCATCTTCGGAATCTGCTCTTCCAGGAAAGCGTTCATGCGGCGCGCGTCGGCCTCGTCGTCGCCGGTCGGGTAGTTTTCCCACGGCTTGAACACCTTGAGACGGTAGCCTTTGTAGTGGGGCAGCACCTCGCCGATAAACGGCACCACCTGCGCCTGGCCGACCTTCGCAAGCCGTCCGACGGCGGTCAGCGTGCAGGTCGGTACGCCGAAAAACGGTACGAAGGCGGAATTGCGCATGCCGTAGTCCATATCGGCCCCCAGCATGACCGGCTTTTTGTCGCGCAGCCAGCGCAGCACGATGCGCGCACTGTCCGCGCGGCTCGCCATATCCGCGCCGAAGCGTGCGCGCGCCGCCTTGGCGACTGCCTCGAGTTCCGGGTTCGACATCGGCTGATACAACGAACCGCACTGTCGATGCAGCGAGTAGTTGAGGAAGATCGAACCTGCCTCGATGCCGACAAAGTGAAAACCGAGAAACAGCGTGGGCGGCAGGTTGGGATCGGTGAGGTCGATCGCGCTGTCGAGCTGGATCAGTTTCTCGAGCCTGCTGGCCGAGCCGAACCACTGCACGCTGCGCTCCACATAGCTGCGGATCGCATGGCGGAAGTGCTTCTGGGCGACGTCCTCGCGGCGTTCGTCGCTCCACTCGGGGAAGCACAGTTTCAGGTTGATATGTACGATGCGTTTGCGATTGCTGGGGATTTGATACAGCAGCCAGCCGAGACCGTCGCCGAGGCGGGCGATCACTCCGTATGGCAATAGCGCAAACAGTTTCAGCAGTCCGATGGCGAGTTTGGATCCGAAGCGGCTCAGCATGCTGACGCTCCGCGGCGCGCGCACGAGGACGCTACGTTTGAGAAAACCGAAAACGAGTCGAAATACAACACGCGTGGGTACTCTGTGACAATTGTAGGAAGTCGCTATAATAAGGGCTTCGCCGAGTTAATAGACAACTTGCGGGGCGAAGCTGCCGGGCGCGATCCACGTGATACGCACCGGGCAGTCAGGAAATCCGCTAAAGCGTCGCCGCTTCAGGCTTCCGGAGCTGGCTACGTGAAACTCAACCGTAACCACACAACAGGAGTCTGCAACGTGGCAAACGACTATCTCTTCACCTCAGAATCCGTTTCCGAAGGCCATCCGGACAAGGTGGCGGACCAGATCTCGGACGCGATTCTCGACGCGATCCTGACTCAGGACAAATACTCACGTGTTGCCGCGGAAACGCTGTGCAACACGGGTCTCGTCGTGCTGGCCGGTGAAATCACCACCACTGCGAACGTCGACTACATCCAGGTCGCGCGCAATACGATCAAGCGCATCGGCTACGACAACACCGACTACGGTATCGACTATCGCGGTTGCGCGGTGCTTGTCGCGTACGACAAGCAGTCGCCGGACATCGCCCAGGGCGTCGACCGTGCACACGACAACAACCTCGATCAGGGCGCCGGCGACCAGGGTCTGATGTTCGGCTTTGCGTGTGAAGAAACGCCGGAACTGATGCCGTTGCCGATCCATCTGTCGCACCGTCTGGTCGAGCGCCAGGCCAACCTGCGCCGCGACGGCCGTCTGCCCTGGCTGCGCCCGGATGCGAAGTCGCAGGTCACCGTGCGCTATGTCGACGGCAAGCCGCATTCGATCGATACGGTCGTGCTGTCCACGCAGCATTCGCCGGATATTGAACTGTCCACGCTGCGCGAAGCCGTGATCGAAGAAGTGATCAAGCCGACGCTGCCGGCCGAGCTGATCAAGGGCGACATCAAGTTCCTGGTCAACCCGACTGGCCGTTTCGTGATTGGCGGTCCGCAAGGCGACTGTGGCCTGACCGGCCGCAAGATCATCGTCGATACGTACGGCGGCGCGGCACCGCACGGCGGCGGCGCGTTCTCGGGCAAGGATCCGTCGAAGGTCGACCGTTCGGCCGCTTATGCTGGCCGTTATGTCGCGAAGAACATCGTGGCTGCGGGCTTGGCGTCGCGTTGCCTGATTCAGGTGTCGTATGCGATTGGCGTGGCTCAGCCGACGTCGGTGATGGTCAACACGTTCGGTACGGGCCGCGTGTCGGATGCAACGATCACGCGCCTCGTGCAGGAACACTTCGACCTGCGTCCGAAGGGCATCATCCAGATGCTGGATCTGCTGCGTCCGATTTACGAGAAGAGCGCGGCTTACGGCCACTTCGGCCGCGAAGAGCCGGAATTCACGTGGGAAGCGACGGACAAGGCGTTGGCCCTCGCCGAGGCTGCTGGTACGGAGCCGGTTGCCGCAGTCGTCTAACGCGTACTGCGTCAGCAAAAAGCCCCGCCGGCGTTGAGCCGGCGGGGCTTTTTCTATTAAAGGCCCGCGAAGCCGAACCAGCCTTCATGCCCAAACGACATCCGGCGTGGGCGGCGACTTGTGCTGCGCGGCGCGCTTACGCGTTTTGGCGGCAGCGCGCGACGCGGCGTCGGCTTGCGCAGGAGCGTGCGTAGCGAAAAGCGGCGCGAGCCGGCTTGCGTACGCAGCGCGGTGAAAAACATCTGGAACCACGTGCGGATGCTGTCGACCGGTTTGGCCTCGCGCCATTGGCCGGCGAGGGCACGGGTGCGGGTTGCGTGATGGCGCAGCGCACGCACGACGTGCCGGCGCGCGGGACGCGCTGCCTTGAGGGCGGCGCGGGTGAGACGGGCATTCAGGAGAGTGTGCATGGCTTCGAAATGTAGGCAGCGTGTCACGCGACGGGAGGTGCTATAAAAACGAGCACCATCTATGCCAGCGGGATGGACGCGCAAGCCCGAAAACTGAGCGGGAAGTGGCGGCAGCGACCTGCGGAGGCCGTGCGCAAAGGAACGCAGCGGGAATTGCAATCAACATGGGTGCAGGCTACACGCGAATCGTGACGTCAGAAAGTCCGTTATAACCCTCGCGTCTGCGGGTTTTTACGGGGCAGATCGTGCTGTAAAGCGCTCACGGTCGGACCCTTTGCGATCGATAAGCGTGCACGCCCGCCCCTGTCGCGTGCACCCGTCCGGGATGGGAGCGCGGCAAACTCCGCACGCTGATCGCGCACGTTTTACAATCGAGCATCGGTCAGTAGAAAGTAACGGAATACCCATGTTAGGTCACTCAAAGAAAGAACAGGTTCAGGTGTTGCGGGAACGGGGCTTCGTCGTAGTGCCGGGGCTGGTTTCGCCCGAGCGCTGCAGCGAGCTGAAGCAGATCGCGCAGCGGCAGTTGCAGGAAGCAGCCACGCCGATCGAATTCGAGGCGGATCTGCAGTACCCCGGCGCGCCGGAGTCGAAGCACGCGCCCGGCGGCCATACCGTGCGGCGCCTGCTCGATGCGTATGCACGCCATCCGCGTTTTGCGGAGTGGGCCACGGCGCCGGAAATCCGCGGCTGGATGGAAACCTATTTCGGCGAGGAGCCGCGCCTCTCGCGGGCGCATCACAATTGCATGATGACCAAGCATCCCGCGTATGGCAGCCTGACAGGCTGGCATCGCGACGTGCGCTACTGGTCGTTCGAGCGTGATGACCTGGTTTCGGTGTGGCTCGCGCTCGGTCCTGAAACGGTGGATAACGGTGCGCTGTGGCTGGTGCCGCAATCGCATACCGCGACGTTCACGTCGGATCGTTTCGACGAAGCGAAATTCTTCCGCTCCGATCTGCCGGAAAATCAGGCGCTGATCCGGACGGCGGTGTCACCGGAACTCAAGCCGGGCGATGTGGTGTTCTTCCACTGCAACACGCTGCATTCGGCCGGCAAGAATCTCAGCGACCAGGTGAAGTTTTCGCTGGTGTACACCTATCACGGCGCGAGCAATGTGCCGTTACCGGGTTCGCGTTCGGCGTCGAAGCCGGAGATTGCATTCTGAGGGTCGCGTAAGGCCGGGGCGCGCTGGACCGGCTCGCGTTCAATCCTTCGTTGCAGAAAATGCGACCCGTAGGCCATCGCGTGTCGCCCAACCCCGCTGCGGGGACGTTTAAAACCGGCCTGCGCAGCGGAGTCCCACAGCCGGTCGCCTGCCTCAGCGTTTTCCGCCTGAAGTCGCCATTCCGATCAGACCTGCGAGCGTGGCGATCACGCCGCCTGCGATCAGCATGATGGCCTTGTTGGTCGGCGAGCCCGTGAAGACGCGCGACACGTCGCTGCTAAACGAGTGGAACGCCTGGCCGCCGAAATACAGCAGCACCACGCCGCCGACAATCAATGCGAGCGAAATCGCTTTGGTCATGAACTTCCTCCTGTAGAAAAGTCGTGGAAGTGTAGGGGAGCGTCAAGGGCGCGTCCATGTGCAAGCTTCACGTGTCCCGCATAATGGACGCCTGCAATCCTTTCGACGATTCGCTAATATAGTTGGTTCGTCACACCCCGCATGAAACCGTGCGCGGCCGCGCAACATAGTAGTCACGGCCGGCCAGGCCCGCCAGACAGTTGGCACCGCGGCTGCCTGACAACTCTCCTTCCTTCTTCACCAAGGATTCAAGCAATGGCTTACGAAGCAGCTCCAGCACGCTATTCGGACATGCAATACCGCGTTTGCGGCAAGTCGGGCCTCAAACTGCCGGCGCTTTCGCTGGGCCTGTGGCACAACTTCGGCGACACCACGCCGATCTCGACGCAACGCGACATCCTGCGCACTGCATTCGATCTCGGCATCACGCACTTCGATCTGGCGAACAATTATGGGCCGCCGTACGGCAGTGCCGAAACGAATTTCGGGCGCATCTTCAAGGACGATTTCAAGCCGTACCGCGACGAGCTGTTGATCTCGTCGAAGGCCGGCTGGGATATGTGGCCGGGTCCGTATGGCCAGGGCGGCGGCTCGCGCAAATACGTACTCGCGAGTCTCGATCAGAGCCTGCAGCGCATGGGGCTCGACTACGTGGATATCTTCTATTCGCACCGTTTCGACGCCGACACGCCACTCGAAGAAACCGCCGGTGCACTGGCGAGCGCCGTGCAACAGGGCAAGGCGCTCTACGTCGGGATTTCGTCGTACTCAGCCGCCAAGACCCGCGAGATGGCGAAGCTGCTCGCCGAATACAAGGTGCCGCTGCTGATCCACCAGCCGGCGTACAACATGCTGAACCGCTGGGTCGAGCATGAGCTGCTCGACACGCTCGACGAAATTGGCACTGGCAGCATCGCCTTCACGCCGCTTGCGCAAGGTCTGTTGACCGGCAAGTACGTGAACGGTGTGCCGGCAGATGCACGCGTCAACAAACCGGGCGGCGACTCGCTGAAGCAGGACCACCTCAGTGCGCAGAACATCGAGCATGTGCGTAAGCTCAATGAAATCGCCCAGCGCCGCGGTCAAAGTCTCGCGCAGATGGCGCTCGCGTGGGCACTGCGCGGT
Organism: Paraburkholderia sp. GAS33; assembly: GCF_050436645.1. Classification (NCBI taxonomy): domain Bacteria; kingdom Pseudomonadati; phylum Pseudomonadota; class Betaproteobacteria; order Burkholderiales; family Burkholderiaceae; genus Paraburkholderia; species Paraburkholderia sp. GAS33. The sequence continues at coordinate 299,956 of NZ_JBNDMP010000005.1, forward strand.
GGCCGTATCACGTCGGTGCTGATCGGCGCGAGCAAACCCGAGCAGCTGGTTGAGAACGTGGGCGCGCTGAAGAACCTCGAGTTTTCGAACGAAGAGCTGGCGGAGATCGATCGCTTCGCGACCGAGGGTGGCGTCAACCTGTGGGAAAAGCCCTCGACGGATCAGGCGGTCTGATCGTCAAACTGCCTGACATAGTGTGATTCTGAAAGCCGCCGTAAGGCGGCTTTCCTTTATGGGCTTGGGCTTTCCGTTACGCGCTGTTACCCGGTGACACCGTTCTTCCCGCTGTCATACAGCACTGCTAAGGTCGCGGGCGATGTCGTCTCGACGGAGGGAAGATGGACCCAGGTGCGGTCGCCCAGGGCGGCCCGGCAACGCAATCCACGGCGCATGGACGACGCGCGTCCAAACGCGCTGCCATCGACGTACGTGCCAATCTCACGTTGCTGACGGTCGTGACGATCGCGACCGCGCTACAGCTATTTGCGCTTCCCGCGCTGCTGCGCGCATGGGGCATGCCGGCGCTGCTACTGATCGTGCCGCTGGTTGTGTTGACACCCACGCACTGGGGTTTGATTCACGAGGCGATTCATGGACAACTGTTTGCTGGACGGCGTCTGAACGAAGGTGTTGCACGTGCGCTGGCCATTGCGTTTGCGTTGCCGTTCGACGCGGTACGTTTCGGACACCTGATGCATCATCGCTTTACGCGTGAGCCTTTTGATCGCCCGGATGTGCTCGATCGCAGCCGTCCCGTCGCGGAAGTGTGGCCTTGCTGGGTGAGCTACTACGGACGTTTGCTCGGTGGGCTGTACGCAGGGGAACTGATGATCCCGCTGCTTGCATTCGCGCCCGCTAACGTCGCGCGTTCGCTCGTGGCTCGCGCTATCGGCTCGCAGGGACCGGTCGGCGTCGACGTGCAGCGTCATTTCACCAGCTTCGCGGCCGACCCCGCGCGACGCGCACGAATCCGTCGCGACTGGCTATTGACGCTCGGTTTGTTCGTGCTTGCTTTTTACCTGTACGGAACGTGGTGGCCGGTGCTGGCCTTGACGATGTATTTGCGCGGCGTATGGCTCTCGCTGGCTGACAACCTTCCGCATCATGGTGTCGCGCTGGATCAGCCCGGGCGCTCGCGCAATTTCCGCGTGCCGCGTGGATGGCAAGATGTGCTGATGAACCACCATCTGCATCGCCTGCATCATCAGCATCCGACGCTGCCGTGGACGGCTCTACCCGCACTCGATTCGCTCGACCGAGCAGCAGGCAGCGAATCGGGCGGATCCAACGACCCCGCCTATTTCCTTAGCGCGTTACGCCAGTTCAAGGGGCCGGGCGCGTTGGACGCGACCACGCGCTAAGCTGCCTCACCAGCTATCTGATTGCGGCTTGTTAAAGACTCCCAGGTGGATTCCCGGGCGGGGCTAGACGAGCGCTGGAAGTCCTTCTACTAGCAGTACCGCGACGCCCACGCCCAACAGGGCGCCGATCAGGCGGAAGACGTTGTGCCGAAATTCTGTCTTGCAGGGTAGCGCGCCGAGAAACAGGGCGCCCGCTAGTGCCATCGGAATGATCAGGATGAAATCGGCGATCGTAAAGTAGGTCGTCATGCTCGTCTCCTTGTATCTTCGCGCGGCCAGCGACGGTCTTTTTAGTTTGCTGTGGCTGTCACGCTTGTTTCGAGTATAGGCGACGGCTGAACTGCTGTCGGAGTTGTTTGTGGCACTGCAGCGGCGCTCCTGGGCGCACCGAAGGCTTGCCCAGCGGGGCTGAGCGCTTTCTGTCAAAGGACCATCGTGCAGCGCCGTATTCTGGCGTTCGATTACATTGTCCTTTCTGTGAGCCCGCGAGTGGTCGTCAGGCTTCCTACTCACACTGTACTGCGGTTTCCTCGGGGTTCAGCCCAGGCAAGAACCCTGGGCTCATGTTTTTGATATATCAGTGCCGCAAGGTTTATGATGACCCGTAATGATGCGGTACAGTGAGGCCATCGGCTTGGCGTTTTGCTGGAGTCGATGAGAGGAAAGCGCTGAAATGAAGGGTCATGTACTGCGAGTTTCCGCTTTTCCCTCACCCGCAAAACGGCAACAATGAGCTTCACCACCACCGCGTGCGACGCGGAGAAACTTAGGTGCGTGCGCAACGTGTTCGGCGAAGCGGCGCTTTTTATCATCACCTCGACCGGCACGATCCTCATATAGCCGGCTACGTGAGAACGGGGAAATATCATGCAAGTCGGTTCTATCGTCCGATCCGTGCATATCGCAGTGCCGCAGGGCGCGCGCGGAATCGTCATGCGCATTCTGGGCGACATGGCGATGGTGGCGTGGTATGCCGGCGAACCCGGCACTTCGCTGCAACTCAATACAGAACCCTTTTTCCTCGAAGACCTTATCGATACAGGCGAACTCGTGCGCCCAGCCAGTGCGCAGATGCACTGAACGCCGGTTGTAGCCCGCGCGTGTCGCTGCAACGCTCGTCTTTGACGACGGCGCGGCGCACAATGCGGGCATGAACTACGAACCTCACGATTCGCAGGACGATGCCTCCGGCACCGTGCCTTTCGCCCGGCTTAAGCCGGAGTGCGTGCTCGACGCTATCGACAGCGTGCTGAGCACGGTTGGCGTGCGCACCGATGGCCGCATGCTGCCGCTCAACAGCTACGAGAACCGCGTCTATCAGATCGGCGTCGAGGACGGTCCGCCCGTTGTCGCGAAGTTCTACCGGCCCGAGCGCTGGACCGACGAAGCGATTCTCGAAGAGCATGCGTTTGTGGCCGAACTGGTGGAACGCGAGATTCCGGCGGTGCCCGCGCGCGTCTTCGAAGGCCGTACGCTGCATACGTTCGACGGTTTTCGCTTTTCGATCTTCGAGCGGCGAGGCGGTCGCGCCCCGGATCTCGACCGGCGCGATACGCTCGAATGGCTGGGCCGCTTTATCGGCCGCATCCACGCCGTGGGACAGACGCGGGATTACACCGCACGACCTACGCTCGACATTCAGACCTTCGGCTATGAGCCGCGCGATTTCCTGCTGTCGCAACGCTTCGTTCCTGACGATGTGCGCACGGCGTGGGAGACAGTGATCAACCTGGCACTCGCAGGGGTTCAGCAGGCATTCGAGCGAGCCGGAGAAATCCGCGGTTTGCGTATGCATGGCGACTGCCATCCGAGCAATGTGCTGTGGACCGATGCCGGTCCACACTTTGTCGACTTCGACGATAGCCGCATGGGGCCGGCGGTACAGGATCTGTGGCTGTTGCTGCCGGGCGAGCGTGCGGAAGCGTCGCGCGCGCTCACCGATTTGCTGGCGGGATACGAAGACTTTTGCGAGTTCGAGCCGCGTGAGCTGTATCTGATCGAAGCGTTGCGCACGCTGCGGCTGATTCACTACCAGGCATGGCTGGCACGCCGCTGGGACGACCCCGCGTTTCCTGCGGCCTTTCCATGGTTCAACACGCAGCGCTACTGGGAAGACCGTATTCTCGAGATGCGTGAGCAGCTGGGCGCGATGCAGGAAGGGCCGCTCTGGCCGGTATAGCCGCCTGTCGGCCCCTGAGGACCGCGGCGGTTCAGGCCGCTGCGTCTTTCGACGTAGACGGTCCGCCCACCGAACTGATCTTCACATCGCGATCGGCAAAGCGAGCGATCAAAACCAGTTCACCGCCCAACGCATGGATATGATCACGCAGCGTGGAGACGTACATGTCCGTTCGCTGCTCGAGCTTTGCGACGCTCGGTTGCTTCACGTTCATCACGGTTGCCAGACCTTCCTGCGAAAAACCCATCGCACGACGCAATTCGGAGAGCGCCATTTCCGCGATCAGATCTTTGGCTCCCTGCTCTGCCCGGGCGCGTGATTCGGGTGACATCTGCGCGCGCAACTCTGAATATTTTCTCGCCATCATTCACTCCTTCTTGATCTAGCCGCGCCAGATGTGCGCGATATAACGCATCGGCACGCGGAATGTTGACCGCGTACCAGCGGTCTTTGCCGGTCTTGTCACCACCGAGCAGCAGGATGCCGGTGCGCATAGGGTCGAAGATGTACAGCACACGAAACGGCCGGCCGGCGTGCTGGATTCTCAACTCACGCATGCGGCCGAACTGCGAGCCTTTCACCTGGCTGCTGTACGGGTACGGCAATTGGGGGCCGACGTTTTCAAGCAGATAAATCGTTTTGTCGACCGACTCTCGTTCCTTCTCTGTCAGGCCCGCCCACCAGGCACTGAACAGATCCGTATGTTCAACGTCCCACGCCATAAATATAGCCTCCATGGAATATTCCGTCAAAGGAATAATTGTCAATTTATGTGCACGGAACGCGGCGGCCGAAAGCGGCGTCGCAACGACTTGCGCGACGAACGTTTCGTCCGGCCACGGACGAGCCGTGCATGAGGCCATGCTATGGATTTGCGGGTGGGATACCAGTCAGCCGAATGGCTAACGTTGAAGAGGATTGCGAACGACTACACGCTGCAAGTCGTTCCGCCGCTCGCAGCGACTTCCCGTGCGGCCTTCGCGCCTTCAACCTGCAGCAGCGTGGGCAGCGAAACGCCATTCTTGGCAGCCGTCACTTCGGCGAGAATCGATACGGCGATCTCCGGCGGCGTCCGGCTACCGATATAGATGCCCACCGGCCCGTGCAACCGGGCCAGTTCCGTATCGTTCAGATCGAACTCCTTGAGCCGCTCGCGACGGGCCGCGTTGTTGCGCCGCGAGCCCAGTGCGCCGACATAGAACGCGGGTGTTTTCAAGGCCTCCATGAGCGCGAGGTCGTCGAGCTTCGGATCGTGCGTCAGCGCAATGACAGCGCAACGCTCGTCGAGCTTCATCTCGAGCACTGTGTCGTCGGGCATTGTGCGGACGATCTTCGTGCCGGGTATATCCCATTCGTCGGTGTACTCTTCGCGCGGATCGCAGACGGTCACCTGATAGTCGAGCCCCACCGCAATGTGGCAGAGATAGCGCGACAATTGCCCCGCGCCGATCACCAGCATCCGGTAGCGCGGCCCGTGGATCGTCAACAAGCGCTCGCCGTCGAAGTCGACGCCATCAGTGGCCTGCGCGGGTCCGAGTTGTACCGTGCCGGTTGCCATATCGAGGCGTCGCGCGAGCAGCCGGCCGTTTTCCACCGAGTCGCACAATTCAGCGATCAGGCTTGCCTTGCTGAGCGGCTCAAGCACCAACTGGATCGTGCCGCCGCAAGGCAGTCCAAAGCGATGCGCTTCCTCCGCCGAGATGCCGTACTTGACCGCCTCAGGCACATTCTGTTCGATGCCGCGTTGCCGCACGCGTTCGATCAGGTCGTCCTCGATGCAGCCGCCCGACACCGATCCCACCACGAGGCCATCGTCGCGCACGGCGAGCATGGCGCCTTCAGGACGGGGCGAAGAGCCCCACGTTTTCACCACCGTCACCAGTAGCGCGCGATGTCCCTGTTCGAGCCAGCGTGCACTGGACTTCAGGACTTCGAGATCCACGCTGTCCATGATTTCTTCCTTTTCGTCTGATCGTCGCCGGATGCTGCATCGGCGTCGTCGTTTGATGCTGTGTCTGCGGCCGCTGCAGTTTCGGCTGCGGCGTCTCCGCCGCCGCCGCTCACCTGCGCGATGAACCGCTTGAAAAATTCGCCGGCCAGCTTGCGCGCGGCACCGTCGACGAGCCGTGAGCCGATTTGCGCCAGCTTGCCGCCGACCTGCGCGCTCGCGGTGTACGTCAGCTTCGTCGCCTCGGCGCCTTCGGATTCGAGCACGACGCGCGCGCTGCCTTTGCCGAAGCCCGCCACGCCGCCCTGACCCTCGAAGACGATGGTATACGTCTGCGGCGCGTCGATATCGGTCAGCAGCATACGCCCTTTGAAGCGAGCCTTCACGGGACCGACCGACGCGCTCATCGAGAGCGCAAACGCATTCTCGCCGTCTGCCTCGATGCTCTCGCAACCGGGAATCGACGCGCGCAGGACGGCGGTGTCGTTCAGCGCTTCCCACGTGCGTTGCTGCGAGATGGGTAGCGTATAGCTTTCGGTCAATTCCATTGCCTGACTCCTGCCTGGGTGCCGGCCGCCTTAGTCGCGCGAGGTGTGCGCGTCAGCTGCGCCAGATCGCGACCAAATGCAGCCAGACTATCGAGATTATGAACCGGACGGTGCGCATCGACATGCGGAAGGATCGCCTGTACGCCGCGAGCTTTCGCAGAGAAGCCGCTGTATCGAAGTAACGGGTTGAGCCAGACGATGCGGTGGGCGAAGCGGTGCAGACGGGCCATTTCCGTATCGAGCATGTCGATGGCCTCGTGGTCGAGACCGTCGGTGACGAGCAGCACAGTTGCCCTGCCGGTCAGCACGCGGCGTGCCCAGCGCCGGTTAAATTCGGCGAGCGCGGCGCCGATGCGCGTGCCGCCCGACCAGTCCACGACCTGATCGGTAATTGTCGCGATCGCCACGTCGGGATCGCGCTCGCGCAGCGCACGCGTCGCGTTGGTGAGGCGTGTACCGAACAGGAACACCTGAAGCCGCTCGCGCGATTGCAACAACGCGTGACAAAAATACAGCACCGCGCGCGAGTACGCACTCATCGATCCGGAGATGTCCAGCAGCAGCACGAGCGGCGGTTTGCGCTCGACGACCGCGCGGTATTTCCACACCGTCCAGTCGCCACCCGAGCGTACCGCGTGGCGTGCGCTGGCGCGCAGGTCCGCATGGGTGCCGCGCGAGGCAGCCTTGAGGCGGCGAGTCGGTTCGGTGGCGAGCGGCAGACGGTGGGCGCGAATCACATGGCGCAGCGTGCGCCATTCGTCGGCGCTGAGGGTATCGAAGTCGCGGTGGCGCAGACGCTCCTCAGCGCTGAAGGTGACATGAGCGTGCAGTTCGCGCTGCTCGGTTTCGGATTTGGCGTGCGTGTTACGCGAGCCGGGCGGACGTGCGGCGAGCGCATCGGCGAGGCGGTTGTTGCGCTTGGGAGGCGGCAGGCCGCCGCGCACTTTGGGCAATAGCAGCGCGCGCAACTTGCCTTCCCAGTCGGGATCGCGCCAGAACAGATTGAAGGCGGCGTTGAAGGTTTCGCGTTCGTCGGGCGCGGAGACTAGCAGGGCGGCGAGCGCGGCGCGCACGTCATCGCGGCGCTCGAGATCGATCCACTGCAAGGCGGCGATGGCGTCGACCGCCTGTGCGGGAGACATCGGCAGCCCCGCGCCGCGCAATACGCGCACGAAATGGACGACGTTGTGCGCGAGCGTGGGCGGCGGTCCATTGTCAGGATTCCTGTTCATTGCCATTACCCGGGCACTGCCAGACACTTCGCTATCTGTGCCGCGTCGATCCGCGCCAGATCGTCCTGATACTTGAGCAACACGCCGAGCGTGTCCTGCACCGATTGCGGATCGAGTTCTGTGACGCTCAATGCGGCCAGCGCGCGGCACCAGTCGATTGTTTCCGCAATCCCCGGGGCCTTGAACAGGTCCATGCCGCGCAACTGATGCACGAAGTCGACCGCGCGCTTTTGCAGTTCCGCGCTGGTCTGCGGCGCACGCGCGGCGACGATCGCCAGTTCGCGATCGCGCTCCGGATAGCCGATCCATTGATACAGGCAGCGGCGCTTCAACGCGTCGTGCACTTCGCGCGTGCGGTTCGAGGTCATCACGACGAGCGGCGGCTGCTCCGCGCGCACCGTGCCGTATTCCGGAATCGACACCTGAAAGTCCGACAGCAGTTCGAGCAGGAACGCTTCGAACGGTTCGTCGGCGCGGTCGATCTCGTCGATCAGCAGCACCCGGCGCGCACCGGGGTGCTGTTCGTCGGGCATCAGCGCCTGCAACAACGGACGCTTGAGCAGGAATTCGCTGCGGTACAGCGTGTCGTTACCGGGGCGCTCGCCAGCGGCTTCGGCGAGCCGCAGCGCCATGATCTGACGCGGATAGTCCCACTCGTACAGCGCGCTGGCCGTATCGAGCCCCTCGTAGCATTGCAGCCGCAACATCGACGTACCGAGCAGACCAGCGGCGGCCTTGGCCAGTTCGGTTTTGCCGACCCCCGGCTCGCCTTCGACAAACAACGGCCGCTCCATGCGCAACGCAAGGAACAGCGCGGTCGCCAGTTCGCGGTTCGCGAAATAGCTTTGGGCGGCGAGCTGGGCGAGGGTGTCGTCGATTGAAGCGGGCTGCATGATTCTCCTGAGGGCGTGCGCCCTCGCACTAACCGTTCGCTGTCGCCACCGCGCGCGCCGTCAGCACCGGAATCAGATGCGCCCGATACTCGGCGCTCGCGTGCATGTCGGTGTTCAGCTCATCCGCGGACACCGTCACCGCTCGCGCCGCCGCTGGTGTGAAGTCCGCCGTGAGCGCGCTTTCCAGCTCCGCCGCGCGAAACACCGATGCCGCTGCGCCCGTCACTGCCACCCGCACGCCATCTGCGCGTTTTGCGACGAACACACCGACCAGCGCAAAGTGTGAAGCGGGATTGCGGAATTTTTCATAGGCGCTGCGTTCGGCCACGGGGAACTCGATCGCGGTGATCAGTTCGTCGGGCGCGAGCGCGGTCTCGTACATGCCGACAAAGAAGTCGTCAGCTGTGATGCGGCGCCGGTCAGTGACGATTGTCGCGCCCAACGCGAGCGTCGCAGCCGGATAGCACGCAGCCGGATCGTTGTTCGCGAGGGAACCGCCAATCGTCCCTAGCGCGCGCACCTGACGGTCGCCGATATGGCTGGCGAGGCTGGCGAGCCCCGGCAATACGCGCTGGATCTCGGCGTGTTCTGCGACATCCGCGTGGCAGACGGCAGCGCCTACGGTCACGGTGTTGGCGTCGACGCGAATCTCCTTGAGGGCGGCGATACGCGTGATGTCGATCAGTCTGGAGGGCTGTGCGAGGCGCAGACGCATCGTGGGCAGCAGACTCTGGCCGCCAGCGAGAAATTTGGCGTCGCTGTCACCGGCGAGCGCTGCGACCGCCGCTTTCGGATCGGCCGCACGTTGATAGTCGAATGTGTACATGTCGGCTTGCTCCGGTCAGGGTTGTTGCGCAGCGTGGATGGCGGCCCACACGCGATGCGGCGTCGCGGGCATTTGCAGGTCCGTCACGCCGAGCGGCGCGAGCGCATCGATGATCGCGTTGATCACCGCCGGCGGCGAGCCGATGGCTCCTGCTTCGCCACAGCCCTTCACGCCGAGCGGATTGTGCGTGCACGGCGTGCCCTTGGCGGTTTCCACCGTGAAGCTCGGCAAGTCGGAGGCGCGCGGCATTGCATAGTCCATATATGAACCCGTCAGCAACTGGCCGCTCTCGTTGTCATACACGCAGCGTTCGAGCATCGCCTGGCCGATCCCCTGGCCCAGGCCACCGTGCACCTGTCCCTCCACGATCATCGGATTGATCACATTGCCGAAGTCGTCAACCGCAGTGAACTGCTGGATGCGGCACTCACCGGTGTCTGGATCCACCTCCACTTCGCAGATATAAGCACCAGCCGGATAGGTGAAATTGGTCGGATCGTAGAACGCGCTTTCGTCGAGGCCCGGTTCGAGCTTGTCTAGCGGATAGTTGTGCGGCACATACGCGGCGAGCGAGATATCGGCAAAGGCCTTGGTGCGGTCCGTGCCGGCGACGCGGAATATGCCGTCCTTGAACTCGATGTCTTCTGCCGCCGCTTCCAGCAGATGCGCCGCGATCTTTTTCGCTTTCGATTCGATCTTGTCGAGCGCTTTCATGATCGCAGAGCCGCCCACCGCAATCGAGCGAGAGCCGTACGTGCCCATGCCGAATGGAATACGGCCCGTGTCGCCGTGCACGATTTCGACGTTGTTCAATGGAATACCGAGCCGGTCCGCCACAACCTGGGCAAACGTCGTCTCATGCCCTTGACCGTGGCTATGCGAGCCGGTGAACACTGTGACCGAGCCGGTCGGATGCACACGTACTTCGCCCGCTTCGAACAACCCGGCCCGCGCGCCCAACGCGCCCGCGATGTTCGACGGCGCAAGTCCGCAGGCTTCGATGTAGCACGAGTAGCCGAGGCCACGCCGCTTGCCGTTTTGCTCCGAGGCCTGCTTGCGGGCTGCGAAACCCTTCACGTCAGCGAGTTCCAGCGCGCGGGCGAGGCAGGCTTCGTAATCGCCGGTGTCGTAAGTGAGGCCCACGGGCGTCGCATATGGGAACGAGCGAATGAAGTTGCGACGGCGGATTTCCGCTGGATCGAGATTCATCTCGCGCGCTGCGGTTTCGACGAGCCGCTCCACCACATACGTGGCTTCTGGACGTCCGGCACCACGGTAGGCATCGACGGGAACCGTGTTGGTGAAGACCGCCTTCACTTCGGCGTAGATCGCGGGCGTGGCGTACTGGCCGGCGAGCAGCGTCGCGTACAGGATGGTCGGCACGCTCGAGGCGAACGTCGACAGGTACGCACCCATGTTCGCAATGGTGTGCACACGCATGGCGAGGAATTTGCCGTCGGCGTCCATCGCCAGTTCGGCTTTCGTCACATGGTCGCGGCCGTGCGCATCGGATATGAAGGCCTCCGAACGTTCGGCCGTCCACTTCACCGGCCGGCGGATTTTCTTCGACGCCCACGTGAGCGCGACATCTTCGGCATACAGAAAGATCTTCGAGCCGAAGCCGCCGCCGACATCCGGCGCAATCACGCGCAATTTCGATTCGGGCAGCGACAGCACGAACGCGGCCATCAGCAGCCGCTCGACGTGCGGATTCTGGTTGGCCACATAGACCGTGTAGCTGTCGTCCTGCGGCGACCAGCTGGCATTCACCGCACGCGGTTCGATGGCGTTCGGGATCAGGCGATTGTTGACGATATCGAGCGTCGTCACGTGAGCGGCTTTCGCGAAGGCCGCGTCGGTGGCAGCCTTGTCGCCGTGGCCCCAGTTGTAGCAGACGTTGTCCGGCACTTCGTCGTGCACGGCCGGCTGACCTGGGTCAGCGGCGTGAGCGGTATCTACCGCGGCGGGCAGGACGTCGTAGTCCACTTCGATCAGCTCAGCCGCGTCTTTCGCCGCCTTCACCGAATCGGCGATCACTATCGCCACCTGGTCGCCGACGTGGCGTGCCTTGGTATGCGCGATCACCGGATGGGGCGGTTCGTGCATCGGTGTGCCGTCGACGCTATGGATCAGCCAGCCGCAGGGCAGGCCGCCCACGTTGTCGGCGGCCATATCCGCGCCGGTGAACACCGCCACGACGCCTGGCGATTGTTTCGCCGCGGCCGTATCGATGCTTTTGATCCGCGCGTGCGCATGCGGCGAGCGCAGGAACACAGCGTAGGTTTGCTGGGGCAGGACGACATCGTCGGTGTACTGTCCATTGCCGGTCAGGAACCGGTAGTCTTCCTTGCGCTGGACGGAGGCGCCAATCAGCGGATGCGGGTCGGGTGCGTTCATCGTCGGCTCCTTAGGCGGTGACTTTGTCGGTCGCCAGACTGGCAGCGCCGGACTTCATGCCGGCGGCCCCTTCGAGCACGGCCTTGACGATGTTGTGATAGCCCGTACAGCGGCACAGGTTGCCGTCGAGCTGGGCGCGTACATCCGCTGCGGTGAGATCGGGTTGACATTGGACCAGCGAGGTCGCACTCATCACCATGCCCGGCGTACAGAAACCGCACTGCAAGCCGTGGCAGGCGCGGAAAGCGGCCTGCATGGGGTGCAGCTCGCCTTCTTTGGCCAGTCCTTCGATGGTCGTGATCTCAGCGCCTTCAGCCTGCACGGCGAGGATATTGCACGATTTGATCGCACGTCCGTTCAGATGAACCGTGCACGCGCCGCACTGGGCCGTGTCGCAGCCGATGTGCGTGCCGGTGAGCCGGAGTTGATCGCGCAGGAACTGGACAAGCAGGGTGTGAGGTTCGATTTCGGCGGTAACGGCTGTGCCGTTCACCGTCAGACTGATGCTGATCGCCATGAACTGTCTCCTTTGTCGATCGGAGCTAGCGCTTTAGCTGTCGGCCAGAATGGGCGCTTCAGCGCCTACTCTGGTCCCATGCAAAGCTCTTGCTCTGGTCTCATGCAACATGGTTGCGAGGGGGATCGAGACCGGCGCGGGCCCAAATTCACTACCTTCCGCCTGCCTGCTACGAGGGCTCGCTTCGGTTTGTGCTTTTTATGGTTCCAGCGAAAAGTAAAGCACAAATCGGACGGGCGTGCTATCGGGGGAAATCGTCCGGCGGCTGGCATGCGGCGTGTGCAAGGGCGGCAAAGCATAAAAAACGGCACGCCGCGTGAGCAGGCGTGCCGTTTTCAGAAGGGTGAACGCCAGAGGCTTGCGTTCGCTGCTGGGGGGAGAGAGGCTAGTGGTCCTGGGTCACGTGCGCGAGCTTCGAGTGCCGGCGTGAGTAACCGAAATAGATCGTCATGCCGATCAACAGCCAGATCACGAAGGCGACCCAGGTGACGAATTTCAGGTTCACCATCAGGAACAGGCACGACGCCACCGCAAGGATCGGCACCACCGGCACACCCGGGCAACGGAACGCACGCGGCAGTTGTGGATGCGTCTTGCGCAGGACCAGCACGGCGATCGACACCATCGAAAACGCCGCCAGCGTGCCGATATTGATCAGTTCCGCGAGCACGTTGAGCGGCACCAGAGCGCCGATCAAGCCGAAGAAAATGCCGACGAGCCAAGTGGTGAAGAACGGCGTCGCAAAACGCGGATGCAGGCGCGACAGCCTGGCCGGCAGAAGCCCGTCGCGCGACATCGCGAAGATCACGCGGGTCTGGCCGTAGGCCATCACCAGAATCACGGTCAGCATGCCGAGCACGGCGCCCAGATCGATAAAGCCGGCCACCCATTTTTCACCGGCCACCTGCAAGGCATATGACACCGGGTGCGAGATATTGGCGAACTGCGCCGACGGCATGATGCCCGTGACGACCGCTGCGACCGCGACGTACAGCACGGCACAAACGCCGAGCGAGGCGATGATGCCCACCGGCAGGTCGCGTTTCGGATTCTTCACTTCTTCAGCCGCCGACGACACCGAGTCGAAGCCGATAAACGCAAAGAACATCACCGCCGCCGCACCGAACACGCCGTTCCAGCCGTTCGGCATGAACGGATGCCAGTTGGCGGGCGTGACATGGAACACGCCGACGCCGATCACCAGCAGGACCACGGTCACCTTGATCGCCACCATGATGTTGTTGATGCGTGCGGATTCGCGGATGCCAACCGACAGCAGCGCAGTGATAGCCATCATCACCAGAAAGGCGGGCAGATTGAAGAAGGTGGCGTGACTGGGCAGCGCGCCCGGCGCGGCCGACAGTGCAACCGGCAGCGCAATGCCGAAGCCCGATAGCAGCGACTGCAGATAACCCGACCAGCCCACGGACACCGCCGAGGTGGCCAGCCCGTATTCGAGCATGAGGTCCCAGCCGATGATCCACGCGGCCAGTTCGCCGAGCGTGGCATACGAATAGGTATAGATCGAACCGGCGACCGGAATGGTGGACGCGAACTCGGCATAGGCGAGCGCCGCGAAGCCGCAGGCGATGGCCGCGATGATGAACGACAGCATCAGGGCCGGGCCGGCCTGCACGGCGCCGGTGCCGGTCAGCACGAAAATGCCGGTGCCGATGATCGCGCCGACACCGAGGAAAGTGAGGTCAAGCGCGCCGAGGGTTTTCTTCAGGCCGCCGCTTTTGCTGCTGGCGGCGAGCATGTGCTCGACGCTTTTCTTGCGAAACAGGGACATTGGCGTGGGTTCTCCGGTAGTGCACGCGTCTTGCGCGCCGAATGTCGGGAAACCCGCGATTTTAGCGGATGCGCACCCCGATGCATTTTCGGGATGGCAGGCACGGCCTTGCGCCGTACCTCAAGCGTGTCTTATGACCTTTGCGGTGCGCTTATGCCGTTTATCCGGCCATGGCCGGATTGAGATCGACGAGCCGGTTGCTCATCACATAGAAGGTGAGTTCGGCGTTGTTGCGCAGCTTCATCTTCTCGAGCAGGCGCGTGCGGTACACGCTCACCGTCTTGACCGACAGCGACAGCGTGTTCGCAATGTCCGTCAGCCGCTTGCCCGAGGCGAGCATGCACAGCGTCTGGTATTCGCGGTCGGAAAGCTTTTCGTGCGGCAACTGCTCGCCGTCGAACGAAACGTAGTCGGCGAGCGCCTCGGCCATCGCCGGGCTGACATACTTGCGGCCGGCCGCCACCTGCTGGATAGCGCCGATCATCTGCGCGGCGTCGACCGTCTTCGACAGATACCCGGCCGCTCCAGCCTTCAGCGCGCGGACCGCGTACTGGTCCTCGCGATACATCGAGAACATCAGTACCGCCGCGCGGGGCGCCTTGCGTTTGATGCGCTTGAGCACTTCGACGCCATTCATGTCCGGCAGCGAGATGTCGAGCAGGATCACGTCGTACACATGCTTTGCCGCGGCGATGAGGGCCTCGGCGCCGGTTTCGGCCTCGGCCACATCGCTCGCGACGCCACGGTCCATCAGTAGTTGACGCACGCCTTGACGGACGACGGCATGGTCGTCCACGAGCAGGATACGCAGGCTCATGTTGGCGCGCTCACGAAGAAAGCGCGGCGGCGCCGGCCGCGCGGCGTTCGATGCACGCCGCGTCGGCGAGCATGGCATTCCATGCGAAACGCGCGCGCACCGTGGTGCCGCGCGCTTGCGTGGCGCGCTCGCTGCGGCGGGTGCTGATCTGCACGCTGCCGTCGAACGCCGCACAACGGGCGCGCATGCCGGCAAGGCCGAAATGGCCCTGGCGCGTACGGGCGCGCGGCGCGAGGCCGACGCCGTCGTCGCTGACGACGAGCGTCAGATGGCGACGGCTGGCTTCGATGCGGACATCCGCAGCGCTGGCCCGCGCGTGCTTGGCAATATTGTTCAAGGCTTCCTGGGCGACCCGGAAAATCGCCAGCGCGGCGTCCGCCGGCAAGCGCGTGAGCCGCACGTCGGCAGCGCAGACGAAGCTGGTGCGCAGCTGGGTGCGCACGGCGAAGTCGCCGGCCCATTGCGAAAGCGCATTGACGATGCCCGCGTCGAGCGCGGGCGCATGAAGCTCAGCAACTGCCTGATGAGCGGCCTCACAGACCGTGTCGAGCGAGCGGCCGGCTACCTTGAGCGCGGCGACGCACTGCGGCGGCGCATCGGCGGGCAGCCAGGTTTCGATGCCGGCGAGCGCAAAACGCGTCGCGGTCAGTTCGGCGCCGACGCTGTCGTGCAGTTCGCGCGCCACGCGTTGGCAAGCGGCTTCCTGGGCGTGGATCAGTTCAGCGGACAGTTCGCGCACGCGGGCGCGCAGACTCGCGATCTCACGCTCGGCGCTGCTTTCCTCGCGGGCCATCAAAGGGGGGACATGCGCAGTGATCGGTACGACAGTCGACGTATCCATGACTCTCCCGCTCAGGATGCCTCTGGCACAGCAAACCGGGTGCGCATCGACGGCGCGAAGACGAGGGAACGCATGCGAATCTCTGGCCTTGTGATGTGCCCGCAACGCGTGGCCGCGACAGACAATTCGCGACAGTGTAGCGTAACGAAATTTACATTCGGTTACATATCGGATGTAACCCTGGTGGGCGCTACAGCAACCCATGATGCGCCGCGATCATATCTCAAAAAAAAAGAAAAGGAGCAGATAAAACAAGGGCTAGCGTGGGTTTTTTGCCCCAGGACTTTAACGCGGTTGACATGTCGATATGCATTTTGCACGTAGGAAAAAGGCTGACACGCCAGGTGAAGGCCGCTGTAGGATTTGTAACCGGCCGCGGTTGGCAGAGTTCTACCTGGTATGTGAGATTTTGGCAGTCACTGCGAGGAGCGCCGGGCGCCAGGAAAGACGTGAAAAGTATCCGGATCCGCTAGCGCCAAAAAGCAAAAACCGGAGCGCGAAGGCTCCGGTTTCTTGAGGCTCAACCGAGATGCGGCGAGCGGGGTGGCTTACGGCAACTCTAGCCGCAGTGCTTAGCCTACGAACGCCTTTTCCACGACGTAGTGGCCCGGCGCGTTGTTGCTGCCTTCCTGGAAGCCCGCGTCGGCGAGCAGCTTGCGCGTGTCGCGCAGCATGTGCGGGCTGCCGCACAGCATGACACGGTCGTTTTCGAGCGAGAAGCCGGGTACGCCGAGGTCGGCGAACAGCTTTTCGGTTTCGATCAGTTCTGTGATCCGGCCGCGGTTCTGGAACGCCTCACGCGTGACGGTGGGGTAATACAGCAGCTTTTCCTGTACCAGTTCGCCGAGGTGCTCGTGCGCCGGCAGGTGATCCGTGATGTATTCCTTGTACGCCAGTTCGTCGACGAAACGGCAGGTGTGCGTGAGCACGACGCGCTCGTAGCGGTCGTAGATGTCCGGATCTTTGATGATCGACATGAACGGCGCGAGGCCCGTGCCCGTGGACAGCAGCCACAGCGTCTTGCCCGGCAGCAGGTTATCCGCCATCAGCGTGCCGACCGGCTTCTTGCCAATCAGGACCTGGTCGCCCACCTTCAGATGCTGCAGGCGCGACGTGAGCGGGCCGTCCTGAACCTTGATGCTCAGGAATTCGAGGTGCTCTTCGTAGTTCGCGCTCGCGAGACTATAGGCGCGGATCAGCGGCTTGCCGTCGACTTCGAGGCCGACCATCGTGAACTGGCCGTTTTCGAAACGGAACGACGGGTCGCGCGTGCAGGTGAAACTGAACAGCGTATCGGTCCAGTGATGGACGCTCAGGACGGTTTGTTGATTCAGGTTGCTCATGGCTTCTTGGATAGTGCGAAAACAAAAACGGCCAGACGAATAACCGGCCGGCACGGCAAGGGCGATGCTGCGCTAACCCTGTGGTTGACCGATTGCTTAAGGAAAAAATAATGCGCAATCCGCTATTTTACCGCGCTCGCCGTCCGCGGGTGGCGGCACGGTGGCTCTAGCGGTTGCCGGACTTGCGGCTCCGGCGTCGTAACGGCACGCGGCGAAGCACGTCGGCGGGGATACAGCCGGGGTTCAGCAGCGGTACGGCGAGGGGCGAAATTCGCGTGGGGCGATCGCCGTCCGGTGACCGGATCGCGGGCCGGCAGGCGCGCGTCCTGACAACAATTTTTGGGATGATACAGAAACCCGTCGCGCAGTGCAGCATTGACCCTGCTGCCGAAACTGGCAAAAGGTGAGGGAAATCAATGGAAAGGGAGCGGAATCGACGCTAAAGCGAGGGAAGTCGTGCCTGGGCGCGGGCGTGGCGGACGGCGGGGCATCCGCCGCCGTCCGAGCCTTGTTCAAGCCGTTACAGCTGCGCGTTTGCGACCGCGCTGCTTCAGCACACGAGCCTGCATGACGATCACCAGCAGCAGGAACACGCCACGAATCACAGATTGCCAGTACGCCGATAGGCTGATGAAGCCGAGCCCGTTTTCGAAGTTGAGCAGGTTGAACACCAGCCCGAGCAGCAGCACACCGGCAATCGTCATGGCAATCGAGCCTTCGCCGCCGGTCAGCAGCGTGCCGCCCAGCACTACGGCGGAGATCGCGAACAGCTCCCAGCCGACTCCTTCATTCGGCTGCCCGGCGCCGAACTGCGCCGCGAGTATCACGCCCGCCATACCCGCCAGCAAGCCGCTCACCGCATAAGCCGTCACCAGTGTGCGGTCCACGTTCAGCCCCATCAGGCGTGCCGCTTCCTCGCTACCGCCGATGGCGAGCGAATGCCGCCCGAAGCGCGTGCTGCGCAGCGCGAGCCACCCGGCCACCGCCGCGACGAGCGCGACAATGCCGGGAATCGGCATGCCGAACAGGTCGCCCTGGCCGAAATTGCCAAAATTCGAATCGGCGGCAATCGACACGGCGTCGTTCTTGCCGAGCAGCAGCGCGACGCCGTGTGCGCCAAGACTGGTGGCGAGCGTCGTGATAAACGGCAGGATCTTCAGACGCGTGATGATGATGCCGTTCACCACACCCACGATCAGCCCCGCCACAGAACCGGCCAGCACGGCGACCCAGCCGCCATAGGGGCTGGTGAGCGCGGCCACGATGCTGGACATCGCCGCCACGGTGCCCACCGAGAGGTCGATGCCGCCCGTGATGATGACGAACGCCATGCCGACCGAAATCAGCGCAAACATCGAGTTGTAGCGCCAGAACGAATTGATGTTGTACGCCGAGCCGAAGTGTTCGTAGCGCACGAGCCCGAGCACCACGAGTGCGACGAGCGCGAGCAGGATGGGAAGATTCTTTTTCATCGCGTCGAGTCCGAAGTGTTTGTGAGCGCGCGCAGCGGGGTCGGCATGGTGGGAGTGGGTTTCAGCGCGAGCGCCGTTGCACGTACACGGCCGCAATGATGATGGCCGCCTTGACGACCAGCGCCGCTGCGTCGGGAATGCCATGCGCGAGCAGGGTGTAGCGCAGCAACTGGATGATCAGCGCGCCGATCAGCGTGCCGCCGATATACGCCTTGCCGCCCGTCAATGCGGTACCGCCGACCGCGACGGCGGCGATGGCATCGAGCTCAATGCCCAGGCCGACCACATTCGCGTCCGAGGACGAATTCACCGAGATCGAAATCAGTCCCGCCAGACCTGCCAGCGCAGCGCATATCGTGTAGGCGATCAGCTTGACGCGCGAAGTCGGTATGCCGCACAGGTACGCAGCCTTTTCGTTGCCGCCGGTGATGAGCAGGTACTGGCCGAACAACGTTTTGCGCACGACCCAGACAAACAGCGCGACCAGCGCGAACATCAACAGCACCTGGAACGGCACGCCGCCCACCTTGCCAAGCGCGATCCATTGGAACGCGGGGTTGTCGAACGCCTGCAGGCTGCCGTCGGTCACCACCTGGGCGATGCCGCGCCCGGCGATGAACAGCACCAGCGTGGCGACGATCGGCTGGACAGAGAGCCTCGTCACCAGCAGCCCGTTGAACACCCCGCAGGCCGCCGCGGCGATAACCGGCAGCACGAATGCCAGCGCAATGCCGCCGGGCCCCGGGATATTCATGAACAGCATCGGCGCGAGCGCACCGGAAATCGCCATCGACGCGCCCACCGAGAGGTCGATGCCGCCCGTGGCCACCACCAACGTCATGCCGATGCCGACGATCACGATCGTCACCACCTGGGTCAGGTTGACGTTGAAAGTCTGCAGCGACCAGAAGTGCTGTGTGAACAGCAGGTTGAAGACCAGCATGGCCAGCAGCACGATGACTTCGCGCTGGATGGTCAGACGGTGGCGTTTCTTCGCGCGTTCCTGCGCGGCGCCGTCCGTGGTGGCGAGCAGGGCCGGCGAGGTTTCCTGACCTAACGACTTCAGCGACTTAAGCGCCATGACGGTCGCCCTCCAGCGCGTCTTCAATGTGGGCCGAGTGGGCGGCTTCGACGAGTTGCGACGAGCCGTCGCTGCCCCAGGCAATGGCGTCCATGATGCTGCTTTCGCTCATCTGCGCGCCGTTCAGTTCGGCGACCGTGCGACCGTCGCGGATCACGACGGCGCGATCGGCCACGGCAGTCAGTTCTTCCAGTTCCGAGGCCGACAGCAGCACCGCGAGCCCGGCGTCGCGCAGTTCGCGCACGATCTTCGCGACATCCGCCTTGGCGCCGACGTCGATGCCGCGGGTCGGCTCGTCGAGCAGCAGCAGCGACGGTTCGGCGGCGAGCCAGCGCGCGAGCAACACCTTTTGCTGATTGCCGCCGGACAGCTCGCGGATCGGCTGATCCGGCGAACGTAGCTTGATGCCGAGCGAGGCAATGAAACGCTCGACAATCGCCTGCTGCTTTTTCACATCCACGACGCCGTGTTTCGCGAGCGTGCGTAGACAGACAAGCGTGAGGTTATCGCGCACCGACAGTTCGGGGACGATGCCGTCGCCTTTGCGGTCTTCGGTGAGGTAGGCGAGGCCACGGGCGATTGCATCCTGCGGCGACTTCAGTGTGACGGTTTCGCCACCGAGGGAGAGCGTGCCTTGCTCGAGCGGATCGGCGCCGAACATCAGCCGCATCGTCTCAGTGCGGCCCGAACCGAGCAAACCGGCGAGGCCCACGGCTTCGCCGGCGTGCACTTCGAGCGAGACGTCGCTGACCTTCGGATGCGCGCTCAGGTTGTGCGCCGCCATGACCTGTGCGCCACGGCGCGCAAGATTGGCCTCGCGCGCCGTGGCATCTTCCTGAACGACGGCGGCCAGCGTGCGGCCGAGCATCGTCGTCACGAGCTGCAGCTTGTCCATCTCGGCCATCGTGCTTTGTGCGACGGTCTGGCCGTCACGCATCACCGTGACGCGGTCGCACAACGCGTAGAGTTCATCGAGCCGGTGCGACACGAAAATCACCGCACGACCATCGTCGCGCAGCTTGCGCACCACGGTGAACAGCAATTCTACTTCGCGTTCGTCGAGCGACGAGGTGGATTCGTCCATGATCACCATCTTCGCGTCGGACGACACCGCACGAGCGAGCGCAACCATCTGCTGAATGGCGGTCGAATAGCTGCGCACGGGTTTCTTCACATCGATTTGCAAACCGAACGATTCGAGCAGTGCAGCGGCGCGTTGCTGCACCGCGCGCCAGTCGATCAGACCGAAGCGGCGCGGCTCACGACCCAGAAATATGTTCTCGGCCACCGAGCGGAACGGCACCAGATTGATCTCCTGATAGATCGTGCTGATGCCCGCTTCGCGCGCTTCCTTCGGCGTGCGGAAGTCGATCTCGCGGCCTTCGAAACGCACCGTTCCACCGCCGCGCCGGTAGGCGCCGGTGAGGATCTTGATCATGGTGGATTTACCGGCGCCGTTCTGGCCGATCAGCGCGTGCACTTCCCCTGCGGCGACGCTCAGATTCGCGTTGCGCAAGGCGGGCACGCCGCCGAAACTAATCTGGATGTCCTGCATCTCCAGCAGCGGCGAACGTCCGGCGCTGGGAGACGGCGGCGTAGGGCTGCCGGATTGCGTCACGTCAATTCTCCTGCTGCAGATACTGTACGGCGGGCGGCGGCGCGGCTCGTGCCACCTTCCCATAGTAGTCCGTAAGACAAAGCGAAGCGACGGCCCGTCGTGGCACGGGCACGTCGCTCCGAACCCTTCCCGTCCCCCTCGGAGACGTAAGAGGGACGTACTGCAGTGCGCTCCCGGCCCTAAAGGTGACCGCCTTCGGAGTTAGGAGTCTTCAGGTGTTCCGTGAACCCCAAAAGGGGACCACCTCTGGGATCGGAACACCCTGTCCGGTGCCGGACTCTGGGTGCGCCGGACCATCGGCATTGCCTGTCAGGAACGACACTCCCGATCAGGCGCGCAGACGGCCCGGGGCTGCATCAATAGCCGTACTGCATGTTCTGCTGCACGTTGCTCTTGTCGTAGAAGCGGTCCGAGACCTTGACCCAGGTCGGGATCTTTTCGCCCTTGGCGAATTTCTGCGCGACGTCACAGGCCAACGGGCCGAAGAACGGGCTCGACTGCACGCTTGCACCGAGTTCGCCGGCTGCGATGGCATCCATGCCGCCCTTGGTGCCGTCGATCGTCACGATCTGGATATCCTTGCCTGGCTGCTTGCCAGCGGCCTTGATCGCCGCAATCGCGCCCAGTGCCATTTCGTCGTTATGCGCGTAGACGGCAGTCACGTCCGGATGGGCTTGCAGCAAGGTTTCCATGACCTGGCGGCCCTTGTCACGCGAGAAATCGCCGTCCTGCGAGGCAATGATCTGCATGTCCGGATGCTTGGCGATCACGTCGTCGAAGCCCTTCTTGCGATCGTTGGCCGCGGAGGCGCCCGTTGTGCCTTCGAGTTCGATGATCTTGGCCTTGCCGTTGGTGGCCTTCACCAGCCAGTCGGCGGCGCGCTGGCCCTGATTGATAAAGTCGGAGCCGATGAAGGTGATGTAGTCCTGGCCCGGCTTGGCGACCGAGTGGTCGACGTCACGGTCCACCAGAATCACCGGAATGCCGGCTTTCTTGGCTTGCAGGACGACCGGCGAGAGCGGCTTTTCTTCACGCGGCGGGAACACCAGCAGATCGACGTGCTGCGCGATCATGTTCTGGATGTCCGAGACCTGCTTGGCGTTCGAGCCGTTGGCGTCGGTGACGACCAGCTGCCAGCCGCACTTGGCGGCGGTGTCCTTCATGCTCTTGGTTTCCGCGAGACGCCACGGATTGTTGCTTTCGGTCTGCGCGAAGCCGACCTTCAGCGGAGTCTTGTTGGGGATCTTGGGCAGGGCATCGTCGGCGTGAGCCGTCGCGACGCCAAAGCCGAGTGCCAGTGCCACAAGGGATGCAGCCAGCGGGGATGCGGTCAGTTGATGAACCCGTTGTCCGCGCGACTGCCGTTTGAGCGATGCCATGTCTTCCTCCAGTACCTGGTGAGGTAGGTGTGTATTTGCTTTTTGTGCTTCTCCTGCCGATCGGCACTTGCGCGCCCCGTGACCGGACGTGCCGATTATTCCACTCGGAATTATTATCGGTCAATCACTAATAATATTAATTATGGGTGATTTTGCCTCGGTAATTACCCTCACTGAGGCGCGTTCGACGAGCGGGCCGTCGAGCTTCACCATGCGGTGCCGCACCGGTGCGCCGGCCGCACGGTTCTGTTCCTCCTGCAACAACGTTTCGACTGCCCAGCGGCCCAGCTCGTAGTTCGGCAGCACGACTGTCGAGAGCGGTGGGTGCGTGTGGCGGGCAATTTCCTGGTCGTCGTAGCCGAGCACGGAAACGTCTTCCGGGACTCGCAGCCCTAGCTGCTTGATGGCCTCGATCGCACCGAGCGCGGTCAGGTCGTTGGCGCAGAAGATCGCCGTCGGCGGATTCGTTTCGCGCATCAGCGAGAGCGTGTGTTCGAAGCCGAGACCCGAACTCCAGTCGCCGTCGCGCACGAGTTCAGGGGCGAACGGCAGGTCAGCGGTGGCGAGCGCGGTGCGATAGCCCTTCTGGCGGTCTTTCGACGCGTCCTGCCAGGGTTCGCCGTTGATGTAGGCGATGCGCCGGTGGCCGGCATTCAACAGGTACTCAGTGGCGATATGGCCGCCCGCGACTTCCGCTGGCACCACCGACGACTGGCCGCCCTCGCTCGTGTAGCAGTTAAGCAGCACGGTCGGCACGCGCGAGAGCGCGGCGGGCAGCGTCACCTTGCGCGTGTAGACGGTTGCATAGATCACGCCGAACAGTTGCGGGTTCGACAGCGTGGTTTCGAGCACCTGCTGTTCGACGTCCGCGTTACCGTGAGTCGAGTAGACCGCCAGCATCTTGCCGCTCGCGTAGGCCGCGTCGCGGGCGCCGTCGATATTGACGACCGGATGCGGACTCGTCGAGATTTCATCGGCGAGATAGACGATCAGGTTGCGTTCGTCCTTGGAGGCAAAAACCGGTTCGCGCGGCGAGAGCCGGTAGCCGAGATCGTGGGCCGCCTTCAGTACCTTGTTGCGGGTGGTCTCGGAGAATTTCGCGCCGGTCGCGTTGTTCAGGACGAGCGAAACCGTCGACTGCGACACGCCAGTGAGTTTGGCGATGTCGGTCATCGTGGGACGGCGTTGAGTCGATTTTTTCATTGTGCGGGCCGTCCGGCAACGGCGGCTAAAGCAGGAATGCCCTCGGGCATGATCGTGATGACGGTACCACTAATAATATGCGGGCGGCAACGCGCAAAAACCCGTCATTTGGGAAGTCTGGGAAGGCGTCTTATTGCCTTCCGTGTGAATAGAATATTACTAATAATATTGACCTGAGGCGCGTGGCGTGCGATTCTCGGTCGCGCGGGCCCCGTGAGCGGACGTGGGTCGCATTCTGCCCGAGGCCTTGATTATTTTCACCATGCGCGATGTTTCCCTGAATCCGGTCCGACCATCTGCGGCAGACGCGTTCTCGCTGGACGATCCCAACCTGATCGCTCTGGTGAGCGGCGCGATGCGCGTGCTGGTCGCGCCGCATGTAGGCGGTGCGATTGCGGCGTACTACGAGGTCGCAGCAGCCGGACCGGTCCACTGGATGCGGCCCGCGACCGACGCTGCGCTCGCCGAACGCGATCCGCTGCGTATGGCAAGTTTCCCGCTGCTGCCGTATTGCAACCGTATCCGCGATGCACGCTTCGTCTTCGAAGGCCGAACGGTCGATCTGGCCGGCGACGGCAACCGTTTCGCCCACGCGCTGCATGGGCACGCATGGCGTCGGCCGTGGCAGGTCGGCGCGGTGACGGCGAATTCGGTGGAGCTGCACTTCGAACATGAACCTGATCCGCATGCGCAGGGTGACTGGCCGTTTCACTATCGCGCGATGCAACGGATCGAACTGGCGGGGGATACGTTGCGCGTGACCTTATCCGCGCGGAATCTGGCTGGGCAGCCGATGCCGTTTGGCATGGGGCATCACCCGTATTACCCGCGCACCGCGGAAACCCGCGTATACGCGCAGGTTCAAGGGATGTGGCACGCCGACGGCGAGGTGCTGCCGACACATCTTGGCCCGCATCCGGCGGTCGACGCGATGCGCGAAGGCATGTCAGCCGGTGCGTTCGATCTCGACAACAACTTTGCCGGCTGGTCGCGCAGCGCGACGATTGCCTGGCCCGACGAGGGTCGCCGGCTGACGTTGACGGCACAAGCGCCGTTCGATCATCTGGTGGTATTCGCGCCGGCTGCCGAGGCGCTGCTGTGCGTCGAACCGGTTACGAACACCACCGATTGCTTTAACGCCGCCGACCCGCGTGAGCACGTGGGTGGCTGCGTGTTGATGCCGGACGAGGAGATGACGGCGACGGTGAACTGGACGCCGCAGCGGGTTTAAGAAGCCGCAAAGGCTGCCTGGATGTCAGCGGGTGCCGGTATCGGCGAAATCGGCAAAATTTTTCCGCGCGTGCCTGAGCAAACGCACGGCGCTCATTCCACCCGCAAACGCGCCATATACGGCAAATGATCGGACAGCCACGCGGTCTCCTGCGTCGGCTGGATCCATTCGACCGGTTTCATGCCTCGCACGAACATCTTGTCCAGCGCGAGCGCTGGCGAAAACGCCGGGAAGGTCCGGCCGGATTCGCCAAGCAACGTTGCCACCTCATGCATGCCATGTTCGCCGAAGAGCGGCACCGAGTCGTTGCGCCAGTCGTTGAAGTCCCCAGCCAAAACTAGCGGCCCTTCTGGCGCCTCTTTTGCAATCCAGTGCGCGATCCAGTGCATCTGCCTCAGCCGCGCCGCGCGCGTGAGCGCCAGATGCGCGCACAGCAATGTCACCGAATGACCCGCGAAAGTGGCGCGCGCCACCAGCAGGCCGCGCTTCTCAAAGCGATGTGCGGAGATGTCCCAGCGTCCGCCGAGATCGAGCGGGTGCGGCGAGAGAATGGCATTGCCATGCCGCCACGACGGCTTGAATACATTCGGCCCGAGCGCGATCTGCAACTCCAGCGAGCGCGCGATTTCGGTAGCCTGACAATGCCAGATGTCGTCGAGCGGATCACGCAACGGCGCGCCAAAGCCGCCCGACAACACCGGCGCCGGCATGCGCCGCGCCATCGCTTCCTGCAGAAAATAGGCGTCGGCGTGGGTCGACTGCACCCAGCGCTGCATCGCCTGCCAGGCCTGAAAGCCAAGCGGCGTGCGCCCCTTGTGCAGGTTCCAGCTTACTGCGATGAAATCCTTAGGCTGCGCGCTCTCGCGGATGAGTTCTTCGGGGTTTCGCATGCCGCGTGGTCCACGGTTTTCGTTGATATCAAGGGTGATTGGCGAGGCTGGCACGGACTCGATATACAAGGGTTGGATTCTTGTCGACGATCTGCCAGGTGGCCCATTGACCGGCCGGCACCTGCAGCCCCGGGTGATTGGCCGCTACCTGACGCGGCTGCGGCGGCAACTTGCAACCGGTATCGGTTTTCGGCGCGCTGTCGTCCTCGAGCGTTTCCTGCGCGTCGATTGCGAGCGTGACCTGATTGGCGTCGGCGTGGATCGGCGAGACGGTCAGCGTGCGCGACAGATCGATACTGCCGCCAGGCGCATCCTTGCAGCCGACATTGTGCTGCACCACCTGATGATGCGTGTCCGTGCGTGCCTGCCCCACGGTTGTATCGGCCTCGAACGAGTCGATCTGCTGGCCGTCGCGCATCACCTGCAATTGCCAGTGCACGACCTGCTGAGCTGCAGGTTGCTGGGCCTGAGCGAGTAACGACGTGCCGCACAGTACGGCGACGAGACTGGTTTTCCACATGTTTGACGGCTCTCCGGGGTGTGGCGTCCAGCGTGATGAGACAGGCGCCCATCTTACGCCTGATGGTCGCAACCTCTTTCTGACACCGCTGCGCGGGCCGCGTTCAGCAATAGTCCATTTCAGATGGGGGCGGTCTCGTTCAAGCCAATGCCGGTTTCGCCGCAACCCGCCTGGCGTCTGGCTTGCGGCCCGACCGCCAGACCGGTGTTAGCAGCAGACCCGCATGGCTGCTGGCTTGCGCATGAATATTGCCTCGATACACTGGACTTGAAACGGCGCCGGGCCGGCGCCGCAGCCGCAAGACCAGTACGACGGGGTGATCTATGACAACAGCAATGGTCAAACAGGAAATCGCAGTGGCGTCGTTCAGCAAGGTCTACGACCTCGATCGGGTCGAAACCGCGTTGAACGATCTTGGCGAAGGCGCGAACGATGCGCTGCGCTGCACCTACGAAAAAATGCTGAAGACCGGCAATTTACGCTTTTGCGTGAAGCCGAACCGGATGCCGTCCATCGACGATCTGGTCGAAGCGCTGCCGAACTTCAGCGAGCCGCTCGACGATGTGCGCAAACAGGTTGCGTTGTGCCTCGAAACCGAGGACCGGCTCGAACTGATGCCGATTCTGCTGCTTGGCGACCCCGGTATCGGCAAGACGCATTTTGCGAAGCAGCTCGCGCGCTTGCTGGGCACCGCGTATCACTACGTCGCGATGAGTTCGCTGACCGCTGGCTGGATTCTTTCGGGTGCATCGTCGCAATGGAAGAACGCGAAGCCCGGTAAAGTTTTCGATGCACTCGTGCATGGGAGCTACGCGAATCCGGTGATTGCCGTCGACGAAATCGACAAGGCCACGGGTGATTCGCAATACGATCCGCTCGGTGCGCTGTATGCGCTGCTGGAGCACGATACAGCGCAAACCTTTATCGACGAATTTGCCGAGATTCCGATCAACGCGGGGCACGTGATCTGGATCGCGACTGCTAACGACGCGCGCTCGATTCCCGAGCCGATTCTCAACCGGATGAACGTCTACGAAATTCCGCCACCGGATCTGGAAGGTGCACGCCGGATTGCCCAGTCGATCTATAACGAAATCCGCTCTGCGCATGGCTGGGGATTGCGTTTCCCCGTCGAACTCGGTGACGCTGCGCTCGACGCACTAAAGCACGCTTCGCCGCGTGAAATGCGCCGCGCGATTCTGAACGGCTTCGGTGCGGCGCGCATCGACGACCGTGACTGGATCGGCGCAGAAGATATCCGGCTGGATTACGGCAACCGGCGCAAACCGATCGGCTTCTAGGCGGCAGAATTTGCTTGTTGCACGACAACCGCCTTCGGGCGGTTTTTCATTGCCGGAGCTTGCGGAGAACTCGCGCGATCTCCAATCTCCATCGCGACGCCGGGCAAATCGCGATTGTTCTTCTGGGCGTAACTGTTAGTTGTTTCAATCAGAATGATTCTTTGATAGTCGGAGCCTACACTGGCTTATCCGAAATGCAGCGATGCGCGCCATGGCGACGCCGCTTCATTTCCGCCCCGAACAGTCCCGACGAATCTGGAATCCATCATGAAATTCGCTCCTCTTGCTGCCCTGCTGATTTCCGCTGCTGTTGCCTTGCCCGCCTTCGCAGGCGATGACACCGCGAACCCGGTTGCGAACGGTCCGAAGACGCGCGCCGAGGTCAAGGCAGAACTGGCGCAAGCACGCGCCGACGGTGAACTGAGCATGAACCCGAACGCGCCGGCGTATCCCCAGCAATTCGCCATGGGCGGCTACACCGTGCCGCGCGCGCAGATCAACACCGCACACGCTAGCGCTCAAAGCAGCGCCTCACTCAACGGCACTGCTGTCCAGAATTGAGGACCGGGTAAGCGAAACGATGCCCACATGAATTGACCGCATTAACCCTTGACGGCGTACACTGAAGCCGTCCGGCATACAGACTCAAGATCTGGCACCCGATCCGATGCCCGCAGTCGTTGCGACTGCGGGCATTCGTTTCTGTGCCGCGTCGTAGAATTTTGTCATGTGCGCAGGACGCGTTCGACAGCGAGCGGTGGGCGGCACGAGATAGCCGCGGCCGTTCTTCATCTTCATCAGGTGGACGAGGGGTCACGCGGTGCGGTAGGCCGCGTCAAGGGACATGGATCAGATCGAATGTGTAGTGATCGGGGCCGGCGTCGTGGGCCTGGCCATCGCGCGTGCTCTCGCGGCACGCGGTCGCGAAGTGATCGTGCTGGAGGGCGCCGAAGCCATCGGCGTGGGCACCAGTTCGCGCAATAGCGAAGTGATTCACGCGGGCATCTACTATCCGCGCGGTTCGGTGAAAGCGGCGCTGTGCGTGCGCGGTCGTGAAATGCTGTACGACTATTGCGAGGCGCACGGCGTGCCGCATTCGCGGTGCGGCAAGCTGCTTGTCGCGACCTCGCGCAACCAGATTCCGCAACTCGAAAGCATCATGGCGCGCGGCAAGGAAAACGGCGTGCTCGACCTGATGCGGATTGGCGGCACCGAGGCGCAAGCACTGGAACCGGCGCTCGAATGTGTCGAGGCAGTGTTCTCGCCGCGCACGGGCATCGTCGACAGTCATCAACTGATGCTGGCGATTCAGGGCGATGCCGAACGCGATGGCGCTGTGTGCGCGTTTCATGCACCGGTCGAGGCGATCGAGTCGAGCAACGGGCGTTTCGTCGTGAAAGTGGGCGGTGCCGCACCCACCACGATCAGCGCGGCGTCTGTGATCAACAGCGCGGGTCTGCAGGCCAATGCGCTTGCACGCAAGATTCGCGGACTCGACGCGCGGCATGTGCCGCCGCTGTATCTGGCACGCGGCAACTACTTCAGCATCTCGGGACGCGCGCCGTTCAGCCGCCTGATTTATCCGATGCCGAACGAGGCGGGTCTGGGTGTCCATCTGACTATCGATCTGGGCGGCCAGGCTCGCTTCGGTCCCGACGTCGAATGGGTCGATGCGATCAACTACGACGTCGATCCGCATCGAGCCGATTCCTTCTACGCGGCGATTCGTGCTTATTGGCCCGCGTTGCCCGATGGCGCATTGCAGCCGGCGTATGCGGGCATTCGCCCCAAGCTCTCCGGTCCTGGTGAACCCGCTGCGGACTTCGTGATTCAGGGGCCCGCTGCGCACGGCGTGCGCGGCCTCGTGAATCTGTTCGGGATCGAGTCACCTGGGCTGACGGCGTGTCTGGCGATTGCGCAGCGTGTCTGCGAAGTTGCAGGAGTGGCGTAGTTATCGGGGCGGCGCTGCAGGTTGATACTGCGGATTGGGCGCCGCGCCCGGCAACGGGCTAGCGTCGAACTACGAAATCGCTTATCTCTATCATTTGGACCGTCACGCGTTGGGGCTTCATTGTTATGCTTGGGGATCGCTGTCGTTAGAACGGCGTTTAGTCCCATACAAAATGGAGTGAGTCCCCATGAAGTCATCCCGTCGTACGTTCCTGATTACGAGCATTGGCGTTGCGTCCACGCTCGCGTTGTCGCGCCAGGCTTTTGCCGACGCCCCTAAAGTCACCGAAGCCGATCCCACCGCCCAGGCGCTCGGCTACAAAGCCGACGCGACTCAGGTCGACAAGGCCAAGTATGCGAAGTACGCGGCCGGCCAGGCTTGCGGCAACTGCAGCTTTTATCAGGGCAAGGCCACCGATCCGTGGGGCGCCTGCCCGATGTTCGGCGGCAAGCAGGTGTCGGCCAAAGGTTGGTGCAGTGCATACAACAAGAAAGCGTAAGGCCCGGTAGGGTCCGTTCAGCATGCCTGTCGCGGTAAATTGCGCTGCAGCATGACGGCGCAATACCTGCAAAGATGTGCCAAGGCGTCCGCCACAGCGAGTGGCCGACGCCTTTTTGCTGCTTGAAAACCTTTACAGCCATCTTTACACTCGCAATGCATTTCGCATGGCGGCATTGCGTCGTCTCGCCGGGCGGCTTACGTTCAACACAGCGCGCAACACTTTTCGAAGGCTGGAGATCCTGATGCCGGCGTCAAAGAGCCTCAACACACGAGCAGTTGCAGCAGCGGTTATCGGCAATGCGCTCGAGTGGTACGACTTCACGGTCTTTGGCTTGATGACGGTGGTAATCGCGGAGCTCTTCTTTCCGGCCAGCAGCGATTACTCGTCGTTGCTTCTCACCACTGCGAGTTTCGGCGTCGCATTTGTCATGCGGCCGATTGGCGGCATCGTTCTTGGGCTTTACGCGGATCGTGCGGGACGCAAGGCGGCTTTGTCGCTGGTGATCGCGCTGATGACGTTCGGCATCCTGCTGCTGGCGATTGCGCCGCCTTATTCGGCGATCGGCATCGGCGGCCCTTTGATCATCGTGCTCGGACGTCTGCTGCAAGGCTTCTCGGCCGGCGGCGAGTTCGGCAGTTCGACTGCGCTGCTGATCGAAGCAGCGCCTTTCTCGAAGCGAGGTTTTTACGGCGGCTGGCAGATGGCAAGCCAGGCGGCCGCGCTGGTGCTGGGCGCCGTAGTCGGCGCATCGATTACGCACGGGCTCTCACCGGAAGCGCTCAAATCGTGGGGCTGGCGTGTGCCCTTCATACTCGGCCTCGTGATCGGGCCGGTCGGTTTTTATATTCGCCGCCACCTTGCCGACTCGGAAGCGTTTTTGCATGCCCAACAGACGGCCCGTCGCGCGACATTGCGTGAAGTTCTTTCGGGCCACGGCCGCGAAGTGGTCTGCGGACTCGGCACGGTGATCGCGCTCACGGTCACGATCTACGTATTGATCAGCTATCTGCCGACTTTCGCAGTGAAGCAACTGAAGCTGCCTTATGCGCAGTCGTTCTATGCGGTGATCGTAGGCAACCTGCTGCTGATGGTGCTCTCGCCGCTGACCGGTGCATGGTCCGATCGCATCGGCCGCAAAGGGCTATCGATCTGGTCGCTGGTGTTGACGCTGATCCTGATCTACCCGCTGTTCTCCTGGCTCGCCGGGTCGCCGAGCGTGGCGAAACTGGTCCTCGTGCAAGCGATTCTGTCGATCACGCTGTCCGGTTACTACGGCCCATTTGGCGCCATGATTGCCGAACTGTTCCCCGCCAATGTGCGTTCGACCGGGCTATCGCTCGCCTACAACATTGCGGTGATGCTGTTCGGCGGCTTCGGGCAGTTGATCGTTACGTGGCTTACCCAAACCACGGGCTCGCCGCTCGCGCCCACCTACTACGTCATGGCAGGTCTCGCACTGTCGATCGTCGCGCTTGCCTATACGCCAGGCATGCGCCACGCCGATCTCGACGCGCGTCGCAAACACGCATGAGCTGGCGATGCTGTGCGCAGAGAAGCTTAGATACCGCTAGATGCGTGCTGGCATCAAAGGCGGTCTTCTGGAGAACCAGGGACGTGCGGTTTCAAGTTGCGCGGCCAGGCGCAACAATGTCGCTTCACCACCCTCACGCGCCGCGAATTGCACACCCACCGGCAAGCCACGGGCATTCCAGTAAAGCGGCACCGACATCGCGGGCTGTCCGCTCAGATTGAATATCTCGGTGCAGCCGGCCCAGGCGAATGCCTTGTCGGCGGCTTCAGCGAGCATTCTTTTCAGGAGTGCCTCGATCGGCATCGTGACGACCGCACGCATCTGCATGCGCTCGCTTGCGCTCGGTTGCATCTCACCGATCTTGATCGGCGCGGAGGCCAGCGTCGCGCACAGGATCACGTCGTAGCGCGACAGCAGATCGGTCAGCTTCGCGGTGATGCGGCGTTGTTCCTCGAGCGCGGCAGGCAATGCGCGTTCGCCGAGCTTGCGGCCGATTTGCGCCATCGCCCACGTGGCGATTTCGAACTCTTCGCGCATCGGTTTGCGACCGGTGATGCGATCCGCGTTGAGCACCATGTCGCGGGTGGTCACCGAACACAGCATCAGGAACGCATGGCGGACTGCTTCGAAATCGATGCCGAGCGAGACCGGCTCCACGTGATGGCCGAGCGATGCCGCGAGTTTCGCCGCGTCGTCGAGCGCCGCGCGTACGTCGGCAGATAACGTGGGCGCCAGCATCGGCTCGGTCACATAGGCAATCGTCAATGGCCGGCACGGCTCGCTCACCGCGCCCAGAAACGTACCGGGCGTGCCGATGGCGCCTTGCTGCGTTTGCCCGGTCACGAGGTCGAGCAGCAGTGCGCTGTCGCGCACGCTGCGCGAGATGGCGTGATCGACGCCCAACTCGCCGGCCCCGGGCGCATGCAAACCCGGCACCAGTCCGCGCGATGGCTTAAGACCAAAGAGACCGCAGCAGGAGGCAGGAATGCGGATCGAACCGCCGCCGTCGGAAGCATGCGCCAGCGGCACGATACCGGCTGCGACTGCAGCGCCCGCTCCGCCGCTCGAACCGCCCGGCGTGTGATCGAGACTCCACGGATTGCGGCAAGGGCCGAACAGCTCGGGCTCGGTGTAGGGCATCTGACCAAGTTCCGGCGTGTTGGTCTTGGCGAAGATGTTAAGACCTGCGGCGCGCGCCAAGGCAACCACCGGCGCGTCTTCGGTGGGCACGAAGTGCCGGTAGTGGCGACTGCCCATCGACATCCGCAACCCCGCCACCGGCGCACCCAGATCCTTGATCAGATAAGGTACGCCCGCGAGCGGGCCGTCGCCGAGCGCACTTGCATCATCGCGCGACGCGCGTTCGCGCGCGGCCTCGTAGTCCTTAAGAACGATCGCGTTGATCGCGGGGTTGGCCGCTTCGGCGCGAGCGATGGCGATGTCGAGCAACTCGCGCGCGCTGGCCGCGCGCGTGCGCACCAGCTCGGCGAGACCCATCGCGTCATGGGCGAGGTAGTCGGAGAGCACGCCGTGCCGCTTACAGACGTTCGCCGAGGAACGTCAGCGTGCGGCCGTGGGCCAGCGCTGCGGCGTGCTGGTTGTACGACGCGCGGTCGGTGCAGTTAAAGCCGTGATCGGCATTCGGATAGATGTGGAATTCCGCATCGCCACGGCCGGCGAAACGTTCCTGCACCTGACCCACCGCTTCCAGAGGAATGCCGTGGTCGAGCTCGCCGTAGTGAAACTGCATCGGCACCTTGATCTTCGCGGCTTCGTCGAGCAGATTCTGGATGCCGCCGCCGTAGTAGCTCACGCCCAGGTCGATCGTGTTTTGCGCGGCAGTCAGATAGGCGAGCCGGCCGCCGAAGCAATAGCCGATCGCCGCCACCTTGCCGGTCACTTCCGGCATCGCGCGCAGAGCGGCCGCCGTTGCGCTGATGTCGGCCACGGCCAGACCCACGTCGGTCTTTTGCAGGATTTCGATCCCCTTGTCACGGTCGGCGCCGACATAGGTCAGTTCGACGCGCGGCTGGGTACGCCAGAAAATATCCGGCGCGAGTGCCACGTAGCCATCTTGCGCGTACTGTTCGGCGACCGCGCGAATATGGCTGTTCACACCGAAGATTTCCTGAATGATGATGACGGCCGGTCCCTTGCCGCTTTTGGGCAGCGCCAGATAACCCTCGAAACTGTCGTCGCCGGCGGGAATGTCGATCCAACGGGTAGTCACGCTCACGTCACTCTCCTTCAAATTGCGGTAGGTGCAAGCGGGCAAAGCCCGCGGCGGGCGGTCAGTTTGCCACTAAAAGAAAGGCCGTGCAGAGCGGCCAGACGCGGCGCGCGCTGCCTCCTTACCGGGCGCCGCTTTCTCGTTCGACGATGGAAACGTTCTCGATAATTCATTTTTCGGCGTTACGGCGCTCCAGTAGAGTCGTCAGCATCAGCCCACGCGCGATGTGGGCACCCCATGCCGAAGGACGTCATCATGAATTCCGCACACCGTTTCGCCTCGCCGTTTGCCGAACGTTTTGATCTGCGCGTGCCGGTCGTGCAGGCGCCGATGGCGGGTGGCCCGACTTCACCCGCCATGGTCGCCGCCGTTTCGAATGCGGGCGCCCTCGGGTTTCTCGCCGCCGCGCCTTTTACCGCGGAGAAACTCGCCAGCGAAGTGGCGGCGATTCGCGCGCTCACCAGGCGTCCGTTCGGCGTGAATCTGTTTGTGCTGGAGCCGTCGGCACCGGACGACGCCACCGTACGCCGCGCGCTGAGTGCCATCGATCCGTTGCGCGCCGAACTGGGCCTGCCGCCAGGCCAGCCGCTCGCCCGCTACGCCCCCGACTTCCGGGAACAACTGGACATGCTGATCGAATTGCGTGTGCCGGTGGTGAGTTTCACTTTCGGTTTGATCTCCGCGCAGGATGTCGAGCGTCTGCACGCGGCCGGCAGTTATGTAATCGGCACGGCGACGCATACGGCCGAAGGTGTCGCGTGGCGCGACATCGGCGCCGATGCGATCGCCGCGCAAGGCTCCGAAGCGGGCGCGCATCGCGGCACTTTCATCGGCCGCTTCGAGGATGCGCTGGTGGGCACGATGGCGCTGGTGCCACAACTGGTCGACGCCACGGGTCTGCCGGTGCTGGCCGCGGGCGGCATCATGGATGGACGCGGCATCGTGGCCGCCCTTGCGCTTGGGGCGCAAGCCGCGCAAATGGGCACCGCGTTCCTCACCTGCGCCGAAAGCGCGATTCCCGCAGACTGGAAGACCCGCGTGCGCACGTTGCCCGATACGGCGACCGAGGTCACCCGTGCCATCACCGGCCGGCATGCACGCGGCATACGCAATCCGCTGATGCAGCAGTTGAGCGAACAGCCTGGAAACGTCGCGCCGTACCCGGTGCAAAACGCGCTGACGCAGGAATTGCGGCAGACAGCGAGCCGCGCCAATAACGGCGACTATCTGTCTTTATGGTCGGGGCAGGCCGCGCCGCTCGGAAGCAAGCGTAAGGAAGGGCTGCCCGCGGCGGAACTGGTCGAACAGTTGCACGCGGAATGGCGTGAGGCGGCCGCGAATATCGCCGCTCTTGCTGGATAAATTGCGTAGCGTCGACCGGGGTATCGGGCCGGTGTCGCATCCGTGCGATGGCGCTATCGTTTGCGCCGCTCAATCCTTATTCCGCGAATTAATGGCATAGGCCTGAAAAACCTTTACCCAGCCCTCGCGGCAAACCACCCGTTTGAGGGAAACCCGCGCCGGCTGGTGTTCTCCGGGGTGTTTCGCGTCTTCTCATTCGACGTTGTGGGATAAACGCTATTAGTGTTCATCCCACTTACTCAAAAAAATCCCACAAATTAATTTGATAGCCTACACTTGCGCGCAAGTACGCATAGCCGCCTGCCACAAACAGGCCGATTGACGTACTGTCCAAGTGCATACACGATGCAACCGGCGTGGTCGTCCACGGGACTGAGCGACACGAGAAGGAAGCGGGGCACAGGGCGATTACGTTGTTTTTGGGACCGAAACTGGAGACTTACATGAACATCAAGATTCAAAAGCTGTTGCCGATCAGCGCTGCTGCCATGTTGTTTGCGTCGTTGGCAACGGGCGCGGTGGCGGACGAGGTCGTCAAGATCGGCCACGTCGCACCGCTTACCGGCGGTATTGCTCACCTGGGTAAAGACAACGAAAACGGCGCTCGTCTGGCGGTTGAAGAAATCAACGCCAAGGGTCTGACGATTGGCGGCCAGAAGGTCACGCTGCAACTCGACGCACAAGACGACGCGGCTGACCCGCGTACGGCAACGCAGGTTGCCCAGAAGCTGGTTGACGACAAGGTCGTTGCAGTGGTCGGCCACTTGAACTCGGGTACCTCGATTCCGGCTTCGAAGATCTATAGCGATGCAGGTATCGTGCAGATCTCGCCGTCGGCAACGAACCCGGCTTACACGCAGCAGGGCTTCAAGACGACGTACCGCGTCGTGGCGACCGATGCGCAACAAGGTCCGGCACTGGCTAACTACGCAGCCAAAGAACTGAAGGTGAAGAGCGTCGCGATCGTCGACGACTCGACCGCTTACGGTCAGGGTCTGGCAAACGAGTTCGAGAAGACCGCCAAGTCGCTCGGCCTGAACGTGGTGTCGCATGACGCGACCAACGACAAGGCTGTCGACTTCCGCGCCATTCTGACGAAGATCAAGGGCGAAAACCCTGACGCGATCATGTACGGCGGCATGGACGCCACCGGCGGCCCGTTCGCGAAGCAAGCCAAGCAGCTCGGCCTGCGCGCGAAGGTTCTGGCGGGTGACGGTGTCTGTACCGACGGCCTGTCCGACCTGGCTGGCGACGCAACCGACAACATCGTCTGCTCGGAAGCCGGTATGGCGCTCGAGAAGATGGCTGGCGGCAAGGCGTTCGAAGCCAAGTACGAAAAGCGTTTTGGTCAGCCGATCCAGATCTACGCTCCGTTCACGTATGACGCTGTGTACATCATTGTCGATGCTATGAAGCGTGCTAACTCGACGGATCCGGCAAAGATCCTGGCAGCAATGCCGACGACCGACTACAAGGGCGTGATTGGCGAAACGACGTTCGATTCGCACGGCGACCTGCAGCACGGCGTGATCTCGCTGTACGACTACAAGGGCGGCAAGAAGACGCTGCTGGACGTGGTCAAGATGTAAGTTTTTGCCGCATGACGGTGGGCGTTTTGCCTGCCGTCTGCCGGACGATTCAAGGCGTGCATTCTTTACGGAATGCACGCCTTTTCTTTTGGGCGCGCGCATGAGAATCTAACGATCGGACAAATCAAAAACAGAGAGAGGGGGGCCGACCATGACTCGCACAAACGACGATATGCGTCGCTGGATTGCTGAAAATCTTTTGCTTGGGGCGACCGCGCAGTCGCTCCACGCTGCCATGCTCAACGAAGGCTTTGATGCCGACGAAGCAGCGCTCGAAATCAACACCGCACTTGCCAGCCCCTATCTGCAGGGTGGCGCGCGCTTGCGCAATCGTTTGCGCAAGCGCGACTGGACCTTATCCGTATATGGCCAGCTAAGCCGCATGCGCGCGAGCGGCGCCGCGGTCGAGCGGCGCGAGCGGCTCACGCGCGACGAATTCTTTGAGCAGTACTACTTTCAGAACCGGCCGGTGATTATCACGGGCGCATTCGACTCATGGCCGGCACGCACGCAATGGAGTTTCGATTACTTTCGCGCGCGTTGCGGCGATTGCGAAGTTGAAGTCCAGTTTGGCCGCGAATCGGATCCGAACTACGAGATCAATCAGCCGAACCTGAAGCGCACAATGCCGTTCCGCGAATATGTGGATCTGGTCGAACGCAGCCGGCCGACCAACGACTTTTATATGACGGCGAACAACACGTCGATTAATCGCGCCTCGCTTGCGGCGCTATGGGAAGACGCGCCGACGATTCGCGAATATCTCGACCCTGCGTCGCCGGATACGGGGTTTTTCTGGTTTGGACCGGGCGGTACCAAGACGCCGTTTCATCACGATCTCACCAACAACTTCATGGCCCAGGTGATTGGGCGCAAGCGGATCAAGCTGATTCCGATGTCGGATACGCCGTATATGTACAACCACTTGCATTGTTATACGCAGGTGGACGGCAACGCGATCGATGCGACGCGGTTTCCGGCTGTGCAGCAGGCGAACCTGATCGAATGCACGATCGGGCCTGGCGATCTGCTGTTTCTGCCGATCGGATGGTGGCACTACGTGGAAGGACTCGAGCCGTCCGTCACGATGACGTATACCAACTTCGTCGTACGTAACGACTTCTGCAATACCTACGACACCTATAACGAACTCTAGGCGCGCAATGCGCTGTATTTCCCGCCTGATTGCGTTTGCCGGTGCGCAATAAAAACCGGCGGACCGGTTACCCGGTCCGCCGCCCCCTGGTACTGCTTCTTTTAATTGCCGTCGTTATTTCTTGGGCGCCAGCACGCCGAGCAGGCCGCCTGAGCTACTGCTCGAGCTACTGCTGCTGGAACTATTGCCTGAGCTCGAAAGGGCCAGTCCACCTGTCAGCGAACTCACCAGTCCTGTGATTGGCGTCAGCAGACTGGCGGCGGCACTGGCGCTGCCGCTTGCGGAGCCGGATCCGGACGCGCTCGCCGAGCCGGAGATCGAAACACTTCCCGTCACCGAACCCAGTGCGCCGGTCAGCGAGGAAACCGCTGAGGTGACTGGCGCCAACGGATTGCCCGAGCCGCCGCTGGCGCCGCTGAGGGCACCCGTCAACGACGAGGTCACCGTGCTCAGCACGCCGGTAATCGGCGCAAGCGGGCCACCCGAGCCACCGCTTCCGCCTGTCAGGCCGCCGCTCAGCGTGCCGGGCAGGGCTGTCAGGATGCTGGTGATCGGCGCGAGTGGGTTGCCGCCCAGCGGGTTGCTGCCGGTGCCACCTACCAGCAGACCGCCAGCCGAAGTGACGGTATTGCCGAGCCTGGTGACGACGGTACCGAGATTCTCGCCGACCGGGTTGCCGGTTGCTGTGCTGATCTTGTTGCCGGCGCTATCCAGTCCGTGGCCGATCGTCGACAGCAGGCCGTTCAGCGGCGCACCGAGCCCGGTGGCCTCGCCGACGGTTTGCGTCGTCTGCGCGAGAGTCGAGGTGATCGGCGTGATGGCGGTGCTGACCGAGGTCGTGAGCTGCTCGATCGGACCGGTCGAAAGCGTCTTGCCAAGCTGGGTGCCGAGTCCGGCGACGGCAAGGCCAACGGTGGAGACGGTGCTGCCGAGCGGTGTCGTCAGTGGACTGAGCGCAGCTGTCGGGCCGCTGCCGAGACTCGTCACGAGTTTCCCGGCGCTGTTGACTGCCTGGCCCGCGTCGTAGACAAGGTTGCCGCTGCTCGAGATCGTGATGCCCAGCGGATTGCTCGACAGGCCGAGCTGGCCGAGGCCGTTCGTCGCGCCCATGCCAACAGCGGTGACGCCGTTGCCGACGTTCGACAGGATGTTGCCGAGCGCCGTGGTGGTCGCCGAGTTGCCGCCGGGCAGCGGCGTGAGGCCGATCTGGCTGCCCAGTGAGGAGACGGTCTGGCCGGTCGACGAGACAACGTTGCCCGCGTTCTGGATGACTACGCCGACGGCGTTGGCGCTGGGGGTTGGTGTTGGTGTTGGCGTTGGCGTCGGCGTTGGCGTCGGCGTCGGCGTCGGAGTCGGAGTCGGAGTCGGAGTCGGAGTCGGAGTTGGCGTTGGCGTTGGCGTTGGCGTCGGCGTCGGAGTCGGAGTCGGAGTCGGAGTCGGTGTTGGCGTCGGCGTCGGCGTCGGCGTTGGGGTCGGCGTCGGCGTCGGCGTCGGTGTGGGCGTCGGAGTCGGAGTCGGAGTCGGTGTCGGTGTCGGTGTCGGCGTGGGCGTCGGAGTCGGAGTCGGAGTCGGAGTCGGAGTCGGAGTCGGAGTCGGAGTCGGAGTCGGAGTCGGAGTCGGAGTCGGCGTCGGCGTCGGCGTCGGAGTCGGCGTCGGAGTCGGCGTCGGAGTCGGCGTCGGCGTCGGAGTATGCGTGCCCGTACCCGAGCCACCGCCTGCACCCGCGCCCGAACCCCCGCCTGTGCCAATTACGCCACCGCTCCCCGAGCCGCTACCCGTCGTCGGCGGCTTATTGACCGTGGAGCCGCCGCAGCCTTGAAGTACCATCACTGACGACACGCACATGGCGATGGCCGTCATCTTGAAATTGCGATTCATGTTTATGCTCCCCCTGATTGAACCAGTGGGGGAGCTAACTGCAAGGCCTATGCCATTTGTGCGGAGCGCCCTGTCGTGCAGAATAAATCGATAAAAATCAAAGCGCTACGACTCTCGTCAGAGTCATCGATGAGTGTCGCAAGCATTGATGTGTCGCGGAACGGGATCGTGCGGCAAGCCCATGTAACGTAACGTAAGGCTGCACGTTTCGGACGCTGCCACGAGCCGTTGACCGGCTCGCTGCGCCCGTCTCCCTCAGATCTTCAAACGACGCAATACCTTCGGCCCGGCGAACGCGATCACCGCCGAACATATCGCGACCACGGATAGCCCGATCGGCAGGCCGGTCACCTGCGCGACCCCGCCAATGATCACCGGCCCGAGCAGTAGTCCGAAATAAGCGAGCCCCGCGACATGCGCAAGCCCTTCCGCCGCATGAATCCCTTCGACCCGCGCGGCCGCCGCGAATAGCACCGGCATCATGTTGGCCAGCCCGAGGCCCATCAGCGTGAATCCTGTCAACGCTGTGAACGAGTAGGGCAACAGCAGCGCGCCGATCATCCCGGCACACGCCAGCGACGCGCTTGCCATCACCAGCTGCGGGGCGCCGAAGCGGGCGCGCACGGCATCGCCGGCAAAGCGGGCCGCCGCCATGCCGCCCGAAAACGCCGCGTACGCCGCGCTCGCGAGCGCCGGCGTCGCGACGACGACGTCGCGCATGTAGACGGTGGCCCAGTCGTACATCGCTCCTTCGGCGATCAGCGCCACCAGCGCAGTCGCTCCGAGCGCCCACAGCGCCGGCGAGCGCCAGCGGTTGGCGCGCGGCGGCGCGGCATCCGGATGATCCGCCTGCGGCACATGAGGCAAAACCGCGGGACACGCCACCAGCAGCACGAGCGCACTCAGGATGGCAACGAGAGCGAGATGAACGGCCGGCGCCATGCCACGTGACAGCAACGCTCCGCCGACGGCGGCGCCCACCATCCCGCCTACGCTGAACATACCGTGCAACTGGGACATGATTGGCCGTCCGAGCGTCTGCTCGACTGCGCTCGCTTCGGCGTTCATAGCCACGTCCAGCGTTGCCATTCCGGCGCCGAAGACTGCCAGCACAACCAGCAGCATCCAGTAAAACGGAACTATCAGGATCAGCGCGGCGCAGACCGCCATCGCAAGGCCGCCGGCGAGACACGCGCGGCGTGTGCCGACCCGCGCAATCCATGAGGCGTTGGTCGCCATCGCGGTGATCGAGCCGCCTGCCACCGCCAGCAGTGCGATCGACAGCAGCGCTGGATTCAGATGGAAGCGGTCGCGCACGGTCGGCACGTGCACCCCCCACGACGCGTACATCATCCCGGCGATAAAGAAGAGCGCCATCGTTGCATAGCGGGCGCGCTGCAACGAGGTGGCCGGCAGATCGCGATGGGCGGCGGGAAGCGCGGAAAGGTCGGGGGAACGATCGGACACGGAAGTCTCGTTGGCATAAAGCGAAAACGGAACCGGACAATAACGCGAAAGCCGGCTGAAAGCGAAGTTCCGATTCTAACGAAGCGGCCGGCGCCCTGCAGGCGAGCGCTGAATTAATATCTAATTTCTACCGGACCACGGCCGCGCTTTCACCTTGAGCCAGCCGGCCGAATGCCATCCACGCCATCCTTCGAGGACGCGCTCTTGAATATCCCCGCTCACGCGCCGCTTCATCTGCTTCACCGGGTCGCCGCCGGCACGCTCGCGACGCACTCGCGCCAACCGGAGGGATTTCCGTATCCGTCGATCCTGCCGTTTGCCCCGGACGCGCGGCATCGTCCTACGATCCTCGTGAGTCGCCTGGCCGAACACACGCGCAACCTGCAAGGCGATCCCCGTGCGGGCTTCCTGGTCGCGCACGCTCCGGATGGCGACGTGCTCAATGGCCAGCGGGTCACGCTGCTGGGATCGTTCGAGACGGTCGAGCCGACGCCTGCCGTGGTGGGGCGTTACCTGCGCTATCACCCGGACGCCGAGCGCTACCTCGCGCTGGGCGATTTCAGCTTCTGGGTGATGACGCTCGAGCGGATGCGTTATATCGGTGGCTTTGGCGCGATGGGCTGGCTCGATGGCAGTGAACTGGATCCGTTCGAACCACTCGGCTTCGACGAAGAGCGTGCATTGCTGGAGTTTTTCGACGCACATCCGCAGCGGCCGGATCATCTTGAATTAATTGGCATCGACCGCTATGGCGCGGATCTGAAACACGAAGGTGCACGCAGCCGCTTCACATTTGACGAGGTCGCAAAAAATGCCGACTCCTTGCATGCCGCACTAAAAGATTGCATCACGCGAAACGTGAAACGATCGTGACTAGAACTATTGCGGGAAAACACCCAGACGCGATGCATTTCGACTATTTATTTCGCCTGCTCGCAGGCTGTTCGCGGAAAGCTCTCATGCCATGAGATGTTCCGGTGCAAATGGCATATTAATTTCCATATTTTGGGAGTTAATTCAGATATTTACTCATAGCCGAGTTCGCTTTTTCGTAAGCTGCGAAAGAAGATGTAAATGAAAAACTTGCTGACTGTGCCGTTTCCTGAAATTTTTCGAAACGAAACATAATTAATTTAAGAACTGGACTTTTCCACGCTTTCTATTTTGTGTTAATCTCGCCTGCAAATTCCGAGGCATGAACACCTTTCAAAGGGCAAACCGGCTTAGACTGGTAGTCACTTATCTAAACCACAAGGGAACCTATGTCTTCCTACAAGGAACTACTCGCACAGCGAGAGAAGCTGGAACAGCAGATCGAAGAAGCAAAGTCGCGTGAATACGCGGAAGTGTTGAACGAGATCAAACAGAAGATGGCTGACTACGGCATTACGCTTGCTGAGTTAGGCGGCGGCCGTGGTAAGGCAGCGAAAGTGGGCCGTCCGCGCGCTGGTGTCGCGCCGAAATACCGTGATCCGGATAGCGGTAGCACGTGGTCGGGCCGTGGTAAGCCGCCGCGTTGGATCGCCGGTCAGGATCGTGAGAAGTTTCTGATTCAGCGTTAATTGCAGTATCCCTG
The DNA here is from genome assembly GCF_050436645.1 of Paraburkholderia sp. GAS33. Classification (NCBI taxonomy): domain Bacteria; kingdom Pseudomonadati; phylum Pseudomonadota; class Betaproteobacteria; order Burkholderiales; family Burkholderiaceae; genus Paraburkholderia; species Paraburkholderia sp. GAS33. The sequence goes on from NZ_JBNDMP010000005.1 coordinate 342,587, forward strand.
CGGGCGCATTAGCGCGCCCTCGGCCGAAGAACCGCGCAACCTTAAGGTGCGCGGTTTTTTTACGTCCATGTTTGGCTGTCGGACCGATCTCCAGCTTCGCATTCCGTGACTTGCGGGAGCGTATTCCATTGAACCGGAACGCGAATACTTCCCGTTTAGATAAGCATCTGATTTAAAAGAGAATTTTAAGGGATTCCGCAGATTGTCATGCGAGCGCGGTTAGAATCCACACATTGAAAAACCGCATCCGCTCGCATGCCCGCCACCTTCGCCGCCCAATCCGCAGAAAAACATCACGTTGCGCGCAAAAGCACGTTTGTCAGTATCGCGCTCAATTCGGTGTTGATGACGCTGCAAATCGTCATCGGGATGATCGCCCATTCGCAGGCACTGGTTGCCGATGGCGTGCATTCGCTTGCTGATCTCGTTTCGGATTTTGTCGTACTAATCGCCAATCGGCATAGCGGAGCAAAGCCGGATGCGGATCACAATTACGGGCACAGCCGCTATGAAACCGTGGCTTCGCTGTTTCTCGGCGCACTGCTAATTGCGGTCGGTGTCGGCATGCTATGGCGCGCCGGAGCGCGGCTGGCCGATTTGCAGGATATTCCCGCCGTTCACCTTAGTGCGTTAGCCGTTGCTGCGCTGGTGCTGGTTTCGAAAGAAACACTGTTTCGTTATATGCTGCGCGAGGCCCAACGGGTGCGCTCGGCCATGCTGATTGCCAATGCATGGCATGCGCGTTCGGACGCGGCGTCGTCGCTGGTTGTTGCGCTCGGCATTATCGGCAGTCTGGCTGGCGTGCGACTTCTCGATCCAATTGCAGCGGCGATTGTCGGTTTCATGGTCGCGCGTATGGGCTGGACGTTCGGCTGGGATGCGCTGCAGGATCTATCGGACCGCGCACTCGACGATGCCGCTGCCGCCGACGTGCGCAAACTGCTGATGTCGACGCCGGGTGTGCGCGATGTGCACGAACTGCGCACGCGCAAGATGGGTGACTTCGCGCTCGTCGACGCACATATCCTGGTCGACCCGCTGATCTCTGTATCGGAAGGTCACTACATTGCTGAGACGGCCCGTGCGCGCGTCCTCACTGACAGCCGGGTGCTCGATGCGCTGATTCACGTCGATCCGGAAAACGATGCGCTGGCGCGACCGCCTATCGGATTGCCGCCCCGTGAGCGGGTCGTCGCGGAGGTCGAGGCGGCGTTTGCTGAACGGGGTGAGCGGGCGGCGGGCGTCAATATCCATTACCTGAGCACTGGCCTCGATGTCGACGTGACGCTAGCTGCCAGCGCGCCCAATGCCATTGAGAGCGACGCACAGCGACTCGCGCATCTTGATCTGGCAGAACTAAAGAGCCGCCTGGGCGTGCGGCATCTGAGCGTATTGCGGGCTATTGCACTGGATGAGCAGGCTGAAGCCGCGGCGCCGGAGCGTCATGACATTGCCTAGCGCGGTAGCGCCGGGCAGGTGAAGACGGCCGGCCTGGCTGGCGTCGCCATCAGAATCTCAAAGCGGTAGTTGCGTATCGAACTTGATTTCCCGCAGCACGACGCTTGTGCGCACTTGCGCGACGGCCGGAATCTTAAAGATGCGTTCGTGCAGAAACGCGTCATACGCCTTGATGTCCGGCGCGACGATCTTGAGGATGTAGTCGGATTCGCCGGTGGTGCTGTAGCACTCGGTCACTTCAGGACAGGTGGCGATCTCGCGTTCGAACTGTTCAACCCCGCCTTCCGTGTGCCGCGTCAGATGGATGTGAGCGAGCGCGCACACGTGCAGCCCCAGCTTTTCGCGATCCAGCAGTGCTGTGTAGCGCTGGATCACCCCCGATTGCTCCATGTCCTTGATTCGCCGCCAGCATGGGGTGCTGGAGAGACCGACCTGGTCGGAGATTTCCTGCACCGAACGGCGAGCGTCAAGCTGCAGCAGGCGCAGGATCTTTTGCGAGAACGTATCGAGTGTCAACTGCGCCTCCGTTGGCGTGCCGTGGCTCTAATAGTAGAGGCGACGAAAACGAAACGCAATGCAAAACGGCTCTGACGAGGGAGATTACCTAATTTGCCGGTTTGGTAGCGGCGTTTTGCCCTGAGCCGTCCCCATCTTTTGGGACTGTTTCCGCCGCTGCATGAGTGGCGAGAACGACCTGGCCAGCGCGCAACTCGGCGAGCATGTTGCAGAACAGGGCGCCTTGCTCGATCGCGTCGTCGAGGGCGACGTGGGTGTGCGGATGGTCGTCGAACCACCGCTGCGGCAGGCGCGGCTTGATGCACTTGCGATAGGGCAGACCGGTCATCGCGAAGGCGAGCGTCTTGATGTCCAGCGCAGACCATGAGAATGGGCAGCGGCCGGTGAAACGCATCATGTACCAGAACATGAACGTGAAATCGAAGCCGGCCGGCATGGCCACGAAGACCGGTTTGCCCGGCAGCGCTTCAACCCACGTTACGTAGGCATTCAAAGCCGTGGCGGGCTGCTGCAGATCGAGACGGCAGGCGGCCCACGCCTCGGGCTGGGTTTTCCACCACGCCTCCTGAACCGGATGGGCGGTCGCACCTTCCAGCGTTTCCAGGTTCGCAGAGAAAGTGCCGATGAGTTGCTTGTCTTCCGTGTACGCGGCCGAGGCAAAGCTGAGCATGGAATGCGGGCCGGGGATCGGGCCGTCCGCTTCGACGTCGGTGCTCACATAGATTTCGGCGCTCATACGCGCACTCCGTCTGCGACGTACGGATTCGTGCGGCGCTCGGCGCCGAACGTCGAGGTGGGCCCATGACCCGGCACGAAGGTGACGTCGTCGCCGAGCGGCCAGAGCTTCTCGCGGATGGCGCGAATCAGATCGGCATGATTGCCGCGCGGAAAATCGGTGCGGCCGATCGAGCCTGCAAACAGCACATCGCCAACCAGCGCGACCCGATGCGCGCGGCTAAAGAAGATCACATGGCCCGGCGTATGCCCCGGGCAGTGATAAACCTCGAGCGTCTCATTGCCGAACTGAACCGTGTCGCCGTCCTGCAGCCAGCGGTCCGGTTCGAACGCCTGCGCTGCAGGGAAGCCGAAACGCGTGCTCTGGGCGGGCAACTGATCGATCCAGAAACGCTCGTCGGGATGTGGACCGTCGATCGGGACGCCGTAGTGCGTGGCCAAGGCTTTCGCGCCGGCGCAATGATCGATGTGACCGTGCGTGAGGAAAACCTTTTCGACCGACACGTTTTGCCGCTTGACCTCATCCTGGATGATCTCGAGATCGCCGCCTGGATCGACAACGGCGGCGCGTCCCGTCGCCTCGCAAACGAGCAGCGAGCAGTTCTGCTGGAACGGGGTGACGGGGATCAGAGTGACTTTCATGAGGACGGTGGGCCGCAGCAAAAACGTTAATTGTACCGGCGTGCCGAGCCCTCCGCCGATATGCCAAATGGCTGGTCCGCGATGCCTATTTTTGCAGCAATAGTGAAAATTCATCAAAGCTATCAAGCGCTTGTCATCCCAAAATTGTGTTTTGGGTATAATGCGGTCATGTGTACGGGAAACCGTGCTGCCACAGGGCGATGCGTCCCCATTCAGAATGGAGCGCTGATCGTCGTCAAGTAAGTGCCGTCGGTGTTGTCGACGGCAAATCCAGCATCGGATGCGTCCGATGCGCACGTCTCGTCCAGCCAGGTGCCACGCGCCTGCAACGGCCTTCTGCCGTGACGCTGGGTGGGGCCTACGCCGCCGTTCCTGCGCGCTGTTGTCTGGCGCGCAAGAACGTGTTTGCCACGTTCGATGGCGGCTTGTGGGGTCTGGTCAGGCTGCCGGGGACAGGTTGCGCCAGACGTGAAATTTAACCGTGCGGGAGCGGCAGAGTATGCCGCGTGCGGGCTTCGGCGTACTGCGCTTTTTTGCGCGGCGCGTGGTCGTTCGTTTTCCGCCGGAGTCGCAGCAACACGCAGCTATCGCGTGATGCGGCTCGACATTGTGATTGCACGTCTTATGAAAACTCGGTCATCCCGAAGTATGGGGAGTCTTTTTGCCTTTTTTGTGCTCGCAGGGTGCGCCATGCCCCCGAACGCAGCCAACGAGGCAAGTAATCCGCCGCTCAGCACGAAGAGCGCGCAAGCAGGCAGCGCCGATACGATGGCGCCGCAGGCCTTCGGAACGCCAGCTGCATCGGCTTCTGATGCTAACGGCACGTCGCTCGCCGACGCCCAGCCGCTCACCGAAAACGGTCCCAATGTGGCCGGCTTCCACGAAACCGGACGCGCGTCCTGGTACGGCAGGTTCTTCCACGGCCGTCGCACGGCGAACGGCGAGCGCTACGACATGCACGCGCTGACAGCCGCGCACCGCACGCTGCCGCTCGGTTCATACGTTCGCGTGACGAACCCGGCCAACGACAGTTCGGTCATTGTCCGGATCAACGACCGCGGCCCATTCGCGCGCGGCCGGATCATCGACCTCTCGCTGGCGGCTGCTACCGCGCTGCATATGCAGCGGGCGGGCACGGCGCGCGTGCAGATCGTCGGTCTGACGCCAAAGGAAGCCAAAGCCGAACAGGCCGAGACGCTGGCATCGAATACGAACGACGTCAAATGATGTGACTGGAGCGAGCGGTGCGTGCATGCACGTCTGCTCGCCCCCGGTGTTGCAAGACGCGTGGGCTCTGCTCGCGCGTTTGTCCGCACTCAAGGGCCGCTTGCGCGGCCCTTGTTCTTACTCGCTATCTTCCCCGTCCTTCTTCAAGGCCAATGCGCGGGTGTACAACGCATTGCGCGATGTTCCCGTGATAGCCGCCGCGACTTTCGCCGCGCTACTCACCGTCAGCTCTTCCAGCAGGATGCCCAGCAACGCGTCGTGATCGTGCTCGCCCGCGGTTTCCTGTTGAGCGCCTTCCACCACCAGCACAAATTCGCCACGCTGCCGGTTCGGGTCCGCCGCCAGCCACGTTGGCCCTTCGGCCAGGGTGCAGCAATGCAGCGCTTCATGTAACTTCGTCAGCTCACGTGCGATCAATAGTTTGCGCGCGCCGCCGAATGCTTCGGCCAGCGCTTCGACTGTTTCTACGATGCGATGCGGCGCTTCGTAGAAGACCATGGCGTGAGGATGCGTCGCGAGCGGTTGCAGTGTTGCAGCGCGTTGCTTTGCCTTTGGCGGCAAAAAGCCGAGAAACGAGAAGGTCGCGACCCAATCACCGGCGGCACTGAGTGCTGTGGCCAGGGCGCTCGCGCCGGGCAATGGAATCACGGGGAAGCCGGCTTCACGCACGGCGTCGACGAGCTTCGCTCCGGGGTCCGAAATGCCGGGAGTGCCGGCGTCGGACACGTAGGCGACGCGCTCGCCCGCTTGCAGATGTTCGACGATGCGCAGTGCCGCGGCGCGCTCGTTGTGCTGATGCACGGCTAGCAGCGGTTTCGAGATGCCGTAGCGCGCCAGCAGTTGGCCGGTATTGCGCGTGTCCTCGGCGGCGATGCGGTCCACCAGTCCGAGTACGTGCAGCGCGCGCAACGTGATGTCCGCGACGTTGCCGATCGGCGTCGCCACCACATAGAGCGCGGCAGCAGGATATTGCTGCCCTTGCGCAAGTTCGGAGAGAGGGGTCATGAGACAGAAGACGCAGACAGACAAAGCAAGGCCGACATTGTGCCACGCAGAGCCGGAGCGCCCGGCGCCCCGTTCCGGCGCTCACAACTTTTTGGGACGCGGAGGGTCCAAAGACGTCGGAGCCGCCTTCGAAGCTCACGCACTCGCCTTTTTGCAGCGCCAGCGGTTGCGTTTCGTAGCGCGCAACGTGGCGTGTCGCGGCGGAGAGATCGATCTGGTGATGCGCGAGCGTGACGGCTCGCTGGTGTTCGTCGAAGTCCGGGCGCGTGCGCGCTGGCACTATGGTGGCGCGGCGGCCAGCGTTGGATGGCAGAAACGTCAGCGGTTGGTGCGTGCTGCGCGGCATTATCTGGCGACTCGCGTGAGGGTCGTACCGGCGTGTCGTTTCGATGTCGTCGCGTTCGAATCGGGGCGACTTGTCTGGTTACGCGATGCCTTTCGTGCAGATGAAGTCTGAGCCACGCTGCGGATATCGCGCCTGAGTGCGATAAACTTGCGCTCGCGTACGAGTGACACGGCGAACGCGTCCCAGGCGGTTCCGGTGACGCATCGGCGTTGCCTGCACCGTCAGCCAGAATAACCTGTCTTCACAACACGGCCGCGCGCAGCGGTCCATACGCGGCAAAAGATAGAGACTCGATGTCAGTCGAACGTATTCAACAGCACTTCCGCGACAACGCGGCAGTTACAACCGAAGCTCTCGAAACCCTCTCGATGCCGATCGCCGCTGCGATCGACACGATGTTTATGGCGCTTGCCAACGGCAACCGCATTCTTGCGTGCGGCAATGGTGGATCCGCGGCCAACGCGCAGCATTTCGCGGCCAAGCTGATGGGCCGTTTCGAGCGCGAACGTCCAGGCTTGCCTGCCATTGCGTTGACGGCCGACACGTCGATCATCACCGCGATCGCCAATGACGACGCGTTCGAGCAGGTGTTCGCGAAGCAGGTCTGGGCATTCGGCCAGCCTGGGGACGTACTGCTTGCCATCACGACCTCGGGCGATTCGGCGAACGTGCTGGCGGCGATCGCGGCGGCGCACGAGCGCGAGATGATCGTGGTGGCGTTGACCGGCAGGAGCGGTGGCAAAGCGCACGACGTATTGGGCGACACCGACATTCATATTTGCGTGCCCTCAGATCGCACCGCGCGTATTCAGGAAGTGCATTTGCTGACCATCCATTGTCTGTGCGACGGCATCGATGCCATGTTGCTGGGCGAAGACTGATTCCGAAGGAGAGCTAGTTAATGAGCGTATTCCGCATCAAGACGACACTGGTGAGGACCACACTGGTGGTGGGGCTGGCGGCAGGGCTGTCCGCGACGTTGCAGGGTTGCTTCCTGTTGGTGGCCGGCGCGGCCGGTGGCGGTGCGCTGGTTGCGACCGACCGGCGCACGCTTGGTGCGCAGACAGAGGATCGCGAGATTCAGGTGAAGTCGATCGCGCAGATCAACCAGAACCTGCCGGATCCCGCGCACGTCAACGTGTCGGTTTTCAATCGGCGCGTGCTGCTGACCGGCGAAGTGCCTGACGATGCATCGAAGCAGAAGGCCGAGCAGATCGTGCGGTCGCTCAACAATGTCACGTCCATTGTCAACGAGCTGACGATCGGGCCGGCTGCCGACCTGTCTTCGCGGACCAACGATTCGTACCTTGAAACGCGGGTCAAGACCGCGCTGATCGCCGAGAAGAACATTTCGGCGAACAACTTCAAGGTGGTGTGCGAGAACGGCTCGGTGTATCTGATGGGTCTTGTTACGCGCGATGAAGGCGCCCGTGGCGCCGACGTGGCGAGCCGCGTGCCGGGTGTGACGCAGGTGGTGAAGGTGTTCCAGTACATCCTGCCGCAAGACGCAACTGCGACGAGCGCGCCGGCGGCCAGCGCGCCGGTTGCGTCGCAGCCTCCGCCGACGCCGGATGCGACGGTGGGTGCGGTGCCCGATTCGTCGGTGAGTTCGCGTCCGCTGGAGCAGCAGTCGCCTGCGCCGGTGACGAATTCAAGCCCGGTTCATCCGGGGAATCCGGCGGTTAGTCAATGAAGTTGCGGGGCTTGATGCGGCGTTGCGTGGTTATGCTCGGGGTGCGGAAGTCGGGGGCTGTGGTTGTTGCTCTGGTGGGGTTTGCCGGGTTGGTGACGGCGGCGTGGGCGGATGATGCACCGCGCGGTCAGATGATCGCGCGCGCCAATGCTTGCATGGGCTGTCACGCGGTGGACCGCAAGGTCGTCGGGCCTTCGTTTCAGCAGATCGCGGCGAAGTACAAGGGCGATGCGCAAGCGCCCGCGAAACTTGTGAACAAGGTTAAGGATGGCGGTTCGGGCGTGTGGGGTGTTCTGCCGATGCCCCCGCACCCGGCGATGAGCGATGCGGATATCCGCACGGTTGTGGATTGGGTGCTCGCCGGGGCGCCTTCCAGGTGAGGTTTTGTTGGGCCTGGCGGCTTGGCAAAACGGAAAAACCTTGTGCTAGAATCGTTTGTCGTTGGGGGGGTAGCTCAGCTGGGAGAGCGTCGCGTTCGCAATGCGAAGGTCGGGAGTTCGATCCTCCTCCTCTCCACCAAGAAAATCAAAGGGTTACAGGCGATTTGCCTGTAACCCTTTTGTGTTTTTGCGGTCCATGTAACCGCTGTGTAACCGGATTTGGTCAGCGTAAATCCATCCAGATCTGCGTGATGCGTTAGGCTACCGGCTTTGCAGCAACCGCAGATCATTACAGCATGAGCGCCGACGCTTTCAAAAAATACAGCCAGTCGCCACAGAAACGAATCGCGTTCCTTGAGCTGGTCGAGTACTACGTCAACCAGAGTCCGAGGTGGACCCCCGCTGACGGGGCGTTGCTGGTTAACGGCCTCATTCCCTCCCCGCAAGGCCGCAGGGACATTCCAGTGGCTGAAGGCGAAGCACGCCAGCTTGACGATCCCAGTCTTCCCGCTACCCTTCAGCAGCTACGAGGTGCGAAGCGCGTACTTGAGGACTACTTGGACCATGTCAGGGATGGGGATCTGCCGTCCGGTGATGAGGTGCTGTCGGATCACTTCCTGAAGTGGTGCTACGACAGCGATCAAGCGCCTTGGCACGTGCCTAAGCTACCGGAGTTCCTGCGACACCTCTATTTTCCGGGCTCGAAGGAGCATCCATTCGCGCTATCAGTTGCGGACGAACTGGCATCTTTGAAGCTCGCAGCCAAAGAGGACGCTGCCAGCCGAATAATTAAAACGAGTGGGCCCGGTAAACGCCCAGGACTCTACACGGAGATCCTCCTCGCCCAAGACGAAGCCCGGCAGAAGGGGCTCGATCACAGCGACCCTGATGTTATCTGGGGTATCTTGGATAGGATGAGCAACGACCCCGGCGCAAAGAGCACCCGGTTGCGAGGTAGCGATCGAGAGGGGATTAAATACGTCTCCCCCGAGGGGCCAAAGACCTATACATACAAAGCACTGAAGAAGTATCTAAGCCGGCAGTAATCGACCCGTTATTCCCCGATATTTCCCAATACTCCCCGCTTGATCGACCAACAGTCCGACAGTCTTTACCTTGCACTCACACTTTGTTGAGCCGCATGGATAGACGCTGATGAGGCCATGTTCCATGGCGGCTCGACGAAGTGCATTTCCAACTTCTTGCACTGATCGGAGGCCCCAATGGCAACTGAGCTTGACGGCAACACGTCGCTTCTCGAAAACCATACCGCGTACCCTTGGCAAACCAAGATGTTTGCCGCGCACAACCATATCGAAGAACAAACCGCACGCAAGCGCTATTGCCAGACCGGCAGCTACTTCGGCGTCGTACCCCGGAAGCACACGAATGGTCGTCTCTTGTGGCCCGCAGTGATCGTTACAAAGCATGGTGTGATGGCCGCGAATGACGACGCTATCGTTGGCAATAGTGGTGTCGCATGAACGGCGTGCCAATTGATCCGAATGGGGTGATACCAGACGTGCTCGGCCAGACACATCGCCGGTACGGCAATACCCGTAAAGAAGCGGCGGTTCTGGGCAATGTGCTGGAATGGGTGGAGTCCCGCCCGCGTCTGCGTGCTGCAGTTGCGGGAGGGGGCGTGCAATGAAGGTTCCACACTATCCCTACGACGCATTGCCCAGCCTGTTGGGTGCCGTGTTGCATGAGCGCTCCAAAACTCCCAAGGACGATGCCATCGGTGCTTCGGTGCTTGAAGCCGTCAGTTCTCTCGTTGCATCGGGGCTGGCGGTGTACGAAAAGCCCGAGGGCGGAACCGCGCCGCTTTCGTCGTTTGGAGTCTTGCTGGCATCATCGGGCGCTGGCAAGAGCTTCCACTATGCGCCGCTTACCGAGGCCATTACGCGGTGGTGCGCCAGGCATGCTGCTCAGGACCCGATGAGTCAATACCAGCAACAGGCCGCACATCGTGTGTGGAAAAAACAGGTATCGCGTATTGAGAAGGTCATCCAGGAATGCCTGGCGAACGGCGAGGACATGGAAGTTATCGAGGTCTTGCTGGCAAAGGTTCTGTCGCAGGAGCCACTCCCCGTCGCCAACCAGGCGCTGCTGCAAGACGATGCATCTATGCAGGCGGTGTTGCGTTCCCTGGAGCATTGGTTCGTTTCGGGCTGGATTGTTGACGAGGGTGCGGTCGCGCTCAACATGCTGCGGGCCAAGGACTTTCCCACCCTGGCGAATCTATCCGGGGGTAAGGTGATCCAGCACAGCCGCGTGAGTGAGCCGAGAAAGAAGATCAGGGGTTTTCTGACGACGCTGTTCATGGTCCAGCCTGGGCTCTTCAAAGCGTTTTGCAAGAAGCGCGGCGAAGAGTTGAAGGCGAGTGGCCTCGCTGCCCGCTTTCTGTATCACGCCGTGCTGGATGAGTGGATCGGGTCGGAAGATGCTGGCCATGCGGTTGTTGGCCGTGCTCACGAACAGCATGGAGAGAGAGTGACGGCGATGCTTGACGAACTCCATGCTCGAATCCGGTCCGGCAGGAAAGACCTGCCGTCTGTGACATTCCGCAGGGAATCTAAGGCGCTACTGCGCGAGTTGCACGAGCGGAATCTCCGCTTGATGGCGCAGCCTGACTTTGCACATTGTCGGGACTTTCTGGCCAAGCTGGCGGGCCACATTGCCCGCATGGCCGCCAAGAACCACGTATTTCTGGGGCGAGAAGGAGACGTTTCGAGGGATCTGGTAGAGATGGCGGAGCAGGTCTGCTGGTACCACTTCGAGGCCTACCAATGGATGCACAACCCGCTGGAGCACGAGCCGCAACGGGTGCGTGACGCGGCAACGCTGGCGCAGTGGTTGAACGACCAGGGAGTGCGTCAGTTTGCCTACCACCACGCTGGTAAGGTTGCCATGGTCATTGGCATGACAACAACTCGCCTGCGTAGTGCGGTTGGGGAGCTATTCAACCAAGGCCGCGCACGTATCGTGACGCTGAAAGGGAAGCACTACATCGAGGTACTACCACCAGCCGACAGGCTGGATAACGTTCTAGGCTACGGCGGCGTGTAGTGCCCTGAAGCGCTATGCCCTGGATGTGTGGACGTTTTCGCATATCGGCACAGCGCAGTAATCCCTACCCTTTACATTCATTCCATCGAAAGCCGTCCGGTCCTTGCCGTGAGAATAGTAGAGAAGGATTTCTGGTTTTTATTAGGATTATTAATCAATACGATTATTAACCAATACGTTTTATAGAAAAGGTAACTAGAATTGAAAGACTTTATTGAGACAGACCATGTTGACGACTGGAGCATGCCCAATGCTCCTGACGAAGATCGGCCACTTGATGATCCTGCAATGCAAAGCAGTGACGGTATCGATGCTCAAGCTGACGTCAACCGTGATGAACGGTTCGACGTGTTGGGGATAGTCGAAAATCTTGAACGCAACATGGGCATGGCCCATGGCATTGACGGCAATGCCTATCGGATAGGCGTCAGCGTGAAGGGGCTCAGTGCCCAGATCGAATTCATGCGTCAAGTGATCGAGACGGACCAACTCCCTTACAAAATTAAGCGCAACGCTGACGACACGATAGGCGTTGTGGCTTTAAGGATGGCGGGGTTTATGGAGCTGCTGCCCTCATTCGATCGGTTGATCTTCGATGGGCTGGCCTTGTCCCCTGACTTGGCCTTGTTCCATCGCATATATCCCACGCACCGTATCCGTCAATGCCATGCCGTATTCGGTGCAATTTCAGATGAGCATTACGCGGAAGTCTGCAATGACTTCGTGATGGCGCTGCGTGCCGAAGGCGTGCGTATCGGTATCGCACGGATGATCAAGAACTGGAAGCGCAACGCTGACGAGAACGCAAAGCGCTTGACGGTCTATATCAACGCCTTGCATGAGCGCTATGCGCGCCTGATGGTGGTTCGCCTTGACCTGATGTATCGCCAAGCGGCATGCCAGGATCTTGCACAGGCGATGCAATGGGATGAGCGGCTTCAGGAGCGCAATTACTTGGAGCGCATGGCCTTGGCAAACGGTGATGCAATTAACGATTGTGGTGACGAACTGCCACGAGTGGATATCTTCACCGTGACGGAGGATTGGCGTCACTTCAAGGACAACATGCGCGGCAAGAAATCGTTGTTCCGGCACATGGCGGGCTATGTGTGTTCCATCGAGTTCTCCAGCACGGGCGGACATCACTTGCACGTGGCGTTGATCTTCGATGGTTCACATGTCAAGCAGCATGAGTGGCTGGGCGACCTGATCGGCCAGTACTGGGCGGATGTGACGGGCGGGCGTGGTTACTACCACAACTGCAATCGTGGCAACTACAAGTATCCAGGCACAGGCCTAGTCGACCATCATGACGCGCAGAAGCGCGACAATCTGATGCGTACGCTGATGTATTTAGCAAAAAAAGATCAGTTTGTCCGTGTGAAGGCCTCTCCGAAGAGCAAGACCTTCATGACGGGGCATTTGCCAGAATTGCCCGTCGGGCGCACGGGGCGGCCGCGCACAAAGGGCCAGCCTGAACTGCCAGATGACGGTTTTCCTGATGACGTGGAGGCCGAGGCGGCGTAGGAAATGTCGCATCCGAAATGGTTCGCCAGCCAAGGGAATCATTTTGGATAGGTGTCCTTATGCAAAAAATTGGAACAACACTCATGGATGCTACGAGAGAAACCAAGCGCGTAATTGACGAACTGGCGCTGTTCAATGCCCTTGATGCTTTACAGCCCAGACAACACGACGCAAGAAAGCGCGCCTTCAAGAAGGCCTATCCTCGTATTCTAAGCAAGCTGGCAGAAGGCATCAACGAAACAGACATCATCAAGACGATGGCAGAGCAAGGCGTCCTGCGATCACGCAACACCTACGTCAAGTGGATGGCGGAGTTGAAGGCAAAGGAGGAGGCAGGCATCAAGGAACGATCAGCCGTTCGTGACGCTATGCAACTCGCGAGTGCAGAGCGTCAACTCTAGGTCATGTCGGACGCAACGGTACGTAGTCGAACTGCTGTGACGGCCTGGAACGCCGGCATTAGTTGCGTGACAGCTACAGTACGAATTTTTAATCAACAGCATTGATCCGTTGGCTTAATCGCCAATGAGATCAATCGTCCTCACAGCACGCACTCAAGAACCGTTGGGACTAACAGAGGCAATCGTGCGATCTGACCGTTAGCCACGCTTGGGGGTCAGTGAACTTTTCGCATTTGTCGGTGATGCATACCGCCCGAAGTGGAAGGTCCTTATGCGGGCAATGCGTGCAAGTCCTGAGACTGCTAGGGATCGTTCGATACGCGGATTGGGGATGATGGGGTTTGCCTCCAGCACGGATCCAGAACGATACCTTGCCGAATCCTGCGATATGTCCATATGCCATTGCATTGGAGTCGGCGCCGTGATGAGGCGCCGTCACGATCAGTGGTTTATCCGTCCTCTTGCCAGATAAAAATGAAGTTGCATAGCGGAGGCCGTCACCGAGGGGCGAATCTCCGCAGAACATGATGTCGACGTGCGCGTCATCGCCTGAAGAAAAGAAGACGAGACTTTCCCGATTGGCTCGGGAAAGTGCAATGAAGCGACGAAACGCAACCCCCGTCAGCGTCGGCGGCTCCTTTAACTCCTTTGCATTGAGAGGCTTGAGGAAGTCTTCGCCGCCCGTCGCGATACGATCTTTGGAATAGGCGAGGTAATCGAACCACCGTACAGGGATGCCTTTGTCGTTCGCTGACAGAGCGATTTTCCTGATGCGTTCGGCCGTTTCGATAAGCTCCATTGCGCGCTGCGTGATACCGGGACTCTTGTCCGCCCTCCGGACGGACCGCTTCGCTCTAGAGGCCGATGTCGTCTTTCTGTCCGATTTCGCGGGCCGCAACTCAAGCATCCGGCGCCCTTTCACTGAATTGCCGTCGTCAGAGACGAACACTTCGGATGTGATCCTAGCAAGCTCGCGGTCGATCCTCTCGTTTTCGCCAGCAGACAGGCTTTCTATGCCTTCCCCGTCTTTGATCTCTTCCACCAGTTCCTTGTAGAAGAGGTCGGTTTCCTCAATGAGATCCTTGACGCTTTCTTGCCATGAGCCGGGTAGCCAGAACTCCGATGCAGTTACACCAGTGTGATTGAGCAGGTCCGCCAATCCCCCGGCGTGGTCGTTATCGCTATGTGTACACACTACCACGTCTAGGTGGACATTCGACTCGCCGAGCTGTTTCTGCAGAGCTGGCGCAAGGGCGGACCCAGAATAACCGCCATCCACGAGAATGCGTTTTCCAAGGTACTCCAGTAGATAAGCTTCACCCTTAATCGGCAACGCTGTGATTCGTTTCATTTTATGGATCACGATATTGACGGCGGCCTGGCCCTAGCGCTCAGACGCAACAGGCTTTGTCGAAGCCGGGGGGAGTTTGCTAGTGATGTACTTCGCTGCATACTCGACTTCTGGAAAGATTGTGCTTATGTTTACGTTTACTTTGTCGAGCTGAGCCATAATTTTCTTTTTATTTTCAGAGTTAATGGGGTGTCTACGGATACGAATTCCGAATTTGTTATTGTCCGCAAGGTTGGGCGTCACTCCGTAAATTAGAAATGCGCCTTGCTGCGCCAAAATTCTTCTGTTATTTAATTTTGGCTTAACTGCAATGATGCTCTTCAAATCTTCGACGTTTATTTTGGGTAAGAAATAGGATTTTTCAGCTTTTATGAAATGAAGCAAACGTCCGCCGACCTCGGATTCGGCAAGCTCAGCCGAATCCGCCATACCTCTAATTTCGTCACGCTCATAGCCTCGCAGATTAGCGAGATTCGAGATGCAACTTACTGTATCGCTATCTGAATATCGAACCTTATTTTTTCCGATTGAAAATCTTATAAATTCAGCGTCAGATTTTGGGTTGGAGCAGCAGGCAAAATAAAGCGCAACGAGGGGATTGTAGGTGAGATCGAGTAACCGCGTGGGAAGAGAGTAGTGCTGCATTCTCACTAGTTTCTCAAACGTGGACTCATCGACGTTGAATTCCGATGGATGCAGAGTTAGCAACTCGCGGATGATGTCCTTCTCCTCTTTTCTGTGCTGCCTTTCACGGAATAGGCTCGGTTTGAGCTCGTAGTTCTTATCCGCATGTCCTCGGAAAAAGGCAATCCTCTGTGGCTCCAATGCGGTTTCTTCGATGATTTTAATCATGTCGCTCAGCGAAGCGATCTCTTCATTATTTTGTTCAGGCATATGCGTGGGATTTCCAATCCATTTCGTTATATGAGGCCGACTTCCAACTTCGCGCAGAGGAAGAGGCGCACGAGCAGTACTAACGTTTCGCCGCCGCGCAGGTGCCGTTAACGCAAAACTGCGCTGACGGGTGTGGAGTTAGCCCCGGTTGTAGTTCGCGGGATGGCGAACGTGAACTACGACCCTGCTTCATCCACGACTTCCTCAGTTCTCACTGCGCTTTTCTTGGCATCTCTCAGTCCTTTGTGGCCAACGCTCGCACCCGCGAAGCAAGTCATGGTCGATGGCAAACATGCCCATCGTGGTTGTCGGCACCAGCAGCAAGATTTTTAAGGGGGCGCACCGCACTTTATGCACACTGCATGCAGTGTGGCAATCAATGACGGCCTCGAAGTCTAGTTAGAGCATCTAGTCTCGCTGCTCCGAGCATGTTCGATGCGCTAAAGCGCCCGGATTGCGACTTTCGCCGCGGACCTCCAAGGAGAATGGAGAAGTTATCTTGAACGAATTGTTATCGACCTTGGAGTGCGGTGGCCCATGCTCCAAGGGCACCTCCGACTTCCTGCTTCCATACTGGCGCGATGGTCAACGGAGGCGCTCGGAACCAATCACTCCTCGTTGTTCAGCCTGTACTTGCGACGTTTCCAATAGCCCCACAGCATCGATATTGTATAAAATGCTCTAAATCTCCACCGGGGTTCATGTACCAAGGCGTTTCCAATAAGACTTTTCTCGGTCTCCACCCACTGATCTAGGTCCTCAAACGACGAAATAACGTCCGGCCTAGCTAGCGTGCTATTCGTCCAGACCAGTCGTTCACAAACCGCCCAGATGTCCTTCGGGTCAATCTCGCCAAATTTAGCGAGAACATTTGTCCGCGACAAATGAGCCCACGCTCCTCTAGAGGAACAAAAGGTCTCTAAGTCGTTGATCCAGTTGGGATCAACTCGTTGAGCGTCCAAGCCTATCGGGATGCCAAGCGCAGCAAGGTATTTCTCTCGTACACCGTTATTGCTGTCCAGCATATCCACGTAGCGGCCGTGAGCTTCTCCGTAACGGGTCGCTAACAAACGCGGGCTTTTTTCCTTTTTTGCCCCGGCAGGGCCAGCGGATCCGCCCGATGTCGGAATACGCAGCTTTCCCCCTCCAGTCTGTGGAGCGATCCCACTAAAGGCCAACAACGATATAGCGACGCGGCTGAACTGACCCGCCGAAACACCCTGCATGGCTTTAACCGCCAAACTCTGGAAAGAGGTCTCAATGTATTCCTCAAGTTCTGCATGAACCAGCACGCTAAAAGCCCGCGCTAGTTCCTGATCGTCAGAACTCGGAACAGGATTGAAATTCCCGTCTCTTAGATATATGCGCTTCAGTTCTTTTACAGACTGTTCAAGATTCAAGAAGCTCGCGCTAGGCATTAGGCAACTCCGGCAGGTGCACCGGGTGACCGATTACTTGTTCCAAAGCAGCTTGCCATGCTTGATAACGAAGTCGTATCGCTGTAATAGACTTCGTTGTGCCAGTCACAGCCTGTGAGAAGTCGCTTCTGTCTTCTGACAGTTTGATGAACTCGCTTTCGATATCCAGATGTTTCGAGAGGACCGCTTTGCGTACGCTGGGATCCATAGCAGTTGCGACCTGAACGTCCAACACTGCGCGATTCACAGGACCTTCGAAATGCCCGTCCGCCCATCGTCTGCCGACACGCTTCGCGTCTCCAAAAGCGGTGATAAGAAAATCAAGGGCTGCTTCTAGATCATCAGTCAAGGAGTAGACAAACCCTTGCTCTGTGGTCCAGTTAGCATTGAAATACTCGTGAACCTGATCTAGGAATGGTTTGAGATTGCCTTTGTACCATGCCAGCTTCGAGGCAAATGCAATCAGACGCAACAAAAGGTCTACGTCTCTCATCCGGAAATCTGGCCCAGAAAGACCAAGGATATCTTTCAAAACCCGGCTTGATCCCGATCGCTCGTTAAGGAACTCAGTAAACGGCCCCGGTTTCATCGCCTGACGCAGTTCCTGCGGCGACAGTCGTGCGCTACCAGTGTTAAGCCGGATGAACACTTCGTATAGGTAATCTTCGTCCGGCCAATTGCGTATCAATGCGCTGCGAATCGTGTGATTATCGAATTGGGTTTTATATTTAAGCAGATCGGCGTCATTGCTCACATCTAAATACGTCTTTCCGTTGAAATTCTTCAAGATCTTTAGCCCGGAAATCTTGAATGGTCCCGTTTTTTTTGACTGCTCCCAAAGAGCATGATCGTCAGGTAGATTACCTGCAAATTGAGCTAGCGTAAGTAGGCGCTGCTTGCCGTCGAGCACGATATAGCTTCCTCGCTGATCTTGGCGTTCTGCGAGCACGATCTGAGGAATTGGAAGCTGAAGGGCAACTGACTCGATAAATCGACTCTTGTTCTTCGGGCTCCACGCATCTCTGCGCTGAAAACTCGGGGAAAGGTCAATATTTCCCACCTCTATTTGATCAAGCAAGGTGCGGACCGTCCAATCGGTACCATAAAGCACCGCGTCTCGGAATCGATCCGGGTTCAACAGTTCATCGAGATCATCAGCTTGATCGTCATCGAAATTAACGAGCGCCGAGTCTTCATTTTCAGTTGTCATAGTGTTCTCCAAACAAAATGCGAATCTGCTGACATCCTGCGCTGCATGCCTTTCGAGCTTTTTGAGCTGCTCTTAAGAACCTTGGACGCTGGTTGGTTCAAGTCGATAGCTGCGTAGCTGAGATATCGCTAACCTAAGATGATAGCTCGCCAGAGCGTCAATAGGCGGGATAAGGCCCAGCGGATCGATCAGCCGACCGATGCCCATTCAGGCCCGGGCCAGCAGCCATTCTCGTTGCTACTTCGTTTGATTACCTGAATTTTTCGAGGGACTTGCCGATCAACCCGTTCCAACTTGTTCGAATCGCTCACCGTCTCAATCCGCGGTTTAGGTACGAATATCGGGAAAGCCCCCGGTAGCCGCCTCATCGATACCCGGTTCCTGAACGTGGGCTACGGCCGATGTTCGGTCTGGCTCACGCGAGCCTGAAGGATTGCCTTTTGAGCGTTACAGTCGCTCGAATGGGCGAATGATAGCGATGGCGAACGGCGGCAGTTGGCCCGATGCCAGACCGATGGCAAGCTCTGCACGCGAAAAAAAATGCCGCTGTTACGGCGGCATTGATACTCCGGCCCAGCCAGTGTCACCGGCTTGGATCGAAGGCAGGCCACACTGGGTGCAACCACTCGGTCGTCATGTTCTGGCGGTGCGTCTTCTCCTTGCCACCGTGGAAGTCCTTGGCATCGCGTCTTAGTCGGCGTGGACTGAGTGCTTGGCGGAAGTGACCGGACGATGGTGGTCGAAATTGTTGAGCGGCTGACTGGGCGACTTGCGAAACGCTAAGGGCAGTCAGTAGTCGTCTGGCAACAGGATCGTCGTGACCGAGCGGTCGGCTTCGGTGATGATCCAGATCTTCCCGTCGCCGGGGAGGTCATAGCTTGACAACAGGCGTTTGCCTGTGAGCAGCGCCAGTTCGTTTGCCGTCTGGTCTTCGACCGGGAGACTGCCCCAGTCTCCGTGAAGATGTCGCGCCAGAAACCGGATCGGATGAATGCCGACGGCATGGAGTGCATCTTCGGCCGCGGGCGTGATGATGGCGCGTCCCATCATAAAGCGGGGGCCGGTCGCGTAGCGGTTCATGCGCGGCACTCCTGTACGTAGCTCGCGAACGGCCAGACCGGATAGCGACGACTCGCGGGCCGATCCTGGTGCGCGACGCTATCGGGCACGACGTCATCAAGACGTTCGATCGTCGTATGCGAGCGATCCCACTCGGTAGTTACCAGAATGCGGGTCTGGTCCGGCAGGCGGTATAGCGAGATCAGACGCAAGCCTGCTGCGATTGACAGGTCGTTCTGCTGATGGTCCTCGTCAGACACGGTACCCCAGTCGCCCGCGATATGCCTTAGGGCGACGCTGATGACGGGGATGCCGCTCGTACGGAGCGCCGCGAGGGCATCCCGTGTGATGAGCAGCAGTCCCGGACGGAAAAGCGGGTTGATGCGAGTGGGCTGATTCATAGGTAGTTCTCCAGAAAACGAACGAGCACGCGCCTCCGGAGGAACCGGATTCGTGTTCGTGGGAACGATAGGAAATCCAGCGCAGAACGCGCTGGGTCAGGAGATGAGTTCGACGAGTGCGCGACGAAGGGTGACTGCCTTTGCCTGGGAACAACCCAGATGCCGGCGAATGTCGGCGACCGTTGGCCGCACCAGTCCGTCGGAGATGTCACGCACGAGCTGCGTCAGGTAGTCGTTTACGGGATCGGTTGTGGATGACGGCGATTGCCCGTCATTTCGTTGAGTGTTACTGCGTGCCGTGTCGCAGCGACTTGCTATCGCGGTTTCGCGACTAACGGTCCCTTCGGCGTGGCTCGCGGTGACTGACGCGACGATGGGATGATGCGCGTTCGTCGCGTTCGCAACTGCCGTAGTCATGCGCGCAGTCGTGTTAGCCGAATCCGTGACTGTCGCGACTACGGGCGGCGTGACTGCCGTTTCGACTGGCAACGACGACGACCGGAGCGCGACTACCCACAGCAGGCAGGCGACGCCTTCGAGGACTGCGGCGAAGAGCGACCCGAACAGCAGATCGATACGGGCAATGGGGGTGCCGAATAACGCGGCGAGTCGCGAGGCGACTGGATCGGCGCGCAGCGCGTCGCGTTGGGCCACTGTCCGGTCATCCGCGACCTGCTGACGCCGGATGTCGGCCGCTTCCGCATTCAGCGCTTCTACCTTGGCCGCGAGCGTCACGCGACGGGCTTCCAGCGTCACACAGTTGCCCGAACAGTAGTGCGCATTGGCGGCGGCAAGTTGCTCCATCGCGGTCGCACGTTCTGCCATGACGATCGTGAGACTGCGACCGGGCGTTGGGACTGAAGCAGCGGGAACAGCAAACACCCGCAGTTCGCCTGCATGCTGCTGGCTCGTCACGAAGAAAACCGCATGGCCGTAGCAGGCGGTTGCGAGACACGCCCCCCATAACACGCTACCCATGATGCGAACTAGAACCGGCGTGCCCCGGAGCAGGGCGGGTAACAGGTGCGCGCTTGTGACGAGCACCAGACCTGTTGCTACCCACACGAGTCGTTCAGCTAACCACCCGCCGCGCTGCCAGCCGGCCAGCACCGACATGCAGGCAGCTGTGCTGGTCGCGGCGATGGCCAAGGCGAGAGCGGGGCGACGGATCATGCCGCCGTCCCGCCGAGCAGCGCGGCACGCCGGTCCAGCCGGTTTTGCAGGCTGGATTTGGAAGTCGCAGGAGTCCCGCCGTGACCGCCAACGTGAGCGTCACCATGACTGCCGCCGTCTCCGGATTCCGCCGGATAGAACTCTTCGGCGACTGCGGCACTTTCCTCGATACTGTCTTCGAACGCACCGTTACGGAAGCCGGCGTAGGCGGCCATATCGAGCGCCTGCTGGTCAAAGCCGGCGGCCTTGCGACGGGAATCCAGTTCGCGTGCTTCGATGATCGCCGCTTCGAGCGTGCCGTTTGTCCGTACGCAGAGGTCGACGTAGTAGATTGCACTCCGGTAGCTCTGCGTGGTGGACTTGCCGCGCAGCTTCAGCTCCAGCGCTAGGCAGGCCAGCAGGTTGCCCGACACCGCAGCGAAGTAGTGCAGGCGCGCGGCCAGCGTTCGGATGGAGTTAAAGCTTGTGGTTCTGAACACAAACGACCCAAGTTCGTCTTCATCGCCAATCAGCACGTTCAGGCGGCCGTATGGCTTGCAGGCGCCGCCTTGAGCGAATGCACAACCGTCAGGAGACGGGCACGGCAGTTCCTCGATACCGTTGTCTCCTGCGCGACGGCAGGTTTCGCCATTGCCGACGCACACCGGTCTTCCCGTCTCGCGATCGAAGCACGAATACTCGGCACGCAGGTTCAGATCGGGATCGTTGAACAGGAAACGAACGGGGATCGAGCGCAGCTTGCCCGATGTCGCTTTGCGTAGCTTTTCGTCGAGCGGATGTAGCATCCATTCGCCGCGTTGCTGCACCTGTGTTGTGAGCGTGAACTGATCGTCTTTCTCCGGCAGACGCCTGCCGTTTTTCTCGACCACACGGCCGATGGAGATTCTTCCGACAACTGGTGGGGTGATAGCAAGGCCCTTCAGCATGACAATGCTCCTGTAGGCAATTGGGGGGAGTGGAACGGTAGATCAGGTCGATACCAGAAACCGTCGTGAACCCGGCTTTGTGACGGCGTACTGGGTGGCAAACTCGGGATGATCGGCGAGCAGGCGCTTCAGATCGACGCCGGAGCCGTCCTTGCTGCGTTTGAACGACACCGAGCCCGTCTCGAACTGCGCCCGGTCGGCTTCGCCCATTGATTGCTGGATGGTCTGCTTCAACTGGGCTTCGAGTGTCTGGCGGGTTTCGATTTCGGCGCGAACGGCGACCAGATCCGCGAAGGCTGACGACAGGCGACGGTCATCCGTGAAATCGACCGTGCCGCCTACGCCCGGATACAGGCAGCGCAGCGCGCGATCCGCCGATTCGGAGCCATCGGCAGGCGGCGGTGTATCAGTTTCGACGTACCGCCAGAACGCCGCTTCCAGTTCGATGAGCCGGGCAATCAGTGCGTTGTCGCGCTCAATGCGATGCACGTCGAGCTTCTGGCCGCACAGCAGCACAGCTACATCGGCCGCCTGCTTGCCAGACACGGCCAGTTGGTGTTGAACTTGAAGGCTCACATATTCCGGTACCCCATCGCGCCAGAGCCGCGCGCCGAACTCGCCGGCTGTCTTGCATTCGAGCAGTTGCACTTCGCGGTTTCCCACGACTTCCCGATCTACATTTGCCAGCATCCATGGGATGGTGGGATGTTGGAGAACCGCGTTGACGCGTCGTACACGGTTGCCGGTCTGCTTGGTATACGACGCAGCCACGATGGGCTCCAAAATTGTTCCCCAGTAGACGGGTTCGGCCGTATTTTCCGGGTCGGGCTTCGGCAGGTTCGCGTCGCGCCTCGTCTTTATGAGCCAGAGTTCCAGCATCGATTGATACGGACTTAGCCCGACAGCGGCGGCCGCGTCACTGCCACCGATTCCGAATTTCCTGACCTCCAGCCATTCCTCGCGTGACAGGTCTTTCGTCTGTACCAGCCGCAATGCCGCGCGGCTACGTTGACGCCCACTGGGTTCAGGCAAAGCCATTTCGACCTCCACAAATGAAAATGCCCGGCAGGGATCGGCCGAGCATGAATAGAAAGGACGCATGGATTCAGGCGACGAGCCTCATCGCTTCTTCGAAAGCCTTTTGCTTGAGGGCGGCGCCCGTGCCGAACCACGCGGCATCTCTGCGGTGATCGTCGCTGCGCGCGCGGCGCTGGTGATCGACGAACTCTGTGACCGAATTCAGCATCCCCCATGCGGTACCGGCCGCCGACGCCAGGTCCGCACCCTTGCCGCGACCGGCGAACAGTTCCTGAACGGTTTTGATCGCACTGTCGTTGGTCGCCGCGACAGGCGAGCTGGCACTGGCGTTCGGATAGGTCAGCACGCGGCGGAAGAAGGTTTCGGCTGCGGTATCGTTGACCTTGCATTCGCTCAACGCCTTCATGCGGACCATAAACCCATCCCACGACGAGATGGCGATGCCGAGCTGGCGTTTCACGGCTTGCGCATCGAACTGGCTGCGGTGCGGCACCTTGACGGCTCCGGTGCTGTCGCCGAGCGCAATGGTGAGCGTGTTGTTGCAGACGACTCGAATGGACGTAAACTGAGCCGTCGTAGCAAGGCTGCCATCACATGCCGTGGCTAGCAGCAAGTAGCCATTTACGCGGTCGCGGCCTTTGAGCGTTGCGTTCTGGCCGGTCTTCGCGAGTGCCCAAAGTTTTTTCCCGTCTTTGAGCACCCCAGCAGTTTCCAGCTCGAAACCTCCGACCTCGGTAAGGTCCCGATAAAATTCGATAATCTCAGCCGGTTGCACAACTTGATACCGGCGGGAGACAACCGAAAGCGGAGCCTTCGTGTCCGACCGATACAGCACTTTCTGTTCGGGAAACGCGTGGATGGAGCCGAGCGTGGAGCCGGCCGCGCCGGACACGAAACGGACCTCGGCTTCTTCGATGCGCCAGTCCATGCCGGCCTGGCGAGCCCAGACTTCAAGCGGTTGATTGGCAGCAAGCGGGTTGCCCAGGCCGTGCCACGGGGTATCGCCGACATAGGCCATGGATTGAACCAAATGCATGATGTTTTCCTTCTAAATGTATGGCATGGACAGAAAGCAAAATGCCTGCGGCCCGGAAGGGCAGCAGGCATTGAGCGGGAAGTCGAAAGCGAAAAGGTAGCGGGCGTCAGGACGTGTGCGACTTGCTGAAGGCGTGACCGCACTCAAGACACTCGAAGTTGTCGAGCACATGGGTGTCGATCTGCTCGCCGACAGCCGAGCCGGCAGCGCAGCCAGCAGCGCCACCGAAGAGCGCGCCCATGACGGCTCCGGCCAGACCACCGAAGATCGAGCCGACTGGGCCGGCGACCATGCCGAGTGTTGCGCCGGCTTCGGCACCGCCGAGCGCAGCGGCAGCACTGCCGGCAGCGCCAGCAGCAGCGCCTACGGCAGCACCGGCTTTGCGAGCGTAGTCGCGCGTAGCGATGCGCGGTGAGTGACAACGGGGACAGGAAAGGGAATGGGTCATTTCAGCCTCAAAAGGGTTCAGGGCAAACGGCTTTGCCCTGGCACTCCGAATGGATTGCTCAATGAGGGTGATATATGTGTGAAAACTTCTAGCTTCGATAGAGTCGACGCTCGCGGACTTCGGTGACATTGTCGCCAAAGGCTTTCGCAGCCCTTCGCGTGTTTGCTCGTACCAGCAAATCCGGCGCTTCGACAAGGGCAGACTGCTAAAACAGTGTAGAACGCTGCTTCTGCTGCTTGCGACGGTAGCGCTGGACGGCACATCGCCTGTCGCCGCGGTGGGAGGCCATCACAAGCTCCATGTAATCCCGACTCGCGTACCGCAGGAACCAGCGCTCCATCAACTGAGCGAACGTATAAAGCGCGTCGCCAGCAAATGCCGCTTCGTCAATCGTGATTGTGATCTGGATGCCCGGGACCATCGGGGGCGTCGGAACTGGATCGACGTGCATCGTTACCGGTGCAATTGGGGGCTGGTCTAACAACCTAGCGTATTGCATACTGCGAGAGTTGCAGTCCATCTCGATCGCATGTAGTGACATAAGGCCGCATGATCGATACGTTGACAAAGGAAGCGCGCAGCAAGCTGATGTCACGTGTTCGTCAAAAGAACACTGACCCCGAAGTGCGTCTGCGAAAGCGGTTGCATGCGGAAGGCCTGCGTTATGTTCTTCACCCCGCAGCGCTTCCTGGTCGACCGGACATAGCATTCCCTAAGTACCAAGCAGTGGTCTTTGTTCACGGTTGCTTCTGGCACGGGCATGAATGTAGAGCAGGTCGGCTTTCTTCCACCAATCGAGAATTCTGGTCTGGGAAAATCGCCGCCAACCGAGCTCGGGATGCCCGTAAAGTCGCAGAACTCGAAGGGCTGGGATGGAAGGTTGCTACAGTCTGGGAATGTGAAACAAAGGGCTCGCGTCTAGATCAGACGGTGTCAGCTCTAGTAGCATTTATTCGCGATGGAGGATGTTACCGCGGCTAATCCTTCGCGTAGCTATATGCAGCTCACATCGTGAATATCTGGATATATTGTTCCGTTCAGAATACGTCTATGAACCAAGATACTCTACCGTTGCATAATTTCCCTCAGTCTAACTCGGTCGAGGAACAAATCGCCGAATTACAGAAAATCACGGATTATGAGATCCGCGAGTGGCCGATTGAGGTGTTGGTCGATAAATTCACCAACGGTCGCGAAACGGACACGTCGGAAATATTCATACCAGACTATCAACGCGAAATGGTCTGGACTGCGAAGCAACAATCTCGCTTCATCGAATCTATTCTAATCCGACTCCCCGTTCCGTTTATTTTTGCGGCAGATGTCGGTTCTGGCGACCGAGCGGGGAGCTTGGAGATCATAGATGGTTCGCAACGCTTGCGCACTCTGGATAATTTTCTATCGGGTCGGTTGCGCTTAGAGAATTTGGTCCGCCTAACGGCAGCGAATGGCCTTCGCTTTTCTGATTTCGCCAAACCGCGACAATTGCGATTTAAACGTTCAACGGTCCGAGTTATTGAACTCACCGAACAAGCCGACGAGCAGGCGCGCCGGGAAATGTTCGATCGCCTCAATTCTGGTGGCACCAAGCTCACCAGCATGGAAGTACGCCGAGGGGTGGAAGACGGGCCTTTCATGAAGCTGATCACTGAGTGTGCCGGTCGACAGCTATTTAAGGATATGGTCCCCCTGAGCGATCGCAATGCAAAGCGTAAAGAATACGAGGAGTTGGCTTTGCGCTACTTCGCCTATGCCAATAACTACAAGGCATTCCAGAAGAGCGTCGACCAGTTTCTGACCGAGTATCTGAAGGAACGGAACGAGCATGCTACTAACGGCGAGCTTGAAGCGATGTCGGCTGAGTTT
The DNA here is from genome assembly GCF_050436645.1 of Paraburkholderia sp. GAS33. Classification (NCBI taxonomy): domain Bacteria; kingdom Pseudomonadati; phylum Pseudomonadota; class Betaproteobacteria; order Burkholderiales; family Burkholderiaceae; genus Paraburkholderia; species Paraburkholderia sp. GAS33. The sequence goes on from NZ_JBNDMP010000005.1 coordinate 368,406, forward strand.
CACCGTGCGCTAGAGTTCGTGCGGCAACATTTTTCGAATGGCTTCAAACGTGAGGGTTACAACACAGTGACCCGCATTCGTTTCGAGGCGATCGCTGTCGGCGTGACTCTCGCCCTCCGGGCGCAACCCGAGTTGCAGCCGGCAAATGTCACTGCTTGGTTAGATAGTCCGGAGTTTATTAAGCACACACGATCGGACGCCAGCAATTCGCGTCCCAAGCTTATCAATCGCATTCACTATGTGCGTGATCACCTGTTGAACAAGGACGTAGAGGAAGATCCAGATACGGACCTCGTTGAAGCCAGTGCTAACGCCGATGCACCTGACGACGAACCCGATCAGCAGGAGCTGTTCGTATGATGCGATTGATACCCTTAACCCAAGCGCTACTACGCTCTCGCGCTCGCGAGCTGAAGGTGTATCTGCGGTTTCTGCAGATTGCACTCGAGAAAGACGCACTTATCAGCGCCGCGGACGGACGACGGCAACTGCCATTGGACAAAGCACTTACCCATACGTTGAAAGCTAACGTAAGTCTGTTGCTCTACAGCGTGATGGAAGCATGCATGGTGCAGCTGTTAGATGAGATGCACGATACTATCGGCATGAATTGTCAAGGCATAGACCAGCTAAATGCACAACTCATGTCGATGGTTGCGCGTCACGTTCAGGCAAACACGACGGCCATGACACAAAGCAAAATCCGCTCACCACTACACGAATACCTTTTTCAGGTTTGGTTGAACGATTGGCAAGATAGTACCCAACGTGAAAAACGCGAGGCCGGCTTATCAGGCAGTGTCGATGGCCTTGCGATTTTCAATCAGTTGCGACGGTTCGGTGTATTCACGGCCGATCAGAAAAAGCCGCCGTCTCGCCTAACTCACTCTGCGTTGCAAACTACAAAGGGGCGACGTAATCAGTTGGCTCACGGCGAGCTTAGCTTTTCGGAGCTAGGGCAAGGCCTAGCATTCGAAGAGCTGCGACAGGATGTACTCGCCGTATTTCGCACGCTGAGGCGCGTCGCGTCGGAGGTCAACGCGTATCTCCAGGACAGACGCTACTTGGCTGCACCGATCGCACTCGCCGCACTTGTACCGCTCGAGGCGGCGATAGATGCGTAGAGCGACCGCGCTACTGCCTCACCTAGCTTGGGTGGAACAGCGTTGCCTATCAGGCGTGCAAGGGTCTTAACAACCACTGGCTTGCCTTCTTGAACGAAAAGATAATCATCGGGGAAGGACTGAAAGACGGCCGCTTCGCGCAACGAGATACCACGGTGTTGCTGTGGGTGACCGAAGCGCCCGTTGCCATACCCATTGCATAGCGTCGTCATGGTCGGGGCTGGCTTGTTCCATTCCATACGTCCGTACACGCCAGTAGAGTGTTTTCCACTCTCGCGTCGATGGCACTCGGCTACGAGCTTACTAGGCCAGTCGCGCCACGTGCCGCCCGGGCGCGAAGCACGAATGCGCTGGCGGTTGAGCGGCGATAGAGCTGAAGCTAGGTGTAGCGGGTCTTTTGCGCATTGTTCGCCGTCAGTGAGAGCAGGCAGGTGCCCTATCGCTTGGCGAACGGTCACCCAATTAGATACTCCTTCGTGTGTTGGCTTGGGCAGATCAACCGCCCCGAGCTTGGATGCTACTAGTACTAGACGCTTGCGTTGCTGCGGAGCACCGTAATCAGCGGCATTCACAACACCGTAGGCCACGTGATATCGCGCCTGCTTTAATGTGCGAAGGAACGTTTTAAACGGTGACGTGCCTAGTAAGCCCGGCACATTTTCCATAGTAACTAGATCGGGTACGCATTCTTCCACTAGCCGAGCGAACTCTTTCAACAGGCGCCACTTGGCTTTGTCCACGGTGGCCGTATTCGCATAGCTTGAAAACGGCTGACAGGGTGCACAGCCAGCGAGCAGCTTGATTACACCAGGTGACCATAGCGCTATTAGTTGTTCGCCTGTGACTTTTCCTACATCGGCATGAACGAACTGCGAGCCAGGATGGTTGGCCGTGTATGGATACTCACAGGCCGGGTCCAGATCAAATCCAGCTACGACCTTGACTCCTTGACGGGCCAGACCGTGAGACAGGCCGCCGATCCCGCAGAACAGGTCGACAGCTTCGATACGAGGGGGGGGCGAGCGTTTAGCAGTCGGTTTAACCATCTAGAAGGTAGCAGTGGATTTCATGCCCAAAGGGAGTATTATTCGACCAAAGATTACTATAAAGCTACATTTCTAGACATAATCGGCTCAATTGTCCGCCTTTAGCGAGAATTTATGCTACCGTCTCCCGTAGTACCTAGCCCCGTTTTTCTGGCGCGCTGGGTTCGATCGAAGGTGCGCAATCACTGCCGTGGACGGCGATCATCGTCATCGTTGGCACTAAGCCCCTGATCAAGAAGCGCTTGCCGCATAACTTTCGTCGCCGGAGTTTACCGGAAGACGCGCGCGCGCCATACCGTTTCTGGGGCGATGTTCCGCGTGACACACGCGGCCAACGTGGCACACAGATGTGGGATGTAAATATACTGTATAAAAACACAGGGTGGAAGTCAGCATGTGTTAGTGATGTGACATGGTTGAGGCGGGCATCACTGCCGAGATTTCCCTGAGCCTGGCGCTTTCTTGCAGGCTCTGCGGATGGTTGGCATTCACTCGTTGGTTGTCGCGTCTACACTGGCGAGGGTGCAAGGGCGGACGCGTCAGGAACCGTCCTTTCCAAACTGAAAGTGCCAATTTGCAGCAGAACTGAAGTTAGCAATAATCTTTATCTCACGTTCGGCATGCTGGAGCTCATGGCGTCCAGATCGAAGCATTGTGTTCCGGTGCGCACGCAACGGGTAATACTTGAAAAATGGAAGATCGTAGCCCGATGGACGTCCATAACGAACGGCAGACCCTCAAATATCGTGCGCGACCGGAACCGGGCCAACTTGTTGAAGTGCGCCGGCGACAGTGGATTGTGGCAGACGTCGATGCGTCGACATTGAAATCGGAGTCCGCCGCGACTCAGCGTTGCGTGACATTGTTGTCCATCGATGAGGACGGACTTGGTGAGGAATTGGAGGTCGTCTGGGAGATTGAGCCAGGTGCCCAAGTCATTGAGCGCGCAGGCTTGCCATCTGTCACAGGGCAAGACGATTCGGCCATGCTTGATGCCTTCCTTGACGCCGTGCGTTGGGGGGCTGCCACAAATGCTGACCGCGGGTTTCTCCAAGCTCCATTTCGCAGCGGCGTCAGTATCGAGGACTTCCAACTCGATCCGCTGGTACGTGCCATCGACATGGCGCGTGTCAATCTGCTAATTGCTGACGATGTTGGACTCGGCAAGACCATCGAAGCTGGTCTGGTCATTCAGGAGCTTCTCCTGCGGCACCGAGCCCGCACCGTACTGATCGTCTGCCCCGCGTCTTTGCAGGAAAAGTGGCGAGTGGAAATGCTGGATAAATTCGGTCTCGATTTCCGGGTGGTGGATAGCGACTATATCAAGCAACTGCGACGCGAGCGTGGCATCCATGCCAACCCATGGACGTCGCATCCCCGCCTCATCACGTCGATGGATTGGGCCAAGAGCGGCGAAGGCTTGCGCGCCATCCGTGACGTGATGCCGACACATGCCGGCTATCCACGCAAGTTCGATCTGCTGGTCGTGGACGAAGCGCATAACGTCGCTCCGGCCGCGGGGGCTCACTATGCGTTGGAGAGCCAGCGTACGCGTTTCATCCGCGCCATCGGGCCGCATTTCCAGCATCGGCTGTTCCTGACTGCCACACCACACAACGGCTACACGGAGTCGTTCACCTCGTTGCTGGAACTACTCGACGACCAACGTTTTGCCCGCAACATCCTCCCCGACGAAAAGCAATTGAACCAGGTGATGATCCGCCGCTTGAAAAGCGACCTGGTCGATGCGGAAGGCAACCCCCTGTATGCCCGGCGCACGTTGCAGGCGCTCACGGTTCCATACTCGACCGAAGAGCGCGAGATTCACAGAAAGCTCAACGACTACTGTGTCAGCCGCGAAAAGGGCGCCGAGAGGGTTGGCAATGGCTTCGGCACGGCCTTCGTGAACAGGCTCCTAAAGAAACGCTTGCTTTCATCGCCTGCGGCATTCGCGTCCACGCTTGAAAAGCACGTCGCATCGTTTTCTGCCGCACGACCAACGAAGTTAGACACCATGGCAGAGCGCATCCTGCACAAGGCCATCCTCAAAACTGATGAGGACTACGCCGATGATCAGGAAGTCGAGAATGCCCATGCGGAAGCCATTGAAGAGGCCACGTATCGCTCGTCGCCGCTGACGGCAGAACAGCAGGTGATGCTGGATAACTTGAGGGTATGGGCACAACGAGCCAGGAATCAGACCGATTCCAAGGCCAAAGCCATCCTCGACTGGCTAACCGCGAATCTTAAGCCGGATGGCGCGTGGAACGATTGCCGGGTGATCCTGTTCACCGAGTATCGCACCACACACCAGTGGATGCATCAAATCCTCGTTAGCCACGGCTTCGGCGGCGAACGTCTCGGCCTGCTTCATGGTGGCCTCTCCCAAGAGGAGCGCGAACCCATCAAGGCAGCTTTCCAGGCATCGCCACAGGTTTCGCCCGTGCGCATCCTGCTTGCCACCGATGCGGCGTCCGAAGGCATCGACTTGCAGAACCACTGCAATCGGCTCATCCACTTGGAGATACCCTACAATCCGAACGTGATGGAGCAGCGCAATGGGCGTATCGACCGCCATGGGCAACGCGCGAAGGAAGTGCTGATCTGGCATCCGGTCGATGGCGGCGATGGGAGCGGCGCGTCGGTCGGTGGCCACGGCGAGGACATCTTGCGCGCTCTGCGCAAACTGGACTCGATGCGAGCTGACATGGGTAGCGTCAATCCGGTCATCGCGCCGCAGATGTCCGGCCTCATCGAAGGCTCTCTGAAGGATCTGGACACCCGGCTTGCCGAGGCTCGGATTCCTCGCGCCAAGAACTTCATTCGCGCCGAGCGCGAGTTGAGGGAGCGCGTCGCCAAATTGCACGATCGCCTGTTCACTACCAAGCACGACCTCCATCTCACGCCTGATCACGTTCTGATTGCAGTGAAGACAGGCCTCGCGTTGGCAGGCCGTCCGCCGCTGGAACCAGTCGAACTGGCGGGCGCGCCATCGGGCAGCGTTTTCCGGATGCCCGTGTTGTCCGGCTCCTGGGCGCGTTGTCTGGAAGGGCTGCGCCATCCGCACACTCAGAAGATTCGACCCATCACCTTCGATCATGCCGTCGCCAGTGGCCGCGACGATGTAGTGCTTGTCCACCTGAATCATCGCTTGGTGCAGATGTGTTTGCGCTTGCTGCGTGCCGAGGTCTGGGCGCAGGACGACGTGAAGAAACTGCACCGTGTCGCCGTCCGCACCGTGCCAGACGCGCTCATGGACGATCCGGCCGTGGTCGTCGTCTCGCGGTTGGTCGTCACGGGCGGCAACCATCATCGGCTGCACGAAGAGCTGACGGTATCGGGCGGCTATCTGCGCGACCAATCCTTCCGCCGCGAAGAAAGTGTCACCCGTGTCCAGCAGTGGCTGGACGAAGCGAAGCCGATCTTGGCAACCTCATTCCTGCTTAATGCGCTGCGCGTCCGCTTCGACTGTCAGCAGGAAGCCATTCTGAGGGCAGTGGATGCACGCTCCAAGGAGCGTCTCCGCGTCCTGACCAACACCCTCCAGATTCGCAAGCAGCAGGAAATCGACGACATTGGCACCGTGCTCGACGAATTGGAAAAGGCGATCCAGTCCGAGTTGAGGAAAGGGCAACAGCCCGAACAGCTTTCTCTCTTCACCGAGGACGAGCACATGCAACTCCGGCGTGACATTGCCGCACTGGAAGTGCGCCTCACACGCATCCCCGAAGAGCGACAGATGGAAACGCACGCCATCGAATCCCGCTACGCCAAGCTCGATGACCGAACCTTCCCGGTTGCGGTGATCTTCCTGGTGCCTGAGTCCGTCGGAGGTGCTGCATGAGCATGCACCACGAATGGCTCTCGCTAATTGAGATCTCCGGCCCATTTCTTGCCGTTCCCGTTCTGAAGGAAGCCTTCCCGCAAGGGTTGGAAGAACTTGATGCGACTATGCGCAAGAGGCTGCGCCAGGCCTACGACGAATGGCGCGAGGCGCTGGAAACCGACGATCTCCGGTTCGTCGAGCTGCACGCGGCGTGGATTGACGAGGTCCTGTCTCGCGGGCTGGAGCTTGACGAAGACGGTCGCGGAGACGTGCTTAAACGTAAAGACTGGTGCGCCGCGAATCTGACCGTCACTCTGGCCGAACACGGTGTGAACCTGTCGCCGGACTTCGCCGTCGTCGGCAACGGTGACCAGCCACTGATGCTCGTCCACGCCTACGGGCAGAACGTCGATCTCGATGCCACCCAGAACCGGGATGGCTGGGCCAGCAGCCCGGCGGAACGCATGGTCAGGCTCTGCCGCGCTACCGGCTGTCGCCTCGGTCTGGTCACTAATGCCGAACGCTGGATGCTGGTCGATGCGCCGGTGGGCGCGGTCACCACCTTCGCCAGTTGGTATGCCCGCATCTGGGTGCAGGAACCCGTCACCCTCCAAGCCTTCGTCCACCTGCTGGGCGTACGGCGCTTCTTCGTCGACGAGTCGGAGCGGCTGCCCGCGCTCTTCGATTACTCACTGAAGTTCCAAGACGAAGTGACGGATGCTTTGGGTGAGCAGGTGCGGCGCGCGGTCGAGGTGCTCATTCAGGCGTTGGACAAAGCCGACCAAGACCGCAATCGCGAGCTATTGCGCGGCGTGAAGGAGGCTGAGCTTTACGAAGCCGCGCTGACCGTGATGATGCGGTTGGTTTTCCTGCTCTCCGCAGAAGAGCGCGGTCTGCTGCTCTTAGGTGACGAACGCTACGAGGCCAACTACGCGCTTTCGACCCAGCGCATGCAATTGCGCGCCGAGTCGGACGAGATTCTGGAACGTCGTTGGGATGCTTGGTCGCGGCTGCTGGCGCTTTTTCGCGCAGTGTACGGCGGCATTGAGCACGAAAACCTGCGACTGCCCGCGCTGGGAGGCTCCTTATTCGATCCGAATCGCTTCCCCTTCCTCGAGGGCCGCACCCGTGGCTCTGACTGGCGCAACGAGGTCGCCAACCCGCTGCCGATCGACAATCGTACCGTCCTGCTGCTGCTCGAAGCCATCCAGCAATTTCAGGGGCGCACGCTGTCCTACCGGGCGCTGGACGTTGAGCAGATCGGCTACGTCTATGAGGGCCTGCTGGAGCGCACCGTCAAGCGCACCGCCGAGGTCACGCTGGAACTCAACGCCACCAAGAGCGCCCACTCGCCTTGGGTGACATTGGCCGAACTCGAATCCGCCCGACTGGACGGTGGCGACCACCTAGTCGAACTGCTTCAACAGCGTTCCGGCAGTTCCGCTAGCCGTGTGCGCAACGATCTGAGCAGGCCCGTGAACGATGCGCTCGCCGACCGTTTGTTGGCGGTCTGCCACGGCGATACGGTGCTACGTGACCGGATCAAACCCTTCGGTCATCTGGTGCGCACCGATCCCTGGGACTATCCGCTGGTCTATTCCGCGGGCGCCTTCATCGTCACCACCGGCTCCGACCGGCGCGAGAGTGGCACCCACTACACTCCGACATTGCTCACAGAGGCTATCGTTGCTGAGACGCTTACGCCCGTCGCCTACGTCGGCCCGGCTGAAGGCACACCGCGCGTGGACTGGGCGCTCAAATCGCCCGCCGAACTGCTCGACTTAAAGATCTGCGACCCTGCCATGGGGTCGGGCGCCTTCCTTGTGCAAGCCTGCCGGTGGCTGGCCGACCGTCTGGTGGAGGCATGGGGGCAGGTCGAGGCGCAGGGTCGGATGGTCGGCGTCGATGGGCTGGGGACGTATGCTGACGCCAACATTGAGCCGCTGCCACGCGACACAGAGGCGCGCACTTTCATCGCCCGCCGTCTTATCGCTGAACGCTGCCTCTACGGTGTCGATCTGAACCCGTTGGCGGTAGAACTGGCCAAGCTCTCCATCTGGTTAGTGACGCTGGCCAAGGGGCGGCCCTTCGGCTTCCTCGACCACAACCTGCGTTGTGGCGACAGCCTGCTCGGCATTCATCGGCTGGATCAACTTACCCAGCTTTCGATGAGTCCCACAGGACAAGGCCAGCTACGCTTGTTCGGCCAGAACGTCGAACAGGCCGTGCGCGAGGCCATCGAACTGCGCTCCCTTCTGCGCGAAATGCCGATCCGCGACATCCGCGACGTGGAGGCGATGGCGCATTTGGACGCAGACGCACGCCGCAGGCTCGAAGTTCCGGAAAACATCGCCGACGCATTCATCGGGGAGGTATTCGCAACGGGCGGCAATGGCGTGGGGCTGGGGAACAGGCTGGCCTCGCTGACGGTTCAAGCCGGACTGGCCATCGACGGCGACCGCGACGTGCTCACCTCTATGCGTCAGAGAGCAGTCGCCGCACTCTCGGCCGATCTACCTGCCGACAAGCTCGCGCGTCGGCCTTTCCATTGGCCGTTGGAGTTTCCAGAAGTGTTCTCTCGTGAGGCCCAAGGTTTTGACGCCATTGTCGGCAATCCACCGTTCGGTGGTGGACGTTTGATCGGACGTCGTCTCGGTCTGACGTATCAAGAGTACTTGAGGTTGATACGCAATGGCGTTGTGGGGTCGCCTGATCTCTGCGTATATTTTTATCTGCGAGCCTATTCGTTACTCGGTTCGAAGGGGAACTTCGGTCTGCTGGCAACCAAGTCGATTACTGAGACCGGTTCCCGCGTGGTTTGCTTGGATCAAATCATCGAGAAAGGTGGCGCTGTGTATCGCGGCTGCTCTCGAATGCCTTGGCCGGGTAATGCTGCAGTGGTCATATCGATCGTATGGGTTGCACGCGGAGTCTGGCGAGGCGAACGGCTTTTGGATGGTAGATCGGTGGCGGCCATCAATGGGGCGCTCGAAGAAGATTTCCAAATCAATCGACCAACGAAGCTCAAAGCTTTGAAGGGGCTTTTTTCGCAGGGTCAAAATCTTCATGGTATCGGTTTCGAACTAACTGCCGGGGAGCGAGCGGAAATAATTGATGCCGATCCGAAATCTATTGAGGTGATCTCCCCGCTGTTCAACGGGCAAGATCTCAACACCATGCCGAGACTGGAACCTTACCGCTGGGCGATCTACTTTCGAGATTGGCCGGAGGACAGGGCACGGCAGTATGGAGCCGCGTTCCGTCGCCTTGAGGAGATGGTCAAACCGATGCGTGATTCGTTGACGGGACAGATACACCAAAGGTGTTTCTGGAAGTTTTGGGATCTGCGTCCGGGATTGATTCGAGAGGCAGGGGATCATGAATACTTTCTCGCATCTGCCATGGTGACAAAGTATGTGTGCTTCCAAAGAGTTCCAACAAGAAATATTTATAACCACAAAACGATTGTTTATTTTCTTTACGAGTGGGGTGAGTTCTCGGTTTTGCAGTCCAGTATTCACTTGGAGTGGGCATATTGGAACTGCGGGACTCTTAGAACTTCAACGACGGTAAGCTACTCAACGTCAACGGCGTTGGAGACGTGGCCAATGCCGAATATTGACGATCGGGACGAACTCAATAGACTTGGGGAGCGTTATCACACTCACCGAGAAGCAATTTTGGAAGACGAAGCGATTGGCCTCACTGAGCTCTACAACCGTTTGCATGACCCATCGAACGGTGACACTCGAATCGAGGTAATGCGAGGGCTGCATCGTGAAATTGACGTTGCGGTTGCTCGTGCCTATGGTTGGAGTGATCTGGACCTTGACCATGGTTTCCACGCGGCGACGTATCTGCCCGAGAATGATCGAGTTCGCTTCACCATTGGTGAGGGGGCGCGTCTTGAAGTGCTGCGTCGCTTGTCCAAGCTAAACCGTCAGCGATACGAAGAAGAAGTAGCACAAGGGCTGCACGGCGGGAGTACGACCCGCGCTTCGTCTGGCGCCCCCCGAGCTGGTCGCACTACCGGCGCCTTAACGGCCCAGCCATCGCTCGACTTCGAGACAGAGGCTGCGGCCAGCACCAATGGCGCGGCGTCCGCCAGTGCGATCCTCGGCTTCCTGAGAGCATACGACGGCTGGCATGCCAAAGCCGATGTCCTTGTTGCCACCGGCATCACGGACGGCCAATGGAACGCTGCGATCACAGACCTGATCTCGGTCGGAAAGGTGGAGCGTCAAGGCGAGAGGCGCAGTGCGCGGTATCGCATCCACTCCAGCAACGAGGACAACCATCTCGAGGGGACGTCATGACTCGAACCGACTCCAAGCCGACGTTCGAGATGACCGTCGATCTCAACGTTCTCGAACACCTCGGCATCAACCTCTACAGCAACACCGCCGCTGTCTCGACGGAGGCGGTGACTATGCCGGGGGGCAGGCAGCCTCTTCAGGCTGCATCGACCAAACCACGGCGCTTGACGAGCTCGAAAACATCGTGAGTAGGATTTGAGGGGCGAAATATGACGAAGTTACCCAACGCATGGATCGCCACCGACCACAGGCTCGGCGCCGATCTCCGGCTCGCGCCCTATACCCTGGTCTTGCAGGGTGAGCGATCCCTGTATCAGGACATCGCCGAGGACGATCGGGTACTCGTGCTGAACCTCGCCGGGGAGATCGACCGTGCCGGTCGCGTGCTGAGAGTTCGCTCCGACCTCGAAACCACCACTCTCTACTTCGATAGGGTGTCCGTCGCCGATGCTTCGGTGCCTGTTGCCAGCGTCTCGCTGTCTCCGCCGTCGTCGGGAGGCGTCGGTCGCATCCAGAGGGAGGAATTCGTCAGGGCCTCGTCCGCAGCACTGCAGCAGACAGTGGACAGCGTACCGCCGGTCGAGGATCGGGCCTATGTCCGGGAATTGCTACAACTGGCCGTGATGGACGACTTGCTTGGCCCAGCGGGTGGTCCGCGCGAGCGCATCGTGGACATGAGCGTGCGTGATCGCTATCTGGTCGGCAAGCTGGCACCACGCGACGATGCTCAGGGCGGCATCGAAGGGTTGGAGGGGCCACTGGCAGAGGAAGAGGGGGAGGAACCCACCGACCCCATCGTCCCAGGCCAGCACGAACCCGGTGCAGAGTTTGGCACGGCAACTGGGAGAGTGGAGCCTGAATCGGACGCATCGGACGAGATAGACGCAGCCAGTAATCAGTCGCTGGTACCCAGCAGCTTCGGCATGACCTTCTGCGTCGATAGCGACGCAGAACGCATCGAGGTCGAAGCGCGATGGGGTAGCTACGAGCGTGTGCCCAACGACGAACACGAGCTGACACGACCCAACGGGCAGAAAGTTAAGGTCTGGCAACGTATCCCCTGCGGCGGAAAGCTTGTGCTGCCGCTCATCGAAGGCGTGATTTCCCATCAGGCACCGGACGCGAATCGCCCATCGGTGCGGGTGCAGGGTTCCGTCCGTGCTAAGACCGCTAACGGAGACCGCTTAGTGACGCTGTTCCTCATCAACGCGCAGGAGGAACCAGACACCAACCGCGACACGGCATGGCTGTTCCAGCCGGAGCTGATCGTGCGTGCGGAAGCCGATGTCCCCAAGCGGGCCATCTTCCGCCGCCGCCCTGTGTCGGATGCCGGCGGCATGGACACCGAACGCGAATCGCTGGAGATGATCTATCGAAACCGCGTGGAGTTCGCTGTCGGGCATGGCGTTGCCGTCCACGCCGAGACGGCGGACGACGTGACGCTGGCTACCGTGGTGCGCACCGCCGTCCTGCCGCAGTACGAAGTGCAGGTCACGGAGACGCCGGGCCTCGACCCCGCCGACCGCCCAGCGATGAAGGAAATGGTGGCGAGCGGCCTGCTCGACATGCAGCAGCTTGCCACGTTAGGCGTCACCGAATTGGTCGATGCCCTGAACTTGCTGACGAAGGATTATGCGGAATGGATCGTCGAGCAGCGTAAGCGCATCGGCGAGGACGTGGTCGGGTATGACGCGCAGGCCGGCCAAGCACTGGATCGGTGTCAGGACATCCAGACGCGATTGCAGCAGGGCATCGACACCCTGAAGTGCGACGAGAAATCCTTGGCAGCCTTCCGCTTCGCCAATCGGGCGATGGCCATTCAGCGCGTGCGTGGTCAGTACGCGCTCGAAGTGCGGCGTGGGCGTGACGTGACAGTCGATCAGTTCGAGAAGTCGAAGAACCGAAGCTGGCGTCCGTTCCAGTTGGCGTTCCTGCTGCTATCGATTCCCTCGCTGGCTGACCCTACGCATCTGGATCGCGTGCAGCCGATGGAAGCCCATGCCGATCTACTATGGTTCCCCACTGGCGGCGGCAAAACCGAAGCCTATCTGGGCGTGGCGGCGTTCACGATGGCGATCCGCCGTCTGCAAGGCAAGCTGGGAGGCTTCGACGGCTCGCGCGGTCTGGCCGTGATCATGCGCTACACGCTGCGCCTGTTGACCTTGCAGCAGTTCCAACGTGCTACCGCGCTGATTTGCGCGATGGAGGTGCTGCGGCGCGAGGCTCTGACCAACGGCGATTCCGCACTGGGCCACGAGCCGTTCACAATCGGTCTGTGGGTCGGCAACAAGGTGACGCCAGGTACGACCGAGGACAGCCATCGCGCCATTGAAGATGTCCGCAACCCTGGGAGATATCACGCTGGGGCGGCATCGCCCGTACAACTGACCAGTTGCCCATGGTGTGGCTCCGACATCGCGCCGGGGCGCGACGTTGAGGTCGACAGGAACCACGGGCGCACGCTCGTCTATTGCGGCGATAAAAAGGGCCGCTGCGAATTCTCGCGTGGCAAGTCCAGCAAGTCATCACACCCCGGTATTCCGGTGCTGACGGTGGACGAGGAGATCTACCACCGCCCGCCAACGATGATGATTGCCACGGTGGACAAGTTCGCCATGATGGCGTGGCGCGGTCAGGTGCGTACGCTGTTCGGTCGCGTGAGCCAGGAATGCGAGCGCCACGGCTTGCTGTGGCCTGGCTGCGAATGCAATATGGGTCACCGTGCGGCTAGGGGATTACCTGCAGCAGCGGTGAAGCCCGTCAGTCCGATTCGTCCCCCCGATCTCATCATCCAGGACGAGTTCCATCTCATCAGCGGACCGTTGGGCACGATGGTCGGTTTGTACGAGTCTGCTGTCGACGAATTATGCGGCTGGACGCTTGATGGCAAGACGGTCAAGCCGAAGATCGTCGCATCCACGGCGACTGTGCGTAAAGCCAAGGAACAGGTAAACAATGTGTTCATGCGGCGCGTGTCGGTGTTCCCACCACACGGCTTGGACGTGGAGGATAACTACTTCTCGATTCAGCGCCCGATCGAAGCACGGCCCGGACGGCGCTACCTTGGCGTCTGTTCGCCCGGTAGCTCGCGGCCGGCGATGTTGATTCGCGTCTACACCGCCTTCCTCACCGCAGCCCAAGCCTTGTTCGATCGTTTCGGCGAGCCAGCCGACCCGTACATGACGATGGTCGGCTACTTCAATTCGCTGCGCGAGCTGGGCGGAATGCGGCGCTTAGCCGAGGACGACGTGCAAACACGTTCCTACCGCGTGCAAATGAGCATGGTTGAACGGCCCGCGCTCGCACAGCGCAGCGTCAACAACATCCGCGAGCTGACGTCCCGCGTCTCCAGTCACGATATCCCAAAGTACCTCGATGATTTGGAGGTCAAATTCAAGGTCGCGTTCGACGCTGCCACCGGGAGGTACGTGACGAAGTGGAACGAGGGTGACACCCGTGCGATCGACGTGGTGCTTGCGACCAACATGTTGTCGGTCGGCGTGGACGTGAATCGCTTGGGCCTTATGGCAGTCAACGGCCAGCCCAAGGGGACGGCGGAATACATTCAAGCCACCAGCCGTGTGGGCCGTTCTTTCCCAGGTTTTGTGTGCACGGTGCTCACTTGGGCGCGTCCGCGCGACCTTTCTCATTACGAGACCTTCGAGCATTACCACGCGACCTTCTATAAGCACGTGGAAGCACAGTCTGTGACGCCTTTCTCGCCGCGTGCGATGGATCGCGGTCTGACCGGCGCGCTTCTCTCTCTGATGCGTTTGGAAAACGACACCTTCAGCCCAAACGTGGGCGCGGGCGAGCTGGACAAGTCGGACAAACCCGAGATCACCGAAGCCATCGACGTACTGGTGAGGCGAGCTTGGAACGTCAGCGAGACGACCACCATCAAGGATCTTGCTGAGCGCGAGTTGAAGGAGCGAGCGGACGAATGGGCGAAAGAAGTGAGCGTTCCTGGTCGCACGTTGGCCTACGAAAAGCGCGGCGCACAGGCCGCGACGATGGTCGGATTGGTTAAGTCGCCGGGCATCCATGCGTGGGACAACTGGACGGTTCCGATGTCGATGCGAGAAGTGGAGCCGGGCGTGCGCCTTATCATGAACACGGGACATATCTCGGACGACCATGCGTGGAAGCCGCGTCCGGCGCTGAACGACGAAGACTGACCATGACTAACATTAGAACACCCGTCGGCGAAGTTCGCCCTAGCCAACTGCTCTGGACATATGGGCCGGGCGCGCTGATCGATTTGCCGAGCCTTTCGGTGGTGACGTCGAGCATCGACCAGTGGGAGAAAGACAGATGCCAGCCCATCCCGGAGCCGCGGCTGCTTGCCGCCGTCCGTAAGGTTCTTGGACCGCAAGTCGAGAGCCTGCGCATGCCGCCATTTCAGAAGAGCGAGCTAGTCGATCCATGGTCGGCAGAGGCGAACATCGGCGTCCCCGTTCGACCATTCCCGCGCTGGATGCGTTGCGTGAAGTGTGGCCTGCTGTCACCCTTCGATGCCGGCCTATTCGAAATCAAGGAAAATCGCTTCCGACCGGAGCGAACCCGCTTCGTCCATAAGGGATGCCGTGGCTCCAAGGGCGATCAGCCCGCGAAGGATGCCGACGCCGTCCCAGCCCGTTTTCTCCTGGCCTGCCGTGACGGCCATCTAGACGACTTTCCTTGGCGCTACTTCGTGCATGGCGGCAATAGCCCTTGCAAGGGGTCACTTCGGTTTTTCGAGAGCGGCGCCTCACTGCAGACTGAGAACCTTTGGGTTCAATGTGACGGTGACAACGTGCATTGCCGAGGCGTTTCACGCAGTCTTGCTCAAGCCTTTGGCAAAGCCGGGAAGGAAAACCTGCCTAGCTGCCGAGGCAGGCATCCGCACCTCGATCATTTCGACGAGGAGTGTGATGAGGAGCCGCGGGCAGTCCTGCTGGGTTCGACGAACAGTTGGTTCCCTATTACCCTATCGGCGCTTGCGATTCCGCAGGCTGAAGACCCGCTCGGCCAGTTGATTCAGGACGGCTGGGCGGTCTTTCAGGGGATCACGTCTGAGGCTATGGTGCCGATCGTGGTGCAAACGCTGAAGGTTACAGGCGGTCTTCCGGGTATCGAAAGACATTCGGTATCAGGTATCTGGTCGGCCATCGAAGCCCATCGCAACGGTGGCGGACAGGAGGTTGTCGGCGAGCCCGACATCAAGGGGCCTGAATGGGAGGTGTTGACGGCGGTCAATCCGCCGGCGGATTACCCGCACTTCATGAGCAAGAAGGTTGCCACGCCACCCGGCTTCGAAAAGCAGGTCCGCAGAGTGCTGTTGCTGGAAAGGCTTCGCGAGGTCAACGCCTTGTTGGGCTTTACTCGCGTCGAGGCACCCGAAGAAGCAAGTGATCCGAACGAGCGCCCGCGGATGGCGGGCCTTGCGCGTCGCAAGCCGGATTGGGTTCCTGCGAATCAGGTTCACGGCGAAGGCATCTTCATCCAGTTCGACGAAGAAGAGCTCCGGAAGTGGGAGACGCTCAAAAAAGGCGTCGAACACGTCGATCGGATGCTTGAGGACGGTCATCGCGGATGGCGCAATTCGCGCCGCCTCGACCCTGACGAGGGCTACCCCGGCATCCGGTACGTCATGCTCCACTCGCTTTCGCACCTGCTCATCCGCGAACTGGCGCTGGAGTGCGGCTACAACGCGGCGAGCATCCGCGAACGCATCTACGCCGACGTTTCGAGCGCGAATCCTCAGGCAGGCATTCTCATCTACACGGCAGCAGCCGATTCCGACGGGACGTTGGGCGGCCTCGTCGATCTCGGGAAGCCGGAGAACCTCGGTCGACTGCTTCGGCAGGCGCTGAACCGATCGAAAATCTGCTCGTCTGATCCGCTTTGCTCGGAGCACGATCCGGGCAAAGATCGCTCGCTGCACGCGGCTGCCTGCCATGCCTGTAGCTTGGTCGCCGAAACCTCCTGTGAGCGGGGTAACCGTTACCTCGACAGATCACTGCTGGTGCAGACCCTTGACCGAGCGGATGCCGCGTTCTTCGCGGAGCTGTGACATGGAAAGACTGTTGGAGGCCGTGACAGCCGTGGTCTGTCTCATTTCGCCGGAGAAGGTGCGGGCGCTGGCAGGCGCGATTCGGAAGTTCGGAGACGTGAAGGCGAACATCGCCCTGTCGGACGTCGTCGGTACAACCACGGCCAAGACCGTCGTCGAACGGCTCGTCGATGCTTGGAAGACCACGTCGGTCGGTTCAAGCGAACTGGCATCGATGCTGCTCGCAGCCAGCCATACGTTCGAGAACGTGTCGAAACATCAGTGCACAGAACTCGTGTGGACGGGACCGACGACGCCCTTCGTCTCCGCTCGCCGAACCGAGCAAGCGCTGTTGCAAGTCATCGGTGCGGCCAAGCAGAGTTTATTCGTCACTAGCTTCGTGGCGTACAACGTCTCGACCATCGTGAGGGCGTTGAATGAAGCGAGCACACGCGGCGTGAACATCTCAATGTTGCTCGAATTGTCGCAGGATCACGGCGGCAGCATTTCGTTCGATGCCGTCGGCAAGATGCGGACTTTGGTGCCGACTGCGAAGCTCTATGCTTGGCGTGAACGAGCTGCCGCGTTCGCAGATGGGCGGGTTCACGCCAAGGTCGCGGTTGCCGACAGCGATGTGTGCTTCATCACCAGCGCCAACCTGACGGGCCATGCGATGGAGCAGAACATGGAGGGCGGAGTGTTGATCTCAGGTGGCGGAGTTCCAAAGGCGCTCCACGAGCATTTGGATGCGTTGGTCAATACGAGAGTTGTGTCCTTGATTTGAATCTCGGAGTGCTGTATTCGAAAAGTAGGTTGCTCTCTTTTTTGCTTTGGAGCGCCTCGGTACGAGTCACAGATGGCGTTGATTCGCTTTCGAGCCATCGTTCACGCGGTCGGCATAATGGGCAACGGCAAACGCGTGCGCTAAATGACGCAGCAACTTTGAGATAGCTAAGTAGAATATTGGGCGCGAGGTTGTTTCCGCGGGGTTTCCGCACAGAAATGGTTGGTTGATTAATGCATTAAGCAGGTACCAGCTGTCGCCCTCTTGGGCAGCTTGGCTTGTTTTGCCTGTTCTGAAGTCGCGTATGTCCGGAGTTGCCGTGTCGGCCCCCGTCTTCAGTCGATCCAGGTAGTCGGCCCAAGCCTGCATCATCTTCACCCGCTCATCTAAGAACTTGGTGCGGTTATAGGCGGCGCCGAGAATATCGGGCACCCTATGAGCAAGCTGATGCTCGATCACTTCCGCCGGAAATCGCAGTCGCTCGTGGAGAATTGTTCGCGCCATGGCTCGGAACCCGTGACCGGTAATCTCGCTTTTTGTGTCAAATCCGAGCCGCTGTAGCGCGGCGTTAATTGCTGCCGCGCTCATCGGCTTTCTGCGATCGCGTCCGGGAAACACGAACCGCCAATGCCCAGTAAGCGCATGTAGCTCACTTAGTATTTCAATGGCCTGGGTGGCCAACGGGACAAGATGCTCCGTCTTTGTCTTTGATACGGTGTATCGCCACTCACGGCGATCCAGGTCGAACTGCGACCATTCTGCCTGTCGCAGCTCGCCAGGACGCACGAACAGCAGTGGCGCCAGCCGAAGCGCTGCTCGGACAACGCTCGTACCAGCAAAACGATCAAATGCCCGCAACATTTCGCCCACTTCGCCCGGGTCTGTAAGCGCTGGAAAATGCGTGTGCTGATTCGGCCGTAAAGCGCCCCGCAAATCAACGCTCACGTCACGTATCGCGCGGCCGGTTGCAACCGCGTATCGGAAGATCTGCCCACAAGTCTGATGGAGCCGATGTGCAGTGTCGTTTGCACCGCGCAATTCGGCACGGCGCAACACTTCGAGAACTTCTGGCGCAGTTATCTCCGCTATTGGGCGCGGCCCCAGGACGGGAAACGCATCCTTCATAAGGCGTCCCATAATTTTTTCCGAGTGACTGTCGGTCCAGACTGGCGCTTGTCTCTCAAACCACTCCAGTGCAACGACCTTGAACGTATTTGCTGCGCTCAATTGAGCTAGCCGCTTTTTTTCTTTTTTGGCTTGGCTTGGGTCGATTCCATCTGCCAGCATGGCGCGCGCTTCGTCTCGCTTCCTGCGGGCGTGAGCGAGTGTTACGTCCGGATAAACACCCAACGACAGCCTTTTTTCGCGAGCATTGAATCGATACTTTAAGCGCCAGTATTTTCCGCCTGTGGGCGCAACTTCAAGATACATACCGCGACCATCATAGATCCGGTATGTTTTTTCCCGTGGCGTTGCACGTCGAACTTCCAGATCGGTAAGAGGCATGATGAACCTCGATTTATGGCTGAACACCAACCCTTTGGCTGGTGTTCAGCCGATGTACTCGTGCGCAGACCATCACTTTGACGGTCCGAACTCAATCTGTGCCTGCTCGAGCATCCAAGCCTCAATCTTGTCGTGCCATACGCGTAGCAGGTCGAGAGGACGGCGGCGATAGTGCTTCTCAGCAAGTGCGGACGGCTTATGCCCTTGGATTTGAGCGACGACACCGACCGGAACCTCGACCCACTCTGAAAGCGTGCCAAAGGAGCGGCGGAGGCCATGCAGGGAAAGGTGAGGCAAACCCGTCGGAGTCAACGCTCGATTGTGCGCATGACGCGGCTCAGCTATCTTGCCGTCCGCCGCAGTTTTGCTGGCGAACACCCACTCGGAAGGCTCCCATCGTTCCCCCCTTTCTGAGAGCCGAGCGGCTTGGCGTCTATTTGGGGGCATCTCATTGAGACGCTGAAGGTGACGCAGTAGGCCCGCTAAGTACGGCGTGAGTGGAATAGTTCGACCACCTGTACCTTCCACCTTGTCGTTCATCGTCAGGCTCCTCCATCGGAAGTCCACATCATCCCAGCGCAATGAGGCGAGTTCCTCCCGGCGGGCTCCCGTGATCAAGAGGCCTTGCAGGTACGCACTTATGACCGGATTCGCAATGCCACGCACGGCGTTAAACCAAACAGAAAGCTGCTCCCGCTGTAGGCAGTCGTCCTTTGCGGAGCTGCGGGGAAGAATGCCTTTGACCTTCGGCGACGAATAGGCGTCGTGGGGAATGATGCCCGCGTATGCCTCGTCACTGTCACACCATCGAATGAACGCTTTGAACAGACCGAATGCATGACCGGCATTTGTCGGTCCTCGGGGTATCTCAGCCTCCAACCACTCGGACATGGACGTCGCCGTGATCTCGGTCAACCGCCGCGGCATAAGCGGGGCCAATGGCCCACGCACCTTTTCTTTGCCGCCGCGTTTCGCGATACCGCCGCCGGGCGAGGACAGGTTGATATGATCGATGACGTATCTCTCGGACCGCGGCTTTTTCGTTTTGGGGGAGATCTTCGTTCTCAGATGCTCCAAGTAATGCTCCCACGCTTCGCCAACAGTCACGTCCTGACGGCGCTTCGCTGCTTGGCGGGCTTCGTGTTCGGCCTTCTGCTCGGCCTCTCGCTCGCGCGGATCAACTCCTCCGTCGATAAGCGTCTGGAGACTGCGAGCGCGCTCCTGAGCCTTGTCGATCGTCCAACTCCTCGGATCGCCGATCGTCATCCGGACCGTCGAGCCATGGATCTTCCCTTGATAGATATAAGCCTTGGCTCCGCTAGGTGTGGCTCGTAAGCCGAGCCCGGGAGTCTTGCTGTCCCAAAGAAATGACTGCGACTTACCCTCTTCGCAGCGATGCGCCTCTACACGAGCCGCAGTGAAGTTGACCTTCGCCACCCAACCTCCTTGCCCATAAGCCGGCGATTCCGTGTAACCGCCATGTAACCCGATTATGCGCCAATGGAGGAATCTTGATCCACAGCAATGGGAAGTGAGTTGAATAAAATTCGTTTAAATTCATGGAATTGTCGACTTTAGTAAGTTTGAATCCACCTCGATCAATGTCGGCTTGTTCGCATTCGCAATGCGAAGGTCGGGAGTTCGATCCTCCTCCTCCCAAATTCGAAGGGCTACAGGTGCTTCGCAGAGGAAGGTATCCGCGGATCAACCTGGCGCTGTGAGGACATCGATCCTTTACGATGCGTTTGCCGCAGAAAGCGACAGGAATTTCGTTGCGAAGCGTTATGACGTGCCCGTGGCCGCAATAGCCTTAGAAGGCATGAGGAGCGGAGCCGCGCTCAAGGCGCCGTTCAATTTCTCAGGGAAGGGCCAATTTGAGCAGGTCACCCTGTAGCGCGGCTCGACTCGTGGGACACCGATGCACGGATACACTGCCCACCTCTCCCGTCAATTAATACTCTCCACGACCTAATCTCACCTCAAAAATATATTGGACGTCTCACCGCTCCTCTCGCACTATTCATACATTCCCGCTTTAAACCCGCGCAGGCCATCGCGAGCCACCGCCCGCACCTCCGCCTCGCTTGCACCACCCCAACCCAAATTCCAATAACCCCAGTCCTCAAAAACAAACACAACCATGCCTGACTATCGATCAAAAACCTCGACCCACGGCCGCAACATGGCCGGCGCCCGCGCCTTGTGGCGTGCCACGGGCATGAAGGACGG
Organism: Paraburkholderia sp. GAS33; assembly: GCF_050436645.1. Taxonomy (NCBI): domain Bacteria; kingdom Pseudomonadati; phylum Pseudomonadota; class Betaproteobacteria; order Burkholderiales; family Burkholderiaceae; genus Paraburkholderia; species Paraburkholderia sp. GAS33. The sequence continues at coordinate 389,271 of NZ_JBNDMP010000005.1, forward strand.
CGACTTCGGCAAGCCGATCATCGCGGTGGTCAACTCCTTCACGCAGTTCGTCCCAGGCCACGTGCACCTGCGCGACCTCGGCGCACTGGTCGCAAAAGAAATCGAAGCAGCCGGCGGCGTCGCTAAAGAATTCAACACCATCGCCGTCGACGACGGCATCGCCATGGGCCACGGCGGCATGCTGTATTCGTTGCCGTCGCGTGAACTGATCGCCGACTCGGTCGAATATATGGTCAACGCGCATTGCGCCGACGCCATGGTCTGCATCTCCAATTGCGACAAGATCACTCCCGGCATGTTGATGGCCGCCATGCGCCTGAACATCCCCGTCGTGTTTGTCTCCGGCGGTCCGATGGAAGCGGGCAAGGTGAAGTCGCCAACGGACGGCCAGGTGATCGCCAAGATCGACCTGATCGACGCGATGATCAAGGCGGGAGACTCCAGGGTCAGCGACGCGGAAGTGGCGGAAATCGAACGCAGCGCCTGTCCGACATGCGGCTCGTGCTCGGGCATGTTCACCGCGAATTCGATGAATTGCCTGACCGAAGCCATCGGTCTGGCGTTGCCCGGCAACGGTACGATCGTGGCCACGCATGCATGGCGTAAGGGTCTGTTCGAGCAGGCCGGCCGCCTGGTGGTGGACCTGTGCCGTCGCTACTATCAGGAAGACGACGCTTCGGTTCTGCCGCGCAGCATCGCCAGCAAGCAGGCGTTCGAGAATGCCATGGCGCTCGACGTCGCTATGGGCGGTTCGACCAATACCGTGCTGCATCTGCTGGCAGCCGCGCAGGAAGGTGGCGTCGATTTCACGATGTCCGATATCGATCGCATCTCGCGCAAAGTGCCGTGTCTGTGCAAGGTAGCGCCCGCCACCGACAAATTCCATATCGAAGACGTGCATCGTGCCGGCGGCATTCCCGGCATTCTTGGCGAACTCGCGCGTGCGGAACTGCTGGACCTGTCGTGCGGCAACGTGCATAGCGGCACGCTGGGCAATGCGATCGCCAAATGGGACGTCGCGGGTGGCGCGGGCGAAGAAGCACAGAAGCTTTTCCGCGCGGCCCCGGGTGGCATTCCGACCACCGTCGCGTTCAGCCAGGAAGCCACCTTTACTTCGCTGGATACCGATCGCAAGACCGGCTGTATCCGCAGCAAGCAGAACGCATATTCGAAAGACGGCGGTCTCGCAGTGCTATACGGCAACCTCGCGGAGAAGGGCTGCATCGTCAAGACCGCGGGCGTCGACGAATCTCAATGGGTGTTCTCCGGCCGCGCGCGCGTCTTCGAGAGCCAGGACGATGCCGTCGAAGCCATTCTCGGCGACAAGGTTGTCGCGGGCGATGTGGTCGTGATCCGCTATGAAGGTCCTAAGGGCGGTCCCGGCATGCAGGAAATGCTTTACCCCACGTCCTATTTGAAATCCAAGGGGCTGGGCAAGAGCTGCGCGCTGTTTACGGACGGCCGTTTCTCGGGCGGTTCGTCCGGGCTGGTGATCGGTCACGCGTCGCCGGAAGCAGCTGAAGGCGGCACGATCGGTCTGGTGGAAGAGGGCGATGTAATCGAGATCGACATCCCCAATCGCAAGATGCACCTGGCTGTGTCGAACGAGGAACTCGCACGCCGTCGCGCAGCCATGGAGGCACGTGGCGCTCAGGCCTGGCTGCCGGCGAATCGTGAACGCGTGGTATCGCAAGCGTTGCGGGCCTACGCCGCGCTGGCGACCTCGGCCGATCGCGGCGCGGTGCGGGACATCTCGCAACTCAAGCGCAAGTGATACGCATAGGCCCTGTCGTTAGTCACAACACGATCAGGTAAAGCGATCGGGGCAAAGCGATGGATAGGCCGAGTACGGCCTATCCATCGTTTATCTTTGGGCCGCCATCGGCGCTACGCGAACAGTCCGTTCGCTCCGCTCGCCTTCACTGCCGAATCTCAGCTTCCACCAGCATGATCAGCAACGTAAGCGACTCTTGCCATCCGAGATAGCAGGCTTCAGCAGGAATCACTTCGGGTATCCCTTCCTGGATCACGTTCAGTTCGGTTCCGACCATCACGGGCCGTAGGGACGCCGTTGTCTGCATCACGCCCGGCAAGTTTGGATCATCGAATCTGCCGGTGTATCGAATGCGTTCGTGCGGCACCAGTTCGAGATACTCTCCGCCGAAAGAATGGCTGTCACCCGTCGTGAAATTCGTGAACGACGCATGGTAGCTGCCGCCCTCCCTGGCATCCAGTTGATGAACCTTGCAGGTAAATCCATTCGGTGGAAGCCACTTGGCCAGGGCATCTGCGTCCAGGAACGCACGGTAGATACGCTCGGACGTGGCACGGATCACGCGGTGAAGACGGACGGTCTGGTTAGGCATCATTGGCTCCGGAAATGGAGGGAGGACCCCTCCGATCCTATACGACGCGTGAAGCGTCGTGGAATCGACATGCGCGATCCATTTAAGGTACACGGAATATTGATCGGGACGCTGAAAACCAGCAACAATAGGGATTTGAGGTATTTTTTCTAGGTTACGAAAGGGCGGCCTGGTTCAACGTCTCCAGGCACCAAACGACACGTCGACGCGATTCACTGCGCCGCAACCGCGCATCCAGCCTCCATGAGCGCCGTGCGGGCATGGCTGCGCAGATCGTCGCTGGCAAGCGGTGCATCCGGACTACGCACCCACGCCGCGATCCTGAGCTTTGCGCCGCCCGACTTGGGATAGCTCGCCACCGTAACAACCGGGGCAAGCGTCGTCCCGCTCAACACGCGCGGTTCGTCCGCCACCAGTTTTTTCAGTTCGCCAATCGCCGCATCGACATCCTTGCGCTGCGCCAGGTCCACATCCACTTCAATACGCTGCGTGCCGCCGCTGCTGTAGTTGATGACAGGGTTACTCCAGATCGTGCTGTTCGGCACGAACACGGCATTGCCGTCGCTACGTTCGATGCGTGTGGTGAAGAGTCCAACCTCCCGCACGATGCCGGCTGCGGCTCCACTGCCTTCGATCACGTCACCGGCACGGAATGGCCGCAGCATCAGCAGCATGATGCCCGCGGCAATGTTCTGCAGCGTGCCCTGCAGCGCCAGCCCGATTGCGAGGCCGGCGGCGCCGAGTACCGCCAGCACGCTCGCGGTCGCAATGCCTACCTCGCTCAACGCCGCGATAAATACCACCACCCGCACCGCCCACGTTCCCATTGCCTTGAGCATGGGGCCAAGGGTGGGATCTGCCCGAGTGTGCGCAAAGGCCTTGGCGAACATCGTGCCGATCCGGTTCGAAAGCCACCAGCCGACGGCGATGATCAGTGCGGCAACGACCAGGTGAAGCATGTCGTGTGCGACCGTCACGATCAGTGACGGCTGGAAATGCAGGAGTCTTGTCAGGAAATCGTCCATCGCTCGATCTCGCTCTTTTCGCAGGGGGATATATACCCTGACGCGCTTCAGGCGAATATGTTCCCGCCTAAGGAGCGCGATCCTGTATTCACGCCACGCCACGCCACGCCACGCATCGCACGCGTTATGCCATCTTGTGCGGGAAACAGCGGAATCTTATGGTCAGCTCTACCGCGCGGTAAGCATTGCGTGTCGGGTTGACCGGTCCGCCCGAGAAGGGCAGTCTTTCTGAGTGACTCATTCAATGCACAGAGCTGCTTCGATAGCCTGCATCGCGATCAATGCGTCCAATGCATAGTGCCGCACAATTTCCTATGCTTAAGACGTCACTTCGGTGCGTGCGGAGATCCCTATGAAAGGCAGTCAATTGACCGTGTTTGCGGACAACCAGAGTCGTCGCAAAGGTCATATGACGGTCGCAAGGTGGATACTCGATCAAACGACGCGGGCCGGCATCATCGGTGCGACGGTGATCGATGTGAGCGAGAGCGTCGATGTGCGCGGCAAGTATCATGCGGCGGGGTTCTTCGAGCTGATCGACCAGCCGGTGGTCGTCACGGTGGCCTCGGATGATGGACGTATCGATGCGCTGCTCGAGCGTCTGCGGGAAGGCGGTGTGCGACTCTTCTACACGCGCTGTCCGGTCGAATACGAAGTGCTTGGGGTGAGTGAGGCAGAAGGGCGCGAATGACGGATCTGGTTGTGCCTGCTAGCGGCTGCCGTGCGTAAGCCGCGATTGTGCAACGCGCTTAACGAACTTGATGACGTGGCAGCATCATGAACGGCTATCAACTGACGTTCTACACAGAGAAGAACCGCAAACACGGCCATCAGACCGTGTGCGAATGGCTGCTGCATCAGGTCCGCGAACTGGGCATCTGCGGTGCAACCGTCATTAGTTGTTCGGAGGGCATCGGCCATGCCGGAGCACGTCACGCTGCGCACGTGCTTCGGCTTACCGATCAGCCGCTCCAGATCATTCTCGCCGTAACCGAAGAGGAAGCCGGGAAACTGCTCGATCTCGTGCGGGCCGAGCGGGTGCACGTGTTCTACGTGCGCTTCCCGGTCGAATTCGACATCATCGCGGGCGACCCGCTCAGTTCGCAACATACCCCGTAGGCGTCGTGACATTCGCCTTGGCGACCGTCGCATTGTTCGACACCACATACACCGGCGCTTCGGTCAGATTCAGCGTCAACGTGCCGTTGGTGTAGCTCATCGTCAGCGGATTGCCCATCATGTCGATGACCTTCACATTGCCGCTGGTCCCTGGCGCATCCACGGTGAGGCTGTAAGGCACGCTATACGTCGAGCTGAATCCGCTGCTCGCGCTCCACACGTTGTTGTTGTGAGTCCAGAGCGCCGTGATCACTGCACCGTTGCCGAGTTGCTGGAAGGAGTACGCGTAGACACCGGATGGTGTGCCGTTCACTGGCCCCAGTGTGTTGGTGCCGTCCAGAACGTGCGTCAGCGCGCTCACTGCCATTGCGGCCGGCTTCGGGCTGATGTTGGTGGCGCCGAACGCGCCTTGCGCGTCGGCGAGATCGAAGAACGTGCCGTAGCCCACCTCATTCGGGTAGTCCGCGCCATAGAACACGTAGGTCTGATCGACGCCTTCACCCAGCATGATGATGTGTGTGCGGGCAACCACCGCCGCTTGCGCGAACAGGACGTTGGCGGTCGGGTAGTTCGGGCCGTACGACGACCCAAGGTCATAGCTGATGCCGACTTCGGTCTGGAACAGCTTCATGCCGGGCTTATAGTCCGTTGCCATCTCCGTGCGCAGCGCGCGAATCTCGTTCATCAGCGCGTTGGCGGCGTTCGCAGGCGTCGGGTCCGTTGCAAGGCGCTCCGGCGGATGCGAGGGCGAGGTGCCCGCATCGTAGTAGCCGTGGGTCGAGATGCCGTCGATATAGTTGCCGAAGCCAAGCGACGCGATGCGCTGTAGGCGCGTGGTCGTAAGCGACGGGAACGCGTCGGTCGGCCCCATCACCACCGCATGCGGGTCGGTGGAGTGAATGCCCTGATACACCGATTGATACAGCGCGACGAAATTGGCGTCGGTGTCGTTCCATAACGAGTTCGGTTCCCACGTCACCTGGTAGTAGTTGTTCGACTGGGTGGGGAAATACGTAGTGCGAATCGTATTGGACTCCGTACCCACGCGGCTCATGTAGTTTTGATAGTACGAGAGGCTGGTCGGCGGGTTGGTGTCGTCCTCGAACGCACCGGTCGGGCTTGCCCAGGCCGGAATGCCGTCCAGACGGATCAGGCGCATTACCTTGCCCGACGTATAGAACGGGTCGAGGTTATTCGCGGCCGGGTTGAACGTGTTTGCCGCGTTTGGCTCCATCGTCGAGAGCTGGCGGCTGTCGATCGTCGACGAAATGCCGAGGTCGGCCAGCAACGGCCCGTTGTCGTTCTCACCCTGCATGCCGAAGCGATGCTCGTCCTGTGACGCATAGGTCACCGCGGGGACTGTGCCGGACAGATTGGGAAGGACACCGAACGAGGCGATACCGGTGGGACGCGTGCCCTCTGAAGGCAGCTGGCCGCCGTTCGCGGCTAGCGTCGCGGAAGCCGCAAAATAGCCGGCGAGCGTCGAGGTGCAGTTGAGCGTGGTGGTGACCGGTCCGCTCGCGACGGCAAAGCTGCCGCTCGCTGCGACGTTGCCCAGCTGGTCGCTGACCGCCCAGTTCACTTTGTCCGCGGACGGTGCGTTGGTGGTGAAGGCAAGCTGGAACGTGCTACCCGACGCAAACATACGGGTGGCGTCGGCGCTCGGCGTATCGGCGGAAATCAGGGCGCTACTTGCTGCTGTGCTCGAACTGGTCGGCGATTGGCAGGACATTGTTTCGCCCGCGCTGGTGTTGGCGGTCAGCGAGGTGCTGGCGGTGCCGCTGGAGCTGGTGCCGTTGCTTGTGCTTGTGCTGGTGCCGTTATTGTTGACGGTGGCACTCGTGCCGCTGGATCCGCTGCCGGATCCGCCACCGCCGCCGCAGCCTGCGAGTACCAGTAGCAATGAGGAGAGCAATAACGAATGAGATTTCATCTGTGAGGCAAAAATTTAGGAATACTGATCCATCGGGCGTTTCGCGTCGTGCGAGGCGCTTCGTGGATCCAATTCGGGTTTGACGTCAGGCACGCGATGTCGAGGCTGAACCTCGTCCGACCGCTGCCCGCAGATATCGGGGTTCGAGACGTGGGGGACCGACAGTTAGCGCGTCATACGTGCGCCGGCGTGGCATTCGTATGAACGATCGAAGTAGCACCGGATGTCGTCGCGGACGCATCTGGCGTGTAGCCAAACGTTTGCGCTGCTAGGCTGAAACCGCTGTGCAAAGTAAGGTAACTATCAACTCAATTGCGCGGTAGACCACATACTCGAACTTACCGATGTGTTAACGGCTCGTCTTTCGCGAAGTGAATCCTACCGAATTGATTTTTTTAGGTCTGCAAAAAATACGTAACGAGCTGTAACGTATGAACAATGCCCGATTTATGGGGCTAAAAATGCACTAAGGCCGTGAATAAAGGGTCAAGCGCTATTCATATCCTCCGCTATTAGAGATGTTTTGAGAGAAAACTAGTGCGCCACTTTTTATGTCGGATACCTAAATATAATGCCGGGTTCACGAGTGGTATTTTCATCATATTTCAACTCTCTTTCAGTCGATTTGAAACTGTCAGGTTATGGCCGCTTTTGGCTAGTGAAAAAGAGACTCGCGCCAGCTTCACATTTTTCTTGAAAAAGTCGCTCCTCATGTTTATGATTGAGTGTTCACTCATTTATGAAGCCCGATCATTTCCGCATGGCCCGTCCGAAAAGCGAAGACAAACGCAACGCCATTCTTGCTGCTGCGACCCAGGTGATCGCCGAACAGGGGCTCGGCGCCCCGACCGCGCGGATTGCCAAAGTCGCGGGGGTGGCAGAAGGCACGCTCTTCACTTATTTCGAAAGCAAGGACGTTCTGCTGAACGAGCTGTACCTCGACATCAAGGCAGGCATGGGAGAAGCAATGATGGGCGCCTACCCGAGGACGGGAAGCATCGAGAAGCGCGCCCGCTATGCGTGGCTGCAATACGTGAACTGGGGTGTCGCCTTCCCCGACAAGCGGCGGACTATCGCGCAACTGTCCGTGTCCGACCGTCTGAGCGAGCAGACACGGGCCGCGGGCATGCGCCCGTTCGCGGACATCAACGAGATGCTGGAGGCGAGCATCGCCAGCGGGGTTTTGCGGGATCAGCCGCCGGCCTTCGTGGCGGCGATCATGGGTTCGCTAGCGGAGACCACGATGGAGTTCATCGAACGCGATCCTGCTCACGCGGAGCGGTATCGCGAAGCAGGCCTGGAGGCGTTCTGGAACGCCATCGCCAAGAAGTGACATTTTTTTATGCAGTTAATGAGTGATTACATGCTCATCTAATCGGAAGGAGTACATCATGGCAAAAGTCTGGCTGGTTACCGGTAGCGCACGCGGACTCGGGCGCGATATTGTCGAAGCGGCATTGGCGGCGGGAGAGAGCGTCGTTGCGACGGCGCGCGATCCGCGTCAGCTCGACGATCTGGTCGCGCAGTATGGCGACCAGGTGCGGGCGGTCGCACTCGATGTCACGGATGCGGCCGCCGCGCGTGCAGCCGTGCAAGCGACGCTCGACGCGTTCGGACGGCTCGACGTGGTTGTCAACAATGCGGGCTTCGGACATCTGTCGCCGTTCGAACAGGCGAGCGAGGAGGATTTTCGTGCGCAGATCGATACCAACTTCTACGGCGTGGTCAACGTGACGCGCGCGGCCATCCCCACCCTGCGCAAGCAGCGCAGTGGCCACATCATCCAGATTTCCTCGGTGGGCGGTCGTCTCGGCATGCCGGGGCTCGCGGCTTATCAGTCGGCGAAATGGGCCGTCGGCGGTTTCACCGAAGTGGTGAGCCAGGAGCTGGCGCCTATCGGCATCAAGCTCACAGCGCTCGAGCCGGGCGGCATGAAGACCGGGTGGGGCAACGAAGCAAGCAGCGCGCTACCCGAACTCCTGGAGGACTATGCTCCTTCTGTTGGCGCGATCGTCGGGCTGCTGAAACAACACGTCGGCAACGAGACAAGCGATCCGAAGAAAGTGGCGCAGGTCGTGCTCAAGCTGGCCTATCACGATCAGCCGCCGGTGCATCTGCTGCTCGGCAGTGACGCGCTTCACTACGCGGGCGAAGCGGAAAAAGCGCGCGCAGCCAGTGGCGAAGCGTGGCGCGAGGTGAGCGTCGCGACTGACTATGCTGCGCCCGCGACGCTGCCCAACTTCCCGAAATCCTGAAGACAGGGAACATGGCTATGAGAGTCTTGCTGTTTGGTGCAACCGGGATGGTGGGGCAGGGCGTGCTGCGCGAATGCCTGCGTGCCCAGGACGTCGAGTCGGTTCAGACGGTGGGGCGTTCGCCCACCGGCCAACTGGACCCGCGTCTCACCGAGATCGTCCACCCGGACATGATGGACTACCGCACGATTGAGGCCTCGCTGCAGGGCTTCGATGCGTGTTTCTTTTGTCTTGGCGTGTCGTCGTTCGGCATGAAGGAAGCCGACTACGCACGTCTCACCTACGACTTGACTCTCGCAGCCGCACGCACGCTGGCGCGTCTGAATCCGCAGATGACTTTCATCTACGTCTCCGGTAGCGGTACCGATAGTAGTGAGCAGGGCCGCAGCATGTGGGCGCGTGTGAAGGGCAAGACGGAGAACGCGCTGAAGTCGCTGCCGTTCCGGGCGGTGTATCTGTTTCGGCCGGGTGTGATCGAGCCGCTGCACGGGATCCAGTCGAAGACGCGCATGTACCGGCTGATTTATCCGGCCTTGAAGCCGGTGATGGCGCTGATGCGCGTCCTCGCGCCGAAGCAGATCGTCACCACCGAAGAGATGGGGCTTGCGATGTTGGCACTGGCGCGACGTGGCGTGCCGGACCGGGCGGTGCTGGGACCGGCTGAGATAGGCGCGCTGTGCCGCACACCCGGCGGTCCGGGCGACGCACCGCCGCTCAAGCCGCACGCGGGATAATTTCCCGCAGCCCGCAGCCCGCAGCCCGCAGCCCGCAGCCCGCAGCCCGCAGCCCGCAGCCCGCAGCCCGCAGTCCACGGGGCGCGGCTTGCGGCCCGCACCCGCACCGAACGTCGCGCCTAAGCGCCAATCACCCGGTTGCGGCCCAGGTGCTTCGCACGATAAAGCCGCTCGTCCGCAGCCCGCAGGATCTCGTCGATCGTGTCGCCGTCGCGTCCGAACTGCGACACACCGATGCTCACGGTAAGGGCGACCGCGTTGCCGGACTGGCCGCCAAACACACCATTGGCGATCGCTTCACGGATCCGTTCACCAATCGACTGCCCGACGCTCAACACCACCTGGGGCAGCAGCACCATAAACTCCTCGCCGCCAACCCGAGCGACGCCGTCGTACGGCCGGATCGCCTCGAGACACCTTTGGACGAAGCCGCGCAGGATTTCGTCGCCGACCTGGTGCCCGTACGAGTCGTTGATAGCCTTGAAGTGATCGAGGTCCAGCGCGAGAAGCGAGAACGGCGCACCGCCGCGTTTCGCGCGACCGATCTCAGCCTCGACCATTCCAATGAACTGTCGCCGGTTCGCTGCACCGGTCAGCGGATCGGTAGCCGCCAGATGCTCGAGCTTCAGATTGGTACGCTTCAGCTCCTGCAGAGCATTCTCCGTGCGTTCCATTTCTTCCGCGATGCGCGCCATCAACTCTTCCTGGCTGTAGATGGTTGCGAACGAGCGCGTTGTCCGGAACGCCTGCACGACCCCGTAACTGAGAAGGAAGAAGCCCGCGGCGAAAATGGCGTGAGCGAGCCACCACAGATGATTCCAGGGGCGCGCCAGAATGAATGCGAGCGAGGACAGTGCAAACGACGTCACCGAAATGCCGAAGATTTTCATCAGCGGTGAGCGGATGCGCCGCGCCAGCATGACCGCCAGGTTCACAACAGAGAACACGAGCGCGCCGCCTTCCAGCGACAATCGCACCGCCAGCTCGCCCGCGATCGGCGAATAAGCGAGCACACCCACCGCGACGTCGATCAGCACGAACAGGACGACCCACTTCAGCCAGCGGCCCGGCTCGCGGCGCAAGTGCACCGGGTCCGGCGGTTGATGCCACGTCAGCAACGCGACGAGCAGCAGCACCGACATCGCGAGCCGCGATGCCGGGCCGTACAGGAGGAACAGCCAGATATTGTGATGTGCCATTCCGGTGAAGGCACCGTGCAGGGCATAGATCAGCACGAAGGCGAGAAAGCCGAGCGTCAGCCAGCGCAGTAGCGGCTCGCCGGACGACTGATAGCATCGCCAGGCGACATACGAGACGAACAGTCCTTCGAGCGTCGCGGCCGCAATGGCGAATTCGTGGAAAACGTGGTTTTCGAAGAACAGCGCGGGATTCTGGAAGACGTAGACGTACGCGATCAGGTAGGCGGGGATCAGCGCAAAGCCTGCGATCAGCAGCCCCAGATAGATCCGGGTCGCCCACTGTACGGTTGCGGACGGCTCATCTGCCACAACGCTTGCTGTCATACGTAATCCTCCGGAGGCCTGAACAACTTGCCATGACGGACCTGCTGCCAGTTTGCGTACGCTGGACGGCCGCCGCTCAGCTATTCTTCAGCTTAATGAGCAGTATAAGCACCCTGCAGAAAACGACGCGAACCCGGAAACAACCGAACATACCTGATATCGGCCAAAAACGACGATGGTTTACTCCGTATAAACGCTGGACTGCCCTGACGACTTACCAGCAGTATGGCTGGGCCATGTGGCGCTGGCCTCTGTTACGCTAGCGTTTCAAGAAATTGCATGCGCCGCCGTAAGCCGTATTGTGCGAGCCGCGTTTTTCGTCACTTCGGCGGCGGTCACACCCAGACAACGCGCGTAGCCAACGCGCATGCTAGAAGCAACGAGAGACATGGTGACGCGCCGCCCGAATATCGTGATTGCGATCAGCCTCGCGCTAGCCGGCGCGATCCTGGCGATCGCCATCTGGGTGCTGGCGCAGATGCGCGAGGATGCGTTGCGGCGCGCCCAGGACTCAGCTCAGAACGTCTCGCTGCTAATCGAGCGCGACGTGGCGCGTAACCTCGAACTGTATGACCTGTCGTTGCGCGCGGTCATCGCCGGACTGCAACAGCCCGGTTTGATGGCCTTGCCGCCTGCGCTGCGCCAGATGGTCCTGTTCGACGGCGCCGCGAGCGCAAAGGACATGGGCTCGATGCTGGTCCTCGACGAGTCGGGTAACGCAATCCTTGATTCGCAGTCCGTTCCACCGCGGCACATCAACTCTACGGATCGCAGCTACTTCTTCGTCCACCGTAATTCGCCCAACGTCGGTCTCTACGTCAGCCCGCCGTTCGAATCCAGACTTGCCCACGACGGCCTGCGTATCGCACTGAGCCGACGGATCTCGCGTCCGGACGGCAGCTTTGCCGGCGTGGTGGTGGGCACCTTGCGGATCGAGTACTTTCAGCGGCTCTTCGCCGGGATGAACCTTGGCAACAGCGGTTCAATGGCGCTGATGCTCAGCGACGGCACGATGCTGATGCGTCGACCGTACGACCCGAAGATCATCGGCATCAACCTGACCGGCACGCCGAACTACACGCGTTTTACCAAACAGGACAGCGGCGAATTCTTCGGCACTGCTGCGATCGACGGCGTCGAACGCTGGTACGCATTCCGCCATATCGACGGTTTTCCGCTGCTGCTCGACGTCGCGATTTCCACGCGCGATATCTACGCCGGTTGGCGGCGCAGGGCATGGATTATCGGCAGTCTGATCGGCGCGCTCGATGTGACGATCATCGCGCTCGCGATCCTGTTCTCGCAGCAATTGAGGCGCCGTCTCGAAGCGGAGGAAACGTTGCGGGCGCTAGCTCGCACCGACGGGCTGACCGGGCTGAACAACCGACGCACGTTCGAGGAGCAAGCGGAGCGTGCCTGGCTGCAGATGCAACGCACGGGACGGCCGCTGTCGATACTCCTGATCGACGTCGACAACTTCAAGGGCTTCAACGATCTGTACGGCCATTCGGCCGGCGACGATGCGCTGGTGGCAGTGGCGCGCTGCATCGACAGCAATGCGCGGCGCCCCGGCGATGTCGCGGCGCGCTACGGCGGCGAGGAATTCAGCGTGCTGCTGCCCGATACCGACAACCTCGGCGCCGCGCAGATAGCCGAGCAGATCCGCGCGGCCGTACAGGCACTCGAGTTGCGCCACGTCGCCAGTGCGCACCATGTGCTGACTATCAGCGTTGGCATTGCCAGTACGGCGAGCCATCACTTCGCCACTTACCGGGCGCTCGTCAACGCCTCGGACACCGCGCTTTACGAGGCCAAGGACGCGGGGCGCAATCGCAGCCTCTCGTACCCAGTCGCGGAGCGGGCCCCCAGTCCCGGGACTGTCACGCAACCGGGGCGCTAGCCGGGCGGCGCGGCATCACGGGATCGCGGGATCGCATGAGCCTCGCCTCCACCCACGGCAAAAATTTTACCCGGGTGATATTGCATTTGTATTTTACCCGGATATAATTCACGAAAATCGAGTGATGAGGATTTTCGTGATGACCCAGCAAACCACAACGTGCACGGCCTTCGAGGGCGTTCGGCGCATCACGTCGGGCGCTTTGGTGGATGTCGCGCTCGCCGTGAAGCAGGTGACCGAGCGCGGCGAGCAGGCGCCCGTGCTGATTTTCGACGACGTGACGAGCCAGCCGGTCGAGTTCGACTTGCGTGGTACTGCAGATGAGGTGCGCGAGCGATTGACGCGCGAGGAGACGGGCGCACCCGTGAGCGACGAGTCGGCTGACCCGTCCGATGCCAGTGCACCGCGTGGCCGTGGCCGTCCGAAGCTAGGCGTGGTGGCGCGCGAGGTGACACTGCTGCCGCGTCACTGGGACTGGCTCAATAGCCGGCCTGGCGGAGCGTCGGTGGCCTTGCGCAAACTTGTGGACGCCGCGCGTCTATCAGGCGAAGACACGGACCGCGTGCGTCGTGCCCAGGAAGCGGCCTATCGTTTCATGACCGCGCTAGCCGGCAATCTGCCCGGTTATGAGGAAGCGACGCGTGCGCTTTATGCCGCCGACGCGGCCCGCTTCGCGGCCTCCATCGCGCAGTGGCCAGGCGACGTACTCGAGCACGCTGCGAAACTCGCATCAAGAGCATTCGGCGCCGTCTAGTCGCGTGGCGGTTTGCATGTCGCATGCCGCACCTGAATCGCCGCAAACCGTCGCGGCCGACAACAACGTCCTGGTCGAATCGATGGGCGAAAAAAAACCGCTCACACTGGGGGGCGTGAGCGGCAAGTCGGAGAGTTACAACATCGCATGCGCAAGTCATGGGATCACGCAGCAAGAACAAGTCTAGCGAGCAGCCGCTCCCCGATACATCAGACAAATCCCAATCCCCATAAGGCTCTGCGGCATGAGCCTTTCAACATCCTGTCCTGCTTATTCCCATGATTAGCAGGTCAAGTCTCCGCTAGCTCCGCCGTAAAAGAAGCTGACGCGTTATAGCGCGCACCGTCGACGCCGCAGCGGCGCGAAGCCCGGTCAGGAGTAGATGAGCGCCTCAGACCCGATGCTTCGCGCCGGGTCCTTCAAGAGGACAGGAGTTGTTGTAGCGGCCCGGCACTTTCTACAGAGGAGACAGGGATGAAGTGGTTTGAACGTATGACGGTGTTGCAAAGCCTGCTGGTGTCGTTTGCCGCCGTGATCGGGTTCTGCGTGGTGGTGGGAGGCGCTGGTTTGATGACCTTGTCGTCCATGCACGACCTGACTGTGGAGATCGGCAGCCGTCATATGGACGGTCTCTACTGGATGGAAGAAGCGAACCGCAACAAGATCGACGCGGACCTCGCCGCAGCGAATCTGGGTTATGCGGCAAACGAAGCGGGACGTCAGCGTCTGGACGCCAATATCGTCGAATCGCTCAAGAACATGCACGATGCCTACGACCGCTATCGGGCGACGTTGTCGACCAGCAAAGGTCAGACGCTGCTCGACGAAGTGCTGCGCAAGTCGGCGGTGTGGGAAGAGATCGTGCATCAGCAGATCGGCCAGGAGCCGATTCCAGCGGGTGTCGACAACAACGAACTGGTGCGCCGCGCGATTGCCTCAAGCGAAGCCTTGCGCGACAGCATCGTCCAGGTGATCGACTATCGTCGTCAGCAAGCGAGCGATGCGCAGGCCGAGGCCGCCGCCAGCTACCGGCACATGCGCATTGTGCTGTCGTCGCTGGTGCTCGCAGCGCTGGTGGTCGGCATGCTGCTCGCGTGGCTGATCGCGAGGCGCCTTGGCCGGCAACTCGGCGGCGAACCTGGTTATGCCGCGCAGATCGCCAACCGGATCGCTGCCGGCGATCTGAGCGTGCGTGTCGAGACACACGCAGACGATACCCGTAGCCTGCTGTTCGCACTGCGTAATATGCGCGAGCGGCTCGCTGGAATCGTCGCGGGCATCAGCGAATCGAGCGAATCGATTCTGCTGGCCTCGGGCGAAATCGCCCAGGGCAACACCGATCTCTCGCAGCGCACCGAAGAGCAGGCGGCATCGCTTGAAGAGACCGCCTCCAGCATGGAGCAGTTGACTGCCACCGTACGGCAGAACGCCGACAACGCGCAGCAGGCGAGCGGTGTCGCGCACGGCGCGTCGGAGGTGGCGGCGCGCGGCAGCGGTCTGGTAGGCGACGTGGTCGAGACGATGCGTGAACTGGCGGCAGGCTCGAAACGCATGACCGACATCATCGCGGTGATCGAAGGCATCGCTTTCCAGACCAATATCCTGGCGCTCAATGCCGCCGTCGAAGCGGCCCGCGCCGGCGAGCAGGGCCGCGGCTTCGCGGTGGTCGCGGGCGAAGTGCGTTCGCTTGCTCAGCGCAGCGCGCTCTCGGCAAAAGAGATCAAGGAACTGATCGAGACCTCGACGACGCGGGTTGGCAGCGGCGCGGCACTTGCCGAACGGGCCGGTCAGACGATGGCCGAAGTTACGCAAGCCGTGCAACGCGTGACGGACATCATGGGCGAAATCTCTGCTGCATCGCACGAACAGAGCACGGGCATCGAACAGGTGAACCGCGCCGTCGCGCAGATGGACGAGGTTACCCAGCAGAATGCCGCGCTGGTCGAGCAGGCGGCGGCTGCCGCAGCTTCGATGGCAGACCAGGCGCGCGAACTGAAGACTGCAGTGGCCGTGTTCGAACTCTAGCCGTTGCGACGTTGAATTCGCCGCAGCGCGTCCACGACTCCGCTTGCCAGGGCCATGCGCTCTCCGTACACTCGCGCCTGATTCGAAAAATGCGTCGGATAACGCGTTGAACAAAGCATCCGCTAAGTGCCTGCTAAAAACGCGGCTGCTCTGCCAGGGGCATCACAGTCGCATCCGCATTCAACCCGCCCGACGCCAACCACGCCGATAGAGGAGACCTCCCGCCATGGCCGATTCCTACTTCCCCCGCTGGCGCACTCAGCCGAGCGCCGTTGAGGGCCGCGTCGTCAACACCGATGAACGGCTCGCCTGGCCGCAGATGTTGGCGATGGGCATCCAGCACGTCGTCGCCATGTTTGGGTCGACTGTGCTCGCGCCGCTGCTGATGGGCTTCGACCCGAACCTGTGCATCTTCATGTCGGGGATCGGCACACTGCTGTTTTTCGTCGTGGTGGGTGGCCGTGTGCCGAGCTATCTCGGCTCGAGTTTTGCCTTCATCGGCCTCGTGATCGCCGTGACCGGCTACGGTGGACACGGTTTGAACAGCAACATCCCGGTGGCGCTCGGCGGGATCGTCGCGTGCGGCGTGGTGTACGCGATCATCGGGCTGATCGTTTCGGCGGTCGGCACGAAGTGGATCGAGACGCTGATGCCGCCGCTCGTCACGGGCGCGATTGTCTGCGTGATCGGGTTGAACCTCGCGCCGATCGCCGTCAAGGGCGTGAGCGGCAGCAACTTCGATTCGTGGATGGCGCTCGTCACCGTGCTGTGCGTCGCGGCGGTCGCCGTGTTTGCACGCGGCATGCTGCAGCGCTTGCTGATCCTGGTCGGCCTGCTGGCCGCCTACGTGATCTACGCGATCGTCACGAACGGTCTCGGCATGGGCAAGCCGATCGACTTCTCGATTGTCGCCAACGCCGCGTGGTTCGGCATGCCGCATTTCACGGCACCGGTTTTCAACGCGCAGGCAATGACCTTGCTGGCGCCGATCGCGGTGATCCTCGTCGCAGAGAATCTCGGCCACATCAAGGCCGTAAGCGCGATGACCGGTCAGAATCTCGATCGTTACGTAGGCCGCGCATTCATTGGCGACGGTCTCGCCACCATCGTCTCGGGTTTCGCCGGCGGCACGGGTGTCACGACCTACGCGGAAAACATCGGCGTGATGGCCGTGACGAAAATCTACTCGACGCTGGTGTTCGTGATCGCCGCGCTGATTGCGCTGGTGCTCGGCTTTTCGCCGAAGTTCGGTGCGGTGATCCAGACGATTCCGGGACCGGTGCTGGGCGGCGTGTCGATTGTGGTGTTCGGGCTGATTGCGGTGACAGGCGCGCGCATCTGGGTGGTCAACAAGGTGGACTTCTCCGACAACCGCAATCTGATCGTCGCGGCCGTCACGCTCGTACTGGGCGCAGGGGACTTCTCGCTGAAGCTGGGCGGTTTTGCGCTTGGTGGCATTGGGACTGCTACCTTTGGCGCGATCATTCTTTACGCTTTGCTGCGCCGCAAGCCCGCACAGCAACCGGCTCTGTGAGCGCACGCTAGCCGCGTCAGAGCCAGGTGCGTCGCCCGGGAGGCGCGTGGATCAATCAGCGAGCCGACGACTGACCGAGTCATGAGCGCGCGTCTACGTTCACGCGCGCGCCACGCCGCGCGTGATCAGCGCCGTCTCCGACAGATCCACTTCGCGCATCAGCTTGTTAAGTGTTTCGTCGTTGATCTTCTGCGTGTTGCGCAGCGACAGCAGCACCGCGCGTTCCGCGCGAATCGCAGCCAGCTTCATCTGAAACTCCAGCGCCTCGGCGCGGCGGGCCTGCTCGCTCGGAGGCGTAGTCGCATCGCCGAGGGTTGCGAGACGGCGACGGTAGATATCCATCACGCGTGCCGTCACATCGGTCGCATAGGCCGCAGCCGATTCGTCGAGATCGGCGCTCGCGGTCTCGTGCAGATCGTCGACGGCGCGAATCGCCGCTTGCGCCGCGAGTTTGCGCGCGTGCCGTTCCTCGGCTGCATGTGGATCGCGCCCGCGCCGCCAGCCCTGCAGCAGCAGCGGTAACCCCACCACCGCCACGAGCAGCGACACGAGGATCACGCCCGCCGCGATGAAGATCGCCAGATCGCGTCCCGGCAGCGCCATCCCGTTGGGCAACGTCTCCGGCAGTGACAGCACACCGGCCATCGTCACTGCACCGCGCACGCCGGCCACCGTCGTGATCGTGACGGTCCGCAGGCCGGGCACCGCGTTCGCCATGCCCTGCTTCGCGGCGCCGCGGCTCGCATACCAGCGCAGCAGCCATACCCACACAAAGCGCAGCGCATACAGCGCAACCGCCACTGCGGCGATATAGCCGATCAGCAATAGCACCTGCTCATTGCTGGTCTCGTGTGCGTCGATCAACGCCCGGCCGAGGATATGCGGAAACTGTAGCCCGAGCAGAATGAACACCATGCCATTGAAGACGAATTCGATCATTGCCCATGTGCTGTTGGCCCGCACCCGCTCCGCGACCGGCCCCGCATGCGCGATGCTGGTGTAGTTCATCATCATCCCGGCGGCGACCGCTGCGAGTATTCCGGACCAGCCGAAATGCTCGGCAAACAGATAGGCCGCGAACGGGATCAGCAGTGTCATCACGACGCCCGGTGCCGGGTCGCCGTTCTCCATCACGCTCAGAAAACGCGCGGACACGAAGCTGAACAGCCAGCTCACCACGGCACCTGTCGTGAGCCCGCCGAGCGCGATGATCACGAAACTGATCGAGGCGTCGCGCAGCGAGAACACACCGGTCAACGCGGCTGCGATGGCGAACTTCAGCGCAACGAGGCCCGACGCATCGTTCATCAGCGCCTCACCCTCCAGGATGTGCATCAGTTGCCCCGGAATCCGGTTCTTGCCCGCGATGCCGGTCAGCGCGACCGCGTCGGTCGGCGAGAGCACGGCAGCCAGCGCGAAGGCGACGGGCAGCGAGATAGCCGGCACCAGCGCGTGCACGAAATAGCCGACCGCCAGCACCGTCATGAAGACGAGTCCGAGCGCGAGCAGCAGGATCGCGCGGCGCGCCATGAAGAACTCGCGCTTGGGGATGCGCCATCCGTCCGCGAACAAAAGCGGCGGAATGAAGAGCATCATGAAGATTTCCGAATCGAAGGTGACGTGCAGCCCTAGCCTGGGCCACGCGAGCAGGGCGCCGAGGACGATCTGTACGAGCGGGAGCGGCAACTTGACCGGCATCACGCGAACGGCACCGGAGGCGGCCACCGCAAGCAGGAGGATCAGGACAGTGAAGACAATTTCCATCTGGCTCGTTTAAGGAGAAGACAGCGGGTTTTGTGCGTAGGCCGCGGGTGTTCTGACTGGGGACATAAGGCCGAAGTTTAGCCCGAGGTCTCGACCCGGCGGCACGCCTTACCGGTTGAAGCGCGCTGCTCAGGACAATTCATGCTCCGCAAATAGCGTTTTTTGGGTAACGGCGACGCACCGAATCGGTGCGTTATGCGCCCGGACGCAACGCCGGCAGCTTTAGTCGGTGCAGCGCCGCATGCAAACTTCGCTTGAACGTGCGCCAGCGTGCGCACGGACCTTGCTTATGGAGTATCGATGACGCACATTTTGAGAACCGGCGCTGTGGGTGTTCGCCTCCGCGGTTGGACCGGCCCGGCTCTCGCGTGAGAGGAATGCATGACGATTGCGCAACAGGAAAGAACGGCCGCCGCACCGCACGGCTTCGAGGTGAGTGTGACCTCGGGGCTCGAGCGGTATTCGGTGCGGCACGGGGATCTGGAGCTGACGAGCGTGTTTCAGCCGATCTTCAGTTTGTCGCATATGCGCGCGGTCGGCTACGAAGGTTTGCTGCGCGCCCACGACGCGCTCGACCGGCCGGTGTCGCCGCTCGACGTGTTCGGCCAGGCGGCGCGGATTGGCGACGTGCTGCAGGTGGACCGGCTGGCGCAGGCGCTGCATCTGGAGAACTTCAAGGTGCTCGGCGCCGAGAAGGAGTGGCTGTTTCTCAATGTCCATCCGGGGGCGTTGACCGATCCGTACCATGCCGCCGCGCTGCTCGCGAATCTGCGGCGGCTTGATCTGTCGCCGCGGCGCATTGTGCTGGAGGTGCTGGAGCAACGCGCGGAAGACCTGGAGCGGCTCGCGGATGCGGTGCGCAAGTTCCGTGAACTCGGCTTCCTGATTGCATTGGACGATTTCGGCGCGGGACATTCGAACGTCGAACGGATCTGGCAACTGAACCCCGACATCGTCAAGCTCGATCGCATCATGCTCTCGCATGCCGCACATCGCGCCGACATGGCGACAATTCTGCCGGGCCTCGTCGCGCTGCTGCACGAAGCGGGCAAGCTCGTGCTGATCGAAGGCGTGGAGACTGAGCACGAGGCGCAGATGGCGCTCGGCTGCAACGCCGATTTCGTGCAGGGCTTTTTCTTTGGCCGGCCGAACCCGGGTGCCGCGGACAGCGCGCAGGCCGTGATCTGCATCAGCGAGGTCACCGAGCGCTATCGCGACCAGACTGAAGCACGCGAGCGGCGCAATGCGAGCCGGCTGGCGCCGTATATCCGCGCGTTCGAACGCGCGGCGGAGCGGCTCGCGGCCGGCGAGCTGCTCGATGAGGTGTGCTGGAACTTCCTCGCGCTCGATCACGCGGCACGTTGCTTTTTGCTCGACGAGAAAGGCCGTCAGGCGGGACGCAACGTGGTGCTGCGCGCCGACCGGGCCTCGCATGAGACGCGCTTTTTGCCACTCGCCGATGCCCAGGGGGCGAACTGGTTGCGGCGGCCATATTTTCGCGCGGCGATCAATGCGCCGGACAGGGTGCATGTGACCCGGCCGTACCTGTCGATCAACGAGGCATTGCCGTGCGTGACGCTGTCGGTGGTGACGCATGTCGGTGAGCAGACATGTGTGCTGTGCGGGGATATCGATTGGGTGGAGGAATAGCGGCCCTGAGATAATGTCGGTTTTAGCGACGCCGATTTGCCGCCATGTCCGAATCCCACGTTTTGCTGGAAGTCATCGCCACCACGGTCGCCGACGCGCGGCTTGCCGCGCAGGCGGGAGCCGACCGGCTCGAGTTGATTACGGGCATGGGCGAAGGCGGCTTGACGCCCAGTCTCGGGTTGATCGAGGCCGTGACGGCGGCCGTCGATATTCCTGTGAATGTGATCGTGCGGCCGCACAGCCGTTCGTTCGTGTTCGACGACGATGACTTTGCGGTGATGTTGCGCGACGTGCGGGCGGTCGCCGCAGCGGGCGCGAGCGGCGTGGTGATCGGGATGCTGACTCCTGACGGCGAGATTGACCGCGAGGGTTTAGCGCGGGCGATCGACGCGGCGGATGGTCTTGCGATCACGTTCCACCGTGCGTTCGATGAAACCCGCGATCTGCATGAGGCGCTCGATGTACTGCTCGGGTTCGACGCGGTCACGAATGTGCTGACCTCGGGCGGCAAGCCGTCGGTGCTGCAAGCCGAAGAGATGATTCGAACGCTGTTGCAGCAGGCGGCGGGTTCGCACTGCACTGTGCTGGCTGGTGCAGGTTTGACGGTGGATGCCTTGGCCGGATTCGTTCAGTCCACCCGCGTCAAGGCGGTGCACTTCGGCTCGGGCGTGCGGATTGACGGGAATGGGCTGGCGCCGCTGGATCCGCAGAAGATTGCGCGTGTGCGGGCTGCACTGGAGGCGACGTAGGATCGTTCCCTGTCCTGATGTTCGCGACGAATCACCCCCGCGGCGGCCCGCACCTTTTCAGATTCACTTCGCCACAACCACCGGAATCCCTCGCAAGGTTCCAGCACCCTTTGCCTCTTCCAGCGCCTGCTTGACCGCAGCGCCCGTCGCCGCTTCGATCTGCAGCCTCGCAGCCAGTTCGCGTTCGGAACGCTTCACACCGGCCAGATTCGCCAGCTTCACATGCCCGTATCCACGCACACGAGCATGCAGATCCGCTAGCTTGACGACCTCCTCGACATTACCTGCCTCGAGCTTCGCAAACGCTCGTTGCAGGGTGGTTTCGTAATCGTCCGCCAGTTCGCGTTCCATCCGGCGTTCCAGTGTGCGGCCAAACGGATCGAGCATCGTGCCGCGCAGCCCACGGAATTTCGCCATCGTGCCAAGCACCGGCCACAGCCATTGACCGAATGTCTTCTTCACCGGATTCGCGCCATGCCTGGGACTCGACAACGTGGGCGGAGCGAGGTTGAATTTCACACCGAAGTCCTTGCCCGCGACGCCTTCGAATTGCGCTTCCAGCGACGCCCGGAACGCGCTATCCGTATGCAGGCGCGCCACTTCGTATTCGTCCTTCACAGCCAGCAGACGGTAGAAAGTCGTCGCAACTGCACGCGTCACACGCTCGCCTGATGAAGCTCCACCGACACTCGCCTCGGCACGCCGTGCCGCATCCACCAGCGCGCGATAGCGCTTCACATAAGCCTCGCCGCCATACACGGCAAGACGCGCTTCGCGATGCGCGACCAGTTCATCCACCGTATCGATGCGCAGCGGTTGTAGCGCACCGTGCCGAGCTTGCCACAATGCTTCGAGTGCCGCCGGATCAGCCGCCGCGAGGCGGCCGATCGAAAACGCCAGCTGATTCATCTGCACTGCGACATTGTTCAATTCAATCGCGCGCATCATCGCGGCAAACGACACCGGCACCAAGCCGAGCTGCCACGCAAAACCGAGCATCAGGATGTTCGCGCCGATCGTATCGCCAAGGAAACGGGTGGCGAGGGCCTGCGCATCGCATGCCGACATACGCTCTTCACCTGCCGCGTGACGCATCTTGTCGATCAGCGCGCCGGCGTGCAGGTTCGCGTCCGGGTTCTGCACGAAGGTTGCATTCGGAATCGCATGGGTATTCACGACAATCCGTGTGCGACCGTGACGGACAGTCTGCAGTGCATCGGAACTCGCCCCTACAACCATGTCACACGCCAGCAGCACGTCGGCCTGCTGCGTATCGATGCGCACCTGATTGAGCCATTCATCTCGTGCTGCAAAGCGCACGAACGAGAGCACCGAGCCGCCTTTCTGCGCGAAGCCCATGAAGTCGAGTACGGAAGCGCTCTTGCCCTCCAGATGCGCAGCCATGCTGATCAGCGCGCCCACCGTCACGACGCCCGTGCCGCCGACGCCCGTCACGAGAATGTCGTACGGTGCGGCGTCGAGCTGGGTGGCCGGCACCGGCAGGACATCGACGCGCGCAGCCAGCGCCGCTGCATCGAATGCCACGCCCGCGGCCTTCTTGAGCTTGCCGCCTTCGATCGTCACAAAGCTCGGACAGAAGCCGTTCACGCAGGAAAAGTCCTTGTTGCACGACGACTGTTCGATGCGGCGCTTACGGCCGAGCGCAGTTTCAACCGGTTCGACCGACAGGCAGTTCGATTGCACGCCGCAATCGCCGCATCCTTCGCAGACCTCTTCGTTGATAAAGAGGCGTTTGTCCGGATCGGGAAACTCGCCTTTCTTCCTGCGACGACGCTTTTCGGCCGCACAGGTCTGGTCGTAGATCAGCACGGTGACGCCGTCGATATCGCGTAGCACGCGCTGCACTGCGTCGAGCTCGCTGCGGTGATGAAACGTGGTGCCCTTCGGGAACAGGTCGTGATGACCGTCGTACTTTTCCGGCTCGTCGCTGACCACGACAAAGCGCGACACGCCTTCCGCTTCCACCTGACGCGCGATTTGCGGCACCGAGATGCTGCCGTCGACCGGTTGACCGCCCGTCATCGCGACCGCATCGTTATAGAGAATCTTGTAGGTGATGGTGGCTTTCGCCGCGACTGCCTGGCGGATCGCCAGAATGCCCGAGTGGAAATACGTGCCGTCACCGAGGTTCTGGAAGACGTGGCGCGTTTTCGTGAACATCGAATGCGAGGCCCAGTCGACGCCTTCGCCGCCCATCTGGATCAGGCCGGTGGTGTCGCGTTCCATCCACGAGGCCATAAAGTGGCAGCCGATACCCGCTTGCGCGATCGAACCTTCCGGCACCTTCGTCGACGTGTTGTGCGGGCAGCCGGAGCAGAAGTACGGCGTGCGCTTCACGGCATCGGCGGCGTTCGAGAGAATTTTCGGCGCCACCAGATCGACCACACGCTCACGGCGATCGAGCGCGGGCTTGTGCCGCGCGAGCCAGTTCGCGAACACCGGCAGGATGCGCGAGGGCCGCAACTCACCAAGCGACGACAGCAGTGACGACCCGTCCTGCGCATGCTTGCCGATCACCACCGGACGCGCGCCGTCCTGCCGGTTGTACAGATAGTCTTTGATCTGCTGTTCGATGACCGGACCCTTTTCCTCGATCACGAGCACTTCGGAGAGACCTTCGACGAACGTGTCGATGCGCGTCATCTCCAGTGGGAACGACAGTCCAACCTTGTAGATCCGCACGCCTGCCGCTTCGAGATCGGCGACCGTGAGATCGAGCCGGCGCAGCGCTTCCATCAGGTCCAGATGCGCCTTGCCGCAGGTGACGATGCCCACGTTCGCATGCGGACTCGGTGCGATCCATTTGTCGATGCTGTTGCTGCGTGCAAAATGGCGAACTGCATCGAGCTTGGCCGCGAGCCGGGCTTCGATGGTGAGACTCGGCAGATCGGGCCAGCGGTTATGCAGACCACCGGCGGGTTCGACAAAATCTTGCGGAGCGGTCCATTGCGTTTGCAGCGCATCGAGATCGACCGTCGAGCCCGATTCGACGGTTTCCGAAATTGCCTTGTAGCCCACCCATGCGCCCGAAAAGCGCGACAGCGCCCAGCCATACAGCCCGAACTCCAGCATGTCGGCGACGTTGGACGGATTCACCACCGGCATATGCCAGGCCATCATTGCAAAGTCGCTTTGATGCGGCATCGACGACGACACACAGCCGTGATCGTCGCCCGCGACCACCAGCACGCCACCATGCGGCGACGAGCCGTAGGCGTTGCCATGCTTGAGCGCGTCGCCGGCGCGGTCAACGCCAGGACCCTTGCCGTACCACATCGCAAACACACCTTCGACGGTGCGCTCCGGATCCGATTCGACCCGCTGCGTGCCGAGCACGGCGGTGCCACCGAGTTCTTCGTTGATCGCCGGCAGGAAGCGGACATCGCTCGCTGCGAGCAGTTTGTTCGCCTTCCACAATTGCTGATCGACCATACCGAGCGGCGAGCCGCGATAGCCGCTGATGAAGCCCGCCGTATTCATGCCACGCGCCTTGTCGAGCGCGCGTTGCATCAACACGAGACGCACCAGCGCCTGCGTGCCGGTCAGAAAAATGCGGCCGCGGGTGGCGGTGAGGTTATCGGTCAGCTTGTAATCGGCGAGGGCGGGCGTGCCTTCGATGGGCAAGCGGGCGGTCATGGCGAGTCTCCGTTTTTATGCGTCCGCGCGAAGTGGATGGGGACCACAAAGGCTTCGCGTCGAAAGAGACTCTATTTTTTAGCGCCGATTGGAGAAAATTATTGCTAGTTTCCAGGTTTGCTCACGCAAAGCAGTGAAGTACTTCGCGAATTCGGCCGGTTTTGAGATAGATCTGCCATCGAACCCAACGGGGCCTTATTTACCCTACGCGCCTGGCACCGCCCGTGGGTCGATCGCGGCGGCTGGGACCGGCGGCGCCATGGGTTCAAGCGGTTCGACTTCGTCGAAGTGGACGTAATCGATATGGCTAACCCCTTCTTCTTCACGTAGCAGGTCGACATACTTGTACTGCCAGCGAATCGCATCAGCTTCCCAGGTATGACGCGCCTGCATGGTTTGCGCGGTCTGGTCGTCCGCGCCTTCGATGGAAATCAGCAAGGACGCTTCGCGCGCCTTCATCGACTCGGCCGTCTCACCGAACAACGGGCTCGTCTCGTCGATGATATGCATCAGGGTCCAGCTAAACAGAAACGCGGGATGCTGATCGCGTACGAGCGTCAGGTCATAGAGCTTGCGTAACGTGTAGCCCTCGGGAGAGGTTTCGACGCGCATCAGGCGCATTCTGCCGTGCGCCTCGGCGATCAGGTTCTGCCGGCCGTTCGCCGCGCGCGCCATCAGTGTCATGTGACCGTCGATAGGCCGCACTACGGCGTAGCGCGAAAACATGATCCTGGCGCGCGGCCGCGAGAAGCGCGCGAAGATCAGGCCGGTCGCCAAGGCGATGCCTGACATGCCGACGAAAATTTCGAGCGTGGCGATCCAGTGGGCGTAGACCGTCTGTGGATGCATGTCGCCGTAGCCGACTGTCGCGAGCGTTTCGACGCTGAAGAAGAACGCGCCGCCAAAGCCGGCGGGAAACTGATTGGCAATCGGCTTCGTGCCGAGCATGTAGAGCGAAGCGAACGTGGCGTTGAGCAGCAGGAACATCAACGCCAGCGACACGAAGAACACGGGCCATTTGACCACTAGCGCGCTGTGGTAAATGTCCTGCCAGAAGCGGACCGGCATGCCGTGCGCAATGATCGTGCGCGAACCGAATGGAATCTCGCGGCTGCCACGAGGCAGCCGCTTGCGCGACGTGGCCTCGGCGTCCGCAGCGGCCGAGTGGGTGCTCGCGCCGGTGCCGGGCATGGAGCCGAGGCCAGGGGGCGGCCCCGAGCTTGGGCCGGTCGTGCGGTCTGACGTATTGGTGGCCATTGCGTGTTTGTCGGCATGAAAACGCGCAAAGCGTAGCACGCCGCACGGCGTGCCCTTGCAGATTTTGGGCGCTTCACCGCGCGTCGCAATGCGGCCTCAGTCCGCCTCGTGCGAACTCACGCCATCACGGGAAAGTGCGCGGTTTCGGAATTCCCGCGCCGTGTTCGATATCCGTGACCGCCTGTTGATGGGCCGCTTCAATCGCTTCGGTTTCACCGGCGTAGCCGGCGTCGCCGCCGACCGTTTTCCACGCCTGCACCGCGCGTTCGAGATGACGGATTTCAAATTCCGCATCCCATCGCGCACCTTGTAACTCGAGGGGGCGCACGTGAATCGAGTACACGCCATAGAGGAAGAGCTGTTCAGCCATTATCGCCTCCAGCCGGTTGTTTCCAGAAAAGCGCCACGCAGCGCGAACGTGCTGCCGGCACCAACGGCACCAGCATGTGGGGTGCCTGCCTAGAATTCGATTTCGCCGAGGATGCGATGAGCCAGCGCTTTGGCTTCTTCGAGGGCTTCTTCCTCGGTGGTCGAGGTGGCCTCGACTTCGTAGACTGTGTTCTCCAGCTCGCCGCCCTCGTCGCGCGAGAGCGTGACGAAACCGCGGTACGCTCCACCGTCTGCCGGCTGCACCGTGGCAACGGCCGTGTAGAGTCCTTTGGTGTAGGTGACGTCCTCCATGATGCTTCTCCAGCAAGGGGGAGATTCCATCCTAGCACGCCGATTCGGGACTCACCGGCCATCTGTGTGACACCCTGGTTAGCGCGCCAAATGTCGGCGCGCCGCGCAGCTCACCCCTGCAGCAACGCCACCACTTCATCGAGCGACGGCGAGTGCGCACCGGCATGACGGCAAGCGGCCGCGCCGGCTGCCAGCGCGAAGGCGAGATGCTCCGGCCAGCCGCGTTGTGGCGCCGTCATCAGGCTGAACAGCAGGCCGCCAATCGACGCGTCGCCCGCGCCGACCGTATCCGCCACTTCGACACGCGGCGGTTGGGCTTCGATGATCGTGTCGCCTTCGATCAGCGTGGCCTTCTCCGAGCCACGCGTGACGAGCACGGTCGCCTTCGGATTCATCGCTCGCAGCTGGGCGAGCGCGTCGGCTTCGCTGGTCTTGAACAGCAGGCCCAGGTCTTCGTCCGAGACCTTGATGAGGTCGGCGAGCGCGGCCATCTTGCGCAGCGTCGGCTCATAGCCGTGCGCCATCAGATTGCGGTAATTCGGGTCGAAGCTGATCTTCACGCCGCGTTCGCGCAACTGCGCGGCGAGCGTGGCGAGCGTGTTGCCGAGCGGCTGGCGCACGAGACTGATGCAGCCGAAGTGCGCCCACTTCACCTGGCCCATCCAGCCTTCCGGCAGCTTCGAGGGATCGAAGGCGAGGTCGGCGCCGTTCTCACCCATGAAGAAGTACGCCGGCGGGTGCGTCTGATGAACGATCGCCAGCAGCGGCGGTCGTTCTACGCGCTGCATGAAGCGCATGTCGAGACCGGCAGCGACGCTGGCGTCCCAGAGCTCGTCGGAGAAATTGTCGGTGCCGAGCGAGCCGACGCAGGCGGTCCGCAGGCCGAGCCGCGCGACCGCGCGGGCGACGTTCCAGCCCGCGCCGCCTGGGCGCGATAGCCATTGCGAGTCGCCGGTGCGCACGAGGTCGGTCAGGATGTCGCCGGGCGAAACGAAGAGGGGAAGTTCAGTGCTCGCGCTCATGGTGCTCACCGTGCGGATTCAGTTGTGTTGGATGGGGCGTGCGGCAGTGCATGCATCAGCACTTCGTAGCATGCACCCATCGTGTGATAGTCGGTCTTGCCGGCCGGGCTTTTTTCATCGCTGTACTTGCGATTGTCGCAGGTCAGGATGCGATACCACGCGCCGTATTTGTGGTCGACGAAGTGCGTCCAGCTATAGCGCCAGATCTCGTCGTACCAGTCCCAGAAGCGTTCGTTGCCGGTGCGCTTGCCGAGCAGCGCGGCGGTCGCGAAGGTCTCAGCCTGGACCCAGAAATACTTGTCGTGATCGCAGACCGTGCCGTCCGGGCCGAAGCCGTAGTAGAGGCCGCCGTGATCGTCGTCCCAGGCGTGCGTCATGGCCGCGTCGAAGAGTTCGATGGCGCGCGGCAACAGCCACGGCAGCGGGCGATGGCGCTCGAGGATCAGCAGAAGCTTCGCCCACTCTGTCTGGTGACCGGGCTGGAAACCCCACGGACGGAAAATGTTCGAGCTGTCTTCCTCGTTGTAGTGCCAGTCCACCGACCAGTCTGCGTGGAAATGTTCCCACACGAGACCCTGGGAGAGCTTGGCCTGACGCAGCGTGATGTTCGACGCCACGCGTTCGGCACGATCCAGATACACCAGATGGCCGGTTGCCTCGTAGGCGGCGAGCAACGCCTCGGTGGTGTGCATGTTGGCGTTCTGGCCGCGGTACGAGCTCACGCGCCAGTCGGGCGTCGCTTCGTCGGCGTAGAGGCCGGCGGCGGCATCCCAGAAGCGGTGCTCCATCAGCTCGAAGGTGGCGCCGATCATCGGCTTCGCTTCTTCGATGCCGGCCATCGCGGCATGCGAATAGGCCAGCAGCACGAAGGCGAGTCCATAGCAATGACGGGTGGCGTCGAGTACGTGCTTGGTGCCGTCGCGCCAGTCGAACTCCCAGTCGTAGCCCTTGAGTTCGGCGTCCCAGTGCACGTCCCGCAGGAAATTCAGGCCGTGGCGCGCGTATTCGAGGTGCTGCGGATCGCCGAACTCGCGATACGCCATCGCGTAGTTGAACACGTAGCGGCAACTGCTGACGAGATGCCGCGTCGTGCGGTTGTAGATCGAACCGTCGTCGCTGAAGAAGTGATAAAAGCCGCCGCTCGGGTCGAACACGTTGGGCGCGTAGAAGCGCAAGGTGTCCTGGATGTGCGAGAGCAGAAATTCGCGCTCGCGGAAGCTGGCGACAGCGGGCGCCTTGGGCGTCGCGGCGCCTGCGTGATCGGGATGGTCGGGATGAAGCTGATCGGATTGTGTCATGGTGTTTTCACCGAGGTACTGGCACGTGCGATGAGATGAACGGGCAGGTGGACTTCGAGTTGCGTGGGCGACTCTTCAAGCAGCAGTTCGACGCCGCGCCGGCCGAGCGCTTCCTTGTCGACGGCGATCGTCGACAGTGGCGGGGTGGCGTGAGCGGCGGCAGGGATGTCGTCGAAACCGATGATCGCGATGTCCTGCGGAACGCGCAGGCCACGTGCGAGGCAGACGCGCAGCGCAGCAAGCGCGGCGGCGTCGTTGTAGGCAAATACGGCGTCGGGACGCTCGCCGGGTGCATCGAGTACGCGTTGCATGGCGAGCGCGGCGCCGGTGTCGGGGTCGAGCCCGGCGTCGATGGTCACTTCAAGCGAGGGGTCGAACAGCAGACCCGCTTCGAAGAACGCGCGCCGGTAGCCGAGCGCACGCTGCGCGATGCTGAAATGGGCGAGCGAGCCACCGATGAAGGCGATGCGCTTGTAGCGGTGCTGGAACAGATGGCGCATCGCCAGCGCCGCGCCGGCCGCGTTGTCGAGGTTGACTGACCGCAGCCCCGGCGCCCACAGGTCGATCAGCACGAGCGGGCGCTGCATGGCGACGAGCGTAGTGAGCGTTTCAGGCTCGACGAAGCCGGCGACGGCGACCGCGTCGGGCGCGTGCAGGCGCATCTGCTGGATCACATCTTCCGTGGGTCCTGCAGTCAGCACGGAGGGCACGATGCCGCGCTCGCGGCAGGCGTCTTCGACACCGTGCAGCACGTGCGAGAAGAACGGGCTGGCGGCGAAATTATTGTGCTGGCGGTGCAACAGAAAGGTCAGCCGGCGGATGCGCGGGCGCAACTGGGCCGGGTCGTAACCGAGCTGACGCGCGGCCTCGACGACCCGCAGGCGGGTGGCGTCGGAGAGGCCTGGCTGATTCTTCAGCGCGCGGGAGACGGTGCCGATCGACACGCTGGCGGCGCGGGCGACATCGCGGATGGTTGTGGCCATCTGGGTGGGCGGCGAGCGCAGTGCTGGCCGCTGGCTAAGTTGATTTCGGGGGATTGTATAGTAAAACTGGCGTAAATATCCCTGCACTCATGCGAATCGGTACGCGTAAATACCCGTATATAAGGAATAAAGGCGGTTTCATTGTGTTTAGTAAAATCAACTAAACATGAGGCTGAATTTGCGGGAAAAGTGAGTTTTTAGGGGTGAATAGTAGGAGTCCGAAGCATTGTCCGGCGGGTTGAAGAGCCGCAGTCGACAGCGCGAGGCTACCGAACCGCTGCTCTTGCGAAAGCCGATGTCCGGGGCGCCCCTCGGTCGAGCAGGCGTGGCGGCCGTCGTCTCAGTCGAACGCCGCGTGGCGCGCGTCGGTGTGCCCCTGCAACAGCGCGTCGCTCTCATCCGCCCCGATCAGCACGAATCCGCCCGGGTCCTGCTTCGCGCGCCGCTTTGCGAGCGCCGCCACCGAGGCGACTTCCTCGCTGCTATACAGCGTCGGACCGACATGGGACTCAATGTGCACGCAGCCGATCGCCATGGTCACAAAGCTGAAGAAGGTCGCATTGCCACGCCGGTCTTCGCCGTGGATGCCGCCCGCGAGCCGGTCCTCGGGCGCGTAGAAGCGTTGCGCGCCTTCGTTGAACAGCTGGATCGCGCGCAATACGCGCTCGCGCCAGTCGTCACTCTGGAACAGGATCAGGAAGTCGTCGCCGCCAACGTGGCCGAGAAAGTCACGGGTGGGATCGCACACGTCGGCCAGCACGGCGGCCGCGAACTTCAGCACTTCGTCGCCCTGCCAGTAGCCGTACTGGTCGTTAAAGGGCTTGAAATGGTTCAGGTCGACATAGCAGGCGTAGAAGCCGGCGTCGTGGCCGAGCAGCCGCGCGATGTGCGAGCTGATCGGAATGTTGCCGGGCAGGAAGGTCAGCGGGTTCGCGTAGCGCGCCGCTTCGATGCGCACTTCGGTGACGGCACGCACCAGGTTCTCGCCGGTGCCGAGGCCCGCGTATTTACCGTTGTCGGTGATGACGAAGCCATCGGCGAGATACCGCTGGTCGTCGCTCGCTAGCAGCTTGGCCATCTGCTCGACCGTCATTGATTTTTCGATGATCACCGGCGACGCGTTCGCAAACAGCAAGCAGGGGCGCTTGCCGAACAGCTCGCGGTGGTACGGCAACGCGTAGCGCTCCATGAAGGCGCGCCGGTTGATCAACGCCACTGGCTCTTCGTTTTCGACCACGGCGACCGCGTGCAGATCAGGCAAGCGGTTGAACAGTTCGAGCACCTCGTTGTTGGTGGCCTCGCGCGGCAACGCAGGCGCATGCACCATCATCTTGGCCGACGCCATGCCGCCCGAAGGTGATGCGCTGACCGCGCGCGTCGCTTCCGGAAACACGGCAATGTGCCCGGCGCGAATCGCCTTGCGGGCGTCGTCCGTCACCATGCGGGCAGGCTTTGCATTAGGGCGGCCGAAGAAATAACCCTGCCCGCAGTTGATGCCCATGTCGCGCAGCACGATCAGATCCGCTTCGTTTTCGATGCCCTCGGCTACCAGCTTTGCGCCGCTCGCGCTGGCGAACTGCTGCATGGCGCGCACGGCCTCGAACTTCAGCGGGTCACTTGCAATGTCGTGAATAAAGAACCGGTCGATCTTCACGACGTCCGGCCGCAGGCGCACCCACAGATTCATGCTGGCATTCGCGGTGCCATAGTCGTCGAGCGCGAATTGCGCGCCGGCTGTGCGCAAGCTCGTCAGTGCCGACAGGAACTGGCCGATGTCGGGAATCGCGCTTTGTTCCGTCAGCTCGATCACGATGCGCTCTGGGTCCACGCCCGCTTGCCGCAGCAGCCCGAGGGTGTCCTCGCGGGCCTCGGCGAGCTGGCGCAGCGCACCCGCGCTGAAATTCAGAAACAGCTTGCCCTCGCAGGCCGACTGCGCGAATGCCCGCACGCAGATGAGCGCGGCGGCGCGCTCCAGTTCGAGCACGCGGCCCTCGGTGTTTGCCAAGGCGAACAACGCGAATGGTGTCTCCAGCGGCGAGCCGGCAGGTCCGCGAATCAGCCCTTCGTAGCCCAGGATCGCCCCGTCGTCGAAATCCACGATCGGTTGAAATACTGCGGACAAATCACGCCGGGCGATCAAATCCTCGATGCTGGGCGCGGCAGAACGAGGGGGCGAGCGAAGTGGCATGGCATTCGGCCAAAGCGGTGAACCGTCGGCTTATCGGCAACGCCGCAGGGAAATTAAGTGAATTTTTAATGACAAGACGCACTGACGTGGTGCGCCCGCGCCGTATCCTGGCGCGGGTCGGAATGGAATCCGGTTCACCCGGCCGTCTTGTTTGCATTGCGCCTATGCCATCAGGCCAGGGCGACGGCGCGAGTATTTCGGCGTGAAATAGCGGAAAAGCCGCGCGAAGGCGGCTTTGTTCAGACAGGCTCAGGGAGGGCGCTTTATGAATCTTTTGTTCGACAGGTTTGGCGCGTTAGCGTCGCGCAACGGCCGCCGCGGGGTGGTCCTCTGCGGCCGCGCGAGTTTCAGCGCTCGTATCGCGCGCGCCCCAGCGCTGCGCGAGAGCGGCGCATACCATCAGCTGGATCTGGTGAAACAGCATCAGCGGCAGCACGGCAGCCCCCACCGCGTGCGAAGCAAAGATGACCTTTGCCATCGGCACGCCGGAGGCGAGACTCTTTTTCGAACCGCAGAAGATGATGGTGATCTGGTCCGCGCGATTAAAGCCGAGCCGTTTGCTCGTGAACATCGTGACGGCCAGCGCAAGCGCCAGCAGTACAGCGTTGATGAGCACGAGGCCACCCAGCGCGCCCAGCGAGGTATGGCGCCACAGGCCTTCCGTGACGGCCTCGCTGAAGGCGCCGTACACCACCAGCAGGATCGAACCCTGATCGACGAACTTCGTCACGCTGCGATGGCGCTCGATCCACTTGCCGAGCATCGGCCGCAGCAACTGCCCCGCCACGAACGGCACCAGCAGTTGCAGCACGATATTCCAGACCGTGTGCCATGCGGACGTGCCGCCGCCCGCCTGGTTCGTGACGACCAGGCTGACGAGCGCCGGCGTAATGAAGATACCGAGCAGGCTCGAAGCCGAGGCGCTGCACACGGCAGCCGGCACATTGCCTTTGGCAATCGAAGTGAACGCGATGGACGACTGGACCGTCGATGGCAGCGTACAGAGGAAGAGGACGCCGGCGTAGAGCGCAGGCGTAACAAGGGGCGAAAGGAGCGGTTTGAGCGCGAGCCCGAGCAATGGAAACAGCGCAAACGTGCTTAGCAGGACGACGATATGCAGACGCCAATGGGTCGCGCCCGCCACGATCGCTTCGCGTGAGAGCTTGGCGCCGTGCAGAAAAAACAGCAGCCCGACGGCGAAATTCGTCAGCCAGTTGAACCAGACGGCGGCCTGCCCGTGCACGGGCAGCAGGCTGGCGAAGATCACCGTGCCGACGAGGCACAATGTGAAGTTATCGGGAAGCAGTTTCGGGCGAGCCATTTCGCAATCTCAACTCAATTCGGGTGATGCGGGTAACGCGGAAATACAGACACGCGTGCGTGGCGGCACGTGGCGTTTGCTGTAGGGGGAAGGGACCATTAATAGCGGATCATGATTAAAAAATCAAATTCATTTGCGGAATCGATTGATGAGGATTGCGCCTCTGAGGTGTGTCTAAACCCGCTTGGCGGAGCGGCTGCGCGAGGGCATTTCGGGGCGTTCCAGGTGGTAATCAGGAGACCCTGATTTGCCCCTTGCGCAAGACGTTTGTCGCGCAAAAACGTCGCAGTAACATGGTGTTACAACGCAGTGTCAGGCCTAACACTTTTTGGCTCGACACCCCTCCGACCGACCCATAAATTACTGCTCAAAGGCCAATGGGATGCATAAGTTGCGGATCGACCGCAGCGGGTACGCAAATCCTGGAACAAGCCTCGCCGCAGCTCGAACGGCGGGCTTCAGGCGGGTCTTCGGGCAGGTGAATCATGGTGGACGCAGGGTTGTGGAGAACCAGGCATTGGGTGTTGGGCGCAGTCTTGACTGTGCTGTGTTCGCTCGCCTGTGCCAGAGGGCCGCAAGTACCGCATGGCGGTGGCTTCGGCGGCGGGTTCGCTCATGCCGGCGCTCAGCATAATGCGCGTGCTTACGACGCTCGCGCCGAGCGTGGCGCATCAGTTGAGCGCAACGCCCGGGTCGCGCGCAACGCGGGTACACCGCATGGCGGCTACACCAACGGGCAATCATCACGCGTTGCCGGCAATGGCGGTGGCTACGGCGGCTACAGGGGCGACGCCCGCGCGGATCCGCGCGGCGGATTCCAGTACGCCGGCGCGATTACTACCGTGAGCACCGAGGTTCGCTCGGTGCCACGTCCGCCCGAGGACGAAACGATGGTGCGCGCCGGTTCGATCCGCGCCGACGTCGCGCGCTATAACGAAGAGCGCGGCGCCACTCGACCCGTCCCGCGCCCGCCGGAGTATATGAACCGGCCGCCGGGGCAGTCGCCCTACCGCAACTAGCCTTTTCCTGAACGCTCCTCGTTGACTCCTGCGCGCTCCGCTCGCTCGAGACCGGTCGTCCTGCGCGCCGTCACGAGAACGGCATCGCCAGCCACTTTCTCCTGCTTTCAATCTGTCAGCTAACCTGCGCCCGGTCATACCGTGCGTTGTCTGCCCGTCCAAGTGACGTATGCACGCCACACTTTCATGACAGTACGACGCACGGCACCTTACTGAACCTTCAAATTTTGTCCTTCACCGGGCCGGCCGTCATCGGCGCGGTCCCTGATCCGTTATCTGTCTTTGCGTTGCAGTCCTGGCGGGCCTTCCAGCCCGTTGCGGGGCGAGATATCCCGTGGTGCGGGCGAAAGCCAATCGCGCTTTATCAGTCCGATAAACGACAAAACTAATCGGACCGATATACCGGCAATAACAACCCATATTTTTGTCCACAAAAATGGTCCGCAAAGATGGTCCCGCCCAGATTAACTCGTTGATCTAACGGACGATCGAGAAACCGTTAGCGCGAGCTTCCCCGCCGCACAGCAGCCACACCCTTTTGACAAAGACAGGAGAACCCATGAATACAAATTTCCGCCGTGCGCTCAATACGACTCTCAAGACCAGCGTCATCGCTTGCCTGCTGGCCGGGGGCGCATCGTCGGCGTTCGCGCAATCGAGCGTGCAACTTTATGGTCAGGTCGACGAATGGGTCGGCGACCAGAAATTCCCGGACGGCAAGGGCGCAGCAGAAGTGTCGGGCGGCGGTATGTCGACTTCCTACTGGGGCTTGAAGGGGGCGGAGGATCTGGGCAACGGCTACAAGGCGATCTTCACTCTGGAAGGCTTCTTCCTCGCGCAGAACGGCGCTTACGGCCGCTTCACGGGCGATACGTTCTTTTCGCGTAACGCGTATGTCGGTATCGAATCGCCGTACGGCACGGTCACGGCTGGACGTCTGACCACGCCGCTGTTCGTCTCGACGATCCTGTTCAACCCGTTCGTCGACTCGTACGAATTCTCGCCGATGGTGTGGCATACGTACCTCGGCCTCGGCACCTTCCCGACGTACAACACTGACCAGGGTGTGGCCGGCGATTCGGGCTGGAACAATGCGGTGGAATATTCGTCGCCGAACTTCAACGGCTTTAGCGCCAACGTCATGTATGCCCTCGGCAATACGGCAGGTGAGAACGGCGCGAAGAAGTGGAGCGCCCAGTTCCTGTACTTCCACGGCGCGTTCGCGGCAACCGGCGTTTATCAGTACGTGAACTTCAACGACGCCCCGGGCGATCTGACCAGCCTCGCACAAAGCGTGGGGCTCGCGAGCATGAAGAGCCAGAGCGTCGCTCAGTTGGGCCTGTCCTACGACCTGAAGTACGTCAAGTTCTTCGGCCAGTACATGTACACGTACAACGCACAGGACATCGGCAGCTGGCACGTGAACACCGCACAAGGCGGCGTGACGGTTCCAGCGGGCCCCGGCTCGATCATGGCGTCGTTCGCGTACTCGCGCGACGGCAGCGGTCTGGACCAGACGCGTCAAACGGCTGCAATTGGCTATGACTATCCGCTGTCCAAGCGCACCGATGTCTACGCGGCTTATATGTACGATCACTTCACCAGCCAGACCTCGGGCCAGACCTACGGCGTGGGTATCCGCACGAAGTTCTGACCGGTTCGGGTCGTCACGCGTTTCGTTGTGCTTTGCAAACCCCGCCTTCGGAAGAAGGCGGGGTTTGTCTTTTTAGCTTTATCAATCGGCACCGCGGGCAGAGGTTTGCTGACGCTGCTTTGATAAAGACGGCAAAATGGCGTCGATTGATTCCTCTCGTGAGCGATTGCCATGGATACCCTCGTCAGCATGAAAGTGTTTCGCCATGTCGTCGAAGTGGGCAGCTTCGTCGGCGCGGCCGAGCGCATGGAGATGTCCGCGGCGATGGCGAGCAAACACGTGATGCATCTGGAACAGCAGCTCGGCGCGCGTCTGCTTAATCGCACCACGCGGCGCGTCGCCCCGACCGAGGCGGGGCGCGAGTACTACGAGCGTTTGAGTCAGGTGCTGACCGAACTCGACGAAGCCGGGCAGGCGGTCGGCGCCGCGAGCATCGTGCCGCAGGGGCGTCTGCGGGTGTCGTCGCTATCGGCGTTCGGTCTGAGTCACGTGATGAGCGCAGTGGCCGACTATGCGGCGCAGTATCCGCAGGTCACCGTGGATATGACCTTGTCGGACCGCGTAGTCGAATTGATCGACGAAGGTTTCGATGTCGCGATCCGGGCCTCGCCGCACGGCCTGAAGTCGTCCTCGCTGATCGCGCGGCAGATTGCTACCGCGCACCTCGTGCTGTGCGCTTCGCCGGAGTATCTGCGCCGGCATGGCACGCCCAAGAAACGGGCCGATCTGTCGCGGCACAACTATCTGCAGTACGCCGGTGTATCGGCGCCGGATTTCGTTACGTCCAACGGCGATGGCGGGGCGCGAGTCAGTCTGTCCGGCAACCTGATCGTCAATCAGCTGGAAGCGCAGCGCGTGCTTGTGCTGCAAGGCGCGGGGATTGCCATGCTCGGGACCGAGGTGATCGGCGACGACCTCGCTACCGGCCGCCTGCTGCCGCTGCTGGTTGCCGAGTCGCTGCCGCGCGAGCTGCCCATTCACCTCGTATATGCGAGCCGGCGCCATCTGTCGGCGAAGGTGCGCTCGTTCGTCGATTTTTTTGCGGCGCGTTTTGCCAACGAGGCGCTGTGGCCATCGCTCGAGCAGATCAAGGCGCTGGCCGTAAGCTAAGCGCCGCGCTCACCGGTCAACGCGCGATCCCGAGCCGCGCCTTCGCGTCGTCATATTCCTTCTTCAGACGCTCGACCAGTTCGCCGACGCTCGGCACGTCGTCCATCAGACCGACGCCCTGGCCTGCGCCCCAGATGTCCTTCCACGCCTTGGCCTTGTCGCTGCCGAAATTCATCGCGGTCTTGTCCGAAGCCGGCAGCGCATCTGGATCGAGTCCGGCATTGACGATGCTTTCGCGGATGTAGTTGCCGTGCACACCGGTGAACAGGTTGGTGTAGATGATGTCCGAGGCGCTCGAGTTGACGATCGCATGCTTGTAGCTTTCCACCGCATGCGCTTCCTGGGTCGCGATAAAGCGCGTGCCCATATATGCGAGGTCTGCGCCCATCGCTTGCGCAGCGAGGATCGAGCCGCCGTTGGCAATCGCGCCGGACAGCACGATCGGGCCGTCGAAAATACGCCGCACTTCGCCCACCAGCGCAAACGGGGAGGTCGTGCCTGCGTGGCCGCCCGCCCCCGCTGCGACCAGGATCAGGCCGTCGACACCCGCTTCCAGCGCCTTCTGAGCGTGACGGATGTTGATCACGTCGTGCAGCACGATGCCGCCGTAGCTATGCACCGCGTCGACGATTTCCTTGGCCGGTGCACGCAGGCTGGTGATGAAAATCGGCACCTTATGTTCGACGCATACGCGCACGTCGTGCTCGAGCCGCACGTTCGACTGATGGACGATCTGGTTGACGGCGATCGGCCCGATCACGGCGTCCGGATGGGCTGCCTTGTGTTCAGCGAGCGAGGTCTGGATCTGCGTGAGCCATTCGTCGAGCAACTCGGCCGGCCGTGCATTCAAGGCCGGGAACGAGCCGACGATCCCGGCCTTGCATTGCGCGAGAACCAGATCGGGGTAGCTGACGATGAACATCGGCGAGGCAACAACGGGCAGCGCAAGGTGCTGCAGGACGGCTGGCAATGCCATGGCGCAAGTCTCCTATCAGGCGAGCCGGCGTGCGTCGAACGCCCGGCATATGTGAAGTGTAGTGGCACAGGACGCAGCTTGAGTCGGTGATGGCTGCTGCGCGTGTTGTGCGACTTGCGTTCGGAATCCAGCGGGCTCCATGAAGCCGGCGCAGTTTGCGAACGATCGTTCGATTATAGGCGAATGCCCGCCCCATTGCAGCGATGATGCAGTTGGAGGAAGTGTTCAGGTTCTACGCTTACGTGCCCTATACCACCCCGTATGGACACACAGCGCTCCTACAATGCTTTCACGAACAACGACAAGAGACTCTCGCTATGCCCTTCGAGGATTTCACGCCCTTCCGGGTCGCCGCGGGCGACGTCGACATTTACGGGGTCAAGGGCGGGGCAGGGCCGCCTCTCTTGCTGCTGCATGGCCATCCGCAGACGCACCTGATCTGGCATCGGTGCGCCGCGCAACTGGCACAGCATTTCACCGTGATCGCCACCGACTTGCGTGGCTACGGCGCCTCGGCGAAACCGGCCAGCGACGCCACTCACGCGGCATATTCCAAACGGGCGATGGCGGCGGATCAGGTCGCGGTGATGCGTCACTTCGGCCATGAACGCTTTCTTGTCTGCGCCCATGATCGCGGCGCACGGGTCGCACACCGGATGGCGCTCGATCATCCGGAAGCGGTCGAACGTCTGATGCTGCTCGATATTGCGCCGACGCTCGCCATGTACGAAGCCACCGACCGCACCTTTGCCACGCTGTATTTCCACTGGTTCTTCCTGATCCAGCCGGAGCCGCTGCCAGAGACGCTGATCGGCGCCAATCCGGACGTCTACGTCGAACGTGTGATGGGCAGCCGCCACGCCGGATTGACGCCGTTCGCCCCCGAGGCGCTCGACGCCTATCGCAGCTCGCTGCGGCAGCCAGGTGCGGTGCATGCGATGTGCGAGGACTACCGCGCGTCGGCGACCATCGACCTCGACCATGATCGCGCTGACATCGAACGTGGCCACAAGATTGGCTGCCCGCTGCGCGTGCTGTGGGGCGAGGAGGGTGTGATCGAGAAGTGTTTCGAGCCGCTCGCGGAATGGCGCCGGGTGGCGCGCGATGTCAGCGGGCGGGCGTTGCCGTGCGGGCATTACATCCCCGAGGAAGCGCCAGCGGAACTGGTCCCGGAGATGCTCTCCTTTTTCGAGGCCGTCGAGCAGTAGCCGGGTCGCGCTCAGCCTAGCGGCGGCAGCCTGCGCGCGACCGGCGTCGACTTGATGATGGCGGTGCTGGTTTCCGCGCGCTCCGTCACCCTCGACAGGATTTCGTCGAGCTGCTCGATCGAATGCAGGTACAGACGGCAGACAAAACAGTCGTCGCCGGTCACCTTGTCGCACTCCACGAACTCCGGAATACGGCGGATCACGTCTTCGACCAGATGTAACTGTCCGGGCAACGGCTTCACCCGCACGATTGCCTGCAGCGTGTAGCCGAGCGCGCGCGGATCGATCTGCACGGTGAAGCGCTCGATTACACCTTGAGTCTCGAGCCGCCGCAGACGTTCGGCGGTACTGGGTGCGGACAAGCCGACCCGCCGCGCCAGTTCGCTGACCGGCTGGCGAGCATCTTCCGCGAGCGCCGCCAGCAGCGCCCGATCGGTATCGTCGAGCGTAGCAGGGGGATTGGTTGTAAGGCGATTTGCCATGATTGCCTTCGATTCTTAGGTCCGTGCAATTGAATGCCTAAGTTTAGCCATATATTCAATCATCCGGATTAAATACACTGACTCTCAGGTAATCAATCCTGGGAGAGCGAAGATGGCTGCCGATGAAATGCGCGGGAGCGCCACACGCCGCGGGGCGGCGGAGATGACCGTGGCGATGCTGATGTCAGGGACAATCGGCTGGCTGGTCGTGTCGTCGCAACAGAGCGCGTTCAACGTGGTGTTTTTTCGTTGCGTGTTCGGTGGCGCCACTTTGGCCCTCGTCTGCGCCGCGTTAGGGCTGTTCCGCCGCAATCTTTTCTCCTGGCGCATGCTGGGTCTCGCAGCGCTCGGCGGTGTAGCGATCGTCATCAACTGGGTGCTGCTGTTTGCCGCGTATTCGCGCGCGTCGATTTCGATGGCCACCGCTGTCTACAACACGCAGCCATTCATGCTGGTCGCGCTCGGTGCGGTCGTGTTCCGCGAACGCATCACTGCCTCGACGATTGCATGGCTGCTGGTGGCGTTCGGTGGCCTCGTGCTGGTCGTGCGGGTTGAGCCCGCCGTGCTCGCGATGCCGGGCCGGTACCTTGAAGGAATTGCCTATGCGGTTGGTGCGGCGGCCATGTACGCGGTGTCGTCGATCATCACCAAACATCTGAAAGGCACGCCACCGCATCTGATCGCGCTGATTCAGGTGGGGCTTGGCGTGCTGATGCTCGCTCCGTTCGTACGCTTCGATGCGCTGCCTACCACGGGCGCACACTGGCTTGAACTCGTGACGCTCGGCATCGTGAACACCGGCATCATGTATGTGCTGCTCTACGGGGCGATCCAGAAGTTGCCGACTGCGATGACCGGCGCACTCTCGTTCATTTATCCGGTCGTCGCGATCATTGTCGATCGCGTTGCATTCGGCCAGAAGCTCGCATGGGTGCAGGTGTTCGGCGCCGTGCTGATTTTGCTGGCCGCTGCGGGCGTCAACCTCGGCTGGCGCCTCGTACCGCAGCGCCGTTATTCACCGACCTGAGTCGCCGTGCCCCCGTGCCTCCGTGTCGTGGGATGATAGTGTCAACCTTTTGTAGGGAAATCACCGATGCGGCCAAAAAACCCGCGCAGGTATCATTTGCACAGACGATGATCACGTCGACCGAATTCTGCCGCTCGCCATTTATGGCGAGCGGCTTTCTTTTTTGCGCGGCGGTTTTTGACGGTTGTTGAGCCGCAGTGCCTACGTTTCGCTGAACGTTCTCTTAGGTGCTGGTCACGCGTTACGTGTGACGGCGCCGCGTGCGACGATACGCTCGCCATCCACCGCCAACGGACCTCCCTGCACTGCCAGTTCTTCGATCAGTCCACGCAAAAGAGCCGGCCATTCGCCGCGCGGTCTGAGCATGGCGGCAGCGGCGCGCATCGTGCTGGCGCTGTCGAGCATGCGTGCGAGCGCATCGAAGGTCATGGTCCGCACTTCGAGCAGCTTGAACACGATCAGCACCTTCAATGCATTCTTCGCGTTGCGCGCCGGATCGGCACGCAACCATGCGACCCGCGAAAACGCCCGCTCCAGCGCCTGCGCAACGTTCGTGAACGGCGCGCCGTGACCCGGGATCACCATGCGGACGTCTAACGTGGCGATGGTTTCCAGCACGGCCTGTTCTTCCGCAAAGCCGCTTTCGCCGTCGAGTTCCGGAAAGATCACGCCGAAACCGTTTTCCCATAGCGCGTCTGCACTGATCAGCAGGCGTTCTTCCGCGCAATAGAGCATCAGCGAGTGTGGATCGTGTCCCGGTGCGCCGAGCACCTCCCAGTCGAGCGCGCCGAGCCTGAGGCGCATGCCGGGCGCGATTGTTTCGGTGAAGGTGAAGCGCTCGCAGGTCTGGCCCGTGCCGCGAAACGTCAGGTGAGCTTCATCCCAGTTGCGCACCGCTTCCGTCTCAGCAGCGGGGATGGCTGTGCGGCATGACCATGCTGCCTGCAGTAACGCGTTGCCGCCGCAGTGGTCGGAGTGCAGATGGGTGTTGACGATCAGATCGAGCGGCCGTTCGCCGAGTGCCGCCTGCACCAGGGCCAGCGTTTGAGTCGCATGAGTCGCGTAACCCGTATCGACGAAGGCGGCGCAGTCATCGTCAACCAGCAGCACGTTGTTCGACGACAACCAGCCGCGCTCGAACACCTGGATCGACGCCGGCAGATTCATGATGGGTTGGACTCCTGAGCGGACTCTGCGGAATCACCCTGCGCGGGTTTCGCCATCACGAGAATCGTCGAGGTGCCGAGCAGCACCGTCTCGCCGCGCTGGTTCACAACCGAGCCGTCGAGTTGCGTCAGGTCGCCGTTCAGGCTCGGCTTCCACCAGGCGTCACGGACGCGCCACGTCATCGTCAACGTGTCCTGCGCATGGACCGCTTTCTTCAGCTTGATATCGAACTCGAGGCCTAGTGGCTGCGCGTACTGCGAAAAATGCGTCGCGAGCATCGCCATGAAATGCGCGGAAGGCTGTGTGCCGGAAGCAATCAGGCCTCCGAAGCGGCTTTGCTCAGCGTAAGCGTCGTCGTGATGCAGCGGGTTCAGATCGTTGACGAGCGTCGCGAACGATTTGACCGAGTCTGGTGACAACGTCAGCGTGCAGCTACAACTCTCCCCAATCGTCACGATGCGCGGCGCCGCATTCATTTCGCAGCCTGCCGGTTTTTCGCCATCCACTGCGCGTGGCGATGATCGAGCGCATCCCATACCGCGCTTTTGGTGACGTCGTCGTAGGTGGACCAGCACGCGATTTCATCGATGGTGCGCAGACATCCTTCGCACCAGCCACTCGCTTCGTCCATCCGGCACACGTTGATGCACGGCGACGGCACGGGTGCGACCGCGTCCTGTTGGTCCACGGTGCCTGCCGTCGTCATTCGGCTTCTCGTAGCGCCACGTCGGCGACCGGCGCGCCGGTCAGAGCGACCAGCTCTTGCGGCGAGAGATTGAAGACCGCATGCGGGTGGCCGGCTGCGGCCCAAAGAGTGTCGAGC
Organism: Paraburkholderia sp. GAS33; assembly: GCF_050436645.1. NCBI lineage: Bacteria > Pseudomonadati > Pseudomonadota > Betaproteobacteria > Burkholderiales > Burkholderiaceae > Paraburkholderia > Paraburkholderia sp. GAS33. The sequence goes on from NZ_JBNDMP010000005.1 coordinate 432,475, forward strand.
GTAAGCAGGTCTGCATCGATCAGCGTAACCGGCGGCGTGGCGTGGCCGATCGGGCAGACGCCGCCAATCGCATAGCCGGTCTTTTCGCGCACGAACTTCGCATCGGCGCGTCCAATCTCGCCGACCCGTGCCGCGACCTTTTTCTCATCGACGCGGTTCGCGCCGCTTGCCACCACCAGCACCGGTGCGTCGTCTTCGCGGCGGCGAAACAGGATCGATTTGGCGATCTGCGCGACCTCGCAACCGAGGCCTGCAGCGGCTTCGGCTGAAGTCTTGCCGGTTTCCGGCAGCATCACGATCTGTCCGGTGTGGCCGCGCTCACGCAGCAGCAATGCGACACGGCGTGCCGAATCCGGCAGCGCGTTGAGATCGTCGGCGTGGGGAGGAACGTTGTCCGTCATAAAGCGCTTTCCAGTGGATGAGAGGTCAAACGCAGGAACCTTGTTCGCTGCGTGCTTTGGCGAGCAAGGCTTTGCCAGCGCGCGAGTTATTCGGCTTGTCGATCGAGGTCGAGATGAAATCGCCGATCGCGACGACCTGAGCGAGATCGATACCGGTCTCGATACCCAGGCCCTGCAGCAAATACAGCACGTCTTCGGTGGCAACGTTACCGGTGGCGCCCTTCGCATACGGGCAACCGCCAAGCCCTGCTACCGATGCGTGAAAAATCTCGATCCCTTCGAGCAGTGCGGCGTAGATGTTCGCGAGTGCCTGGCCGTAGGTGTCGTGGAAATGCCCCGACAGTTGCTCGCGCGGAAACACTTCGGTGACCGCAGCAAAGACTTCGCGCGTGCGTCTGGGCGTGCCCACGCCGATCGTGTCGGCGATATCGATCTCGTCGCAACCGAGCGCCGCAAACCGCTCCACCACGTCGATCACCGACGACACCGGTACCTCGCCCTGATACGGACAGCCAAGCGCGCACGATACGCTGCCGCGAATCCGCACGCCATGCTCCCTGGCGGCCTGTGCAACGGGTTCGAAGCGCGCGATGCTCTCGGCGATGCTGCAGTTGATGTTCCGCTGCGAAAACGCCTCGCTGGCTGCACCGAAGATCACGATTTCGTCGGCGCGTGCCGCGAGAGCGCCTTCGAAGCCGCGCAGATTCGGCGTCAGCACCGAATAGATCGTGCCGGGACGGCGTTCGATGCCGGCCATGACGTCAGCGCCATCGGCCATCTGCGGCACCCACTTGGGCGACACGAAGGAGGCCGACTCGACGTTGCGAAAACCCGCCGCAGACAGGCGGTTGACCAGTTCGATCTTGACCGCGGTGGGAACGAAGTCCTTTTCGTTCTGCAGTCCGTCGCGTGGGCCGACTTCGACGACTTTGACGGCTTGTGGCATGGCCATGATGGGTCTCCTGCCGCACGAGGCGGCGTTGTATCGGGAATTCAGTAGCCGCGATCGATGTCGACGACCCCGCTCACCGGCTCGCCGCGCATCAGCGCGATCATCTTATGCGCGACCTGGGCGACGCTCTCTGCGCGCAAGGTCTGCGCCGAGCTATGCGGGGTGATCGTGATGCGAGGTTCCTGCCAGAACAGATGATCGACGGGCAGCGGTTCCTCGCGGAACACGTCCAGCGTAGCGCCAGCAATCTGACCGTCGGCTAGCGCGTCGAGCAGATCCTGTTCAACCAGATGCGCACCGCGCGCGACGTTGATCAGATAGGCGCCATGCGCGAGCTTCGAGAAGGTGCGCCGGTTCAGCATGTCATGCGTCTCGGGAGTGTGCGGCAGCAGATTCACCAGCACCTTGACGTCACTGAGGAACGCCTCGAACTGCGCCTCGCCAGCAAAAGTCTGCACGCCTTCGATTTGCCGCGCGCTGCGACTATAGCCACGCACAGGCATGCCAAACGGGACCAGCGCGCGGGCCACGTGGGTACCGAGCACACCCAGGCCGAGCACGCCGACGGTGAAGGTGTCGCGCGGATGGGGATCGAGCACTTTCCAGCGGCGTTCCGCTTGCAGCGTTTCATATTCGTCGAAGCGGCGCAGGTAGCGCAGCACGGCATGCGTCACGTATTCGGCCATTTGCGGCGCCATGCCGCCGTCTTCGAGACGAACGAGTTGTGCGGACCGCGGCAGTGTGCCGGGATGCGCGCGCTCGAGTGCGAGAATCGCATCGACGCCCGCGCCGAGATTGAAGATGGCGCGCAGCCCCTTGCGGTCTGCCAGCATCTCGCGCGGCGGCCGCCAGACGACGGCGAAGTCAGCCGGCGCGGTGTCGCCCGGTTGCCATTCACGCAGTTCGGCCTCGGGCAGCGCACGGGTGAAATCGTGTAGCCAGGACGCGGCTTCAGGCTGAGGCGTGTAGAAAAGTATCTTCATGCGATCGGTGCGTGCATCACTTGGCGAACAGGCGGCTGATGTCCTTGAAGGCCTTGAATTCGAGCGCGTTGCCGCAAGGGTCGAGGAAGAACATGGTGGCCTGTTCACCGACTTCGCCTTTGAAACGGATATGCGGCTCGATGATGAACGCGGTGCCGGCTGCCTTGAGCCTGTCTGCGAGTGCGTGCCAGTCGTCCGTGCTTAACACGACGCCGAAATGGCGCACGGGAACGTCATCGCCATCTACAGCATTGACGCCGGCACGGCCGGTTTCATTGGGCGCGAGATGCGCGACAAGTTGATGGCCAAAAAAATCGAAATCGACCCATTGCGGCGAACTGCGTCCTTCCGGACAGCCGAGCAGGTCGCCGTAGAAGGCGCGTGCGTTTTCCAGGCTGGTGACCGGAAACGCCAGATGGAACGGCTGTAGCGCTCGTGGCTGGACAGATGACGCTTGCGACATGGGGCCTCCTCCGTTTTTGGATAGGCTTCATTCTACTTTTTCGAGGCCGATCGCGTGCGGATTGGGCCCAGGCGTCCGGATGGGCGCCCCATGCGTCCCCGGCGCGTGTCCCGGATTGGACGCCCAATAAGCAAATGAGAAAAAGTTGGTTCGTGTCCGCAGGGCCCCGCTCCACAATAGGTTTCCGGATTCCGGCAGCGAGGAGAATCATGCTTTCATGCAGCAAATCGACGTGGCCGCCACGGCTCGTGACTGTACCGGGCCTGCACGGCAGCGAGGGCGCGCATTGGCAGACCTGGCTCGAACGGCAGTTCGCCCCCTCGCTGCGCGTTGAACAGGCGGATTGGGACGCACCGGATCTGGCGGGCTGGGCGCGCTCGGTGCGCGAACTGCTCGCGCGCGAACGCGGGCCGTTCGTGCTGGCGGCGCACAGTTTCGGTTGCCTTGCGGCGGCGCATGCGTTGCAGCAGGCGTCGTATGTGGGCGACGTGGCGGGCGTGCTGTTTGTCGCGCCGGCCAGCCCAGAAAAATTCACCTTCGCTGGCCATTTCGAGGCGCGCCGACTCGGGGTGCCGTCGATCCTGATCGGCAGCGAGACCGATCCATGGATGCCGCTGGCCGGTTCACGCGAGCTGGCGCAGCGGTTTGGCAGCGCGTTTGTGAATCTTGGGGATGCCGGGCATATCAACACGGCAGCAGGGTTTGGGCCGTGGCCGCGGGCGAAGTATTTCGTCGATACGCTCGTGCATTGCGCCGCGCCGCTGAGGTTTCGCGAGGAGCCAGCGGAGGTGGTAGGGCACGCGCTGGTTTGACGCTCAATTCGCAGCGGAAGAATGCCCGTCGCAACCATGTTCGCAGCCGCTCTTGTCCAGCGGCATCTGCTGCGCAGCCTCCGCCCGAATCCCAAGACGCTCAAGCAGCTTGCGATCCGCCTCAGCCTGCGGATTGCTGGTAGTCAACAATTGATCGCCGTAGAAAATCGAATTCGCACCTGCCAGGAAGCACATCGCCTGCAATGCCTCATTCATCTGCTCGCGTCCGGCCGACAAACGCACCATCGCGCGCGGCATCGTGATACGCGCAACGGCGATCGTGCGCACGAATTCGAACGGATCGAGCGCTTCAGTGCCGGTGAGCGGTGTGCCCTCGACCTGCACCAGATTGTTGATCGGCACCGATTCCGGATACGGGTCCATGTTGGCCAGCTGCGTGATCAGGCCCGCACGTTCGCGGCGCGATTCGCCTAGACCCACGATGCCGCCGCAACACACGTTGATACCTGCGTCGCGGACGCGTTCCAGCGTGTCGAGACGGTCCTGATAGGTACGCGTCGAGATGATCTGGCCGTAAAACTCCGGCGACGTATCGAGGTTATGGTTGTAGTAATCGAGACCCGCGTCGCGTAGCCCTTGCGCCTGGTGCGTCTCGAGCATGCCGAGCGTCACGCAGGTTTCGAGGCCCATCGCTTTCACGCCGCGGATCATGTCCTTGATCGGCTCGAGGTGACGGTCCTTCGGATTACGCCAGGCCGCGCCCATGCAGAAGCGCGTCGCGCCGTTGTCTTTGGCAACGCGTGCAGCGGCGAGCACCTCGTCGACCGGCATCAGCTTGTCTGCCTTAAGTCCCGTGTCGTGATGCACCGACTGCGGGCAGTACGCGCAGTCTTCCTCGCAGCCGCCGGTCTTGATGGACAGTAGCGTCGACAGTTGTACGGTGTTCGCATCGAAATGCTCACGGTGCACCTGCTGCGCACGGAACATCAGATCGTTGAACGGCAGTTCGTACAACGCAATGATGTCGGCGACGCGATAGCGTGCGGCCGGTGCCGCTGCGGTGGCGGCGTTGGCAACGGTCGAGTCCGTTTGCGGGCGGTCGAGGTGAAGCTGGGTCATATCGTCAATCCTCATGGATGGAGATGAAGTGGGTTCAGAGCTGCGTTGCACGCAGCGTCTGCAATAGCATGGAGGTGTTGATGGCATCAGCTGCCGCATCGGCCGAAATCGGCTTCAGATGCGGGACGATGCCAAGCAACGGTGTGTCGTACTGGCGATCGAGCCGGCTACGGATCGCGGCAATGTTTTCGTCCGCGAAGCCCATCTCCGGATCGACGCGGTTCGCGACCCAGCCCGCCAGATGCAAGCCGCGCGCGGCGATCGCTTCAGCGGTGAGCAACGCATGGCTGATACAGCCGAGCCGCATGCCGACCACAAGCACGACCGGCAGGTTCAGCGCACAGGCGAGATCCGCTGTGTCCTGCGTATCGGTAAGCGGCACGCGGAACCCGCCGACGCCTTCCACGACCACCACGTCTGCAAGCTGCAGTGCCTGCGCGTGACAATCGACGATGCGGCCGATATCGAGCGTGACGTTTTCCTGAGCGGCGACGATATGCGGTGCGGCCGGCGCTTTCAGAAGATACGGTGTACGAAGGTCTGGAGGAAGAAGCACGCTGGACGCAGCGTCGAGCTGATCAGCGTCTTCGTTGTGCCACACGCCGTCCAACTCGAAGGCACCTGCGGCGATCGGCTTCATCGCGGCGGCGCGCAATCCTTCGCGCGCGAAGCCGCGCAGCAATGCCGCCGAGACCAAGGTCTTGCCGATTTCCGTATCGGTGCCGGTGACGAACAGGGAGCGCGCCGCACTCATGCCGCACCTCTACCAAGCCGCTGCAAGCCTGCTTCAAGGCGATCGAGATCCGCCTGCGAGTGAGCGGCCGACAACGAGACGCGCAGCCGCGACGTGCCGGCCGGCACGGTGGGCGGACGGATCGCTGGCACCCAAAGACCGTTACGCTCGAGCGTGGCGGCGATTTCAAGCGTTGCATCGTTCGCACCGATGATGAGCGGTTGAACGGCAGTGTGTGAATCGACCGGCAACCACGGCGTGGCTTTAAGCATCGCACGGGTGCGTTCGATCAGTTTCTGCAGATGCGCGCGCCGCGCATCGCCTTCATCGCCACTGATGATGCGCAGGCTCGCCGACACAGCATGCGCAGCAGCCGGCACCGAAGCGGTGGTAAAAATATACGGACGTGCCCGCTGCACGAGCCATTCGATGACGGTCTCATGGGCCACGACGAAAGCGCCCGACACTCCGGCGGCTTTGCCGAGCGTGCCGATGGAAATCAGGTTGGGCGAGCGCAGCGCTTCATGAGCGATGGCGCCGCGCCCTTGCGGTCCGAGCACGCCGAAGCCATGTGCATCGTCGAGGACGAGCCACGCGCCGTGCTGCTCCGCGAGTTCGAGCAGACGCGCCAGAGGGGCGACGTCGCCGTCCATGCTGAACACCGTATCGGAGACGATCAGCTTTACGGTCGCGTCCGATGCTTCCAGCATGGCACTCAAGGCTTCGGTGTCGGCGTGCGGATAGACCTGCACGTCAGCGCGCGAAAGCCGCGCGCCATCGATCAACGAGGCGTGATTGAGAGCATCGGAGAAAAGCGTGGTGCCACGCCCCGCGAGCGCGGTAAGCGTGGCGAGATTCGCCATATAGCCAGTGCTGAAGTACAGCGCGCGCGGCGCATCGACAAAGCCCCCGACGAAACCCGCCAGATCGTCCTCGAGTTTGGCGTGTGCACGCGAATGGCCGCCGAGCAGATGCGAGCCACCGCTGCCCGAACCATAGCGCCGCGCGCCTTCAGCGATCGCGGCCACGAGCAGAGGATGCGCGGCGAGGCCGAGATAGTCATTGCTGGCAAAGCCGATCATCTCGCGGCCGTCGACCGTCATGTGTGCGCCACACGGCGTATCGGCGATGCGGCGACGGCGCCGCAGTCCCTGCGCGTCGAGGTCCTGCAGGCCTTGCTGGAGCATGTCGAGCAACGGCATCATACGGCCTCCGCGAACGTGGCGTCGAAGGTCTCAAGGGTTCTGGCGGCGAGCAACGCGAGTTCGTCGTCGCTAAGAATGTACGGAGGCATCAGATATACGGTGGTCGAAATCGGCCGCAATAGCAGTTCGCGCTGCAAGGCGTTCTGGAAGAAGCGGCGTGAGAATGTTTTAGCGTGTTGTGCATTGGTGATCACTGCATCGAACGCGAAGATCGTGCCGCACTGACGCAGATTGCGTACGTGCGGATGTTCAGCAAGCGGTGCGAGCGCCGTACGCAGCGCGACGGATTTCTTTGCGTTGACCGCGAGCACGTCATCGCTGGCGAACAGATCCAGGGTAGCGAGCGCGGCGCGACAGGCGAGAGGATTACCCGTGTACGAATGCGAATGCAGAAAGCCGCGGGCCGTGTCGTCGTCGTAGAAGGCCTGGAAAATTTCATCGCGCGACAGCACGATAGACAGCGGCAGATAGCCGCCGCTGATACCTTTCGACAGACAGAGGAAATCCGGCCAGATGCCGGCCTGTTCGCAGGCGAAGAAGGTGCCGGTGCGACCGCAGCCGACGGCGATTTCATCGGCGATCAGATGCACGCCGTATTGATCGCAGAGCGCCCGCAGACCGGCGATATACGACGGATCGTGCATGGCCATGCCGGCGGCGCACTGCACGAGCGGCTCGATGATCAGCGCGGCGATCTTCGTGCTGCGTGACTCGAACAGGGCGCGCACGCTCTCGAGCGCACGGCGCGCGACATCGGCTGCGGTTTCTCCGGGTTGCGCTTGTCGCGCGTCAGGCGATGCGACGACATGAGCATGACGGATCAGCGGATCGTAGGCATCCTTGAACAGGGCGACATCGGTGACGGCGAGAGCGCCGATGGTCTCGCCGTGATAACTGTTGGCAATGCAGACGAATTCCTGCTTGTCGGCGAAGCCGCGATTGCGCCAGGAGTGGAAGCTCATCTTCAGGGCAATTTCGACGGCCGAGGCGCCATCGGATGCGAAGAATGCGTGCCCGAGGGTATCTTGCGTGAGGGTAGCGAGGCGCTCGGCGAGTTCAATGGCGGGCTCGTGGGTGCAGCCGGCGAGCATGGCGTGTTCGAGCGTATCGAGCTGGTCTTTGAGCGCAGCGTTGATACGGGGGTTAGCGTGACCAAACAGGTTGACCCACCAGGAGCTGATGGCATCGAGATAGCGATGACCGTCGCGGTCATAGAGCCAGGGGCCGGCGCCGCGGGCGATGGGGATGAGCGGCAGGCGCTCGTGGTGCTTCATCTGGGTGCAGGGATGCCAGACGGCGCGCAGGCTGCGGGTGACCCAGTCAGTGGCGTCGTCGGCGCCTTCGGTGCCTTGGATGCCTTCGGTTGCTCGTGTGTTCAAAACTGCTCCGGTACTGTGCGGCGAGGGTGCTCGTTCTCGCTACGCGGTGTGGCTTTTTGCGCTGCGCGCGGCCGGTTTTGGGGGCCGGACGCTTGCTGTTTGGTGCGGGTTGTTTGTTGCCTTGCGGCGGTCGGGGGTGAGATTAGCGCGTTCTTTATGTTCATGCACTACCCTCTGCGCGGGGCTTTTTTGATGCTGCGCGTGCAGTTCGGGGACGTTGTTGGCAGGTTTTATCTGATCTTCACAGATAAGGGTTTTTGCACGTAGATGACGGCGGCAAAGTCATGGGGAGGGGTGGAGAAAAATGTAGTCCGGCGAAGTGGTTTTCGCCTGCGGCGGCCTTTTTCGGAGGGTATGGGGGCGGGCCTGCGGCCCCTTGCTTCGGTGGCAATCCTATGGCGTTGGCCTTTCCGGGCTTTCTCGCCGGTTTGCACCAGGGCCCTCGTCATGCGCGGCCTTTCGCTTATGCGGCCGAAAGCGGCTCTTGAGTCACCGTCACGGTGAGATATTCGATCAGCATTTCTGCGCCAACCGAACTGGAAAACGAGGCGATCTTCTTTTTCGGCCAATCACTGCCCCAAGGGTGCGCCTCCTCTAGTGCCCTGACCGCCGACTTGTGTTCGGGGGAATTGAAGTCATCAAGAATCTTCAATTGATAGACTATGTTCTGTGCGGCGAAGCCATTCGCCAGACAACGCGACGCACCTCGGAATACCAGTTGCGCCCGATCGGCTTTGTCGTCACTGTGCAAGACAACAACAATGGTTTTCATCTCGGCATCGACTGCGATTCCGACGATAAACCAATCGTGAAATGAGGGGTATTGTTGCATCGCGACTTCTCGTTAGGGGTTCCAGAGGCTGAAGGGAACGACGTCATCGCCCGAATCACGTCCGCCAGGTCCCCAATTATGGGCGTGAGGCTGAAGGCCATTGTGAATATGATCAAAATCCAGATCGACTATCGGCCTTCGGTCAACGCCAAATAGACGCATTTGCCCCGAGCCGGGGTTCGTGTACCACCCGGGGTCACCTATATTCGGCGTTTTTGCTATCTCAAAAGAATCGCCCGCCGTTATATCTGCTCCGTACTCGAACGGCTGCGAATCGCGTAGCGGTGTAGCTGTTTCCGCGAGATCGCTTGCGGTGTCGGCCAGTGACGGAGTGGCCGCATTCGAATAGCGGGCGGCAACCGCATTCACCCGGTCCACCATGTCGTTATAGCGCTCAATGTAAGCCGTCGCCGCATCGTAAGCCATTCCATGGCTGGTCATTAACGAGTTGCGAAAACCAGGCAGCTGCTGAGGCTTGGGTGCCGGATTCCCGCCCGCGCCGCCTGTCCGCGATTGTTCGGCAATGAGAACAACACTCTCGCCGCGAATCATGCACTGCAAGGTTTGTATGACCTCAAGGTCAGCGCCATTCTTCGCGAGTCGCTGGTGCCAATGGAAATACGTCCCGAGAAACGAGCGGACTCGTTGGACGAGCGCGGCATCCTTCGCCCATACATCGGCGTATGCGTGTTGCGAAAACTTCTTGCCTTCTTCAACGGCTCGTTTCTGCGCGGCGCTGAGGAAAGTTCGTCCGCTTCCGTAGGCTTCCTTGCTGTACATCACCCAGCGTTGAAACGAGTCCGTTTTCAGTTCTGTTGCGCCCATCGCCTGCCTCGATGCCTGTGACGGCGTAAAGCTATCAGATCAATGGACGCTTATGTTTTTGGGATGTTGGCCGGTCCGGCCCGTTGACCAAGCTTGTGTCCTGTCGAACTATTTTGTGGGCTTTGGTGAGTCACCGCGGGTCGGACTCATCATTTACCGTGATGCCAGTCGGCGGGCGTGGGTCGCACCATGCCGTCATGCTTGTCCGGCCCGCGGTGGAGCCGTACTACGCGCGCAGGCGGTGCGCGAATCTGGCGTTGCCTGGTGTCGGCGAACGAGGTTTCTGGTCACTTGGTCTGACGTGCTGTCCGGCTTCTGGAAGCAGTGTGAGTGTGTACGAGACAGAGCCTGTCGGCGTCACGGCACCGGGCTCGCATGAACCGGCACGGACTCGTATGTACCGAGTCCAGGGCAAATCATTTACAGATAAAGGAGAGGTGGACTGATACGGACTACTGTGTATTCCCGTGAACGAGCGTTCAGGAGAAACAATGCCATGCACAGGGGCGTTACTGATAGACCACTACGAAAGCAATGAAAGGCCCTCACCCCTAAAAGCAATAATTAAACCTCAGAGGCAAAAGAGCCCTCATTCCCGACTAGCCAAGGCCCTCTTATCCTCCCCCTTAACCCCACCGGAGGATGACCCTTGGGCACTAGCCGTCTGCGAAGACCCCCCGTCACTCCAGACAACAGAATCATTCACAGCATAAAGCCGACAAGGCGCCGAACTCTGCTTCTGGCAATTAGCCACAGCAACCGACATCGGATCATCCCCACCCTCAGCCCAGGACCACGCTCCCGAGTCAGAAACAGCAAAAGCCCGGGAAGGATACTGATGCAAGAAATTCCGATACCCATTGCGCCCAGCTTCATCGACAAACGGCACAGCGGTCACCGCATCCAGAGCCGCATACCCGCTAGCCTTAGGCGGCTCCGGATCCGCTACCCGATACTGCACGCCAGTGGGCATCCCCACCCGCGCCAGGAAAGCCTCGACTGCAGGCCACCAGACCCGCACACCATCGCGGTCGCCAACCAGCCGGTGCGCGTCGTTCTTGTAAGCGCCAAAGTCCACCATCTTCGCTTCCGCGCCATGCGCCGAATACGCGGCGTACATGCTCGCAACCAGCGGCGACGACCAGATCGAATCGTTATCGCCATACAGCCACAGCGAAGGCACGTGCGTCTTCTCACCGTACGCGCTAAACGCGTGAGTCAGATTGTCCTGCCAGCCGGTACACGCGTCCTGCCGCAAACCGCCCGAGAAATTGATCAACGCCCGCACGCCCGGCGCGGCCTCGGTGCCGTAGGCGATCGTCGCGAGGCCGCCGTGCGACGTGCCCGCTACCACGATGTGCTGTGCGTCGACATACGGCTGCTTTGACATGTACCCGATCGTCGCGGCTACATCGCCTGCCTGGCCTAAACCGTTACGCTCGACGTCGCAGCCGTCCTGTTCGTACGTGCCGCCCGATTGCGCGAAGCCCTGCCGGTTAGGCGCCACCACCACGTAACCGCGGCGCACGAATTCGCGGGCGAACGGCAGCGGATCGCTACGCGATTGCTGGCGTGGGTCGCCCGGCATCTTGCCGTGGTTGAAGACGATCATCGGGAAGGGGCCCGCACCGTCCGGCTTGTAGATCGTCGTTTCGAGCGTGATCGTGCCGGCGGCGTCCACGGGCACGCGGATGATCTGCTGATTCAGGCTGACGGGGGGCAGGTAAGTATCGTCGTCGAGTGCGATGCGCGGGACTTCGGCGCGTGTGAGCGGCCCGGCAGCCTGCGAATCGGCCAGTGGATCGGCGTGTGCAAACGACACGGCACATCCCGCCCATGTACACAGCATTGCACCGACCGTCAGAAACTCTCTGCAACCCATTCGCAGTACCTGCCTTGAAGTACGTCCTTAAAACCAACATCGCCTGCGACTCTTTTCGTTTCGCTGTCGTTTGCCTTTCGGAAAGATTTGCGGCAACAAAAAGACACTCGCGTGTGTAGCGCGCCTGACGCACGCACGCGGTTCGAGATCGCACGGGATAACCCACCAGCCTGGCCGACGCGACCCCACGCGCCGATGATGAGCAACACACGATGCCACGTGAAACAACGCTCGACGCACGGAGGATCAAGGCGCCAGCGCAGTTTCCGGACATCTGTGCGGGGACGGTTTGGACCGCACCCTCGCACCATGTCGCTGCAAAACCTTCAGAGCGATCCTGGCACGACAAATTGTGTTTGTGCAATTCAGGAGAACCCGCGAGAAAAAATTCGTAGTGCTCGATACGTCGCGGGTGTGTCGAATCCCAACGCGCACAGCGCCGTTCGGGACGACCGGGCGAAATGACCGATGTGGTGGGCTTCCAACAAATTCGCGCTGCCGTTTTAAGGGGCGTATGTGAGGGCGAAATTAATGCGCGCGGGCTACGCACGAGCGGCCCGCTTTAACGCGCTGAAATATTACGGACCCTTACTGCGCGGTGTCTGACGTGGTGGTGCTAGGTATCGCTGAGGTCGCCGTCGACATAGCGCCAGCGGCCATCGTCGCCGCGCAAGAAGCGGCTCAGTTCGTGCAAACGGTGAGCCCGTCCGCCGACCTTGTAACGTGCGACGAATTCGACTTCGGCGTGGTTGTCGTCTTGCGAAGCGAAGTGTTTGATCTGCAGACCTAGCCAGCGCGGCGCGTCGGAGGCGTCGGGATTTGCGTCGAGTTCAGCAGGGCAGGTATGCGGCGCCCACGTGGCGCGCAGATAGTCGTTCGCACCGAGCACGTATGCACTGTAGCGCGAGCGCATCAGTTCGAGCGCGTTGGGGGCGGCCTCGCCGCCGTCGATGAACCGTCCACAGCAAAGCGCGAAGCGCGGCGGTCTGGCGCCGCTGCGCTGATCGGGCGCTGCGCCGCCGCAGGGGCAATCGGTGGGTCGTTGCGTCGTCAAGGATCTCACCAGTCGAGCGAGGTACCGTCGTATTGGAAGAATCGGCCGTTAAACGACTCGTGTGACGCCGCGGCCTGAGCCAGCACCTGACGCATGCCGCTCACGCTGCGCTCGGGATCGATCGCCGCCTGTGCACCACCCATATCGGTGCGTACCCAGCCTGGATGCAACGCGACGCATGCCGCGCGCCGCGTCTGCAATGAGGCGATCTTCAGCGCGTCGTTGAGCGCCGCCTTGCTCACGCGATACAGCCAGCCCGTGGTGCCACTCGCCTCGGTGATGCTGCCCATCTTGCTCGACAGCACCGCGAGGACGCCGTTGGCGTCCTCGACGAGCGGCAGTAGGATCGGAATCAGTTGCATGGGGCCGCGCACATTGGTCGCCATCACCTCGTCGAAGTCCTCGGCGGTGACGGTCTCCACGCCGTCCGTACGCGGACCATAGACGCCCGACACCAGCAATGCCGCATCGAGCCGCTCGCCATCGAGCTTCCAGCCAAGCGCAGCGATCTCGGTGGGCACGGTGATGTCGAGCGAAAACGTCTCCGCGCCGAGCGCTTCAAGTGCCTCGAGCGATGCCTCGTCGCGTGCGGTGGCAAGCACGCGCCAACCAGCCTTTTTGTACTGGTGCGCGAATTCGCGGCCGATGCCGCGCGACGCACCGACGATCAATACTGTTTTCATACGATTACCTCGAGGTACAAAGCGGATCTAAAGCGGGTTCAGGGCGGACCGTATGCTGGACTGGGCGCATGCGCCGTGCCCGCTTTGGGGACGAGAAGGACACAGCGCACCCGCAACGCCTTACACCAGTTCAATCCCCATCGCGGTTGCCTCACCGCCGCCGATGCACAGCGTCGCGACACCGCGCTTCAGGCCGCGGTGCTTCAACGCACCGATCAGGGTGACCAGGATCCGCGCACCCGACGCGCCGATCGGATGACCCAGCGCGCAGGCGCCGCCGTTCACGTTGACCTTCTCGTGCGGCAGACGATGTTCTTTCATCGCGGCCATCGTCACCACGGCGAACGCTTCGTTCACCTCGTACAGGTCCACTTCGTTCGCACTCCAACCGTTCTTCTCGAACAGTTTGCGGATCGCGCCCACCGGCGCGGTAGTGAACTTCGCCGGTTCCTGAGCGAAGGTCGAATGACCGACCACACGCGCGAGCGGCGTGACACCCAGCCGCTTCGCTGTCGATTCACGCATCATCACCAACGCTGCAGCGCCATCCGAGATAGACGACGAGTTCGCGGCCGTCACCGTTCCGGTCTTGCTGAACGCAGGCTTGAGCGTCGCGATTTTCTCGAGGTTCGCCTTGAACGGCTGCTCGTCGCGTTCGATCGTCACGTCGCCCTTGCGGCTCTCTACCTTCACGGGTGCGATTTCCCACGCAAACGAACCGTCTTCGTTGGCCCGCTTTGCGCGCTTGAGCGACTCCACGGCGAAGGCATCTTGCGCCTCACGCGTGAAGTCGAAGGACGCCGCGCATTCCTCGGCGAAGGTGCCCATCAGGCGGCCTTTTTCGTAGGCGTCTTCGAGACCGTCGTAGAACATGTGGTCGATCACCTGGCCGTGGCCCATGCGCATGCCGCCACGCGCCTTCGGCAACAGGTAAGGCGCATTGGTCATGCTTTCCATGCCGCCGGCGACGATCACATCCACCGAGCCCGCGGCCAGCATGTCGTGCGCGAACATGGCCGCGCGCATGCCGGAGCCGCACATCTTGTTCACCGTCGTGCTGCCGGTGGAGAGCGGCAAACCCGCGCCGAGCGCTGCCTGACGAGCGGGCGCCTGGCCGAGACCGGCAGGCAGCACGCAACCCATCACCACTTCGTCGACCTGTCCCGGCTCCAGACCTGCGCGCTTGACGGCCGCTTCGATCGCGATCGCGCCAAGTTGCGGCGCTGTCAGCGTCGCGAAGTCGCCCTGGAACGCCGCCATCGGCGTGCGGGCGACGGAAACGATCACAATCGGATCGGCCTGGTTGTCACGCTTTGTCTCACTCATGTTTTAGCTCCTTGATCACACCTTCGACGACGGCCGGCACCTCGCCGAGCCTGGCCGCGTCGGACGCGACCACGTCGTTGTCTGCCCGATGCGCGCCGCTCGCCGACACGGCCGCGACGCACTTCGAATACGTTTCATCGAGCTCATCCGGCGCGCCGATCATCATGCCGAGATTGCGCACCTTGCCGTCGTGCACGCCATAGGCCCAGCCATGCACGGTGAGTTCCTGGCCGCGCGCCCACGCGTCGTTGACGATGGTCGTGCGGCATACATTGACGACCTGTTCGATCGTGTTCAGCTCCACGAGACGCCGGTGACGCGCTTCGCCCATTGGCCATTCTTCGAGCAGCGTCGCGTGTTTGGTGCGCACATCCTGCACGTGATGCAGCCAGTTGTCAGCCAGACCGACACGCCGGCCGTGCAGTGCGGCGCCCACGCCCGAGCAGCCGTAGTGGCCCACCACCATGATGTGCTTGACCTTCAGCAGATCGACGGCGAACTGGATCACGGAGAGGCAGTTCAGATCGGTGTGCACGACGACGTTCGCAATGTTTCTATGGACGAACACTTCGCCCGGCGGCAGGCCGATGATCTGGTTGGCCGGCACGCGCGAATCCGAGCAGCCGATCCACAGGTATTCAGGCGTCTGCTGGTGGGCAAGGCGCGAGAAATACTCGGGGTCCTCGGCGAGTTGGCGGGCTACCCACTTGTCGTTGTTGTCGAACAGGTGAGAGAGCGGGTTGGGCAGAGAAGAAGCGTTTGCGTTCATGGTGAGTCGAGTCGGTTGTTGGACCGATGGACCGGTCGGTGTCGTTGCAGGAGGGGCGGGCGTAGAACGGGGTCCATGTTCGTTCACGCCGCGCGAGCGGCAGATTCGCGCGTTGCCGTTGTGTCGTTTGTGTTGTTTGCGTCGCTTGAGCCGCTTGAGCCGCTTGAGCCGTTTGCACCGGCAGCTTTCTGCACGCCGGCTCCGGGAGCGAAACGCTCCGGATAGCGGATGCAGAAGCGAACACTGCTGTCGTAGGGAAAGAAGTCGGGCAGTTCGCCTTTCAGTAAGTGATCCTTATGTCGTTGCCACAGCGCCGGATCGAAGAAGTCTGCGTGATGCTGCATGAAAGCGCGGCGCACGCGCGGATCGCCGAGCAGGAAGGTACCGTAGGTTTCGGGAAAGATGTCGTGCGGGCCAACCGCGTACCACGGCTCGCCGGACATCTCGTCTTCCTCGTTGCGCGGCGGCGGCACCGCGCGCACATTGCAATCGGTCAGGTATTCGATCTCGTCGTAGTCGTAGAACACGACGCGACCATGACGTGTCACGCCGAAGTTCTTGTACAGCATGTCGCCGGGGAAGATGTTCGCCTGCATCAGCTCCTTCACCGCGTCACCGTATTCGCGGATGCCGTGATCGACGTCCTCGTCGCTGCCATTTTGCAGATAGAGGTTCAACGGCACCATGCGGCGCTCGATGTACAGATGGCGGATCACGAGGTTGTCGCCCTCGTATTCGAGCATCGACGGCACTTCCTTTTCGAGTTCGCGCAACAGCGCTTCGTCGAGGCGCGAGACAGGCAGCGCCACGCTCGAATACTCCAGCGTATCGGCCATGCGTCCTAAACGGTCGTGTCGTTTGACGAGCTGATATTTGCCCTGAATCTGTTCGCGCGAGGTTTCCTTGGGCGGCGGGAAATTGTCCTTGATCAGCTTGAACACATAAGGAAACGACGGCAGCGTGAACACCAGCATCACCATCCCTTTGATGCCGGGTGCGATGATGAACTGATCGCTCGAATGCGACAGGTGATGCAGCAGGTCGCGATAGAACAGATTCTTGCCCTGCTTCTGCAAGCCGAGCGAGGTATAGATTTCCGCCTTGGGCTTGCCCGGCATGACGGTGCCGAGAAACTCCACGTACGCGGACGGCACTTCCATATCCACCAGAAAATATGAGTGCGAGAAGCTGAAGATGATCAGCAACTGGTCGCGCTTGAGCAGCACGGTGTCGAGCGTGAGCAGACCGGGCTTTACGTGACGCAGCGGCACGGCGAATGGGAGCAGCGCGTCACCGTTGATGATGCGCCCCACGATATACGCCGACTTGTTGCGATAGAACAGCGACGACAGCACATGAATCTGGAAATTGGCGGCTTCGTCGAAGGTGCCGAACGCGTCGTGAATGGACTGCATCACGCAGCCGACGTCGCGCTGCAGATCCTCAAACGGGGGTTCCAGCTGGAAGTTGGTGACGACGCGCTCGAGCGTTGCAGCGAGACCGTCCTTACCAGGGTAATACGCGCGATAGGTCGGTTTGGCCGCGGGTTCGTCGTTCTCGATGTAGTCGGTCGAGATGGCGGGCCGCACGAAAATAAAATCGTTGTTGAAATAGGAGCGATGCAGAATCTTGCAGCATACCGAATTGAAAAACGTTTCCGCGCATTCAGGCTGATGATGCGTGGTCAAGAGACCGATGTAGTGCAGCTTGATCTGCTGCCACACCTCGTCGTCGATATTTTCGGCATCGTATTCGTCTTCAAGCAGCTTGACGCATTCCGCGACCCGTTCGTCATACGAAGTAATCCGTTCCCGCGCAAGGCGTTGCAGGCCATGCCAGTCACCGGCTTCGAACAGGGCCTTCGCGTGGATCGCGGCCTCGCGGAAGACGCGGTAGTGGCGATCGAATCCTTCGAGCATCGTCTGCGCAAGATCGAAGCCAATCTGCGACGACAGCAGTTTGGGAAAGTGATTCATGTCGAGCGGGCGTCCGACACCAACCCTTGCGGCTCGCGTTCGCCGCTTTCAAGCAGCGCGCGCGCCTGGGCTTCGTATTGCGCGAGGTCTTCGAGCGTCGCGTTCAGGTCTTCGAGCTGGCGCTCCAGCACTTCGCGATGCCGTGTCACGGTGGCGAGAAACGCGTGCAATTGCTGAGCTGTGTCGGTCGGCGATTCGTACAGATCGAGCAGATCGCGGATTTCCGACAACGTAAAGCCTAGCCGCTTGCCCCGCAACGTGAGTTTCAGACGTGTTCGGTCGCGGCCCGAGTAGACGCGCCGCAGTCCGCTCGACCCTTCACGGCTTGGTGAGAGTAAACCCTGGTCTTCGTAGAAGCGGATCGCTCGCGGGGTGACGTCGAATTCACGCGCGAGCTCGGTGATGGTGTATTGCGTGTTCATGGGACGCCCCGTGGCCGGGCAGAAAAACCGATTGGACGATAGAATCGACGTTTACGTTATCGTCAACTTGAGTAAAGCGCAACCAGGGCTCGCGGCGACGAGGTGGCAGGTATTGCCGCGACGCCGACCGCATGACCGATGGAAAAAGACCCCCACAATGAATGCTCTCGAACACCAGCTCGACTACCCGTTCAACGACACCTTGCCGGACGCCGGCCACGCATTCGAAGTGACGCCTGGCGTGTTCTGGCTGCGTATGCCGCTGCCGTTTGCGCTGGACCACATCAACCTGTGGTTGCTGCGCGATGAGATCGATGGTCAGAAGGGCTGGACGGTGGTCGATTGCGGCATCACCTCGGACACGATCAAGGCGAACTGGGAGCAGGTGTTCGACACGGTGCTCGAAGGCCTGCCGGTGCTGCGTGTGATCGTCACGCATTGCCATCCGGATCACATCGGTCTTGCGCACTGGATCTGCAAGGGCGGCGACAAGCAGCGCTGGGACGTGCGTCTGTGGATGACGCTTGGTGAATACATGCAGGCGCGCGTGATGGCGTCAGGCGACGGCTCGAACGCGGGTGGCGCTGGCGCAGCGCGCCACTTCGCACTGCATGGGCTCACCGACGAGGTCTCACTCGACAAACTGCGCAATCGCACGAGCTACTACTCGAACCTCGTTCCGGCGATACCGGGCCAGTATCGGCGCGTGCGTGAAGGACAGGGCATCGATATTGGCGGCAAGACGTGGCGCGTCGTGACCGGCTTTGGTCACTCGCCGGAACACTGCGCGCTGCATAACGAAGCGGACGGCGTGCTGATTTCGGGCGACATGGTATTGCCGCGTATCTCTACCAACGTTTCGGTGTTCGACATGGAGCCGGAAGGTACGCCGCTGGCGCTATATCTGGAATCGCTCGGCCGCTACGAGACGATGGCTGAGGATACGCTCGTACTGCCGTCGCACGGCAAGCCGTTTCGCGGCGTGCGAACCCGTATCAGGCAACTGCGCGAACATCACGATGCCCGGCTCGCCGAAGTGCGCGAAGCCTGCGCGCAGAAGCCGCAAAGCGCCGCGGATATCGTGCCGTTGATGTTCAAGCGGCAGCTCGATATCCATCAGATGACGTTTGCGATGGGCGAGGCGCTCGCGCATTTGCATCTGCTGTGGCTTGCGGGCGAGTTGAAGCGCACGTATGACGCGGATGGCGTGATCCGGTTCTCGCCGCTCTAGACTCTTTGCTGGCCTGGTCCGCAAAAGAGAAAGGCCCGGTGCATTGCAACCGGGCCTTGTTGTTTGTGCTCGCAGCTTTTCGGCTCGGCGCAGCAGCCTTACTGCACGACCACTGACGTAAAGTTCTGCCGCCCAAACGGACTCACGTGATACCCGCTCACATCGGTCCGCGTGATAGCCGCAGCCGTCGGATACCCAAGCGGAATCCACAACGCCTGATCGTGGATGAGCTGCTGCGCAGCTTCATAAGCCTTCGCGCGTTTGGCCTGATCCGGCGTGGCCTTGCCATCGGCGATCAGCTTGTCGAGATCGGCGTCGCAAAAGCGCGCGAAGTTGATGCCCGACTTCACCGCGTTGCAGCTAAACAGCGGCGACAGGAAGTTGTCCGGGTCGCCGTTGTCGCCGGCCCAACCCATAAACAGCGTGTCGTGCTGGCCCTGCTTGGCTTCCTTGATCAACTCGCCCCACTCGATCACCTTGACGTCCGCTTTCACGCCGATCTTCGCGAAGTCGGCCTGCAGCAGTTCGGCGCCGGCCTTCGGATTCGGATTGAGCACGCTGCCCGTCGGCCGCACCCAGATGGTGGTCGAGAAGCCGTTCGGAAAGCCTGCCTCGGCGAGCAGGTTCTTCGCCTTCACCGGGTCGTACGGCCACGCCTTGACTGATTTGTTGTAGCTCCAGGTGTTCGGCGGATACGGATTCACAGCCGGCGTCGCCGTATTGTCGAACACGGTCTTCAGATACGTCGTGCGGTCGAACGCCATGTTCAGCGCGGCGCGAACCTTCTGGTTGTCGAGCGGCTTCTTGTCCGTATTCAGCGCGACGAACGCCGTCATAAACGCGGGCGTCTGCACGATCGCGAGCGACTTGTCGGTCTTCGCGTCGGCCACATCCTGCGGCTTCGGCGAGAGTGCGATCTGGCATTCGCCGGTCTTGACCTTCTGCGCCCGCACCGTGGCATCCGGCGTGATCGCGTAGATCAGACGGTCGACCTTCGGCTTGGGACCCCAGTACGTCGGATTCACGTCATAGCGAATCACGGCGTCCTTCGTGTAGCTCTTCAGCACGAACGGCCCGGTGCCAATCGGTTTGGCATTCAGGTCGACCTGCTTGCCCGCCTTCAACAACTGATCGGCGTATTCGGCGGAGTAGATCGAGGCGAAGCCCATCGTCAGGATCGAGACGAACGTCGCGTCCGGCTGGTTCAGCTCGAACTTCACCGTGTTGTCGTCGACCTTCGCGACCGATTTGATCAGCTTCGGCAGCCCCATCGATTGCGCGTGCGGGAAGCCGCTCGCTCCCGTCACCTTGTGCCACGGGTTGCTGTCGTCGAGCATGCGGCTGAAGGTGAACACGACGTCGTCGGCATTCAGCGGATGGGTGGGCTTGAAGTAGTCAGTGGTCTGGAACTGCACGTTGGGGCGCAGATGGAACGTATAGGTGAGGCCGTCGGCGCTCACGTCCCAGTTCTGCGCCAGCGCGGGCACTACCTTCTTCGCGGCCTCGTCGTAGGCGACCAGCGAGTTGAAAATCACGTCGGCTGACGCATTGGTCGTCACGAGCGAATTGAACTGGACGACATCGAAACCGTCGGGGCTCGCTTCGGTGCAGACGGTCAGCGGTTTGGCCAGCGCGAGCGCGGGCGCCGTGACGAGTAGAGCGGCGATTACGGCGACGGGCAATTTAATGCGCATAGGATCTCCCATAACAAGCGCGGCCGGGCACGCGGCCTGCGCGGACCACCGACTTCATTGTGATACGTTTCCGGCGCCGGCGCAGGTCGTGCCTGCGCGAAACCGCCAGCGCGCAAGCTTATCGAACGGTGGTTGTGCCGACAACAACCGAATCGGCATATCCATATGGACGCAGCGCCGCGGCTTTGAACACTTTCGCGCTCACGGCCTGCCTACCCTATTCGGCGGCGCGCGGCTTGCGCGGGGCCCGTTCGAAGGCGCGGTCGTAGATCCAGCGCGGCAGCACGTGCAACAGCATGGCCACGACGCGCATCTGCCACGGGAAAATCGCGAAGCGCGTGTTACGCGCAACTGCGTCGGCGACCTTCGCGGCAAAGCGGTCGGCGTCCATCAGAAACGGCATGCGATACGGATTGTGCGCGGTCATCGGCGTGCGGATGTAGCCGGGAGCGATCGTGACCACGTTGACGCCCTTGGGCCGCATCTCGACGCGCAGCGCCTCGAGATACCTGAACGCGGCGGCCTTGGAGGCGCTATAAGCGCCCGAACCGGGCAAGCCGCGCACGCCGGCCACACTCGCCACGCCGACCAGCGAGCCCTTGCCTGCCGCCATCATGGCGGCCGCGAACGGCTCGAAGGTGGCGACCATGCCGAAGTAGTTGACGTCCATGACCTCGCGGAACGCGCGCAGGTCGCCATGGCCGGTGAGCGCGCCGCGGCTGACGCCGGCATTGGCGATCACGATGTCGGGGCAGCCGTACTGCGCGATGAACTGCGCAGCGGCGGCCGCGAGCGCATCGGCGTCGCGTACGTCGGCGGGGTAAATCGAGATGGGATGATCCGGATGGGACTGCTGGAAGGTGGCGAGGGCGTCGCCGCGACGGGCAACCAGGCCAAGAATCGCGCCGCGCCGCGCGTATTCGGCGGCGAGCGCGAGGCCGATGCCACTGGAAGCGCCGGTGATAAAAACCTTGAGAGTCGTACTCATACCGGCGCCTCAGGCTTTACATCTTCTTTGCGCGGACCTGGGCGACGAGATAATCGAGGACCTGGAGCGTGCCCGGCAGGCTGTTGGTCGCAGCCGGGCCGGTTTCATACTTGCCCTGTACGGCCAGCGTCGGCACACCGTCGATCTTGTAGTCGTCCAGCATCTTCTTGTCGCGCTGGATCTCGCTTTGCGTCGAGAACGAGTTGTACGCGTCCATGTACTTCTTCGGATCCACGCCGTTCTTGGCGAGGAATTTGGCCTGATCTTCCGGCGTCAGCAGATAGTTCTTGTTGACGTGAATTTCGTTGAAGACGACCGGCGTGAGCTTTTCTGCAAGACCCAGCGCGTCGAGCGCGTGGTACATCTTCGAATGGGGGATGAAGTCGTCGCGGAAGGCCACCGGCACACGTTTGAACACGACGTCGGGGCCTTGCTTCTTGATCCACGTTTCGAGGTAGGGGTTGAATTCGTTGCAGTGCGGGCAGCCGTACCAGAAGAATTCGGTGACTTCGATCTTGCCGGCCGGCACGTCCACCGGCTGCGCCTGCGGCAGCACGGTGTAGTCCTTACCGGCGACCGGGGCACCAGGAGACGCCTCTACGGCCGCACTGACGAGGCCGATAGAGAGAAAGAGAATGCTCAGCAGTTTTTTCATGTCTTGTTGACCCAATTAGGCGGAGTAACGATGCGACGGCGGTGCGGTGACCGTCCAGGCCGCTCCGTTATGAGGTTTTGGCGGCAGGCCTCTAAGGTGCTTGAGACTCGCGCCGCACGCTGAGGTTCAGCGGCGGCGCATGACGGAACATTACTGCTTGGTAAAGCGGATCACGGCGGTATCGACTCCGGCGTCGGACAGACGCTGGCGGGCCGAATTCATGTCCTCGAACTTCGAGAACGGTCCAATGCGCACGCGGTAGTAGGTGACTCCGCCGGCATCGCGCTGCGTGACCTTCGATTCGAAGCCCTGGAAGGCGAGGCGGGCACGCTGCTGCTCCGCATCCGCCGATGTCTTGTACGCGCCAACCTGCAGGAAATAGCCGCTGTTCGCATCGGCTGCGTTCGAGGCCGGCGCGGCCGCCGTGCTGGACGGAGCGCTAGTGGCCTGTTGCGGTTTCTTCACCGTACCGGAGGCGGCCTGATCCTGTGCGGGCTGCGGCGCAACCGCGACGCCGTTATTCGCTGCCGGGCTGCTGGCCGGCGGCACTTCGACGATTTGCGGTTCCTGCAACATGCCGCCCGGCGGATTCGCGCCGTTGGTCTGGCCCGGCGCGGTGTTCGGCGGCGCCGGCTGGTTGGCCTGCGGCACCGGCTGGCCTGGTGTTTTGCCTTGCAGCGGACGGTTCGGATCGTATTGCGCCTCGCTCGCGCTGGTGTCGGAAGCCGCAGGCGGGGCGACCTTGGCGACGAATGGCGTAGGCGCCCGGGTGATATACAGCGCCACCACTACCGCGATTGCCAGGCCGACAATCAGGCCCAGTACGATGCCGAGAAATGTGCCCCCGGTTTGTTTCGACTGCTTTGTTGTGCGGCGTGGTTTTGCCATCGTCTAAATCACCTGCAAAAAGAATCCTGGAACGGTCGTCGATTATAACGACGGCCGAGTGCATGTCGTGCCGGAGGACTTACATCTTTTCGGGAGCAGAGACGCCGATCGTCGCGAGGCCGTTTGCCAGCACCTGGCGCGTGGCGGCGAGCAATGCAACGCGGGCGTTACGCGCCGCTTCGTCGTCGACGAGGACGCGTTCAGCCTTGTCATTGTAGAACGAGTGGAATTCGCCCGCGAGGTCGCGCAGATAGAAGGCGACCGCGTGCGGCGCGAGTTCGTCGGCGGCGTGTTGCAGCATGTCGGGGAATTCCGCGAGTTTTTGCAGCAGTGCCATGGCCCGCTCGCTGGTCAGCAACGACACGTCCACCGACGGCAGAATGGCCTCGTCGGCGTTGTAGCGCGTCTTCCACTCGCTGATGACCGAGCATATCCGGGCGTGCGCGTATTGCACGTAGTGCACCGGATTTTCGTCGTTTTGCTTGAGCGCCAGGTCGATATCGAACACAAATTCCGTGTCGGCTTTGCGCGAGATCAGGAAGAACCGCACGGCGTCGCGGCCACGGCGGATCGTTGCTTCGTCGAGCAGATCCGGCGAGGTTTCCGAGCCCGGCGTTGCGCCGCCCGACCATTCGATCAGGTCGCGCACCGTCACATAGCTGCCCGCGCGCTTCGAAATCTTCACTTCCTCGCCATCGCGCATCACCGTGACCATCTTGTGCAGGATGTAGTCGGGATAGCCCTTCGGAATGCCGATGCCGAGACCCTGCAGACCGGCGCGCACCCGCGCGATCGTGCCGTGATGGTCCGAGCCCTGCACGTTGATGACCTTGGTGAAGCCGCGTTCCCACTTGGCTACGTGATAGGCGACGTCCGGCACGAAGTAGGTATAGGTGCCGTCGGTCTTGCGCATGACGCGGTCTTTGTCGTCGCCGTCGTCGGTCGTGCGCAGCCACAGCGCGCCTTCCTGCTCGTAGGTCTTGCCGGCGGCGATCAGCGCCTTCACCGTTTTCTCGACGCGGCCTTCCGCATACAGCGACGATTCGAGGTAGTACTGGTCGAATTTCACGCCGAAGGCCTGCAGGTCCATGTCCTGCTCGTGGCGCAGGTAGGCCACCGCAAAGCGGCGGATGGCCTCCAGGTTGTCCACGTCGCCTTCGCCCTTGACCGGCTCGACGTCTTTCGCGGCGACCGTTTCACCGTTCATGTAGTCGTGCGCAATATCGGCGATGTAGTCGCCGTTATAGGCCGATTCGGGCCAGCCGGCGTCGCCCGGCTTCAGGCCGCGCGCACGCGCCTGGGTGGAGACGGCCAGCGTATGGATCTGCACGCCCGCATCGTTGTAGTAGAACTCGCGATGCACGCCGTAGCCTTGCGAAGCGAGCACGTTAGCGAGCGCATCGCCCAGCGCCGCCTGGCGGCCATGACCGACGTGCAGCGGGCCAGTTGGGTTGGCCGAGACGAATTCGATCAGCACACGCTTGCCGGCATCGCGCTGCGAGCGGCCGAACGCTTCATGTTCCGCGAATACGGCGGCGATCACTGCCTGTTTGGCCGCGGGCGAAAGGCGCAGGTTGATGAAGCCGGGGCCGGCCACTTCTGCGGCTTCCACGAGACCTTGCGCTTGCGGATGGGTGAGCACTGCATCGACGATCTGCTGCGCGAGCTGGCGCGGATTCGCGCGCAGCGGCTTGGCGAGCTGCATCGCGACGTTGCAGGCGACATCGCCGTGAGCGGCGACCTTCGGGCGTTCCAGCGTAATGGTGGGGGCGACGAAGGCGGCTTCGGCCGTGCCTTGGGTCGCTTCGGCGACCTGCTTCACGGTGTCGGCGAGGAGTAGTTCGAGCGTTTGTTTCTGTGCGGGCAGCATGCTTGTTGCGAGTCCAGTGAGGCAGTGCGGTGAAACGGGAGCAGCGCGCGAGGCGGGGGCAGACCACGGCCGATCGGCCGTGCGAACCATTGTCCGGCACGGAGCGGCGCGCTTTTGGGTCAGGACGGATTTTAGCAGGTGCTAATATGTCCAATGAGATGCCCAACACAGGGCCGTGGCCGCCGGCGCTCGCCGGCCCGCCAACGAAACGCACGCTGACGGTCGTCCCACGGCCATCGGCGCGTAAATCAAACAAATGAAAAAGGGAACTGTCATGCTGATTACTTTCAAATGCCGCGCCGCTCCGGACGTGATGATGCTGGAAAATCTGGCGCAATACCTTGTTGGCATTGTCGGCAAACGTCTTGGTGAGCGAGGGGTCATCATGCACGATGAACTGGGCGAAGCAATCACCAAACTGGAATCGGCCATCAGTTCCGACAAGCAGGAACGTGCCGAGCACGAGGGCCACTTTCACGAAGGCGAAGAGGGCCACGAGCACCACGAGATTCCGGTCGGTCTGGCGCAACGGGCCTATCCGTTCCTCGACATGCTTCGCGCCGCGCAAAAGGAAAACGCCGATATCGTCTGGGGCGTTTGACGGGCGTCAGCGCGCTGTTGCGGCGTTGCCGCGCGGCTCCTGCGCGATGCGATAGCTCCGAAGTCGGCGCCCGGGCCGGACGTTGCCCCGCGCAATCGACACATCCAAACACAAGAGCCCGCTTCAAGCGGGCTCTTGTGTTTTATGCAACCGCATAAGCCCGCTATCCGTCTCGCTGCAACAACAACGAGCGTGACAGCGACGGGCTACGGGCGCGCGACTGTCCGGCCTTTCGGGCCGGCGCGGCTTATTGGCTGGCGGCCGGTGCGGCTGCTGCGGACGAGGCACCCTTCTTCATCTTCTGCTTCTTCGGCTTTTTGACGTGCTTCTGGGTAGGCGGCGAGTACGAGCTGACTGCACTGCTGCCACCCGGAGCGGCTGTCTGCGCGAAGGCTACGGAAGTGCCGGCTGCAAGCGAAAGACCAGCCAAAATCAACGTCAGCTTTTTCATGCGAGATTCTCCGTGTCGGTTGCAAGTAGTTGAGCCGACGCGTTTTATGGCCGCGTCTGGCAGGTAAAGCGCTTGCAGTCTACAAAGCCGAAAATCTGCCTGCCTGAAATATTCAGCCTTACGTTCTGGATATAGTGGGGCGATTTTTGGCGGTGCTATACCGCGACCTTACAGCAGCGGGGCCAAGGCCCGTTCCGCGTCCTGCTTCGACAAGGCCATCCGTTTCGCGAAGTCTTCCACCTGATCCGCGGCAATCTTTCCGACCGAAAAATAGGTGCTTTCCGGATGCGCCAGATAAAAGCCTGAGACGCTCGCTGCCGGCAACATGGCGAGCGATTCCGTGACGCTCATGCCGATTTCGTTCGCATGGAGCACCTCGAACATGTCGCGTTTCACGAGGTGATCCGGGCAGGCCGGGTAACCGGGCGCGGGACGGATGCCGCGATACTTTTCACCGATCAGCTCGTCGTTGGAGAGTGTTTCGTTCGTCGCGTAGCCCCACAGGTCGCGGCGCACGCGGGCGTGCATCGCTTCGGCGAAGGCTTCTGCGAAGCGGTCGGCGAGCGCCTTCAGCATGATTGCGCTGTAGTCGTCGTGATCCTTTTCGAACTGCTTTTCCTTCACGTCGACGCCGAGTCCCGCCGTCACCGCGAACATGCCGATGTAGTCGGCGACGCCCGAATCCTTTGGCGCAATGAAGTCGGCGAGCGACCGGTTCGGCCGCATCACACCGTCCACCACTGGCCGCACGCTTTGCTGGCGCAGGTTGCGCCACGTCAGCGCGACTTCCGAGCGCGATTCGTCCGTGTAGATCTCGATGTCGTCGTCATTCACTGTGTTGGCCGGCAACAGCGCGATCACGCCGTTGGCCTGCAGCCAGCGACCCTGGATCAGGCGTGCGAGCATCGCCTTGCCGTCGGAGAACACGCGCCGCGCCGATTCGCCGACGATCTCGTCATTCAGAATCGCAGGGTATGGGCCGGCCAGATCCCAGGTCTGGAAGAACGGCGCCCAGTCGATATAGTTCGCCAGCTCGCTGAGGTCGAAATTCTTGAAGACGCGACGGCCGATGAACTTCGGCTTGACCGGCTGGTAGCTGGCCCAGTCGATCTTCGTCTTGTTCGCGCGAGCCTCAGCCAGCGTGACCATGGGTTGCGCCTTGCGGTTGGCGTGCTGGTCGCGGATACGGTCGTAGTCGGTCTTCAGTTCTTCCAGGTACTTTGCGGCGCCTTCGTCGGACAGCAGGCTCGAGGCCACCGAGACCGAGCGTGACGCGTCGGGTACATATACCACCGGCCCTTCGTAGTGAGGTGCAATCTTCACGGCCGTGTGCACGCGCGAGGTCGTTGCGCCGCCAATCAGCAGCGGAATCTTCTTGATGCGGAAGTAGTCGTCGCGCTGCATTTCCGATGCGACGTACGCCATTTCTTCGAGGCTCGGCGTAATCAGACCGGACAGCCCGATGATGTCCGCGGCTTCGACCTTCGCTTTCGCGAGGATGTCGTTGCACGGAACCATCACGCCCATGTTGACCACTTCGAAGTTATTGCACTGAAGCACCACCGAGACGATGTTCTTGCCGATGTCGTGCACGTCGCCCTTCACCGTGGCGATGACGATCTTGCCCTTGGCGCGCACGTCGGCGCCGGCTTCGGCCATCAGCTTCTTTTCTTCTTCGATGTACGGGATCAGATGGGCGACTGCCTGCTTCATCACGCGCGCCGACTTCACCACTTGCGGCAGGAACATCTTGCCCTGACCGAACAGGTCGCCGACAACGTTCATGCCGTCCATCAGCGGGCCTTCGATCACGTTGATCGGACGCCCGCCTGCAGCGGCGATTTTCGCGCGTACTTCCTCGGTATCTTCGACGATGAAGTTGGTAATGCCGTGCACCAGCGCGTGCGAGAGGCGTTTCTCGACGGGCTGGTTGCGCCACTCGAGGTTCTCTTCCTTCTTCGCTGCGCCCGTCTTGAACTTGTCGGCAATTTCGAGCAGACGGTCGGTACCGTCTGCACGGCGGTTCAGCACGACGTCTTCAACACGCTCGCGCAGTTCGGGATCGAGGTCTGCGTACACGCCGAGTTGGCCGGCGTTGACGATGCCCATGTCCATCCCCGCCTGGATCGCGTGGTAGAGGAACACGGTGTGGATCGCTTCGCGCACCGGGTCGTTACCGCGGAACGAGAACGACACGTTCGAGACGCCACCGCTGACCTTCGCGTACGGCAGGTTTTCCTTGATCCAGCGCGTGGCGTTGATGAAGTCGACGGCGTAGTTGTTGTGCTCTTCGATGCCTGTGGCGACCGCGAAGATGTTCGGGTCGAAGATGATGTCTTCGGGCGGGAAGCCGACTTCATTGACGAGGAAGTCGTACGAGCGTTTGCAGATCTCGGTCTTACGCTGGTAGGTATCGGCCTGGCCTTTTTCGTCGAAGGCCATCACGACGGCTGCGGCGCCGTAGCGGCGGATCAGGTTGGCATGATGACGGAACGCATCCTCGCCTTCCTTGAGCGAGATCGAGTTGACGATCGCTTTGCCTTGCACGCACTTCAGGCCCGCTTCGATCACTTCCCACTTCGACGAGTCGATCATGATCGGCACGCGTGCGATGTCCGGTTCCGATGCGATCAGATTCATGAAGCGGACCATCGCCGCTTTCGAATCGAGCATGGCCTCGTCCATGTTGACGTCGATGATCTGCGCGCCGTTTTCAACCTGCTGACGCGCGACCGCGATCGCGTCGTCGAACTGGTCGTTCAGGATCATTCGCGCGAACGCCTTCGAGCCGGTCACGTTGGTGCGCTCACCGACGTTGATGAAGAGCGTCCCGGATGTGACGTTGAACGGCTCGAGGCCGGAAAGGCGCATGGTGTGATCGGTCATGGCGTGTGTGCGGTTCGGTTGCTTGCGTCGACTACTTCGGGCGGGTGATGCGGCGCGGCTCAGGCCGCGTCCCGGTACTGACCGGGCCATTTGCGCGGTTTGATTTCGGCGAGCGCCTTCGCAATCGCCGCAATATGCTCCGGCGTCGTCCCGCAGCAACCGCCCGCAATATTCACGAGCCCCGCGCTGGCAAATTCCTTTAGGAGCCCGGACGTATCTGCGGGCAATTCGTCAAAGCCCGTATCGCTCATCGGGTTTGGCAAGCCCGCGTTCGGATAGCACGACACGTACGTATCGCACAGCTTCGCCAATTCCGCCACATACGGGCGCATCAACGCGGCGCCGAGCGCGCAGTTCAAACCAAAGGTGAGTGGCTTCGCATGACGCAACGAATTCCAGAACGCTTCGACCGTCTGCCCCGACAGGATGCGTCCCGACGCGTCCGTGACCGTGCCCGAGATCATGATCGGCAAACGCTCGCCGGTATTTTCAAACAGTTCATCGAGCGCAAACAGCGCGGCCTTCGCGTTGAGCGTGTCGAAGATCGTTTCGACGAGGAACAGGTCCGAGCCGCCATCGAGCAACGCCTTGGCCTGCTCGTAGTAGGCCGCGCGCAATTCGTCGAAGGTCACGTTGCGCGCGCCCGGATCGTTCACGTCAGGCGAAATGCTCGCTGTCTTCGGCGTCGGTCCGATTGCGCCCGCAACGAAGCGTGGCTTGTCCGGTGTCGAGTATTTGTCGCAAGCCGCTCGCGCGAGTTTTGCCGATTCGAGATTCATCTCGACCGCGAGATCTTCCATCCCGTAGTCGGCCTGCGCGACAGTGGTGGCGCCGAACGTGTTGGTTTCGATGATGTCGGCGCCCGCCGCCAGATACTGCTCGTGGATCTCGCTGATGATCTGGGGTTGCGTGATCGACAACAGTTCGTTGTTGCCTTTGATGTCGCGCCCGTAGTCCTTGAAGCGCTCGCCGCGATAGCGGGCTTCGTCGAGCTTGTACCGCTGGATCATCGTGCCCATCGCCCCGTCCAGAATGAGGATGCGCGATTGCAGAAGCGCGGGCAACGCCGTACCGCGCGTATAAGCGGTCTGGCGGGCTGAACTGACGGTCGGGGCGGGCTGGTTCATGGCAGAAGTAGGCTTGCGCGAGTCTTTTTCAGGGAACCCGTCATTGTATCCGCAGCGGGAAGGCCTCGCCGGTCTTGAGGGCGCGGTGAAAGGGCTTATAAAAGCTTCAAGGCGAAGACGCAGCGCGCTGCAGGCGGTAAAAGATGCCACCTTGCATGCATCGGGACGCGCTTCGGCCTTCAATCCCCCTATGAATGGCGAAAACTGAAACGCCGTATTCCTTCGACAATAACAAAAAACCCCGCCCGGCAAGCCGGACGGGGTTTCAGGTACGTGTCGCCGAGGCGTTGCGTGTCAGTGGAGGATCACCGGTTGATGCATCAAACTGTCGAATTGACCGAGGAATTCGTCTACTTCGTCCAGCGACGGTTCTTCTTCGATCAGCTTGGTGACGTGCTCGCGAAAGCGTGCCGCCATAGCGCCGTCAATGTAGATCTCGCGTTGCATGTTTTTGTCGACGATCTCGTAACCACCTGACTTCATGGCGAGAGGACCGTCCTGCGGTGGGAACTCGACGACACAATAATTGGGGCTGTTGTAGATCATTTGCATGGCGACACTCCTTATTTCCGTTGGCTCCTGGCCGTTCCTGCGCCATAAGTGGAGCGTATGGTGTGGAATTCAAGGGGTGGGTCCGGAGTGACGCTGGTAAAAATCCCGGACCTTCAAGTTAGACCCGTGCTTCGAGAAACGTTTCAAGCAACGCAGCAAAACGGTGAGATTGTTCGACCGGCGCCAGATGTGCCGCATCCAGCAGTTCGTATTGTGCACCCTGAATCGATTTCGCGATCAATTGTGTTGCAGCAGGTGGCGTACCCGTGTCGTGGCGGCCTGCAATTGTCAGCGTAGGTAGACGAATTTCGTGCAACCGCTCGTGCACATTGAAGTCGCGCAATGCCTCGCAGGCAAGGGCATAGCCTTCGGGCCGCGTGTGCAGCAGAACCTCGTGAATCGGCTCGACGGCTTCCGGATGCGATCTCTGGAAATCCGGCGTTAACCATCGTTCCAATGTGGCGGGCACCAGTGAGGCCATGCCGTCGCGACGTGCGGTGGCGGCGCGCTGATCCCAGATGGCGCGATTCTCGGGCAGGGTGCCGGCGCTCGTGTCGGCGAGGACGAGCGTGTCGATGCGCGATGGATGATCGAGCGCGAACTGCTGCGCAATCATGCCGCCCATCGACATGCCGACCAGATGCGTATGTGGGGCGCCGAGCGCGTCGAGTAATGCGGCCAGGTCGTTCGAGAGGTCAGCGATGCTGAAGGGTTGATCAGGCACGGCAGTGTGGCCGTGTCCCCTTACGTCGTAACGTAGCACGGTGAAATCGTCGCGGAAGTAACCGGCGAGCTGGTCCCATACGGACAGATCGCCGCCCAGTTGATGGACGAGCGTCAGCCAGGGGCCGCCGCCTTCATTGTCGAGGACATAGCGCGTGTCGATACCGTTGAGTTTCACTTGCATGCAGGCTCCTGTCAGCGGTGATGCGGTGGAAGGCCGGGCGCGGCGCTGCGGCGCTTGCCGCGCTGGTAATAAACGGTGATGCACGGCGGGTGATCCACAGCGGACTTTGTACGTCAGCAAACCGTGTTCCCATCGGCGCGGCGCAACGGCGCCGCTTGTCGTGCGAGTCGTGACGGCGATGGAAGGTTCGGCAGATTGTCGAATATCTGCTCGGCTTTAGGGCTTGTCTGCGGTGGGGGGTGAGGTGGTGTCGGGTGCGGGTGGCGACAGGGCTGCTGCGGGTGGCGTTGAGGGTTCTGTCGGCGCAGGGCTGGAGGGAGCGGTCGTGGGGTTGACCGGTGGGTACGACGCTGGGTTTTCGGCGGGACTCGCTACGGGACCGTCGCCTGAAGCCGATACGCCACCGCCCTGGCTTCCCTGAGAATTCGCACTGCCCGCACTGCCGCTACCGCTCGCGAGGTTCAGCGGTCCACGCCACAGCAGTTCAACTTCAGTGCCATTCGGCTCAGTCTGTACAAGCCGCGCGGGCAACCACCCAAGTGACGGCGCGAGCCATACATCGATGCGTCGTTGATCCCCCGCATGACGCGGCAAACGCATGAAGTGGCGCGCGCTCAGGTAGCCATCCTGAGTGCGGATCGTTTCGTCGCCGATCGTCTCGACCGGCCAGATCTCGCCGCTATCGTTGTCTACGACAAAGAACTGCCGGGTAACGCCAGGTTTGTAGGCATCCGGATTGCCACGCACGAGGCTGGCGAGTTGCATGACCATGCTGAAACGGTCCTGTGCGCCATCGCTGAGCGGCAGGGACGCGGGCGTACGGGTGAACACGATCTGCTTTGTCGTGCGGTTGAAGATCGACACGTCTTCCGGCCGATGCCCGCGCTTTTCGACGTACTGGTCCGGCGCGAGTCCGAAGGCGTCGATATGGCCGTGGCTCGAGTAAGTGAACGAGCCGATGAATGGCACGGGCAGCGATACAACCATGTCGTAGGTTTTGCCGTCGCTTGACCAGTGGATCGTGCCGGGCTGGTTGCGCACACCGTTATAGAACGTGTCGTACTGCAGATCGCCCGAAGGTGGCACCGAGAATTTCACGCCCGAATCGGCTTTTGCAGCCGCCGCCTGCGCGCTGGCTGCGGCGCTTGCTGCTGCGTTTGCTGCCGCCGCTGCTGAGGCTGCAGCTTGTGCCGCCGCGCTCGCCTGCGCCGCGGATGCTGCCTCCGCTGCGACGGCAGACGCCGCCGCGACTGCGGCCGCGCGCTGCGTGGACGTCGCAGTGAGCACCCGCTCGCGCGGCTTGCTCGCCGCCGCCGCGGGCCTGAGTTTAGCCGGTGCGGCCGGATGTGGCGTCGACGCGGCCGGTTGTCGCTCGACTCGCTCGGGCGTCAGCAGCGCAATCTGCACGGGCACATGGGCCGTGTTCTCGGGCGTGAATGTGGTTCGGTTGCGCTCGATCCACTGAGCCGCAATCCAGTGCAGGCAAAGCACGACCGCCAGCACGGCGAGCCAGCGCCATGCCCGTGTGCGGCGGGGCCCGGCGTGAGGTAGCGTGCGTTCGGAGCGGCTGACTGCGGAGGGAAACGACATCGAGCGGCGCGGTTTTAACGGGTAAAAATGCGATGGAGCGTGTCGCGCCAGCGAGATGCCAGCGCTGGACGCAGTGAACGGGTTCGACAGGCAGGCTACCGGCGATGTTCCGCGGCAATCGTGTCGTTGTCTTACATCCTAACGCGGCGCGGGGCTATACCCCAGTTCGTACGACAATTTTCGAGCGCACTCGCGCAGTGCCGTGTCGACTTCACCGCCCCAGCGGATATCGAATGCGCCTTCGTGACCAAGCGCAATCAGCCCGAGTGCGAGATCGCCGGTCGAGTCGAAAACCGGCATGCAGAACGCGTGAATGGTCGCCAGCAGCACTCCTTCGACTCGTGCGGCCTGGTGAGCGCGTACCTCCTCGAGCACACGCTCAACCTCCTCGTGCGTGCGCGGACCAGCCGTCTGCGACGAGCGTCGCGAATCGGCCAGTTCACGTTCGATCATCGTCGCGGTCTTGCTGGCCGGCAGATAGGCGGCGAATAGCAGGCCGGTGGCGGAACCCAGCAACGGCATCACGTCGCCGAGCTTGAGCGAGGCCTTCGCCGGATGGCTCGATTCCATCCAGTGCACGACTGTCGGCCCCTGATTACCCCACACGGCGATGCCCACCGTCAGGTCGAGCCGGTCGCGCAGCTCCGCCAGCGCAATCCGCGCGAGCTTCACGCCGTCAACCCTCGCAAGCCGCGCCAGGCCCAGTTGCAAGGCGAAGCCACCCAGTTCATAGCGACCCGAAAGCGCGTCCTGCGCGACCACGCCGAGCCGAAGGAAGCTCACCAGATAGCGATGCGCCTTCGCCGGGCTCATGCCTGCGCGTTGCGCAAGGTCGCGCAGCATCATCGCGCGCGGCTCATGGGTCAGCACCTCGAGCAGGCGAAAGCCCACCTCGATCGACTGGATGCCCGAGCGCAGTTTCTCCTCGCCGGCATCGGCGGTATCGTCGTCCGAAGCGTCGAGCGGATCGGCCGGGTCGGCGTCGGAGCGGGCAATTGAAGGCATAGGCAAGGCGCACGGAGCGCGAACGGTGCATTGAAACGAAGGGAGGCCGCGCGGCACGGCGAGTCGCGCAATCCGCGTCCTCAAACCAGCCTGTTTGGGGCAGGGCGATTCACCATCGTAGAATAGATTCCCTCTATCGTCACTAACACGGCTCATTCCTCCTATGAAACTTGCCACGCTGAAGGACGGCACGCGCGACGGCCAGCTGATCGTCGTGTCGCGCGACCTGCAAACTGCGGCCATCGCCGATGCGATCGCGCCGACGCTGCAACGCGTCCTCGACGACTGGACCTTCTACGCGCCGCAACTGCAGGATCTGTACGACACGCTCAATCAGGGCCGCGCGCGCAACAGTTTTCCGTTCGAGGCCAAGGAATGCATGGCGCCCCTGCCGCGCGCGTTCCAGTGGGCCGATGGTTCGTCGTACGTGAACCACGTCGAACTGGTGCGTCGCGCGCGCGGCGCGGAAATGCCGCCGGAATTCTGGACCGATCCGTTGATGTACCAGGGCGGCAGCGACGACTTCATTGGCCCGAAGGACGACGTGGTTTGTGCCTCGGAGGACTTCGGCATCGACTTCGAAGCGGAAGTCGCGGTGATCACCACCGACGTGCCGATGGGCGCGAGCCCCGAGCAGGCACTCAAGGGCGTGCGATTGATCACGCTCGTGAACGACGTCTCGCTGCGCAACCTGATCCCGGCGGAGCTGGCTAAGGGCTTCGGTTTCTTCCAGGGCAAGCCGGCCACCTCCTTTGCGCCGGTTGCCGTTACGCCTGACGAACTGGGTGAGCACTGGCGCGAAGGCCGCGTGCATCGTCCGATGATCGTCCATTGGAACGGCAAGAAAGTCGGCCAGCCGGATGCCGGCATGGACATGGTGTTCCACTTCGGCCAGCTGATCGCGCACGCCGCGAAGACGCGCAACCTGCGCGCGGGGTCGATCGTGGGCTCAGGGACCGTCTCGAACAAGGATGCGAAGCGCGGCTACTGCTGCATCGCCGAGAAGCGTTGTCTCGAGACCATCGAGCATGGCGCACCGCAGACCGAATTCATGAAATACGGCGACACGGTGAAGATCGAGATGTTCGACGAAGCAGGCAAGTCGATCTTCGGTTCGATCGAACAGGGCATCGCACCGGTCGACGGCGCGCGCTGAGCCGCCGTCGGCAAAGGCCTGTGCAATCCGTAGCTCGAACCAGGCCTGCAGCGAGTTCGTCCAGCACCGCCAGGAGGGTTTCGCCCGATACCGGCGTGGTCGGGCGCCGCTACACTGACTGACGCGCGGTGGCCCGCAGGCCAGCCCACGGCGGCGGCGCAGCCGACACCGACATATCAATCTGCCGCGCTTCCGATCTACCGGACCAAGCGACCACCATGTCTCACGACTCACCGATCAACGATCCCGCCTTCTATGCGCACTACCGCTCGCTGCGGTTGCGGCGGCATCCGCATGGCATCCTCGAAGTCATCATGAGCGGCGAGGGCGCCAACAAGAGCGCACTGGCGACTGCCGACGCGCGGATGCATTTCGAGCTCGCCGAGATCTGGCGCGATATCGACCGCGATCCGGACACGCGCGTCGCGGTGATTCGCGGCGAAGGCAAGGGCTTTTCGGCGGGGGGCGACCTGCATCTCGTCGAGCAGATGGCGACCGACTTCGAAGTCCGCACGCGCGTCTGGCGTGAGGCGCGCGATCTCGTCTACAACGTGATCAACTGCAGCAAGCCGATCGTCTCGGCCATGCACGGGCCTGCGGTAGGGGCAGGGCTGGTGGCGGGTTTGCTCGCCGATATCTCGATTGCGACGAAGAGTGCACGCATCATCGACGGCCACACGCGGCTAGGCGTCGCGGCGGGCGATCACGCGGCGATCGTCTGGCCTCTGCTGTGCGGCATGGCGAAGGCCAAGTACTACCTGCTGCTGTGCGAACCGGTCAGCGGTGAGGAGGCCGAGCGGATCGGACTGGTGTCGCTAGCCGTCGATGAACATGATCTGCTGCCCAAAGCATTCGAAGTGGCCGGGAAACTTGCACATGGCTCGCAGACGGCGATTCGCTGGACCAAATATGCGTTGAACAACTGGCTGCGCTCGGCGGGGCCCGCTTTCGATACCTCGCTCGCGCTCGAATTCATGGGCTTTGCCGGACCGGATGTGCGCGAAGGCGTGAGCTCGCTGCGTGAACGCCGTGCGCCCGATTTCCACGGCGGCGGCGGGGCGCCGGGCGGCACCACGGGACGCGGTTCATCAGGCGGGCATTCGTCCTGATCCACCTGACTTAGGCGCGCGACAACCCCGTTGCGCGCGGTATGATCGGACGAAACGCGCGTGGTGGACCTGCGCCATTTCTACCCCTGTCTGCTGCGAGGAGAAAAACATGACCGATACACCTGGCTCCACGCCGCCCTTCCCCGGTTTCCCGGGTTTCCCGCCTGGCGAGATGATGGACCGCATGTGGGACATGATGCGGCTCACGCCTTTCGGCTCAGCTTTCCCGGGCGTCCAGACAGGCGCGGCCCATGGCCTCGGACCATCGCTGTCGATGATGTCCGACATGATGGCGCCGCTAACCAACGTCGAAGAACTCGACAAGCGCATCACCGATATGCGAGCGGTCGAACAATGGCTCAAGCTGAATCTGAACATGCTGCAATCGGCGATTCAGGCGCTCGAAGTGCAGCGCGCCACGCTTGCGACGCTGCGGGCGTTTGGAGCCTTTGCGCAGCAGTCGATGGCGCAGCCTGCGGCTGCGGCGGCTCCGTCTCCAGCGGCAAGGCCGCGCCCCGAGCCTGCCGCTGCGCCGCGTCCCGAAGCGGCTAGTGCAGCAGGCGCCGCGGAACCGGAAGCAGGTGATAACGCGAACGCGCCGGGCTTCGATGCGTCCAGCTGGTGGAACCTGCTGCAATCGCAGTTCAACCAGATCGCGCAGTTCGCGATGGCACAACCGGCGGCGGGCGGCGACGCTGCTGCCGATTCGCCAGTGGCCGCGGGTCAAGCGAAGACGGAAGCCACAAAGGAACCCGCCGACGGGTCTACTGCCGACAAGTCCACCGCAAAGGAACCGGCCGCGAAGCGCGCGCCTGCGAGTGGCGGCTCGGCAAGCCGGCCGCGCACCGCCAGAAAGACGCCGTCGCAACCCGAGTGAAGCGTCCCGGCGTGACCAATAGCGAGTTCCGGGCATGCGGCTCGCATTAGTTCTGATGGGCGGCGGTGCACGCGCCGCTTACCAGGCGGGCGCGCTGCAGGCACTTGCCGAGATCGCGCGCGAAGTCGCTCCTGCGTCTCGCGCGTCGCCGTTCAGCGTGATCTGCGGCACATCGGCTGGCGCGATCAACGCCACCTCGATTGCAAGCCATGCCGACGACTTCTCGCGTGGCGCGGACCGGCTTGTGCGCGTCTGGTCGGATATGCATGCGCATCACGTGTACCGCACCGACTGGCCCGGCGTCGTCGCCGCGGGTGCCCGCTGGCTTGCTGCGATGAGCTTCGGCTGGGCCGCGCGCCGTTCGCCGCGTGCGTTGCTTGATAACTCGCCGCTGGCCCGGCTGCTGCGCGATGCGCTCAGTTTTCGCCGTATCGAGCAGATGCTCGATACGCGCGCGCTGCATGCGCTGTCCATCACTGCGCTCAGCTATTCGTCAGGACAACATCTGACTTTTTACCAGGCGAGCGAGCCGATCCAGGCCTGGCGGCGCGCGCAACGCACTGCGCGGATGGTTGAGCTCACGCCTGCCCATCTGCTTGCGTCGTCAGCGATTCCTTACGTGTTTCCCGCTGTGCCGCTGGAGCTGGACGGACATCACGAATACTTCGGCGACGGCTCGATCCGCCAGATCGCACCGCTTAGTCCTGCGATTCACTTCGGCGCGCACCGCATCTTCGTGATCGGCGCGGCGACGCCGCGGCCGGAAGTGCCGGCGGACGGGCGCGACGACGCCTACCCCTCGCTTGCGCAGATCGGTCAGCAGGTGATGGCGAGCGTGTTTCTCGATGCGCTCGGCGCGGACATCGAGCGCATCGAGCACGTCAACCGGATGGTGTTGCATCTTCCCCACGTGGTCGAGCCGGAAAGCGGCTGGCGTCATATCGACGTGCTGGCGATTGCGCCGAGCGAGCGCATCGAGCTGATTGCGGCGCGCCACCTGCAGCGTCTGCCGCTTACGGTCCGTGGGCTGCTGGGTGCCGTGGGCGGCAACCGGGCGTCGGGGGCGTCGTTTGCCAGTTACCTGCTGTTCGAAAGTGAATTCACGCGTGAACTGATCGAACTTGGGCGCCGCGACGCGCTCGCGAAGCGCGCCGAGATCGCGGCTTGGATCGCCGCTCCGGCAGGGGACGGCACCTCCTGACCGGCGGGATGCGAGGCAAGCTGACGGGACGGAATCATGCAGGCTCAAGCACACCTAAACAGGTTTCGTCACAAGCGGAACATGAATCTCCGCTACTTTGTTGCGAACGATCAAGGTGGCGAACTCTTGTGACCCTATGTAAGGAAAAGGTGTCAGGGCAGCGTGCTATCATGATGTAAGCTTGTTTGGCCCTTGGGCGTGCTCTGAAAACAACGAATCCGCCGCCCCGTAGTCACCGGTTGTCACAGGTTCGACCGGCGCGGGGCTGGATAACGGCTTCCATCTGGCAAGGCTGGGCCGGTTGCGTTGGGCAGGTTCACGCACGGTTGGCCATGCGGCGCGAGACTTCGGTGTCCGCGCAGCACGAATGCCGCAGGACTTCTTTCCCGCACGGTGCGTCCGAGTGGCCGATTCCCGCGTAAAATTGAATGCTTGGCTCGTGAACGCGTGTGTTTCGTTCGCCGTTAGCAAGAGTTGCAAAAGACACAAACAGACGTCGCAATGCGCAGAACAGGGGTGGGACTATGAACACCATGCTTTATCCGGAACTTTATAAATCGCTCGAATCCGTTCGATGGGACATGGAGAAAGACATTCCCTGGGACACGTTCGATGCATCGCTCTTGACCGACGAGCAGGCCGCGACGATCAAGATGAACGCGATCACCGAATGGTCTGCGTTGCCCGCAACGGAAATGTTCCTGCGCGACAACCATCATGACAGCGATTTCTCCGCCTTCATGAGCGTGTGGTTCTTCGAAGAACAGAAACACTCGCTGGTGCTGATGGAGTATCTGCGCCGCTTCAAGCCGGAAATGTGCCCGACCGAAGACGAGCTGCACGCGGTGCGCTTCGAGTTCGATCCGGCGCCTCCGCTGGAAACGCTGATGCTGCACTTCTGCGGCGAGATACGCCTGAACCACTGGTATCGCCGCGCGGCCGAATGGCACACGGAACCGGTGATCAAGGCGATCTACGAAACCATCTCGCGCGACGAAGCGCGTCATGGCGGTGCCTATCTGCGTTACATGAAGAAGGCCATGTCGAATTTCGGTGACGTTGCGCGCGCGGCGTTTGCGAAGATCGGCGTGCTGATGGCGTCAGCGCGTCGTACGGAAAAGCCGCTGCACCCGACCAATCTGCACGTGAATCAGGCGCTGTTCCCGCGCGACACGATCCAGTCGCGCCTGCCCGATCCGGAGTGGCTCGAACGCTGGCTCGACGAACAGATCCGTTTCGACGACGGCTGGGAGAAGAAGGTGGTGGAGCGCATCCTGCACAACCTGTCCATCCTGTTCGAGCGCACTTTCAATACGGCGCAGGAATTGAACCGCTATCGCAAGGAAGTGGTGGCACGTTTGCAGGCCGATCAGAAGTCGGCTGAGCAGCCGGCCTGACGGTCCCGCGTTGCGCCTTGGCGCGAGTCGCCAGTGACACGTAACGCATGAAATGACGGCCCGACAGGTGCAAGCCTGCCGGGCCGTTTGCATGATTTCTCTTTTCTTTGATTTCCCATGGCCGCCACTTTCGAACGCAAGCTCACGACCCGCGATGCCCTGGCGCAACTGCGCCCCTCGCTTACCGGACCGGTGGTGTTCACGAACGGTGTGTTCGACATCCTGCATCGTGGTCACGTGACCTATCTGGCCGATGCGAAGGCTCTGGGCGCCTGCCTGATTGTTGGCGTGAACAGCGATGCGTCGGTGCGAGGACTAGGTAAAGGCGATGACCGGCCCATCAACAACCAGGCCGACCGGATGGCCTTGCTCGCGGCGCTGGAAAGTGTCGATTGGGTGGTGTGCTTCGAAGAGCAGACGCCGGTGTCATTGATCGGAGCGCTGCATCCCGATGTTCTCGTCAAGGGCGGCGACTACGATATGGACACGCTTCCTGAGTCGGCGCTGGTACGCGGCTGGGGTGGCCGTGCGCTGGCCATTCCGTTCGAGCACGACCGCTCGACGACCGCGCTGCTCAAGAAGGTCCGCGCGCAGGGCTGAGAGGGTAGGCTACTGCCCCAGCTCTGACGCCGCTATGGCCGGCGTCGGAGCGGGTCCGCCGACCACGGCGAGATCCGCTGCGTCGGCCGCCGAAACGGGCTGCACCTTCAGCATCTCCGGATGAAGCTGGCGATTCAGGTGATTCGACTCACGCGCGCCCGCAAGGGGCGTCGGCCCGAACGCGCCGCGTACCGTCGCGAACGCGAGCAGGTTGGCAAGAAACAGAATAGCGATCAGCCAGCGCAGCATTGTTGGAGTCTCCGTCTAAAGGGTGCGGCCTGCGTTCATGGCGTATCTCAATGGTGCGCGGCCGGTGCGCTTTCGGCGGCAATCAGCGCGAGGCCGGACAACACGAGCGAATCGTGGCGAGTATGCGGCACTTTGAGGGCGGCTGTCACTTCGTCGAGGGCGCCGCCACCCACTACCAGGCGCACGGGCATCCCCCACGCCTCCTGCAGGTCGCTCCACATCCGCTCGATCAACCCGGCCTGCGCGAGCGCGCAACCGGCGGAGAGCGAGCGTGGGGTGTCCGTGGCGAAGAATGGGCCGCGACGCGGTTGGTCACCGGCGGGTGTGCTTGCGCCGGGCGTTAGCAGACCGCGGGCCGCGTTAGCATCGAGCGTGGGCAGTTGGGCGGTGTGCTCGCCGAGCGAGCGCATCATCAGCGACCATCCAGGCGCGATCAGGCCGCCGACGAATACGCCGTCGGCGCGCAACGCTTCCAGGGTGGTGGCCGTGCCGAATGTCGCGATCAACAGCGGCTCGCCTGGAAATGCCGCGCGCGCGCCGATCAGCCCGGCCCAGCGGTCGCTGCCCAGCGCGGAAGGCGTTGTGTAGCTGTTGGTCACGCCGCATTGCCGCTCGCGGGCGCGAATCATTGTGCGCGGCAGGCTGGGCCAGTGGGCGTCCAGCAAGGCGGTGAGGCGTTGCGCGACTGCCTCGCCGGCGACGTTGGAAAGCCACACGCTGGCAGGGGCTGGCAGGCTGGACCAGTCGGGCTCGTCGATGCGGGAGGCTTGATCTGCGGGCAACAAAGTAGCCGAGGCCGTTGTCGAAAGCGCGCCGGGCCTGGCAGAAGCAGCAGAATTCACTGAAGCACCCGCGCCCGATCCACCGTGCGCAAACGCACCCGCATGACTCTGCGAGCCATCGGCCTGCACCAGCGCCCACTTGACGCGGCTGTTGCCGGCGTCGATCAGCAGAAAAGGCGCGCCGCTCATGCGGCCCCGTCGGCGAGGCGCAACGAGACGTCGCCGGTCGCAATGGCCTGGCGTCCCGACGGCGTGTCGAGCAACAACTGCCCGAGTTCGTCGACGCCCGCTGCCACACCGCGCGTCACTTCAACCCCTTGCTCGAGCAGTACCACTTCACGGCCCGCATAGGCATGACAGGCGTTCCAGCGCGGCTGGAACGGCTCGAAGCCGTCCTCGGCGAAGCGCTTGAGCGCCGGTTCGAGCGCGTTCAGCTCGGCCGCGAGCGTATCCGTCAGATTGGCGGTGAGCAGCGCCCGCGATAGCGCCGTCGGCACCGTGCCGCGCGCCTGTGGCGGCACATCCGTATTCAGTGCGCCGACCTTGGCAGCCAGTTCGTCCGCGCCCTTGACGTTAGTGCCGATGCCGATCACCACCGCGCTTGCGTAGTCGGTACTCCAGGCCGTTTCGATCAGGATGCCAGCCAGCTTATCGCCTTCCAGCAACACATCGTTGGGCCATTTGAGGGCGATCTGGCCTGGTCCTGCGACCGGTAGCGAGCGCAGTCCGTCCACCAGCGCGACGCCCACCGCCAGACTCAGGCCCGCGAGTTCTTCGAGCGGCCGCGGCAGCACGCAGGCCACCGAAAACAGCAGCGCATTGCCCGGCTCCGCATACCATGTGCGTCCGCGCCGGCCGCGGCCGGCTGTCTGCAGATAGGCGACCCGTACGATCGGCCGAGGCAGTGCATTCGAGCGGCGCGGCAGCGCCTTGACGCGGGCCATCAGGTCGGCGTTGGTCGAGCCGGTTTCCTCGACGATTTCGATCGGCCAGTCTTGCGCGTGCGCACCGAACAGCGCAACAGCGCGCTCGCGGTCGATGCGC
Organism: Paraburkholderia sp. GAS33; assembly: GCF_050436645.1. Taxonomy (NCBI): domain Bacteria; kingdom Pseudomonadati; phylum Pseudomonadota; class Betaproteobacteria; order Burkholderiales; family Burkholderiaceae; genus Paraburkholderia; species Paraburkholderia sp. GAS33. The sequence goes on from NZ_JBNDMP010000005.1 coordinate 475,112, forward strand.
CAGTCGCCCGATGGGCCGGGTTGGGATGAGGTCTTGGAGGCGTTCATGCCGCATATTGTAGCGACAGGGGACGCGCGAGAACCACTCGAAACGCAGTAGCACCTCTGCTGCGCGCCGCGTTCGCTACAATGGCCCCTGATCCGACAACCAGAATCCCGCGATCCTTGAACTACGACACTCCGCCCGGCCTTGAAGTCGCGGCAGGCAGCCAAGGCAAGATCGTCCGGCTCTCCGGACAGTGGACGGCGCTCGCGCTTGCGCGCGACCGCGCCACCGGCAAGGTCGTACCCCGTCTGCGCTCTCTGATCGGGGTCGAGGGGATGCATTGGGATCTATCGCGCATCGAGCGCATGGACCACGTCGGCGGCCAGGCGCTGTGGCGCGTCTGGGGCCACAAGTTGCCGCCCCAACTGGTCGAACTGAACGACACCCAGCGCGACATTTTCAATCGCATCGCCTTGCTCGATTCGATGCGCGATTCGCCTGAGCCGGTGGTGAAGTTCGATCCGTTCACCCGGCTCGGCCTGGGGTTGTTCTCCTTCTTCGAGCACCTGTACGGCGGCATTGCCATGCTCGGGCGCTTCGTGCTCGACCTGCTGGCGATTGCGCGCAATCCGAAGATCACGCCGTGGACCGAAATCTCGGCGAACGTCTACAACGCGGGCGCGAGGGCGCTGCCCATCACTGCGCTGGTCGCGTTTCTGATCGGTATCGTGTTGAGCTATCTGTCCGCGCAGCAGCTACGGCTGTTCGGCGCGAACCAGTACATCGTCAACATTCTCGGCCTGTCGGTGATCCGCGAACTTGGGCCGGTGCTCTCGGCGATTCTGGTGGCCGGCCGCTCGGGTTCTGCGATCACCGCGCAGATCGGTGTGATGCGCGTCACCGAGGAACTCGATGCGATGCGCGTGATGGGCATCCCACATGGCTTGCGGCTGATCCTGCCGCGCGTGATTGCGCTCGGCGTGGCGATGCCGCTGCTCGTGATGTGGACCAACATCGTCGCGCTCGCGGGCGGGGCGCTCTCGGCACAAGTCGTGCTGGGCATCGACATGGGTTATTTCTTCCGGGCGCTGCCGAGCGTGGTGCCGATCGCAAACCTGTGGATCGGCCTGGGCAAAGGCGTGGCCTTTGGCATGCTGATCGCCATCGTCGGTTGCCATTTCGGCTTCCGTATCAAGGCGAATTCACAAAGCCTTGGCGAGGGCACGACCACCTCGGTGGTGTCTTCGATCACTATCGTGATCCTTGCCGACGCGGTGTTCGCGATCCTGTTTCAGAACGTGGGGCTCGGATGAGCGCGCCGCTTGCCCAATCCGTACGCGGCCAGCCGCTGCCCTCGATTGCCGAGCCGGTGATCGAGGTGCGCGATCTGACCAAGCGCTACGGCCGAAACATCGTGCACCAGCACCTGAACTTCGAGGCGCGGCGCGGCGAGATCGTATCGATCGTCGGCGGTTCGGGCTCCGGCAAGACCACGCTCGTGCGGCAGATTCTCGGCCTCGAGAGGCCGTCGTCCGGCACGATCAGGCTGTTCGGCGAGGACCTCGCGACCATCTCGCCTGACACCGCGCTGCTGATGCGCAGCCGTTCCGGCATGCTGTTCCAGCGCGGCGCGCTGTTCTCGTCGCTGTCCGTGTTCGACAACGTCGCGCAGCCGTTGCGCGAACTCGGCAAGATCCCCGAAGACCTGCTGCGCGACATCGTCATGCTGAAGCTCGAGATGGTCGGCCTGCCGTGCAAGCATGCATCGAAGATGCCGTCGGCGCTGTCGGGAGGGATGATCAAGCGGGTGGGCATCGCTCGCGCAATCGCGCTCGAACCGGAACTGCTGTTTCTCGATGAGCCGACTGCAGGACTCGATCCGCAGGCGTCCGATGAGTTCGTCGAACTGATCGGCACGTTGCATCGTGCGCTTGGCCTGACCGTCGTGATGGTTACGCACGATCTCGACACCATGGTCGCGCTGTCGACCCGCGTTGCCGTGCTGGCCGACCGCAAGGTGCTGGTCGCGGCGCCGGTAGAGGAAGCCGCGGGTGTCGATCATCCGTTTATCCGCGAGTACTTCCTCGGCCTGCGCGGCCGCCGCGCGCTGCAGGCGTTGCCGCCGGAGCGCCGCGCGAAGCTGCCGCCCGCGGCGCTCGAACCCGCATCGTCCGAATTGCCGCTGTGAAAGAGGGAATCTGAAATGGAAAACAAATCACATGCGTTCTGGGCTGGACTCTTCACGGTGGTGCTGCTGGTGGCGATCGCGGCGACGGTGTTTCTGTTCAAGGTCGACCGTTCGGTGCGCGTGCCGTACGACCTGATCGCGCGCACCAACGTCACCGGGCTGTATACGGACGCTGCGGTGCGCTATCGCGGTCTCGACGTGGGCAAGGTGGCGTCGATCAAGTTCGACCGCGACCATCCCGGGCAGATCCTGATCCGCATTCTGGTTGACACGCACGCACCGATCACGCATTCGACCTTCGGCAGCCTCGGCTTTCAGGGCGTGACGGGGCTTGCGTTCATCCAGCTCGACGACACGGGGCGCGATATGGAGCCGTTGGCGTCGTCGGAAAAACAGGTTGCGCAACTGCCGATGCGGCCTGGTCTCTTAGACCAGTTGCAGCAGCGTGGCGATATTCTGCTGCGCAAGCTGGAACGTATCGCGGACGACGTCAACGATACGCTGTCGCCGCAAATGCGCGATCAGTTGCTGGCCACGGCGGCAAGCCTGCAGCACGCCGCCGATGGCGTAACGACGTTGACAAAGCAGATGCAGCCGGCCGCGGGCAAGCTGCCGCAGACGATTGACGAGCTGAATCGCACGCTTGCCTCGACCAACCAGTTGATCACGGGCCTGAATCGCCCTGACGGTCCGTTCGAATCCAATCTGAACAAGGTCGGCACGGCGGCCCAGCAGGCCGGCGACGCACTGACCTCGATGAATGCGTCGGTGCAGGAACTGTCGGCGCGGGTCGGTTACGACACCTTGCCGCGCGTCAATTCGCTGGCTGACGATGTGCGTTCCGCCGCGCGTTCGGTGGATCGCGCCGCCGACATGTTCAGCACCAGTCCGCGCAGTGTGCTGTTCGGCGCGCCGGCTGCTGCGCCTGGCCCGGGTGAGCCCGGATTTTCGTGGCCCACAGCCGGCACGGCAAAGTGATCTGAAAGGAAGAATGTCATGGCACGCTCGCTTTCCAGTCTGCTTCATCGCTCGCTTTGCGGCGGGCCTTTTAGCCCACCTCGTAGCGCGACGCTTCGGCCAACTCAGCGTGTGCGCTCCGCCGGCGCTGCGCTAGCCGTCGCGCTCGCCTTCGGAGTGTTGGGCGGCTGCGCGGGCAATCCGGCGGTGCATGCCGACGCCCGCTATGACTTTGGGCCGCCCCCGCAGATGGCCACCTCGGGTCCGATGCCGGCCGTCAAGGTGCTCGATGTGACCGCACCCGCGACGCTGGCGTCGGACAAGCTGGTCTACCGTTTGAGCTACGCCGACGCGCAGCAGACCGCGTCCTATGCGAACAGTCACTGGACCATGGAGCCGTCCGCGTTGCTCACGCAGCGCCTGCGCGATGTGCTGTCGCAGCGCGGCACGGTGCTGACGGGCTCCGATGGCGTGCGTGCGCCGGTTCTGCGGGTGGAGCTGATCGAGTTCGAACAGGTTTTCGACAGCCAGACGCAAAGTCATGGCGCCGTCGCCGCGCGCGTGACCTTGACGCAGAGCGGCAAGGTCGTCGCGCAGCGCAGCTTCACCGCGCAGGCGCCGGCCAGTTCTGCTGATGCGGCCGGCGGTGCGCGAGCGCTCGCTACGGCAGGCGACGATCTGGTGGCGCAGATCTCCGCATGGTTGAGTTCCCAGGCGCTGGTTGGCGGGCAGTGAGCGGCTCGCCCGGGCGTGTAGCTTGCGTTGGGGCTAACAGGGCTGAACAGCGCAGGCGCGAACAGCGGGCCCCGGCCCCGCTCGCTATAATCGTCCCACTACAGGCGCGCCGCGGTGCTTGCACACGCCGGCGGCCATCGAATTTCCCCTGATACGGTCTCTCCGCGGACACCATGGATTCTTTCTACAAGTACCACGTCTTCTTCTGTCTCAACCAGCGCGATCCCGGTGCTGAGCGCCCGAGTTGCGCGAATTGCAACTCGCAGGCCATGCAGGAGCATGCGAAAAAGCGCGTGAAGCAACTGGGCCTCGCGGGTCCGGGCCAGGTGCGCATCAACAAGGCGGGTTGCCTCGATCGCTGCGAGGAAGGTCCGGCGCTTGTGATCTATCCGGAAGGCACGTGGTACACCTATGTCGACGAGAGCGACATCGACGAGATCGTCGAATCGCATCTTGCGAATGGCAAGGTCGTCGACCGTCTGAAAATCGATCAATAAGCGGCGTCATGAACGTTCATACGAAACAGTTCCTGATCGATGGTCCGGTCGGCAAGATCGAGGTTGCGCTCGATCTGCCCGATGAAACGCACGACAACGGCGCGGCGCCGCGCGGGATTGCGCTGGTGGCGCATCCGCACCCGCTGTTCGGCGGCACGATGGACAACAAGGTCGCGCAGACGCTTGCCCGCACCCTCGTGCAACTGAATTACGTGACCTATCGCTCGAACTTCCGCGGAGTGGGGCAGACCCAGGGTGAACACGACGCGGGTATCGGCGAGCGTGACGACTTGCGCGCGGTGCTCGATTACATGCGCGCACAGCCTGGGCAAGCCGATCTGCCCCTCGTGCTGGCGGGCTTTTCGTTCGGCACCTTCGTGCTCTCGCATGTGGCGGCGCGGCTCCTCGAAGAAGGCCAGGCGATCGAACGCATCGTGTTCGTCGGCACGGCGGCGAGCCGCTGGGAAGTGGCGCCCGTGCCGGAAAACACGCTTGTGATTCACGGCGAAACCGACGATACGGTGCCCATCCAGTCGGTGTACGACTGGGCGCGGCCGCAGGAATTACCGGTGGTGGTGATCCCCGGTGCCGAGCATTTTCTGCATCGCAAACTGCACGTCCTGAAGCGCATCATCGTCGACGCCTGGCGTTGACGGCTGGGGTGGCACGCGTTTTCCGGGGTACAGGTACGCGTCAAATGAAAATTTATCCGCACGCGATGCGCAAAGTTGGCTCCCCGGCGCGCGTATAATGAGCGCTCTTTTTTGGGCGCAGCGCGGCCCGTCCGGTTGATTGGCGCATCGTCAGCGCCGTTGCTTGATTGCAAGGCCGGATTGTGGGGCGCGTTGCGCGAACCGATCGTGTGGCCGGAAGTCCAACGGGCGCCGCGTTGCGTTTACGCGGCCAGCGCTCGCCGACCGGCTCTTCCAATCTGCGCGCCCTTGGGCGCGATGCAAATTTCTGCCCGAATCGATCCTATGCGTTTTTCCACCTCCGGCTTTTCGTCACTCTCGTCCTTCGTTCCCCATACCATCAGCCGTGCTGTGACGCTCGGCGTGCTGCTGCCGGCCGCGCTGGTGGCTAGCACCGCGGCCCTCGCGCAGGTCCCGCCGCCGGCGGTGAATGCGCGCTCGTGGGTACTCGTCGATGCGACCAGCAATCAGGTGCTCGCGTCCGGCAACGCCGATGAGCGCGTCGAACCGGCTTCGCTGACCAAGCTGATGACCGCGTATCTGGTCTTCGAAGCGCTGCAGACGAAGAAGATCACGATGGAGCAGATCGTTAACCCGAGCGAAGCGGTGCGCCGCGTCAAGACAGACGAATCGCGCATGTTCATCGAGGCGAACAAGCCGGTCTCCGTGCACGACCTGGTCTACGGCATGATCGTGCAGTCCGGCAACGACGCCGCAATCGCGCTGGCAGAACTGGTGGGCGGCAGCGAATCCCAGTTCGTCAACATGATGAACACCGAGGCGCAGCGCCTCGGCATGACGCATACCCACTTCGCCGACGTGAACGGTATGCCTGACGCACAGCACTACACGAGCGCGGGCGATCTGGCGATCCTGTCGGCGCGCCTGATCCGCGACTATCCCGACTACTACAACATTTTCTCGGTCAAGGAATTCACCTACAACAAGATCAAGCAGCCGAACCGCAATCGTCTGCTGTGGATCGATCCGACGGTCGACGGTCTGAAGACCGGTCACACCGAGGCCGCCGGTTATTGCCTGATCGCGAGCGCCAAGCGGCCACTGCCGGGCGCGCCGGACGCATCGCGTCGTCTGGTTTCGGTGATGATGGGTGAAGTGAAAGAGCATGACCGTGTCGAAGACAGCCTGAAGATGCTGAACTACGGTTACAGCGCGTACGACACGGTGCGTCTGTACAAGGCCGGCCAGGTGATCGAGACGCCGCGCGTCTACAAGGGTGCGGAAGACACGGTGAAGATCGGCGTGAAGGCCGACCAGTACATCACGGTGCCAAAGGGTCTCGCCGACAAGGCCAAGCCGCAGGTCGAGCATATCGATCCGCTGATCGCACCGATCGCCGAGGGCCAGCAGGTCGGCACGGTGAAGCTGGTGGCGGATGGCAAGGTGGTCTCGCAGTTCCCGATCGTGGCGCTTCAGGCCGTGCCGCAAGCCGGCGTAGTGGGCCGCGTGTGGGATTCGCTGATGCTGATGTTCAACAAGAAGAAGTAAGCGCTGATGCGCGCGGGTGCGTGCAGTTGTGCGCATTCGCGTGACGGCGGCTCCGGCAGGCATGCTGCCGGGCCGTTGCCGAGGAGTGAAAGATGCAACCCGACAATGATTCGCTGTTTGAGTTTCCCTGCGATTTCCCGATCAAGGTGATGGGCAAGTCGCATCCCGAATTCGCCGAGACGATCGTGACGGTGGTCAAGCAGTTCGATTCCGAGGTCGACCCGTCGCGTGTCGAGATGCGGCCGTCGAGCGGTGGTAACTACACGGGCCTCACGGTGACGGTGCGCGCCACCAGTCGTGCCCATCTCGACGATATCTATCGCGCGCTCACCGGCCATCCGATGGTGAAGGTCGTGCTGTAAGCAGCGGGGCGCGCCTCGCGTCCCCAGTTGCGTTTATGGCGTGACGTGCAATGCGTCCGCCGCGCTTTGCGGCCCTGCCGAGCAGGCCCGTTCGAAGAGCAGTTTGAAGCTTCTCACCTCGTCGAACACCCAGTCCCGGAATGCCCGTACCCGCTCCGTCTGCAGACTTTGCGGCGTGCAGATGAAGTAGTACTGCCACGGGCTTGGACCGTCCACATCGAAGAGCCTGACCAGCCGTCCTGACGCGACCTCGTGCATCGCCAGCGAGCGGCGCGTGAGTGCAACCCCTTGTCCGTCGATCGCCGCCTGCAGCAGGTTCGACGAGTCCTGGTACAACACGCCGCGTTTCGGTTCCGGCCATTCGGTCAGGCCCGCGGCGTCGAACCAGGGGCGCCACAATTCGTCATCGGAACGCAGCAGCGGGACCTTGGCGAGATCGGCCGGTACTTTCGGCAGATTGCCGCCGTTGAAATTCGGTGCGCAGGCGGGAAAGAAGATCTCTTCGAGCAGCAGCTCGGCGTGCAGGCCGGGGTATTTGCCGAAACCGAAGCGGATCGCCGCATCGACGTCGTCGCGGGCGAAGTCTGTCAGCGAATTGGTGGAGAGCAACTCGAGATCCCATTGGGGGTGAGCTTCGATGAAACTGCCGATGCGCGGCGTCACCCAGCGCGCCGCGAACGACGTCAGCATCGACACCACCAGACGCCGCTCGCGGTCGCCGGCGCGCAGTTCGCGGGTGGCGTCGGCGAGCGCGGTCAGCGCCGCGCGCACCTGTCCCGCGTAACGGCGGCCGACTTCCGTCAGGCGCACGCGCTTGCCGTCGCGGGCGAACAGCGTCACGCCCAGCTCGGCCTCGAGCGCGCGAATCTGATGGCTGACCGCGCCGTGGGTCACGAACAGTTCATCCGCCGCACGCGAGAAGCTTTCGTGGCGGGCCGCGGCCTCGAATGCCTTGATGGCGTTCAGCGCTGGGAGTTGTCGTAGGTCCATCGCAATTTTTCTCACATAGAGGTGAAATTTGATCGTTTTGCGTAAACCCTTGCTGCGCCTACGATTGTAGTCACGAAACGGCTTTTTGCGAGGTTGTCATGCGAGAAATTTCCTCTAGTATCACATTTGAAATCAAGTCTGGCGAGACGGTTCCGATGAAGGTTGTGCGCAGCACGCGGCTGGCGGTGAGCGGTTCTGCGGTATGGGTAACACGCAGCGACGACACCGAAGACTATTGGCTCGAACCGGGCCATACGTTGCGCCTGCGGCGCGGAGAACGGCTGTGGCTGAGCGTAGAAGCGGATTCGCAGGCGCGGGTGGCGTTCGACGTTCCGGCGCGCGCCGATGTGCGGGCGGTCGACTGGCTGGTGCGTCTTGCCGACCGGTTCGGTATGCGTTTGCGCGACGGCTGGCGGACCGTTTGAGGGTGAGTGCGGCGAGGGTTCCGGCGGGGATCTCAGTATTTCGGTAAACTACCGGGATCATGTGTGCCACGCCGGTATCTTCGCCTTCCCTGTCCTCCGAGCTCGTTCCAGCTGACCTGGCTGATCCGGTGGCGCCGGTGTCGGCCGGTCTCGTTACCTCTACGCAGGCCGAACCGGTCGCAGTGGGTTTGCCCACTCCCGTTCCAACGCTGCGCTGGCGCGGCGTCGAATCCTACGAAATCAGTTTCGAGGCGATGCGAGCTTTCACGGACGCGCGCACTTCAGAAACCGCGGACGAAATCTGGCTGGTCGAACATCCCCCTGTTTTCACCCTGGGCCAGGCCGGCAATCCGGCGCATCTGCTATCCGCGGACAGCGGCATTCCGCTGGTCAAGGTCGACCGCGGCGGACAGATCACGTATCACGGGCCAGGGCAGGTGGTCGCTTACCTGCTGCTCGACTTGCGCCGCCGCAAGCTGATGGTGCGTGAACTGGTGACGCGCATCGAGCAGGCCGTGATCGACACGCTCGCGGCGTATAATCTCGCCGGAGAACGCAAGGCGGGCGCCCCTGGTATCTACGTGGCGCCCGGTCCGGATGCCGGGTCGCATGCGGGCGCCAAGATCGCCGCGCTGGGCCTGAAAATCCGCAACGGTTGCAGTTATCACGGGGTCAGTCTGAACGTGAAGATGGATCTGCAGCCGTTTCTGGCCATCAACCCATGCGGGTACGCGGGGCTCGAAACCGTCGATATGGCGACGCTCGGCGTCGCTGCCGACTGGGACGACGTAGCCCGGACCTTTGCTGCAAGCCTCACCGCAAACATCGACGGCACGCCCGCGGCCGTCGCCCAACCGCAGGCTGGTGTCGTGACCGCCTGACTGGATCGAACCAATGACTGACGTTACCGCGAACCTCGCCGGCACTGCCACTCCTGACGCCGCTACCGCACCGGCTGCTTACGATGCTACGGCGAAGCAGAAGGCGCAGGCGAAGACTGCACGCATTCCGATCAAGATCATCCCGATCGAAAAGCTGAAAAAGCCGGACTGGATTCGCGTGAAAGCGGCCACCGGCAATTCGCGCTTCTACGAGATCAAGCAGATTCTGCGCGAGCACAATCTGCACACGGTCTGTGAGGAAGCGAGCTGCCCGAACATCGGCGAGTGCTTCGGCAAGGGCACCGCCACGTTCATGATCATGGGCGACAAGTGCACGCGCCGTTGCCCGTTCTGCGACGTCGGCCACGGCCGTCCTGATCCTCTGGATACCGAAGAACCGGGCAATCTCGCCCGCACGATTGCTGCGCTGAAGCTGAAGTACGTGGTGATCACCAGCGTGGACCGCGACGATCTGCGTGACGGCGGTGCGGCTCACTTCGTTGAATGCATCCGTCAGACGCGTGAACTGTCGCCGGAGACGCGCATCGAAATTCTGACGCCGGATTTCCGTGGCCGTCTGGATCGCGCGCTGGGCATTCTCAATGCCGCTCCGCCCGATGTGATGAACCACAACCTCGAAACGGTGCCGCGTCTGTATAAGGAAGCGCGCCCGGGGTCGGACTACGCACACTCACTGAAGCTGCTGAAGGACTTCAAGGCGCTGCATCCGCATGTCGCTACCAAGTCGGGCCTGATGGTCGGTCTTGGCGAGACGGAAGAAGAGATCCTCCAGGTGATGCGCGATCTGCGCGAGCACGACGTCGATATGCTGACGATTGGGCAATACCTGCAACCGTCCGAGCACCACCTGCCGGTTCGCTCGTACGTGCATCCGGATACTTTCAAGATGTACGAGGAAGAAGCGTACAAGATGGGCTTCACGCACGCGGCCGTTGGCGCGATGGTGCGTTCGAGCTATCACGCGGATCTGCAGGCGCACGGAGCCGGGGTGGTCTGAGGTTCTTGCCGGTAGTTTGCTTAGATATAAAGCCCGCACGTGTTGCGGGCTTTTTTACGTCTGCGGCCACTCGAGGATTTGAGGCGCTGAGTTGGGCTTTGCTGCTTGCGCCCGTTAGTGCCAGAAGAAGAGCCGGGCGATCAGCAGGCTGACGGAGTACGTCACGCCGCCGACGATCCAGAAGTAGACGATGTATTTCGTGATCCGATCTCGCACGTCGTCATGTTCGATGAGGTAGTCAATAACGTTGGGCATATTAAATTCTCCCTTGAAGAAGGATAATTATAGCTCGGTTGGGATAAATATTTAGGCTAACGAATAATGAGATATGGAGAAGGTTGTCGCGACGATTGCAGTTGCAACGACGGATGACCACAGTAGCAATCTGCCGGGGGCGCCGGCGCTGTCCGCTGCACTGAAATATTTTCTCGCGTCCGCAGCCCCAAACACAACGACCACCGATGATCCAACAATGAACGCGGTGTGCCACACCAGTCCGATCCATATCCATGAACGACTGCTGGCGAACATCGGTTGGTCGAGAGCACAACCCAGTTCGTAGCATGCGGCGGCACTCATCGCGATGACGGTCCAGAACAGTTGGCCGTGTTGCAATGCGACCTTCAAAACATCGCCGGCAATCTCGCGATAGGCAAGTGAGAAATTCAGCAGTGGCAGCAGGGCGATGGGCGCAAGAATGGGCACCGCGATATTGGATAAGAGCCAGCTTAAGTGAGCTAATGATTCGATCATGGTTTGAAGCGCATAGTGAAGAGATCTAACCCATGATCCGGTCCAGGCCATACGGCGGTCAATCGACCGAACGACCAGCTTGCGCTTCACTGCCAACCATGCTGCGTTCCGCTCCAAGCCACTACGCGTGCATCGCAACGGACTTACCCATCCAACCCAACGTAAAAAGCAATGCCCAAGCAGCGTGATTAGCAATCGTGAATTCGTTAGAACCGCCTGTCTCCAAACTCCCTATAGTCGAAAGCCTCCCAAACACCTTATTAAAACGGGGCTTCTCGATGAACCGATTCTTCCGTCCGCTGGCCGCACTCGTCACGCTGCTTGCTGTTTCCGCGCCTTTCGCGAGCGCCGCTCACGCCGATACCAAAGAGGTTGTGATCGCTTATCAGGACATGGTCTTGCCGTGGCGTTACGCGCAGGCCACCGGCGAGGTCGAGAAGGAAACGGGCTACAAGGTGATCTACCGTCAACTGGGCAGCGGCGCGGAAGTGGTCCGTGCGTTGGCCTCGGGTTCGGTGCAACTCGGTGAAGCCGGTTCCAGTCCGATTGCGGCAGGCCTGTCGCAGGGCGTCGATATCTCGCTGTTCTGGATTCTCGACAACATCAACAATGCCGAGGCCCTGGTGGTGCGCGACGGTTCGGGCGTGACGAGCATCGCCGGTCTGAAGGGTAAAAAGATCGGCGTGCCGTTCGTGTCCACCTCGCATTTTCATACGCTGGTCGCGCTGCAAAACGCGGGTGTGAACCCGTCTGACGTGAAGATTGTCAATCTGCGCCCGCAAGAAGTAGCGGCTGCGTGGGACCGCGGCGACATCGACGCAACCTACATCTGGGACCCGGTGCTCGCCAAGGTGAAGAAGAACGGCAAGGTACTGATTACCTCAGGTCAGGTTGCACAGGAGACGGGTAAGGCGACCTTCGACGGCTTCGTGGTGGACCGCAAGTTTGCCCAGCAAAACCCCGAGTTTGTCGCACGCTTCGTCAAGGTGCTAGCTGAAAGCGATGCAAGCTATCGCGATCACACCTCGGCATGGTCCGCTACTTCGCCGCAGGTCGCAGCCGTTGCCAAGGAGTCCGGAGCGAATGCCCAGGACGTACCGGCGAGCCTTGCACTTTATGCTTTCCCGTCGGCGGCTCAGCAGGCGTCCAGCACGTGGCTCGGCGGCGGCTCGCAATCCGGTGCGGCGAAATCGCTGGCGGCGACGGCAGTGTTTCTGAAGACCCAGGGGACGATTCAAAATGTGCTGCCCGACTATTCGGCGGGTGTCGATCCGCACTTCGTTCAGCAGGCGGCGCACGAGTAATGCGGTAATGATAGCGCGTCCTCAGGTCGCGCCTGTACCGCATCCTATTGGGAACCCACAGGCATTTTATGAGTAGTCTGGAGATCCGGCGGCTGCACGTCGCCTACGAAGGTGCACGTGGCGCGCTCCCTCATGTCGCGCTGGCCGATGTCGATCTGAGCATCGAGTCCGGTGAGTTCGTCGTGGCGCTTGGCGCGTCCGGCTGCGGCAAGACGACCCTGCTCAATTGCATTGCTGGCTTTATCCAGCCGAGCGGCGGTGAAGTCCGTCTGAACGGTGAACTGGTCAATGGCCCGGGCGCAGATCGCGGCGTGGTGTTCCAGAAATACGCGCTGTTGCCGTGGCTCGACGTGCTCGACAACGTCGCGCTCGGTCTTCGTTTTCAGCGTGTGCCGAAAGCGCAGCGCGAACGTATCGCGCTGCAGATGCTTGCGCTCGTCGGACTGGAGCAACATGCTCGCTCAAGGGTGTACGCCTTGTCGGGCGGGATGCAGCAGCGCGTGGGGATCGCGCGGGCGCTCGCCAGCGATCCGCAGGTACTGCTGATGGACGAGCCGATGGGCGCACTCGATGCCATGACGAGAGAGTCGATGCAGGAACTGGTGCTCGACGTCTGGGGCCGAACCCACAAGACCGTCTTCTTCATCACGCATAGCGTCGAAGAAGCTCTGTTTCTGGCGACGCGCCTCGTCGTGATGACACCAGGACCCGGGCGCATCGCCGAGAGCTACGATCTGCCGTTCGCCCGGCGTTTTCTGGAGACGCGCGACGCACGCGCAGTGAAGTCGTCGCCGGAATTTATCGAGTGGCGTGAGCGGTTGGTGCGGCGCCTGCATCAGCGCGCGCCGGAAGAGGTGCTCTTGTGACTGTGTCGAATGATTCACTTAACCAGGTGCCCCTGGCCTCGTCCGGCGTTACCGTGAAAGATTCACCGCTTGCATCGTCGTCATCCGCGCCGCTCCCGGAGAGGCGCGTGAGACCGGTACGTGCATGGCGCATGCCGGGTGAGGGGCCGACCGCGGCGCTGAGCATCGCTTCGGTGATCGCGCTGGCGGCGTTGTGGTGGATCGCGACGCATCTGCACTGGCTGCCGCCGCTTTTCCTGCCGACGCCGGAAGCCGTCTGGAGCGCATTCATCGACGCTTGTCATGGACGCATCCAGGGCGGCCTGCCCTTGTCGCAACACCTTGCGTGGAGCGCGCTGCGTGTGTTTGGCGCTTTTGCGCTGGCTACGGTGACGGCGATTCCGGTCGGCATCCTGATGGGCGTGAGCCGGGTAGCGCGCGGGTTACTTGATCCGCCGCTGGAGTTTTACCGGCCGCTGCCGCCGCTCGCTTATCTGCCACTCGTGGTGATCTGGTTTGGCATCGACGAGACGGCGAAGATCGTCGTCATTTACCTCGCCTGTTTCGCACCGATCGCCATGGCTGCCCGTGCCGGCGCGCGCAGCGCCACCGTCGAGCAGATTCATGCGGCTTACTCGCTCGGCGGTTCGTTCGCGCAGATCGTGCGCCATGTGGTCTTGCCCGCAGCATTGCCGGAGATTCTGACCGGACTGCGGATTGCAATCGGCTTTGGCTGGACCACGCTTGTCGCCGCCGAGATGGTGGCCGCGACCGCGGGCCTCGGTCAGATGGTGCTCAATGCGTCGAGCTTTCTACGCACCGACGTCGTGGTAATGGGCATCGTACTGATTGGTCTGATCGCGTGGATCTTCGATCTGGGCATGCGAGCGCTGGAACGGCGTCTGGTGCCCTGGAAGGGGCGGGTGTAATGCGTCTTGTGGCTCTTAGACAAACAACTCAATCACCGGCCAGTTCCGTTCCAGCGCAATCGCGCGCAGCCGCTCGTCCGGATTGGTCGCCACCGGGTCGGTGACGCGCTCGAGCAGCGGCACGTCGTTGATTGAATCGCTATAGAAGTAGCTTTTCGGAAAGTCCTGCAACGCGTACCCGAGCGACGCCAGCCAGCTTTCCGTGCGCACGATCTTGCCTTCGCGGAACGTCGGCACGCCGACGGCCGCGCCGGTATAGCGGCCGCGCGGATCGTCACCCTCGGTGCCGAGTTCGATGCCGAGCAGATGCTCAAACCCGAGTGCCTTGCCGATCGGCGCCGTCACGAACACATTCGTCGCGGTGACGATGCAGCACAGGTCGCCGGCATCGAGGTGCCGTTGGATTAGTTCGCGGGCGGCCGGCCGGATCGCCGGCACAATCACTTCGCTCATGAACACCGCATGCCATGCATCGAGTTGTGCGCGTGAATGACGTGTCAGCGGGGCGAGCGTGTAGTTCAGGAAATCGCTCATATCGAGTGTGCCCGCCACGTATTGACGGTAGTACGCGTCGATCTCCTGCGCGTGCCGCTCGGCGCCTTCCACACCCAGCTTCGCCATGAAGTGGGCCCAGGCCTGATCGCTGTCGAGCGGCAGCAGCGTATGGTCCAGATCGAACAGCGCGAGGTTACGACTCATCCCAGATTCCTTGCATCCAACGCTTCGACACCAACCCCATTGCTGGATCGGCACGCTTTTCCCATCCTCGCAGATCGTATATTTAAGTGCACAAAATTACAATAAACCAAATTTGTGCAACACTATCGTCATATTTCTCCGGATGTCGCCAGGTGGCCGCATGCGGGTCGGGTTACGGTTAGAGCATTGAGAAGCGTCGTGCCTTATGTTGATTCTCCTGAACCTTCTCTCCGGTGTGGCTTTGCTCGTATGGGGGTCGCACATCGTCCGCACGGGCATCCTGCGCGTGCTCGGCGCAGATCTGCGCAGCGCCCTCGGGCGTAGCACCGGCAGCCGCCTGCGCGCGTTCGGGTCCGGCATCGCAGTGACCAGCCTCGTGCAAAGCAGCAATGCCACTGCGGTGATTGTGACGTCGTTCGCAGCCCAGGGTTTGCTACCGCTTGCCAGTGGTCTTGCCATCATGTTGGGCGCGGATGTCGGCACGGCCTTGATGGCGCGGGTGCTCACGCTCGATCTGTCGTGGCTGTCGCCAATCCTCTTGCTGCTGGGCGTACCGCTGTTCCTGACGCGCAAGCAGACGCGTGTGGGCCAGGCGGGCCGTACGGCGATCGGCCTTGGGCTCATCCTGCTGGCGCTGCATCTGATCGTCGAAGCCGCGCAGCCGATGATGCAAGGCGCCGGCGTACGCGTGATGTTCGGTGCCTTGACCGGCGACACGATGCTCGATGCCCTGGTTGGCGCCACCTTCGCGGTGATTTCCTACTCGAGTCTCGCGGCCGTGCTGTTGACGGCGACGCTGGCATCGTCGGGAGTGATTTCGCTGAAAGTGGCGTTGTGCCTCGTGATCGGTGCCAATCTGGGCAGCGGCCTGCTGGCGTTGAGCGGCACGTTGGCGCAAAACGCCGCGGCACGGCGCCTCGCACTCGGCAGTCTGGTGTTCAAGCTCGCGGGTGCGTTGCTCATCCTGCCGTTCGCTTCCCTGTTGGCGCGTGGCTTGCCGGTGCTCATCGGCAATCCGCGTGAGGCGGTGGTCGGGTTCCATTTGATCTACAACGCGCTGCGTTGCTGCGCGTGCCTCGCGCTGATCGACCCGGTTGCACGCGTCTGCAGCCGGCTGCTGCCGGACCGGCCGCAGCAGGACGGCGCACTGCGGGCGCTACATCTCGACGTGGCCGCACTTTCCACGCCGTCTCTGGCACTGGCCAATTCGGCGCGCGAAGTGCTGCGCATCGGCGACATCGTCCGGACCATGCTCGACAACGTCGCCGAGCTGCTTCATCGCAATGATCTTGCCAAGGCACGCGAGACGATTCGTATGGACGACGACATCGACCAGCTTTATGCCGCGGTCAAAAGCTACCTCGCCAGAATTTCCCGTGAGCAGCTCGACGAGGCGGACAGTCGGCGCTGGACCGACATCATCGCGCTCACCATCAATCTTGAGCACGCGGGCGACATCATCGAGCGTATCGTCAACAATATCGAAGAGAAAAAGATCGCCCACCGGCTTGCGTTTTCGGAGCAGGGTCTCGGCGAACTGGAGGATCTGCACGCTCGCCTCGTCAGCAATCTGCAACTCGGGTTATCGGTGTTTCTCAACAATGACCTGCGTTGCGCGGAGAGCTTGCTGGCTGAGAAGGAGCGCTTCCGGGATCTCGAGCGGGTCTACTCCTATGCCCACCTCGACCGCCTGGCCGGGCAAACCTTGCGCAGCGTCGAGACGAGCGCGCTGCATCTCGACATGATCAGCGACATGAAGCGGCTAAATTCGCTGTTCTGCTCGACGGCCTATCCGGTGCTCGACGCAGCCGGCGCGCTACACGATACGCGCTTGCGCAAACGCGTCCTGGATACCCTGCACGCGCCGGAATAGCCGCCATCGCATCTACGCGAGAATGACCCGCGCCACCTTCTTCTTCAGCGGCGCGAATTCGGTCGATTCGGCCGCCTTCTTGTTGGTGATCAGCACGTCGACGTTCTCAGCCGGGCAGTACGAGATGCGACTGCGCTGACCGATCTTGCTGTAATCGGCGAGAATCACTACGCGTTGCGCGTTGGCGACCATCGCCCGCGCCACCTCGGTTTCTTCGTGATCGTAATTGGTGGCGCCATGCCGATGATCGATGCCGACTGGCGACAGCAATGCCACGTCGGCCCGGTAGCGGTGAATGTCCAGGATTGTCGTGCTGCCGCCCGTCGCCATGGCCCGGTCGCTGATCGATCCGCCGAGCAGTATGACCTCGTTGCGGGCTTCGGCCTGCTGCTCGGTGGCGCCACGCATTTTCAGCGCGACGTCAATCGAATTGGTCACCACCGTCAGATTGGCGAGCTTCGCCAGCTCTTCCGCCAGCGCCGAGGTCGTCGTGCCGGCGTCGATAAACAAGGTCTGGCCGCTGGAGATGACCCCCATCGCCGCCTTGGCGATCGCCGTCTTCGATTTGACCCGGGTGTGGGCGCGTTCGGCGATGGGTGCTTCGTCAGCGGGCTTGATTGCACCGCCATGCACCCTCCGCAATTCGCCGAGTGCTTCCAGATCGAGCAGATCGCGCCGCACGGTTTCGCGCGAGACACCGAGATCCACCATGATCCGTTCGGTCGACACCCGTTGCAGTGTCGAGAGCAGCGCGCGAATTCTCTGATGACGGTCTTCCTGCCACATGCATTTCCCTCTGCGATCAAGTCGTCTGGACGGTTTTTCTACGTAACATCACTGACATGATTGTGTGTCGCCCCGATGTCATTGGCCCCACTTTAACCGTTTTGCGTTGTATTTTTTTGGTCCCTTGCAAATTTGTGTATTTAAATTTAGCCTTCGCAGATTGGACGACTGTCATCGAATCCGAACACGGAATGTTCGAAAAGGAATTGAAGTGTCCCGTTTTCGAACATCGGTTGTCGCTTTTGCAGGCAAGCGACTGTATGCTGCCTCCATCCTAAGCTAGGTGGCCCATTTCGCCGTCCGTTTCGATGCCGTGCCGCAGCATGACAGCTTGCTGACGAATAATACCGTTCGGTTCGTCATCCTGACGACCAGACGATGTGCCTGGTGAAGCGTGCGGTACATAAGAGACCATTTCGAAGGTGCGTAGACGTGGGAACTGGAATTGATCGTACTGTTACCGACTGGCCGTATCCGCGGCTCGTCGCGCACCGCTGCGGTGGAACGCTCGCACCGGAAAATACGCTGGCGGGCTTCGACGCCTGCAAGCGTTATGGGTATCGCATGGTCGAATTCGACGCCAAGCTATCGGCGGACGACCAGCTCTTCCTGCTCCACGACGACACGCTCGAGCGCACGACCAACGGCCACGGCCCTGCCGCTGAGCAGACGTGGGAACAGTTGGCGAAGCTCGATGCCGGCTCATGGCGCGACGCCGCGTTCGCCGGCGAACGCCTGCCGACACTCGCCGAGGTTGCCGCACGCTGCAAGCAGGACGGCATCGCCGCCAACATCGAAATCAAACCGTGCCCCGGCCGAGATGCCATCACCGGTCAGCTCGTTGCAGCCGCTGCGCTGGAGCTCTGGCAGGGCCAGACGCAGCCGCTGCTGTCATCCTTCTCATACGAAGCGCTCGCCGCCGCGCGAGATGCCGCGCCGTCGCTGCCGCGCGGGATGTTGTTCGAAGCGGTGCCGCACGACTGGCTGCGCATTGTGCGCGAACTCGATTGCGTGTCGCTGCACGCCAGCCACAAATATCTGACTGCTGAACAGGTCGCCGAGATTCGCGCCGCAGGTTTGCGCGTGCTCGTCTACACCGTCAACGACCCGGAGCGCGCGGAGCTGCTGGCGCAATGGGGTGTCGACATGTTTTGCACCGATCGACTCGATCTGCTCGCGCACGACATGCTGTCCACGCCGAATAGCCCGGCCTAACGCGGCTCGCGGCGTAACCGGCAGACATGGCAGGCAGGCGCCCGGAATCGGGCGCCGAAGACAACTATCAGATGCAGTTTTCCTAACGTACTAATTTTCGGCAAAGGATGGGGAATACTATGAACCGCACGTGGCTAAGCCGTGTTCTCTCGATGTCAACGGTTGCGGGCGTCGCCGCAGCGGGTGCAGGCAGCGCGTTAGCCGCGCCGCCCGATGCGCTGGTTGCCGCCGCCAAACAGGAAGGTCAACTGACCGTAATCGCGTTGCCGCACGACTGGTGCGGCTACGGCCCGATGATCGCCGCCTTCGAAAAGAAATACGGCATCAAGGTGAACGAACTGAATCCGGACGCGGGCTCGGGCGATGAAGTCGAAGCCATCAAGGCCAATAAGGGCAACAAGGGTCCGCAAGCACCCGACACGATCGACGTGGGCCTATCCTTTGGCCCCACCGCGAAGACCGAGGGCCTGCTGCAACCGTACAAGGTGTCGACGTGGAAGGAGATTCCGGATTCAGCCAAGGATGCTGACGGTTACTGGTACGGCGACTACTACGGCGTGCTGTCGTTCGAAGTGAACGCCGACATGATCGACAAGGCGCCGGCCGACTGGAGCGATCTGCTCAAGTCCGACTACAAGAACGCCGTGTCGCTCGCAGGCGATCCGCGCTCGGCCAACCAGGCTATCCAGGCGGTCTACGCTGCCGGTCTGTCTTCGGGCAAGGGCGATGCCACCAAGGCCGCGGACGCTGGTTTGAAGTACTTCGCGGACCTGAACAAGAGCGGCAATTTCGTACCGGTGATCGGCAAGGCGGCTTCGCTGGCGCAAGGTACGACGCCGATCGTCGTGCGCTGGGACTACAACGCGCTGGCCGACCGCGACACGCTCAAGGGCAACCCGAAGGTGCAGGTCATCGTGCCGAAGACGGGCGTCGTAGCGGGCGTCTATGTGCAGGCGATCAGCGCGTACGCCCCGCATCCGAACGCAGCGAAGCTGTGGATGGAATACCTGTACTCGGACGAAGGCCAGATCGGCTGGCTGGCGGGCTATTGCCACCCGATGCGCTACACCCAACTGGTGGCCGCGAAGAAGGTACCGCAGGCGCTGCTCGACAAATTGCCGCCGGCATCGGCGTACAAGAATGCCGTGTTTCCGACGCTGTCGCAGCAGGATGCGTACAAGGACACGATCACCAAGCATTGGGATGAAGTGGTCGGCGCGAACGTCAAGTAAGCTCCGTAACGCCTGAGAGGGTCGCCTTGCGCGGCCCTCGCTTTAGCCTGATTGCTCCAGGGGTGACCTATGACCGCTTCATCGGATATCGGGTCGGCGCAGCCGGAACACCTGGTTCCCCCGGCGCCTCCATCCCACGTGAAGGGACCGGCAGAATCGTCCCAGTTCCTGACCTGGCTGGGCGTCGCGCCGTTCTTCATCTTTGCGTTGCTGTTTCTGATCCTGCCCACCGGCTTTCTGATGGTGGGCGCGTTTCAGGACCCGCAGGGGCACTTCACCCTCGCAAACTTCCGCGACCTGTTCCAGCCGGGCGTGCTGGAAGCCTACTGGATCAGCTTCAAGGTGAGCGCCGCGTCGGCGATCGGTGGTGCCGTGATCGGCTCGCTGCTGGCGTGGGCAGCGGTGCAAGGACGCCTGCCAGGCTGGATTCGTCCGACGCTGATGACATTCTCCGGCGTCGCCTCGAATTTTGCCGGCGTGCCGCTTGCGTTTGCATTCATCTGCACATTGGGCCGGGTCGGGCTCGTCACGGTGCTGTTGAAGAAGTATGTCGGCATCAATCTGTACTCGACGGGTTTCAGCATCCTGAGTTTCACCGGCCTGACGGTGACCTATCTGTACTTCCAGATTCCGTTGATGGTGCTGATCGTCACGCCGGCGCTCGACGGCCTGAAGCGCGAATGGCGCGAAGCCTGCGACTGCCTCGGTGGCACCTCGTTCCACTACTGGCGCTATGTCGCACTGCCGGTACTGTGGCCGAGCGTGCTTGGCGCGACGCTGCTGCTGTTTGCGAATTCGTTCGGCGCGGTGGCGACGGCTTATGCGTTGACCGGTAGCTCGCTGAACATCGTGACCATCCTGCTGTACGCACAGATTCGCGGCGACGTACTGCACAACCAGAACCTCGGCTATGCACTCGCGCTGGGGATGATCCTCGTGACGGGGCTGTCTAACGGCGGCTACATCTGGCTGCGTTCGCGAGCCGAAAGGGGCCGCAGATGAAAAGTCAATCGCGTGTAGGTGCATGGACCGCGATGATCGTGGGCGCGCTGTATTTCCTGATCCCGCTCGCTGCCACCGTCGAATTCAGCCTGCGCATGCGGCGCGGCGTCTATAGCTTCGACGCTTATAGAGTGGTGCTATCCGACCCGCGTTTTCAGGCCTCGTTTGGTTATTCGATGCTGATGGCAGTCCTGACGATCGTGATTGGCGTGTTGCTGGTGGTGCCGACGGCCTATTGGGTGCGCCTGCGCTTACCGAAGCTGCGGCCCGTGGTGGAATTCATCACGCTGCTGCCGCTGGTGATTCCCGCCATCGTGATCGTGTTCGGCTATCTGCGTATCTATAACAGCAGCTCGATCCTGCCGCTGACCGGCAACGAGCGCGCCACCGATCTGCTGCTGGTGTTCGGCTACGTAACGCTGGCGTTGCCGTACATGTACCGCTCCGTCGACGCAGGTCTCGCCGCGGTCGACGTGCGTTCCTTGACCGAAGCCGCCGAATGTCTCGGCGCCAGTTGGCCGACCATTCTGTTCAAGGTGATCTTTCCGAATATCCGCTCGGGGATTCTGTCCGGGGCGTTCCTCACCTTTGCGGTGGTGATCGGCGAGTTCACGCTGGCTAGCCTGCTCGACCGGCCGGCGTTCGGTCCTTACCTGCAACTGATCGGCGCGAACCGCGCCTATGAGCCGTCAGCACTCGCGATCATCGCGTTCGTCATCACCTGGGCGTCGATGGGGTTGATCCAGGTATTTGGCTCGGCGCGCGGCTCGGCCCGCGCGCTGGCCGGACACAAACCCTGAAGAATTGAGGCGTCGAATCATGGCATTCCTTGAAATCGAAAATCTGCACAAGTCGTTCGGGGCGAACACCGCGCTGCATCACTTCGACATGAAGATTGAGCGAGGCGAGTTCATCACCTTTCTCGGGCCGTCGGGCTGCGGCAAGACGACGGTGCTGCGCATGATCGCAGGCTTCGAAAACCCGACGCGCGGCGTGATCCGTCTCGATGGCCGGGACGTCACGCATCTGCGTACGCGTCAGCGTAAGGTCGGCATGGTGTTCCAGTCGTACGCGCTGTTTCCGAACATGACGGTTGCCGACAACATCGGCTTTAGCCTGCGTGTGGAGCGTCGTCCGCAGGACGAGATTCGCAAGCGCGTCGGTGAGATGCTGGATCTGATTAAACTGCCCAATATCGCGGAGCGCTACCCGTGGCAGCTTTCGGGCGGTCAGCAGCAGCGTGTGGCACTCGCCCGGGCGCTGGCTGGCAAGCCGCAGGTTCTGCTGCTCGATGAACCGCTATCGGCGCTCGACGCGAAAATCCGCATCTCGCTGCGGCAGGACATTCGCGCGCTGCAACGCGAGCTTGGCATCACATCGATTTTCGTGACTCACGATCAGGAGGAGGCGCTCTCCATCTCCGATCGCATCGTGGTGATGAACGAGGGGCGCGTCGAGCAGGTCGGCACCTCCTCGGAGATCTACAACTATCCGCGTACGCGATTCGTGGCGTCGTTCGTGGGCACGCTCAATATTCTGTCCGGACATGTGGTGGATCCGGCGAACGGCAAGATGGCCGTCGACGGGCAGGAACTGGTGACCACGCAAAGGCTTGCACCGGACGACGTCGGCAAGAAGCGTCTGCTGGCGCTGCGCCCGGAGGCGATCGTGCTGGAAGCGCCGGCGGCCGGACGCAATACCTTGGCGGCGACGGTCGAGGAAGTGAATTTCCTTGGCGCGGTAGTGCGGATCAGGACGCGGGTGAAGGAGGCGGTGATTTCTCTCGACGTCTTCAACGATCCGAATCGCCGTTTGCCGGAACGCGGTCAGCCGGTTGCATTGGGTTTTTCGCACGAGAACCTGCTGGTACTGGAGGAGGGGGCGGCGTAGGGGGCTGGCTGTGTGCTTCGAGCAGAGGCCGTGCCCCTCGTGTGGCCAAACTTCGGCTTTTCCGAACAAATACTCCCGGATTAACAGGTTTATCCGATTCAACGTCTGACGCAGACTAGGGCTCATCACCACTGCGGATATCGTCCGCGAAAGGAGCCCAGTCATGCGAAGCTATCCCCGCAACAGTCCTCAGGCAGCCGCGCGCATTGTCGCGCTGGTGCTAACCTCCGACGGGCACGTTTGCAGTTCCGAGGAGCGCGCACTCGACAAGCTCGACATCGCCGGGCAGCTCGGCCTCGCGCCGACCGAATTCGCGCAGATCGTGCAGACGCTGTACGAGGATCACTCAATCGCCCACGCGCCCCTCATGCCGGCGGTCGGCCAGATCGACACGAACCTGCTTGGCTCGCTGATCGGCGAGATCGACGACCCGGCATTGCGCAGCAGGGTGATCCGGCTGTGCGTCGCCGTCGCGACCGCCGACGACCATCTTGCCGATGGCGAAATCGCCGTGCTGGCGGCCATTCTTGGCGCGTGGGGAACCACTCCGGCGGCGGTTACGGTTCGCCGCGATGCCACGCCGGCCGTCTTGCGTGGTCACGGACGCACGGCGTCGATCACCTGAGAAGCGAGCGCATGATTCTGGCCGCGCCGCGAGCGGATGGCGTGGATCTCTTCGATCACGCCGTCCGCACGTCCAAGCAGGCGCAGTCCGCGCAGCAAGGACACATCGCCGGCACCTAGCTCTGCGAGAGGAAACACGCCGAGCCCGCGCGCGGCGAACACCGCCATTAACGCGCTGTCTTCGAATTCTCCGGCGATCCGCGGCCGGATTCCCGCCGCCTCGAACCAGCGGTCCAGTCGCGCGCGTAGCGCGCCATGGCCGGTGGGCAAGAGCACGGGCAGATCGGCAAGGCATTGCGGGAAGCTGGCGCGAGACGCCTTCTGGACGATTGTCGTGGGCCCATACCAGTCGACGGGCGAGCCGACGAGGCGCTGACTCACCAGACGCAGGTCTGTGTTGTGCAGCGCCGGCTGGCATGCCAGCACCAGATCTAGCCGATGCAACGCGAGTTCCGACAGCAGTTGCGCATGTTCACCCTCGTGGCACAGAAGCCTGAGCGATGGCGTGTCGAGCACGGGCGCGAGTAGCGCATGCGCGGCGAGCTTTGAAATTCCATCGGATAGACCCACGGCGAGCCGTGCAACGCGCTCGCCACCCGCTTCGCGCATTTCGTCGAGCAGCGTTTCGCCGATCTGAAAGATCTGCTCCGCGCGATTGAAGGCCGCCGCACCGGCCTCCGTCATGACGACGCCGCGCCCCGCGGGTTTTAGTAACTGGCGCCCGACCGATTTTTCCAGCTCGCGCACCTGGGCGCTGATGGTCTGCACGGCCATGTCGAGGCGCTCGGCCGCACGCGCGAAGCCACCTTCCTTTACGACGATCCAGAAATAGTAAAGATGGCGGTAGTTCAGCATGGGCGGCGTAAGTTCGATAAAAACGATCCGTCTTTCAGCTTATCACTGAGTTATTCGAACTCATGAGGCCGCAGTCCGAACCAGGGTCTGCGTCGTCCGGAATCCCCGACGCCTGTCTTCCAGATTTCCGGAAAGCTGGACGTCCCGTTCACCGAAATCTCAAAAACCCGTTATAAATCAAAGCAAAAGACTCGCTATCCAGCTGGCATCGACCTTGCAAAGTAGAAGCGCGGCCGCACAGGCCCGACAACTAAAGCATGGAGACAACGATGTCCGATTTCCCCTCCCGGTATTTCTGAATTCGTCGTCTTGTCGCGGCCCGATGCCGTGCACAGGCGATACGTCTATGCGTTCGCATGATGCGCAGCGTGGCAGGCCATTGGCTCATCCACATCGCAGGAATCGTCATGAAGAAATCCTTCCATAAAGTGCTCTATGTCCAGGTGATCGCCGCGATCATCGTCGGCATTGCTCTCGGCCATTTTTCACCCGCTCTCGCTATCGACATGAAGCCGTTCGGCGATGCCTTCATCAAGCTGATCAAGATGGTGATCGGGCCGATCATCTTCTGTACCGTCGTGACCGGCATCGCCGGCATGCAGGATATGAAGAAGGTTGGACGGGTCGGCGGCAAGGCGCTGCTGTACTTCGAAATCGTTTCGTCGTTTGCGCTGGTACTCGGTCTGCTGGCCACGCACCTGCTGAAGCCGGGCGCTGGCTTTAACGTCGATCCTGCGACGCTCGACGGCAAGGAAGTCGCTTCGTACGCCGCCAAGGCGCACGGCCAAAGCACCGTCGATTTCCTGATGCACATCATTCCGAACACGATCACGGATGCGTTCGCCCAGGGCGAGATCCTGCAGATCCTGCTGATTGCGATGCTGTTCGGCAGCGTGCTTGCGACGCTTGGCGAGCGTGGCAAGGTGGTCACGGATCTGGTCGAAAGCCTGTCGAGCGTGCTGTTCGGCGTGGTGCGCATCATCACGAAGCTGGCACCGATCGGCGCGTTCGGCGCGATGGCCTTCACCATCGGCAAATACGGTATCGGTTCGCTGCTGCCGATGCTCAAGCTGATCGGCACGTTCTATCTGACCTCGATCGTGTTCGTGGTGGTCGTGCTCGGCGCGATTGCACGGATGGTCGGCTTCAGCGTGCTGCGCTTCGTGGCGTACATCAAGGAAGAAATGCTGATCGTACTCGGCACGAGTTCCTCGGAAGCCGCGTTGCCGCAACTGATGCTGAAGCTTGAAAAGCTCGGTTGCTCGCGCTCGGTGGTGGGCCTGGTAGTGCCGACCGGTTACTCGTTCAACCTCGACGGCACCAACATCTATATGACGATGGCCGTGCTGTTTATCGCCCAGGCGACCAACACCGATCTGACGCTGACGCAGCAGCTCACCTTGCTGGCCGTGACGATGCTGACGTCGAAGGGCGCAAGCGGTGTGACGGGCGCCGGCTTCATCACGCTGGCGGCGACGCTTGCCGTGGTGCCGACCATTCCGCTGTCGGGCATGGTGCTGATTCTTGGTATCGACCGCTTCATGAGCGAATGCCGCGCGTTGACGAATATTGTCGGCAATGGCGTGGCCACCGTGGTGGTGTCGGCGTGGGAGAAGGAACTGGATCGCAACAAGCTGCGGGCGGTGTTGCGTGGTGACGTGGCCGCGATCAAGGAAACGGAAACCGCGGGTGCCTGAACCCGAGCAGCGCGGCGGGCGGAGCGTTGAGGTGAAATACCGTCGGCATATGCCACAATAACCGTACCCTACCGACCGGAATCCACTAACGTGACGCGCCGCCTGCTGATCCTCTTCGCGCTCGTCGCCGGGCTCGTGGCAGCGTGCGGGCTCACGTGGAGCATCACGTGGCGGGGAGGCATCGACACTTTGCGGCGCAACGCTGCCGTGCGCGTCGACCGCACGACCAACGCACTCAAGAGCACGCTTGAGCGCTACGAATCACTCCCTTATCTGCTGGCCGAGCATCCGTTCGTGCAGGACGTGCTCGTGAGTCCAACCGCGCCCAACGTCGAGCGTGCCAATCGCTACCTCGAAGATCTCAACGTCCACGCCCGGGCCACGGCAACCTACATCATCCAGACGGACGGGTTGTGTGTTGCGGCTAGCAACTGGCACGAGCCCGATAGCTTTGTCGGCGCGGGGTATCAGTTCCGGCCGTATTTTGTGGATGCGGTGAAGGGTGGCGTAGGCCGCTTCTTCGGCATCGGCACGATTTCGCACGATCCGGGCTACTACATCTCGCAGCCGGTGCGGCGGGACGGCAAGATCGTCGGCGTGGCGGTCGTCAAACTCAATCTGGAGTGGTTCCAGGGTGTGGATGCCGCGGAGCCGCTGATCGTCACTGACGATCACGGGGTGATTTTCCTGTCGTCGGTGCCGGCGTGGAAATATCACACAGTGCGGCCGTTGTCGGGCGCGGTGGCCGATTCGATCTATCAGACGCGCCAGTACGCGCAGCAGGAGATTCCGCCGTTGCCGGTGACAATCGAACGCACGCTCGAAGGCGATGCGCAGATCGTGCGTGTGGGTGGCGGGCGGTATGCGCCGCGCTATCTTGCCTCGCGACGTGCGATAGGCGAGCCCGACTGGCAATTGATCACCATGGCGAGCGTCGCCCCGGTCGATGCCGATGCGCGCAACGCTGCCATCGTCACGGGCTTCGGTTACATCACGCTGTGCCTGCTCGCGTTCTACTGGAGAATGCGGCGCGCCCGTGTGCGCGAGATGATGCGCAGCCGCGAGTTGTTGCAACGCGCTTATGCGGAGTTGAATCAGCGGGTAGCGGAGCGAACGGCGGACCTGTCGCAGGCGAACGATCAGTTGAAGAAGGAAGTGAGCGAGCGCACGCGCGCCGAACAGGAGTTGCGCGCAGCGCACGATGAGCTGATCCAGGCGAGCAAGCTGGCTGCGCTCGGTCAGATGGCGGCGGGCATTACGCATGAGTTGAATCAGCCGCTTGCTGCATTGCGAGGGTTCTCGGACAACACACGCGTGCTGCTCGAGCGCGGCGATCAGGCCTCGGCGCGCGAGAATCTCGAAGCGATCGCGGCGCTCACCGAGCGCATGGGCAAGATCACCAATCAGTTGAAACTATTTGTGGGACGGGCACGGCCGCGTAGTGCGCGGGCGCCGCTCGCACGGGCGCTGCGCAATGTGCTGGCGCTGCTGCAAAAGCGTCTGCAGGGCGTAGACGTGACTTTGACGGTGGTCGAGAACGAGGCGGGCGCGCAGACCCAGACGCGGACCCGCTTCGATCCGTCCGACGAGCATCCGGAACTCATCGCAAACTGTGATGACCTGCGGCTTGAGCAGGTGTTGATCAATCTGCTTGGGAATGCATTAGATGCAACGGGGGATCTGGCGGAAGGTAATCTCGCGGCCGGACGTCCATCGGTCACCGCAACGCTCCCTCGCATCGAGATCGAAATCGAAGCTGCCGCGGCGACGTTATCGATCTCGGTCCACGATAACGGCCCCGGCATTCCGGACGACGTCCTGCCGCGCCTCTTCGAGCCGTTTTTTACGACAAAGGAAATGGGCCAGGGATTGGGACTCGGCCTCGCGATTTCTTCGTCAATTGCGCGTGACGCCGGCGGTTCGCTCGTGGCCCGCAACGCGCCGGACGGCGGCGCGCTGTTCGTGCTAACGCTGCGCCGGGCGCGTGTGCAGGCAACCGATCCGCTCATTGCGGGGTCCTGAATTCAGACGGCTTCAGATGCGCCTGGACGCTTTTAGGTGGTGAGGACAATGGTCAACAATAGTTTGCCGGTGCTGTATATCGAGGACGACGAACTGGTGCGTCGCGCGAGCGTGCAAAGCCTGCAGCTCGCCGGGTTCGACGTCACGGGACATGCGTCGGTCGAATCCGCAGCGCGTTCGATCAACGCGGATTTTCCGGGCGTGATCGTGAGCGATATCCGCTTGCCCGGCGCGAGCGGTCTCGATCTGCTCGCGCAATGCCATGAGCGTGCGCCCGAAGTGCCGGTGATTCTCGTCACCGGTCACGGCGATATCTCCATGGCCGTCCAGGCAATGCGCGATGGCGCCTACGATTTCATCGAGAAGCCGTTTGCCTCCGAGCGTCTGATCGAGACAGTGCGGCGCGCGCTGGAACGCCGCACGCTGGTGCTGGAGAATCACGCGCTACGCCGTGAGCTGGCGGGGCAGAACGCGGTGGCGCCGCGCATCATCGGCCGTAGTCCGGTGATCGAACAGGTGCGGCGGCTGATCGCGAATGTGGCGCCGACCGACGCGTCGGTGCTGATCAACGGCGATACCGGTGCGGGCAAGGAACTGATCGCGCGCAGCCTGCACGAACTGTCGCCACGGCGTGACAAGCCGTTTCTCGCGGTCAATTGCGGTGCTCTGCCGGAACCGATGTTCGAGTCGGAGATGTTTGGCTATGAGCCCGGCGCTTTTACCGGAGCGGCCAAGCGGCGCATCGGCAAACTCGAGCATGCTTCGGGCGGCACGCTGTTTCTCGACGAGATCGAGAGCATGCCGTTGGGGTTGCAGGTCAAATTGCTGCGGGTCTTGCAGGACGGTGTGCTCGAGCGGCTCGGCTCGAACCAGCCGATTCGCGTGAATTGCCGCATCGTCGCGGCTGCCAAAGGCGATATGACCGAGCACGTCGCTGCCGGCACGTTCCGGCGCGACCTGCTGTACCGCCTGAATGTCGTGACGATCGCGCTGCCGCCGCTCGCCGAACGTCGCGAGGACATCGTGCCGCTTTTCGAGCATTTCCTGCTCGACGCCGCGGTGCGTTATCAGCGCCCTGCGCCGATTCTGACGGATCGTCAGCGCGCGGGTCTGATGCAGCGCGACTGGCCAGGCAACGTGCGGGAGTTGCGCAATGCGGCTGACCGGCTTGTGCTCGGAGTGGCGGAAGATCCGGTAGCGGGGTCGGTCGATGCGGCGGAGGATTCGCAGTCGCTCAAGGAGCGCGTCGAGCAGTTCGAGCGGGCGGTGATTGCGCAGGCGCTGGAGCAGACCGGCGGCGCGGTGGCGGTGGCGGCGGACCGCTTGCAGTTGGGTAAGGCGACGCTTTACGAGAAGATCAAGCGGTATGGGCTGGCGGTGAAAGGCGACGGCGAGCGGTAAAGTCCCGGATCGCACAGGACCCAACGAGTGCGCCCCAAAAGCAACGCGCCGGTAGCGACAATTCGCTACCGGCGCGTTTTGTATCTGGTGCTTTCGTGCTTTGCTGCTTCAGGCCGCGTTCAGCGCCTTTTCGAGCAGTTGGTCCAGCTCGGCGAACTGCGGCTCGCCCACATAGCGCTTGAGAATCGTACCGTCCTTGGCGACCAGGAAGGTTGTCGGCGTCAACTGGATGTTGCCGAACTGCTTGGCCGCCGAGCCGTCGTCCATCGCGACCTTGAACGGCAGGCGGCGGGTCTGGCTGTAGTTGACCACGTACATCGGCGCGTCGTAGTTCATTGCGACGGCGACGAATTCGAGTCCCTTGCCCTTGAAGCGGTTATACGTGTCGACCATCTTCGGCATTTCCTGGACACAGGTGTCGCAGTTGGTCGCCCAGAAGTTGATCAGATAGACCTTGCCCTTCAGGTCGGCCGTCGAGACTTTCTGGCCCGACAACAGCGTGAAAGTCGCATCCGGCACGTGCTGCTGGCCGTTGAAGGCGAAATAGCCGGCAATCGCGATCGCACCCGCGACAGCCGCCATCGCGATGTAGCGGATCGGGCTGGTGCGCTTCGATACGGAAGGAGACGGGGTAGGGCTCATGAACGGGACCTCGAGATTCGCGCAGCGTGCGCGGAACGTAGCCACGGTATTGTAGCCCCAATCCCGCGAGGCGGCAGGGCGCTGTCGACACCCTGCCGGGGGTGCTTCTATCGGCGGATAATGGGGTTTTAAGCTTCGAGCCTTCCTGACAGCTTCGTCATGTTCCTATCCGCTTTCTGCCTGCCATTCCTGCGTCTTTTTTCCACCTTCCCCTTGAGCTTCGTTGTCCGGCTGCGTCACCTCTCTTCCGGCTTACCGACGACGGCGGCAACGCGCGCCATCCTGCGCATGAGTCTTTGCGTGGTCGCCGCGGGCGGCTTGCTGGCCGGCTGTTCGCCGACCTACGACTGGCGCACGGTCATGAATAACGACAACGGTTATACCGTCGACCTGCCGGCCAAGCCGGGCAGCGATACGCGGCAGATCGACGTGGCCGGGACTTCGATGAAAATGGCCATGCAGACCGCCGAGGCCGGGCCGGCCGTATTCGCGGTCGGCACGCTGATGCTGCCTTCGGACGACCCGCAGGTGCAGCGCACGGCGCTCGACTTCCTGCGCGACGGACTGGCCCGCAATGTCGGCACCGCGCCGGCCGCGCACGCGGTGCAGATTCCGCTGGCCGCCGGTGGTCAGGTGCCCGGCCTCGAGATGACGCTGAGCGGCAAGGCTGGCGAACAAAAGGAGACTCGCACGATCTACGCGCGCTTCGTTGCCCATGGCCGGCATGTCTACCAGGCGGCGATTATCGCCAGTCAGCCGTTGCCGCAGGAGCAGGTCGACCAGTTTTTTCGATCGTTCCAGCTTTATTGAAGACGCCATTTAGCTGCTTCGCGCGGCGTGCAAGGGTGTCGTAGATCGATGCACGCAGTGAAAGTTCCTTCGCAGGTTATGACGCTAATAGCCGGATTTTATGGGGATTTTTCCATCACCTGCCGCGCCTGTGGATAACTTTGTGGAGAACTTGGCGGGAGCGGGCCGGGATGCCCGTCCCACGGGCGTCCGGTCACTTTTCCCTGCTTCGGGGACAACCAAAAAACCCAATAAAATCAATGGCCTCTCCAAAACGCATCGAGCCTACCTTTCAATTGCCTGCGAATTTTCCAGAAATACTTTCGTGTGCATAAGTCAAGTCTTGACAGCGATTTTTTTGCTCTATCCAGCGGCGAATGCACGACGATATTGGACGGCTTCTGCAATTTGAGCGCCACTCGGCGCGTCGGCACCGGCTAGATCTGCAATCGTGCGGGCCACCTTCAGCACGCGGTAATAGGCGCGTGCCGACCAGCCGAAACGATCACCCGCTTCGCGCAGCAGCGCTTCGCCGGCTGCGTCCGGCCGACAGACCTCGTCGACTTCGCGGCCGCTCAGTTCGCGGTTGGTTTTGCCCTGACGGGCCAGTTGCCGGGCGCGAGCTGCGCCTACCCGCGCGGCAATGGCTACGCTTGGCTCGTTGGTGTTGCTCGCGCGCGCGGAGAGTTCAGCCGGCGTGAGCGCGGGTAACTCGATCTGGATGTCGATTCGGTCCAGCAACGGCCCCGAAAGTTTGCGCAAATAGCGCGCGGCGATTTCCGGCGTGCAGCGGCAGCGTCCGTTCGGATCGCCGCGCCAGCCGCACGGACAGGGATTCATCGCGGCGATCAGCTGGCAGGCTGCCGGGAAATCGGCCTGCAATGCCGCTCTCGAAATGGTGATGCGTCCGGCTTCGAGCGGTTCGCGTAACGTCTCCAGCACGTGGCGGTCAAATTCCGGAATTTCGTCGAGAAACAGCACACCGAGATGCGCCAGCGTGATTTCACCT
Source organism: Paraburkholderia sp. GAS33 (assembly GCF_050436645.1). Lineage (NCBI taxonomy): Bacteria > Pseudomonadati > Pseudomonadota > Betaproteobacteria > Burkholderiales > Burkholderiaceae > Paraburkholderia > Paraburkholderia sp. GAS33. The sequence continues at coordinate 506,918 of NZ_JBNDMP010000005.1, forward strand.
GGTTGCGGCGGATTGCGCCCGCCCACCAGCGCCGCTGCGCTCGACGAGTGATGCGGCGCCCGGAACGGCCGCTGCCGCCATTGCGCCGGTGAAAAACCCGACATGCTCGCGGACAGCAGCGCTGCAGAGGTGAGCGCTTCGTCGTCGGTCATCGGCGGCAGCAGGCTCGGCAGGCGTGCCGCCAGCATCGACTTGCCGGCCCCCGGCGGCCCGACCATCAGAACATGATGACCACCCGCCGCGGCGACTTCGAGCGCCCGGCGCGCGGCGCGCTGGCCGATCACGTCGGCCATATCGGCGGCCGGGACGACAGGGGCCGTGTCGAGTGCAGCCGCGGCGACTGGCGTGAGCCGGCTGTCCGGGACCCCAGCCAGATGCGCGCATAGCGAGGGCAGACCGGCGGCGCCGTAGACGTTGACGCCCGGCACTAGGGCGGCCTCCGCAGCGCTTGCCGCCGGCAGATAGAGTTCGGCCGCCACCTGCTGCGCGTTGCTCCGCGCGGTTCCACATGCCATCGCAAAGGCCCCGCGCATGGGACGCAGTGCGCCTGTCAGCGACAGCTCGCCCGCGAATTCCCGATGCATCAGCGATTCCGCCGGAATCTGCCCACTCGCGGCGAGGATACCCAGTGCAATAGGTAAGTCGAAGCGGCCAGATTCCTTCGGCAGGTCGGCTGGCGCGAGATTGACGGTGATACGGCGCACGGGGAAGTCGAAGTCGCAGTTCTGCAGCGCGGCGCGCACGCGCTCGCGGCTTTCGCGCACTTCGAGATCGGGAAGGCCGACGATCGAAAAAGAGGGTAATCCGTTGGCGAGGTGAACCTCGACCGTTACTTCAGGCGCGCGGCCAGCGGCCGGCGCGCGACTGCGCACCACGGCAAGCGACATGTTTTCTCCCGTCAGACGGCGCGCCGGTAGCGCGCACGACTCTCTAAAACGCTGATGACGTCACGGCTCGCTTGCCAGTGATGTGCAATTCAGACTTCGCGCAACCTCAGGACGTGTGCGTCACCGGCAGCTTCTGTTCGATCTCGGCCACGCGCCGCTCCAGTTCCTCGAGACGGGCGCGCGTACGCACCAGCACCTGGGTTTGCGTATCGAATTCTTCGCGCGTTACCAGATCGAGCTTTGAGAAGCCCTGCGACAGCATGGCCTTGACGTTGCGTTCGACATCCTTCGCGGGCGAGTTCTTGAGCAGATCGCTGATGCGAGCCTGGAAATCGTTGAAGACGTCGTTCGGTTGTTTCATGGTGTTCCCCTTAAATGCACAAAAAGTGTGCATGTGTCATTACGTCTGTGCCCCGGATCGGCGGATGAGCATTTTTGGTGCATGACCGACCGGTCGGTACGGTTCCATGTGCGACTTTGGTGCGCGTATTCGTGTCCGTGGCCTGCGAACACTCTAGCAACGATCCAGACGGCGCGCCACCGTCCCCCGCCAACGTTGGCCATCCGGCCAGGGGGAGCGCGGGGCCGCTACCGGCACCGGTTCCAGCGAGTGTGACACTCACATGGCATGCGAGTTGCTGTTACTGCCCGGCGCGCACTGCCGGGTGGTTTTACCGGCACTGCATCGATCCGGTTCGAGTACCAGCCGCGTATCGACGCAACAGTTCAGGGGAAACCAGGTTTCGCAAACGGGTTACGCAACTACAGCGAGGATTTCATGAAACTGATTACCGCAATCATCAAGCCGTTCAAGCTCGATGAGGCGCGCGAGGCCTTGTCGGCAATCGGCGTCTCCGGAATCACGGTGACAGAAGTGAAGGGCTTTGGGCGTCAGAAAGGCCACACCGAGCTGTACCGGGGCGCAGAGTACGTCGTCGATTTCCTGCCGAAGGTGAAGATCGAGGCCGCGGTCTCGGACGACATCGTCGATCAGGCGATCGAAGCGCTCGAGCGTGCCGCACGCACCGGCAAGATCGGCGACGGCAAGATTTTTGTCACGCCGATCGAGCAAGTGATTCGGATTCGCACCGGGGAGACCGGGGCGGACGCCCTGTAAATAGAACGATAGCGACTCGCTACAAGAGGAAAATTAAGATGCGCAAACTATTGATGTCCATGCTGATGGCCGGTTCGCTGCTCGCGGGCGGTATCGGCGCCGCCCTCGCGGACGACGCTTCAGCACCTGCAGCCGCCTCGGCACCTGCCGCCGATACGACGGCCAGCGCACCGGCCGCCGCAGCATCGGCACCGGCAGCGGACGCCTCCGCACCGGCTACCGCGGCTGCTGCACCCGACGCGTCGGCAGCCGCTGCCGCAGCCGCCCCGGCTGCTCCGACCGCGCCGTTCTCGGTCGACTCGTCGAAGATCAACTCCGGCGACACCGCCTGGATGCTGACCTCCACCGCGCTCGTGCTGTTCATGACGATCCCGGGCCTGGCACTGTTCTACGGCGGCATGGTCCGCAAGAAGAACGTGCTCGCAACGCTGATGCAAAGCTTTGCGATCACCTGCGTCGTGACGATCGTCTGGGTGGTGCTGGGCTACAGCCTGGCGTTCACACCTGGCGGCATGTTCATCGGCGGCTTCTCGCGCGTCTTCATGGCCGGGATGAACTATATCCACGGCGACAAGGCGACCACGCTGACGGTAAGCCACCTGGCTCCGACGATCCCGGAAACGGTCTACTGCGTGTATCAGATGACCTTCGCGATCATCACGCCGGCCCTGATCACGGGTGCGTTTGCTGACCGTATGAAGTTCTCGGCGATGCTGGTGTTCATGACGCTGTGGTCGATCATCGTCTACTCGCCGATCGCTCACATGGTCTGGGAACCGACCGGCTGGCTGGCTACGGCAGGCATCCTCGACTTCGCAGGCGGCACGGTGGTGCACATCAACGCCGGTATCGCCGGTCTGGTTTGCTGCCTGGTGCTCGGCAAGCGTGTCGGCTACGGCAAGGAAGTCATGGCTCCGCACAACCTCACGCTGACGCTGATCGGTGGCGCGATGCTGTGGGTGGGCTGGTTCGGGTTCAACGCAGGTTCCGCAGTGGCAGCAGACGGCCGTGCCGGCTTCGCGATGTTCGCGACGCAGGTTGCAACGGCAGCCGCAGCACTCGCATGGATGTTTGCTGAGTGGATCGCCAAGGGCAAGCCGTCGGTACTCGGCATCGTCTCGGGCGCGGTTGCAGGTCTGGTGGCGATTACGCCGGCTTCGGGCTTCGTCGGCATCGGCGGTTCGCTGGTGATCGGCATTGCAGCTGGCGTGATCTGCTTCTGGTCGGCTACGTGGCTCAAGGGCAAGCTCGGTTATGACGACTCGCTCGACTGCTTCGGCGTGCACTGCGTTGGCGGTATCGTCGGTGCACTGCTGACCGGCGTGTTCGCGGTCAAGGACATCGGCGGCGCGGACGGCAGCGTGATCCTGCAGGCCAAGGGCGTGTTGACGACTCTGATCTACAGCGGCGTGGTGAGCTTCGTCCTGCTGAAGGTGATCGATCTGGTGATGGGTATCCGCGTGACGGAAGAAGAGGAGCGCGAAGGCCTGGACGTGAGCCTGCACGGCGAGCACGTCGAATAAGGTTTAAGGGTTTCAAGGCTTTACGATTCACGATCACGAATCAAGCGCAGCGACTTTGGCCCGCCTTCTGGCGGGCCTTTTCTTTGGCGCCGGTTGCGGTGCTATTGCTGGACTATTCGCGGATGAATCGCGGTAGACTGCATCCGAGGAGCAGTTTTCGCCGCCTATCGCGCTCATAGCGAGAATGCATCCGTCCCTGCTTGCGAATGGAGAAACCGTCCCCAAATGGACGAAGCATTTGCTCTACAATCTTTTTTCTCCAGTCTGCGAGTGATCAATGGTTCCGCACCTAGTTACGGCGTTAAACGGCCCGCTGCTCGATCTCGAGCGGAAGATCCTCGACGCTACACCCGCCATCGAACGCTGGTTCCGCCTGGAATGGCAGGAACACACGCCGCCGTTCTATTGCTCGGTCGATCTGCGTAACGCAGGTTTCAAGCTCGCCCCTGTCGACACCAATCTGTTTCCCGGCGCGTTCAACAACCTGCCGCAGGAAGTGTTGCCGCTCGCTGTGCAGGCGGCCATGGCTTCGATCGAAAAGATCTGTCCGGACGCGAAGAACCTGCTGGTCATTCCGGAGCGCCACACGCGCAATGCGTTTTATCTGGAGAATGTCGCCCGTCTGGCGACCATCATGCGGCAAGCCGGGCTCAACGTCCGGTTCGGTACCCTCGACGAGAGCGTCGACGGGCCGGTCACCATTGCGTTGTCGGACGGTCAGAAGATCGTCCTTGAGCCGCTCGAGCGCTCGGCACGCCGGCTTGGCCTGAAGAATTTCGATCCGTGTTCGATTCTTCTGAACAACGATCTTTCCGGCGGCATTCCGCCGGTCCTTGAAAACCTGCACGAGCAGTATCTGCTGCCTCCGTTGCATGCCGCGTGGGCGGTGCGTCGCAAGTCGACGCATTTCTCCTGCTATGACGACGTCGCCAAGAAGTTCGCGAAGATGGTCGAGATCGACCCGTGGATGATCAATCCGTACTTCGCGCACGTAGAAGGCGTCGATTTCCAGGAGCGTACTGGCGAAGAGGCGCTGGCCGATGCGATCGACGGCGTGCTGAAGAAGATCGCCAAGAAATATCGCGAGTACGGCATCTCCGAGAAGCCGTACGTGGTCATCAAGTCGGATGCGGGCACTTACGGCATGGGTGTGATGACCGTGCACGACGCTTCGGAAGTCGCTGCGCTCACCAAGCGCGAGCGCGCCAAGATGGCAACCACCAAGGACGGTCTCGAAGTGCACGACGTGATCGTGCAGGAAGGCGTCTACACGTTCGAGCGCATCGGTGAGGAAGTCGCCGAGCCGGTCGTGTATATGATCGACCGGTATGTGGTGGGCGGCTTCTATCGCGTGCACGGCAGCCGTGAGCGCGATCAGAATCTGAATGCGCCCGGTATGCACTTCGTGCCGCTCGGCTTCGAGCATACGGCTTTGCCGGACGCTCATGCGAAGCCCGGTGTGGCACCACCGAACCGTTTTTATATGTACGGTGTGGTGGCGCGGCTTGGCTTGCTGGCCGCCTCGGTGGAACTGGAAAAGACCGATCCGGAAGCGATCCAGGTCTGATTCGCGGCCAAGGTCTCGCTTCACACCCGGTTGCTGTGGCGTCGAGGTTACGCCTCGTTACGCCACACCGGACCGACGGGCGGCGCGCTTCATGCCGCCGCCCTTTGTTTAACGCATAATGCCAAGCCCATCAGTGCGCATCAGGACTTCCATGGACATTCTCTTTATCGCCGACCCGCTGGATCACTTCAAGATCTACAAGGATTCGACCCACGCGATGATGGCCGAGGCGGCCCGGCGCGGTCACACGCTCTACATCTGCGAGCCGAAGCATCTCGCATGGACGGGTGCAGACGTCGAGGCGAATGCGCGGCGCTTTGCGATTGTCGGCGACGAATCCGATGGTCATCGCGAGACCTGGTATGCCGCCGATGCCGCTGCCGCGCGCTCGCTGAAAAGCTTTGCCGCTGTGGTGATGCGCAAAGATCCGCCGTTCGACATGGAATACGTGACGTCCACGTGGCTGCTGGAGCTTGCAGAACGCAGCGGCGCCCGCATCTTCAATAAGCCGCAGGCGATTCGGGATCATTCGGAAAAGCTCGCGATAGGCGAATTCCCGCAGTTCGTGGCGCCAACGCTCGTGACGCGCGACGCCGCAAGATTGCGCGCGTTTCACGCGGAGCATGGCGATGTGATTCTGAAGCCGCTCGACGGCATGGGCGGCATGGGCGTGTTTCGCGTGAAAGCGGATGGCATGAACCTCGGTTCGATCATCGAGATGCTGAGCCACGACGGTGCGCGTTCGGTGATGGCGCAGAAATTCATCCCCGAGATCAAGGACGGCGACAAGCGCATTCTGCTGATCGGCGGCCAGCCGGTGCCGTATTCGCTCGCGCGCATTCCTCAGGGCAATGAGGTGCGCGGCAATCTTGCCGCGGGTGGGCTCGGCGTGGCGCAACCGCTGACCGAGCACGATCGCAAGATTGCGGAGACGCTGGCGCCGGTGCTCGCGGAGCGCGGTCTGCTGCTGGTGGGCCTCGACGCAATTGGTGATTGGCTCACCGAAGTGAACGTGACGAGCCCGACGTGCTTTCGCGAAATCATGGATCAGACCGGTTTCGACGTCGCCGGAATGTTCATCGACGCGCTCGAACGGGCGGTAGGATAACGCAGTCGCCCTGACGGGTTGCCCAGGTGGTCTGTCAGGGCGGCGTCGAGCGAACAAGTGGCGGAAGCGCGAAAATGAGCCTGTTACAATGCCCGCTCTTTAGCGGCGGCCCGCGTCGGTTAGGATCGCCGGCAGGCGCGCCGCCCGAAACCTCGGGTTTCGCGCGGGCATGAAGCGCTCGTTCGCTGCGGGGCCGTCTCGGCCTGGCAGGTAGGCAGCGCGGAACACGGATCCGACCCTCAGACCATCGGCCGGTCGAGGGCGTGACGACCGGGTTAAAACCCGGGCCACGGTTCAGGGCCGTTTTTTGCAGCAAGGCTGACATGGCAGGCATTCTGATCATTGCGCACGCCCCTCTCGCAACGGCGCTCAGGGACTGTATCGCACACGTTTACGGGGGCTTACCGGCCCGCATCGGCGTCATCGACGTCTCACCGGACTGCGATCCTGTGGAGGTCGTGGCATTCGCGCACTCCGAGATCGATCGGCTCAGGGAAGAGAACGGCGCCCTGGTGTTGACCGATATGTTCGGCGCGACGCCTTCCAATATCGCCGCGCGGCTCGCGTCGCTGCCCGATGTGCGCGTACTGGCCGGCGTGAATCTGCCGATGCTGCTACGCGCGGTCTGCTATCGCGCGACGCCGCTCGACACGCTGGTCGACAAGGCGCTGGCCGGGGCGACCAAGGGCGTCCAGGCGATCGCGCCGGGCACGCCCGCGCCAGTGTGCGCACCGCCTGTGATGGGCGATTGCGTGCCTGCCATGCTGCCGGAGAGCGATCTCACCCACAAGCAGGGCACGACGAGCCTGTAACGGTTTCGGTTTCATCTTTCATAAACATCATTACCCGCGCTTCGGACCATTACATGCTGCAACAGGAAACGACTATCGTGAACAAGCTGGGGCTGCACGCGCGCGCGTCGGCCAAACTGACGCAACTCGCGGGTAACTTCCAGGCGGAAATCTGGATGAGCCGCAACGGGCGGCGCATCAACGCGAAAAGCATCATGGGAGTGATGATGCTGGCCGCGGGCATCGGCAGCACGGTGCTGATCGAAACCGAAGGCTCAGACGAAAAGGAAGCGATGGACGCACTACTGAAACTGATCGCTGATAAATTCGGCGAAGGTCAGTAACGCGGCGCGTTTACAGATTATCTGGGTCGTCACGCCGCGGTTTTCCGCGGCGTTTTTTTTAACGCGTCACAATCGACGCGGTAACACAGCGTGTTGCGCTGCACACTGACCGGGCAGGCGCCAGTAAGCTGCGGAATTTATAATGACGTGCAAGGTCTGAGAGCATTGCAGCGGTCTACCGCGGCATCACACAACTAGAGGAGGTGCGCGTGTCGTTCACGCTGCATGGAATTCCCGTGTCACGCGGTATCGCCATCGGGCGGGCTTATCTGATCGCCCCGGCTGCACTCGACGTCGACCACTATTTAGTCGAGCCCGCCCAGATCGAAGGCGAGGTCGAGCGTTTCCGCTCGGCCCAGCAACTCGTTCATCAGGAGCTCGATATATTGCGCAACGATCTCGCGGCGGATGCGCCGAGCGAGATGGGCGCGTTTATCAACGTTCATTCAATGATCCTGAACGATGCGATGCTCGTCCAGGAAACCATCGATCTGATCCGCACGCGCCGCTATAACGTGGAATGGGCGCTCACCGAGCAGCTCGAGCGCCTGTCACGCCACTTCGACGACATCGAAGACGAATACCTGCGCGAGCGGAAAGCTGATATCCAGCAGGTGGTCGAACGCGTGCTGAAGGCGCTGGCTGGGGCAACGGCTGCGAGTCTGGTCGATAACGCGCACGGCACATGCGACGAAATGATCGTGGTCGCGCATGACATTGCGCCGGCCGACATGATGCAGTTCAAAACGCAAACGTTTCAGGGCTTCGTGACGGATCTGGGTGGCCGTACCTCGCATACGGCGATTGTCGCGCGCAGCCTCGGCATTCCGGCTGCGGTCGGCGTGCAGCACGCCAGCGCGCTGATCCGTCAGGACGATCTGATTATCGTCGACGGCGATCATGGCATCGTGATCGTCGACCCCGCGCCGATCGTGCTCGAGGAGTATTCGTACCGGCAAAGCGAGAAGGCGCTCGAGCAGCGCAAGCTGCAGCGTCTGAAGTTCTCCCCCACGCAGACGCTGTGCGGCACGCGCATCGAGCTGTGTGCGAACATCGAACTGCCCGACGATGCGAAAGCGGCGGTGGATGCGGGTGCAATGGGTATCGGCCTGTTCCGCACCGAGTTCCTGTTCATGAATCACAAGGACAAGCTGCCGGCCGAAGAGGAGCAGTTTGCCGCCTATCGCCGCGCGGTGGAGCTGATGAACGGGCTGCCGGTCACGATCCGCACGATCGACGTGGGGGCCGACAAGCCGCTCGATTCGATGAGCGGTGGCGATGGCTATGAAACCGCCGCCAACCCGGCGCTGGGGCTGCGTGCGATCCGCTGGAGCCTGTCCGAGCCACAGATGTTCCTCACGCAGTTGCGCGCCATCCTGCGAGCGTCGGTGTTCGGCACGGTGAAGATCCTGATTCCGATGCTTGCGCATGCGCAGGAGATCGACCAGACGCTCGATCTGATTCGCGAGGCCAAACGTCAGCTCGACGACGCGGGTCTCGCCTACGATCCGAACGTGCAGGTCGGCGCGATGATCGAGATTCCTGCCGCGGCGATCGCGTTGCCACTGTTTTTGAAGCGGCTCGATTTTCTGTCGATCGGCACGAACGATCTGATCCAGTACACGCTGGCGATCGACCGTGCGGACAACGCGGTGGCGCATCTGTATGACCCGCTGCATCCGGCCGTGCTGCATCTGATCGCCTTCACGCTGCGCGAGGCGAAGCGCGCGGGTGTGCCGGTGTCGGTGTGCGGCGAGATGGCAGGCGATCCGGCGCTGACGCGTCTATTGCTCGGTATGGGCCTCACTGAGTTTTCGATGCATCCGAGCCAGTTGCTGGTCGTGAAGCAGGAGATCCTGCGCTCGCACGTGAAGAGTCTGGAGAAGCCGGTGGCGGATGTGCTGGCTTCGTTCGAGCCGGAAGAGGTGCAGGCTGCCTTGAAGCGGGTCGCGGCGGTGTGAGCTTGGTTCCTCGCCGCGTGCGCAGGCGTGCACTTCGCACTTGCACGCGCGGGGAAGCACTGATCGATTGGGCTTAACCTTAACTCTACGACGGACGATGCGCGTGGCCGCAGACCGGGCAATCCGGCTGGCGCGCGATGCGCATCGTGTTCCACTCCATTCGCAGCGAATCGAGCATCATCAGGCGGCCGACGAGCGGCGTGCCGATTCCCGCAATCACACGCAATGCTTCGGCGGCCTGCATCGCGCCGATGATCCCCACTGTCGGCGCAAATACGCCCATGGTCGAACAGGCCACTTCTTCGAACGGCTGGTCCTCCGGGAACACGCACGCATAGCAGGGCGAGGCGGCGTCGCGGAAGTCGAACGTGCTGATCTGCCCATCGAAGCGCAGTGCAGCGCCCGACACGAGCGGCACCCGGTGCGCAAAGCACGCGCGATTGATGGCGTGGCGCGTCGCGAAGTTATCGGTGCAATCGAGCACAACCGTCGCGTGCGGTACCGCTGCGTCGAGCCACGCATCGTCGACGCGTTGCGCGACTGCATCCACTATCACATCAGGATTGAGTTGGGCGAGCGCGTCGCGCCCGGACTCGACCTTGCTGCGACCTACCGAAGCCGTCACGTGCAGAATCTGGCGCTGCAGGTTGGTGAGATCGACGGTATCGGCATCGACAAGCGTCAGCTTGCCCACGCCCGCTGCGGCCAGATACATCGCCGCTGGCGAGCCCAGCCCTCCCGCGCCGATAACGATCGCATGTGCATCGAGAAAGTGCTGTTGCGCCTCGATACCGAGTTCGTCGACAAGAATATGGCGGGAATAGCGGAGAAGTTGATCGTCGTTCATGGCGGGCGCCGAGGTGTGTCGCGCGGAGGCGGCAAACACGCCAGCCGCATTCGAGGTCAGGCGTTGCCTGCTGCGCGAGCATTCGTTCTGTTGATTCTAATCGCGCTGGAGAAAAGGGTCTTCGCAACGTGTCGCGCTGCGAAGACCCTTAGATGAAACTTGCTGCTTAGTTGGCTTGCGATGCCGGAGCCGGCGCGGAAGCCGGCGTGCTCGCCGATGCACCCATGCCTGGAACCGGAGTGGTCGGCTTGACCGCCACCGGCGCCGAAGCGGATTGCTCCGGCTTGTTCTGCGCGAGACGGCGTTCGGAGAGCGACTTCGATTCCTGCACCGGCTTACCTTCCAGCTTGTTCAGGCCTTGTTGCAGCATGAAGTCGTCGGCCGAACCGAACTCGACCGGCTTGCGGTCGCGGTCCTTCTGGCGTTGTTCCGGCGTCTTCTTGTCGTTCTGCTCTTCAAGCGCGCGCAACTGGTCCATGCGATCCTGCTCGCGTTGTTCCTGTTCCTTCTTCTCGTCCGGATCCTGCGTGTTTGCCAGGTGGTTCGAATAGTCCACTTCGCGCGTCACGAGTGCGTCGTCCGGATCGCCGTCCGCGTACTGGTCAACCGCAACGTCCGGGCGGATACCCTTGTTCTGGATCGAACGGCCGCTCGGCGTGTAGTAGTACGCCGTGGTCAGGCGCAGCGCGGTGTCGGCGGTCATCGGACGCACCGTTTGCACCGAACCCTTGCCGAAGGTCGTCTTGCCGACGATCAGCGCACGATGCTGATCCTGCAGCGCACCGGCAACGATTTCCGATGCCGACGCCGAGTAGGCGTTGGTCAGCACGATCATCGGCACGGTCTTGAAGATCGGCGCTTCGTCCTTCAGCGGGTCGCTGTCAAACGACGGCAGACGGTAGTTATCGTAGGTATCGCGGTAGACCTGCTTCGAATCCGGGATCTGCCCGTTGGTCGAGACCACCACCGAATCCGGCGGCAGGAAGGCGCCAGCCACGCCGACCGCGCTTTGCAGCAGACCGCCGCCGTTATTGCGCAGGTCGAGCACGAGGCCCTTCAGGTTCGGCTGCTGGCGTGCGATTTCCTGCAGCTTTTCGGCCAGGTCAGGCGTGGTGCGTTCCTGGAAGCTGGTGATGCGGATGTACGCATAACCCGGCGCCAGGATCTTCATCTTCACGCTCTGCACCTTGATGATGGCGCGCGTGACCGTGAGCGGGAACGTGCGGTCATCGGTCTTGCGGAAGATCGTGAGCGTAACCTTGGTGCCCGGATCGCCGCGCATCTGCTTGACGGCCTGGTCGAGCGTCATGCCGCGCACCGGCTTGTCGTTGATACGCGTGATCAGGTCGCCCGGACGGATACCGGCGCGAAACGCCGGGGTGTCTTCGATCGGCGAGATCACCTTGATCAGGCCGTCTTCCGCCGAAATTTCAATGCCGAGGCCCGCGAAGCGGCCCTTGGTCTGTTCCTGCAGTTCTTCGTAATCGGTCTTGTCGAGATACGACGAGTGCGGGTCGAGGCTCGACACCATGCCCTTGATAGCGGCCGTGAGGAGCTTCTTGTCATCGACCGGTTCTACATATTCGTGCTTGATCTGTCCGAAAACTTCGGCAAACAGCCGCAGCTGATCGAGCGGCAGCGGCGCGACGGCGCTGCTGGCGGGTTGCTGGGCCGAGGCTGAAAGTTGCAATGTTGCAAAAACGCCGGTAGCAAGGCCCGCGGCAATCAGGCCGATATTTTTCAGGTTCTTTCGCATAGAGTCTGTTGCGGTCGGAAGCGCGTGGCAGCGTCAAAGAGATGGGGACGGACAAGTATAACTGCACACACCCGCCCAGGCAGTGCACAGCGATAGTAATCGCAATTCGACAGCGCAAGGCGCGCCGGGTTCTGGGGATTTACGCCGGGGAGCAGAGAAATGTGCGGTAACGGGTGAACGGTGATGTCCTGGATCGGCAGTGTACCTTGCGCTGCGTACACCGGCCGGTTCGGGCGAGTGTACACAGCGTGTTTCCTGCAGCGTTGTATTGCGCTTTATGCAGCCAATGCCCAGGGCAAATCAGGAGGTCAGGAGGTCCGTGTGAGGCCAATGAGGCCTACGCGGCGGGAAGCCGTTGAGGAGCCCAAACGAGCGGCGCAAACGGCGCCGCTCGCGGGGTTCAGCCCGCTTTGCCTTGCTTCGCGACAGCCGCCGCGGCCTTGGCAATCGCTTCCTGGTCACCCAGATAGTAGTGCTTGATGGGCTTCAGGTTTTCGTCCAGCTCATACACGAGCGGCACGCCGTTCGGGATGTTCAGGCCGACGATGTCATTGTCCGAAATGTTGTCGAGATACTTCACGAGCGCCCGGATCGAGTTGCCGTGCGCGGCGATCAGCACCTTGCGGCCCGATTTGATGGCCGGCGCGATCGATTCGTTCCAGATCGGCATCACGCGGGCCACGGTGTCCTTCAGACACTCGGTCAGCGGCAACTCTTCGCGCGGTACCTTGGCGTAGCGCGGGTCGTTATACGCGGTGCGCTCGTCGGACGGGTCGAGTGCCGGCGGCGGCGTGTCGTAGCTGCGGCGCCAGATCAGCACCTGCTCGTCGCCGAACCTGGCAGCGGTCTCCGCCTTGTTCAGACCCGACAGCGCGCCGTAGTGCCGTTCGTTCAGACGCCACGAATGGACTACCGGCAGGTACATCAGATCCATCTGGTCCTGCACGTGCCAAAGGGTGCGGACCGCGCGCTTGAGGACGGACGTGTAGGCGATATCGAACGTGTAGCCCGATTCCTTCAGCAGCACGCCAGCCTGCTGCGCTTCACGATTGCCTTGCTCGGTCAGGTCGACATCGACCCAGCCTGTGAAGCGGTTTTCCTTGTTCCACGTCGATTCGCCGTGGCGGATGAGAACGAGTTTGTACATAAGATGGCCGGTCGGTAGTAAGGAAGCGGTAAAGCGCGGCGCACGCGGCCCGAATGGGCCGTCGCCATCGCGTCAGGCGGTTATTTTATAATGGTCGGATTGCCCCTTTCTGATTTTTCCGATTTCTCTCTTTTTCGGCGGATTTTCCGTGAAGTTTTTCACCGATTACACAAACCTTGTACTCATCGCGATCGTCCTCATCTCCGGTGGGTTGCTCCTGTGGCCGACCATCAGCCGCCGGGGTCGCGGCGGCCTGACCGCAGCCGCTGCCACCCAGCTGATCAACCGCCGCAACGCCGTAGTCATCGACCTGCGGCCGTCGGCGGAGTTCGCGAACGGTCATTTGCCCGCAGCGCGGCATCTCGAGTTTGCCGAGTTGCAGGCGAAGGTTGGCCAGCTCGTGAAGAACAAGAGCAACCCGGTACTGCTAGTCTGTCAAAACGGCCAGCAGTCGAACAAGGCGGTACGCGTCGTGCAGGACGCGGGCTACGCCGAAGTCCATGTGCTCGAAGGCGGCCTGAACGCCTGGCAGCAGGCCGGCATGCCGGTTGTGAAACAAGGAGCAGCGAAGTGAACAAGGTAATCATGTACAGCACCCAGGTGTGCCCGTATTGCCAGATGGCCGAACGTCTTTTAAAGTCGCGCGGCGTCGAGATTGTCGAAAAGGTGCTGATCGACAAGGACCCGGCCCGGCGTGAAGAGATGATGAGCCGCACAGGCCGTCGTACGGTGCCTCAGGTGTTTATCGGCGAGACGCACGTGGGCGGCTATGATGACCTTTCCGCGCTCGATCGCGCGGGCGGCTTGATGCCGCTGCTCGAAGCTGCCTGAGCGCGGGTTGATTCCAGCGGGTTAATTCCGGCTTCACGCGGGATTGATGCCGGGTTCACGCGCCGAACTGGCAAAACAGCACCAGAACAAGCCGTTGTGTCGGCGCCCGGGTTGGGCGGCGCGCAACGCACCGACCCGGCGCTCCATGGCAGCATGGCGCGCCGCAAATGACCATATTCAGGGAATATCCAATCATGTCCGACGAGAATAACCAGCCGTTCTTCAACATCCAGCGCATCTACCTGAAGGACATGTCGCTCGAGCAGCCGAATTCGCCGGCCATCTTCCTCGAACAGGAAATGCCGTCGGTCGAAGTCGAAGTGGACGTAAAGGCCGAGCGCCTCGCCGATACCGTGTTCGAAATCCTCGTCACCGGCACCGTGACGGCCAAGGTGTCGGACAAGGTAGCGTTCCTGATCGAAGCCAAGCAGGCTGGCATTTTCGATATCCGCAACATTCCGGCTGAGCAGATCGATCCGCTGGTCGGCATTGCTTGCCCGACGATCCTGTTCCCGTACCTGCGCTCGAACATTGCCGACGCGATTACCCGCGCCGGTTTCCCGCCGATCCACCTCGCCGAAATCAACTTCCAGGCCCTGTACGAGCAACGTCTCGCGCAGCTCGGCACGCAAGAAGGCGCGGCGCAGAACGGCGTCACGCACTAAGTGTTGCGCGCAGTGCCGGGTATGAAAGTCGCCGTTCTCGGCGCTGGTGCATGGGGCACCGCTCTCGCGGGCCATCTGGCGGTGCGGCACGATACGGTGCTGTGGGCGCGTGAGCCGGCGCTGGTCGCCGAGCTTGCTGCAACCCAGGAAAACGCCCGCTATCTGGCGGGCGTTGCTTTGCCGGCCGGGCTTCGATATGAGGCCGATCTGGAAGCGGCACTGAGCCACGCGTTGGCTGACGACGCGTTGTGCGTCGTCGCGACGCCGGTGGCCGGTTTGCGCGGTCTGTTTCAGGCCATGCGTGCTGCCGGCAAGGTGCCGGCTCACGTGGTCTGGTTGTGCAAGGGTTTCGAGGCCGATACGCAGTTGCTGCCGCATCAGGTCGTCGCAGCTGAGCTGGCCGGTCACAGCAGCAATGGTGTTTTGTCCGGGCCCAGCTTTGCGCGTGAAGTGGGGCAGGGCTTGCCGGTCGCATTGACTATCGCGAGCGCATCGGCTGCCTGTCGCGAGCGAACCGTGGCGGCGTTTCATCATGGCGCCATGCGTATCTACACGGGGGACGACCTCGTGGGCGTGGAAGTGGGCGGTGCGGTGAAAAACGTGCTGGCGATTGCTACGGGGATCGCCGATGGCCTCGGTCTTGGCCTTAATGCTCGGGCTGCGCTGATCACGCGCGGTCTGGCCGAAATGTCGCGCCTGGGCGTGACGCTCGGTGGCCGGGCCGAAACGTTCACCGGTCTCACGGGTCTCGGCGATCTGATTCTGACGGCAACCGGCGATCTGTCGCGCAACCGCACGGTCGGCGTGCAACTGGCTGCGGGACGCACCCTTGACGATATCCTCGGCGCACTCGGTCACGTGGCCGAGGGCGTGCGCTGTGCGCAAGCCGTGCTGGCGATTGCGCGGGCTCATTCGATCGACATGCCGATTACCGAGGCTGTCTGCGCGGTGCTGTTCGATGGTGTCGCTCCGCGCGATGCCGTAAGCGCGCTGCTGCGGCGGGACGCCAAAGCCGAGTAGGTCGGCGCGGCGGTCACGGTCACGCTTTGACCGGCGTAACGGCTTACGTAGCAAGCACATCCGTCTCAACAACGGTTCAGCCTTCTGCGGATCGGCGATCCGCGCCCCTTCAGGCCCAATAGCCCGTTCCGGATCGCGCTGAACCGTTGTCCTCTCTTCGCTGTCAACGTCTTATCGGCGTTTCGAATGGCGAGGTTCTCCATGCTCCTATCCGGTCAATGTTCGCTCGAAGCGCGCGTCGTCGATATCACGACGCTGACCGTCGACGCGATCGTCAATGCGGCTAATACGTCATTGCTGGGCGGCGGGGGCGTCGACGGTGCGATTCATCGCGCAGCGGGGCGTGCGCTGTTGCGCGAATGCGAGACGCTGGGTGGTTGTGCCACCGGCGACGCGAAAATCACCGCCGGCTATCAGTTGCCCGCGAGGCATGTGATTCACGCGGTCGGTCCAGTCTGGCACGGCGGCGGCCGAGGCGAGGCCGAACGACTGGCGTCGTGTTACTGGCGCTCGCTTGAACTCGCCAGCGAGGCGCAGTGCGCAAGCATCGCGTTTCCAGCGATTAGTTGCGGTATCTACCGTTTTCCGGCGGACGAGGCGGTAAGCATTGCGGTGGGTGCGGTGCTCGAAACCTTGCCGCGCGTGCCGGGAATCGAACGTGTGCTGTTTGCGTGTTTCGACGATGCGATGTTCGCCCGCTATCAAACCGAACTGGCCAGGCGGGCAACGCTGTTGCGTCAGTCGCCGCCTTCGAAGCCGGCCTGACGCCACGCTTCGAATACCACCACGGCCACGGTATTCGACAGGTTCAGACTGCGATTGCCCGGCCGCATCGGCAGACGCACACGCTGTTCGGCGGCGAACTGTTCCAGCACGCTGTCTGGCAGGCCACGCGTTTCCGCGCCGAACACGAACCAGTCGCCGGGCAGGAACGCATGCGCGTGAAACGCGCCCGAACCGCGCGTCGTGAACGCGAACATCCGCGCCGGGTCTGGTGTTTCGCTGGCGACGAACGCTGCCCAGTTGGCATGCACATGCATCTGCGCGTACTCGTGATAGTCGAGCCCGGCGCGCTTCATTTTGGCGTCGTCGAGTGGAAATCCGAGCGGTTCGATCAGATGCAGACGAGCACCGGTATTTGCGCACAGACGGATGACATTACCGGTATTCGGTGGAATTTCGGGTTCGACGAGGACGACGTTGAACATGATGTGAGCCAGTGGAAACTAGTTTTTCGGTGTGCGCAACGCGACGAAGTTCGTTACGCGCCGCGCCCCGGCGGCCTTCAGCACGTGTGCGAGGGCTTCGAGCGTGGCGCCGGTCGTCATGACATCGTCGACCACGGCCACGTGCAGGCCGCGCACCGGTGCGGCGACTTCAAACGCCCGGCCGACGTTTTGCCGGCGCGCATCCAGATCCAGTCGCGATTGCGGCGTGGTTTCGATCACGCGAGCGACCAACGTGGCGTCGCTGCGCACCCGAAGCGTACGCGCGAGCGGCTTCGCAATCTGCCATGCCTGGTTGTACCCACGTTCGACGAGGCGCTTCGCCGCAAGCGGGACCGGCGCGATCACGTCGGGCCATTCAGAGGCGCTTAGCGAATCGCCCGCGAGACGTGCAAGCCGCTGCGCAAACTCGTCGGCCAGCAGCAGGCGAGCACGAAACTTCAGGCCCACAGCGAGCGAATCGAGTGGCGCGCGATAGTCGGCGAGCGCGAGCGTCGCGTCGAACGGCGGCGCCGTGGCGACACAGTCCGCACACCGGTAACCGGCGTTCCTGCCGCGACGCGAACTCGGCAACGGAACCGCGCAGACCAGGCAACGCAGGCGCGATTCGTTCGCATAAGCCTCGTCACAGCCTCTACAGAGTGCACTCTGCGACAAATTGCCGCAGAGTGCACAGAGATTCGGCAGAACGGCATGAACAAGGCGCGGCCATGAAGATCCCAGCCGGGTTGCAAGTTTTGCAACCCGGCCGCAAGGTGAAAAAGCCGACACCTGGAATTGCATTGATGGGCCGCCCGCGAAACGCCAGTTACGATGAGTGAAAGGGAGCGAGCGAGTATACTTCGGGCTCTTCGTCCGCGTGACCCCCATGTCCTCAACTCCCGCAAAATCTGGCCGTCCGGCCTATGATTCCCGGCGCCTTCAGCGGATTTTCGATCGCCGCGCCGCCACTTTCGACGAGGTTGCGTTCCTGCCGCGCGAGATTGCCCAGCGTATGCGCGAGCGTCTCGATTACATCAAGGTCAGTCCGACCGCCGTGCTCGATGCGGGCTGTGGCGCGGGCGACGACCTGCCCGGTCTACGCGAGCGTTTCCCCGAAGCACCGGTGTTCGGTACGGATCTTTCCCGTGCCATGCTGACCCGCGCGCTGGCGCACGACGCCGGCGACACGAGCTGGCGGCGCTTTCTGCCGGCTTCGATCGGCAAGGCGCTCGGCGCGCGCGGCCCGCGCTTCGCCCAGGCCGATTTCTCCGCTCTGCCCTTTACGCCCGGCGCGTTCGAATTCATCTGGTCAAACCTCGCCTTGCACTGGCATTCGCGGCCCGATCTCGTGTTTCCCGAATGGCAGCGCGTGCTCAAGGTAGGGGGGCTGCTAATGTTCAGCACGCTTGGTCCCGATACACTCAAGGAACTGCGCGGCGCCTATGCCGAAGTGGAGGCGGCGCACGGTGTGCCTTCGGCAAAGCATGTGATCGATTTCGTGGACATGCACGATCTGGGCGATATGCTGGTGGAAAGCGGCTTCGAGATTCCGGTGATGGATCAGGAAACGCTCACCATCACCTATCAATCGCCGCAGTCGCTGCTTGCGGATGTGCGCCGGTGGGGCGCCTATCCGTTCGAGCGCGAGGCTGCGGCCTACCCGGGCATGGGTGCCGGGCCGGTTTCTCGGCGCTTGTACAAGGCCCTGCTGGCGGCGCTGGAGGCGCGCCGGCGGGCCGACGGCACGCTTGCCCTGACGTTCGAGGTGATCTACGGACATGCATGGAAGGCCGTGCCACGAATGACCGCCGAAGGTCACGGGATCGTGCGGCTCGAGGACATTGGCCGGGGTCCGTCGAAGAATCGTTGAACCGGAAAGAGGGCATCTGTTATGTCTGAAATTACCGGGACAAAAGTGTTTCCCGAGGTGCGTCAAAACGGCGCAGAGGCTTGTCGGGACTGGCTTGCGGGCCGATAGGGCGTTGCTTGTGGATGCCATAGAACGCGCCTATAATGCGTCAGTTTGTCGCTCGGAGTTCCCACATCCGCAGCGGCAGGCCCGAGGCGCTGGGCAGCAGGAAAGGGCGGTAGGCAACGGTAACAGGCAGGGTTAAGAGGCAACTCGCAGGAGACAGCGATGGCGTCATCTGATCTGCTGGTGGAGTCGGAACCGGTCCTCAAAGACTGGACGATGAAACGCAACTGTTCGGTGTCGCCCAGGCAGTTCGTATGGTTCTATGTGTCGCTTGCGGTGTTTTCGCTGCTGATTGCTTTCATGCTGGATCTGATCGGCGCCTGGCTGGTGCTGCCGTTCACCGGCATCGAGTTGGTGGCGGTCGGTATCGCTTTTGCAATTTACGCACGTCATGCTGTGGATTACGAACGCATCAGGCTGTTTCCGAACCGGCTGGTAATCGAGCGGGTAAGCGCGGAGCAGGTCACGCAGTTCGAATTCAATCCACGCTGGGTGCGGATCGAGCCGGGCGCAACGCCGCGTGACCACATCAAACTGGTTTCGCGTGGCCAGACGATCATGATCGGGCAACACCTCGCGCAGTATCGGCGCGCGCAATTTGCAGGTGAATTGCGCATGTGGCTCAGGCGTTGTTAGACGCATTGAGGCTCGCGCCGTTCAGGAGGAGCGCGGGGCAGCCTTCCAGCGGGGTCGAGGGTTTGAATGGAAAATTTGGGTAAGGAATCTATGAAAACAATCAAGCGAGCCCTGATGGGCGGGCTGGCGCTTACCGGGATGTTCTTTGCCGGTGCCGCGCTGGCAGTGGGTGACAGTCCTGGCGGCCCCGCCGTCAACGAGATCAACCTCCAGCCGCCTGCAACCGCTATCGCTGAGGAGCTCTATCACCTCCACACGTTCATGCTGATCCTCTGTACGGTGATCTTCATTGGCGTGTTTGGCGTGATGTTCTATTCGGTCTTTGCTCACCGCAAGTCGAAAGGCCACAAGGCCGCCCATTTCCACGAAAGCACCACCGTTGAAATCATCTGGACGATTGTCCCGTTCGTCATCGTCGTGCTGATGGCGCTGCCCGCCACCAAGACGGTCATCGCGATGAAGGACACCACCAACGCGGACCTCACCGTGAAGGTGACCGGTTATCAGTGGAAGTGGAACTACGACTACGTAAAGGGTCCGGGCGAAGGCATCAACTTCTTCTCCACGTTGACCACGCCGCGTGCCGAGGTCGACGGCGAACAGGCCAAGACCGATACCTATCTGCAGGAAGTCGACAACCCGCTCGTGGTACCGGTCGACAAGAAGATCCGCATCATCACCACCGCCAACGACGTGGTCCACTCCTGGTACGTGCCGGCCTTCGGCGTGAAGCAGGATGCGATTCCGGGCTTCGTGCGCGACACGTGGTTCAAGGCCGACAAGGTTGGTACCTTCCGCGGCTTCTGTACGGAGCTGTGCGGCAAAGAACATGCGTTCATGCCGGTCGTCGTCGAAGTGCTTTCGGCTGACGACTATGCGAAGTGGGTCGCCGACCAGCAGAAGAAAATGGCCGCCGGCGCTGACGATCCGAACAAGACCTACACCCTCGCTGAATTGATGGAGCGCGGCGGCAAGGTCTATGCGGCGAACTGCGCGGTCTGTCACCAGCCGACCGGCAAGGGTGGTGGCGCGTTCCCGGCGCTCGACGGCAGCAAGGTTGCCAATGGTCCGATTGCCCAACACGTGAGCATCGTGCTGAAGGGCAAGAACGTGATGCCGTCGTGGGGACCTACCCTGAACGACGTCGAAATCGCATCGGTCATCACGTTTGAGCGCAACTCGTGGGGCAACCATACAGGCGACATTCTGCAGCCGAAGCAGGTTGCGGATGCGCGCAATGGCAAGCTGCCTGAAGGTGGGGACCACCTCGCGGGCGCGGCAGCAGGCGCCAGCGGTGCAGCCGCCGCTAGCGGCGCCGACGCAGCATCGGGCGCTGCAGCGGCATCCGGCGGCGACGCCGCGTCAGGCGCAGCAGGTGCGGCCCCGGCCTCCAGCGGTTCGGATAGCGCAGCAGCATCGCAGCCGCAGGCGGCCCTTCCGGCCAACGTCTACTTCGAGACCGGCAAGAGCACGCTGCCGGGCGACGCCCAGGCAGCAGTTGCAGCGGCTGCGGATTACGCGAAGGCGCATCCGGATGCCAAGTTCACTCTGTCAGGCTTTACGGACGCCACCGGTTCGGCCGAGCTCAATGCGAAGCTCGCCAAGAGCCGCGCGGAAGCCGTGCGCGATGCGCTGAAGTCGGCCGGCATCGCCGAAGACCATATTATTTTAAAGAAGCCGGAAACGGTCACGGGCGGCAGCGACCCCAAAGAGGCTCGCCGTGTTCAGATCAGTTCCGCAGCCTGACGTGTTCATGGTCAGCACCGCAGTATTCGCTTTAGGAGATTGTCATGTCTAGCGTTGGACACGATGTAGTCGCGGGCCACGAGCACGTACACGGTGATCCGCATGCGCACGGGACGCCGCATGGCTGGCGTCGCTGGCTGTATGCCACCAACCACAAGGATATCGGTACGCTGTACCTGATCTTCTCGTTCACCATGTTCCTCTCCGGGGGCGTGATGGCGCTGATGATCCGTGCCGAGCTGTTCGAGCCGGGCCTGCAGATCATGCGCCCCGAGTTCTTCAACCAGTTGACCACCATGCACGGCCTGATCATGGTGTTCGGCGCGATCATGCCGGCCTTCGTCGGTTTCGCGAACTGGATGGTGCCGTTGCAGATCGGCGCATCGGACATGGCCTTCGCGCGGATGAACAACTTCAGCTTCTGGCTGCTGCCGGTTGCCGCCGTGCTGCTGGTGGGCTCGTTCTTCGCGCCGGGTGGTGCGACGGCTGCGGGCTGGACGCTGTACGCGCCGCTTTCCACGCAGATGGGACCGGGCATGGACTTCGCGATTTTCGCGGTCCACTTGATGGGTGCCTCGTCGATCATGGGCGGCATCAACATCGTCGTGACGATCCTGAACATGCGCGCGCCGGGTCTGACGCTGATGAAAATGCCGATGTTCGTCTGGACGTGGCTCATCACCGCTTACCTGCTGATTGCCGTGATGCCGGTTCTGGCTGGGGCGATCACCATGCTGCTGTTCGATCGCCATTTCGGCACCTCGTTCTTCAACGCAGCCGGCGGCGGCGATCCGGTGATGTACCAGCATATCTTCTGGTTCTTCGGGCACCCCGAGGTGTACATCATGATCTTGCCGGCGTTCGGGATCGTGTCGCAGGTGATCCCGGCGTTCTCGCGCAAGCCGCTGTTCGGCTATAGCTCGATGGTGTACGCCACGTCGTCGATCGCAATCCTGTCGTTCATGGTCTGGGCGCACCACATGTTCGCCACCGGCATGCCGGTGACGGGCCAGTTGTTCTTCATGTACGCCACGATGCTGATCGCCGTGCCGACGGGCGTGAAGGTGTTCAACTGGGTTGCCACGATGTGGCGCGGTTCGCTGACGTTCGAAACCCCGATGCTGTTTGCGGTGGGCTTCCTGTTCGTGTTCACGTTCGGTGGTCTGACGGGCCTGATGCTCGCCATGGCGCCGCTCGACATCCAGTACCACGGCACTTATTTTGTGGTGGCCCACTTTCACTACGTGCTGGTGGCGGGCTCGCTGTTCGGGCTCTTCTCCGGCTGGTACTACTGGTCGCCGAAATGGACCGGCTGGATGTATAACGAGACGCGCGGCAAGATCCACTTCTGGGGCTCGATGATCTTCTTCAACCTCGCGTTCCTGCCGATGCACTTCGTGGGTCTCGCAGGCATGCCGCGTCGTTACGCCGACTACCCCGCGCAGTTCACCGACTGGAACCAGGTCATCACGATCGGTGCGTTCGGCTTCGGCCTGACCCAGGTGTACTTCCTCTTTGCTGTCGCACTGCCGGCTTACCGCGGCGGTGGCGAACTCGAGAAGGCCAGCGACAAGCCGTGGGACGGCGCCACGGGCCTCGAATGGACCGTGCCGAGCCCGGCTCCGTTCCACACGTTCGAACATCCGCCGACGGTCGAGTAAGCCGAACGGCGTTCCCGGTCCCGGCGCAAGCCGGACCGGGTGCAGCGAAGCGGTAGAGTCGTAGCGTGGTAGAGCGGTGTTCCTTATCAGTGATGTGTCGAGAAACTCCAGCATGACCCGGAATCCCATACAAAGACGTACGCCCGAGCAAATCCGCGCGGGCAACTTGCGGCTCGGTTTGATCATGTTCGCTATAGCCGCCGCGTTTTTCGTGGGTATCTTCGTCAAGCGGAGCTTCTTCTCCTGAAGACGATCGTTGTCGTAGGCGAAGGAAGATGACGGTAATGAGCGACAACGGCGGTAAACGCGACGGCAGCAGCACTGGAAAGAGCAGCTTTGGACAGTCGATGAAGGCTGTCTTCTGGGCGTTTTTCGGCGTGCGCAAGCGGCGCGATCTGGAATCGGACGCAGCGCAGCTCAACCCCTTGCACGTGCTGGCAGCCGCCTTGATTGGCGCGGCCATCTTTATCGCCATACTGATTTTCGTCGTCCGTGCGGTGGTGGGATAAGTCGGCAACACCGGGCCAAAGATGGCTCCGAAATTAGAGTGAAGCGATGCGGTATCGACGCATCGCCGAAGAGACAGCCGGACTAAACCGGGTCAAGCGGAACAACTGGACTGAAGTGGAGAATCAAGAATGAGCGGTCAAAACGAGAGCCCGTACTACTTCGTACCGCATCCGTCGCGGCATCCGATCAGCGCGGCCATCGGGCTGCTGGTCATGCTGTCATCGCTTGCGGCGTGGATCAACGGCGAGAGCTGGGCGCCTCTGACGGTGCTCGCTGGCTTGCTGTGGTTGCTCTACACGTTGTGGCACTGGTTCGGCGACGCGATCTCCGAGTCCGAAGGCGGCATGTACGGCAAGAACGTCGACAAGTCGTACCGCTGGAGCATGAGCTGGTTCATCTTCTCCGAAGTCATGTTCTTTGGCGCATTTTTCGGCGCACTGTTTTACGCTCGCGAAATTGCCTTGCATCAACTGGGCAGCCTTGACTACAAGCTGATCTGGCCGGATTTCTCGGCTGTGTGGCCGAACAACGGTCCGGCAGCGCTGGTGTCGAATTTCAAGTCGATGCAACCGTGGCCGGTGCCGACCATCAACACGGCGCTGCTGCTCTCGTCGGGCGCGACGCTGACCGTGGCTCACCATGCGCTGCGTGAGAACCATCGCAACAAGACGATCGCCTGGCTGGCCGCGACTGTCCTGCTGGGTCTGTGCTTCCTGTTCCTGCAGGGCTTCGAGTACTACCACGCGTATAACGAACTGAACCTGACGCTGTCTTCCGGCGTGTATGGCTCGACCTTCTTCCTGCTGACCGGTTTCCACGGCTTCCACGTGTTCCTCGGCGGCACGATGCTGACGGTCGTACTGGTGCGCGTGATTCGCGGCCACTTCACGGCGGATCACCACTTCGCGTTCGAAGGCGCGGCCTGGTACTGGCACTTTGTGGACGTGGTGTGGCTCGGGCTGTACGTTGTCGTGTACTGGCTGTAAAGCTTGCCGGCCCGCGCGTAGTATTTTTTACTGGGTTTTTGACACCGGACACGTGGGCATTTGAATTGCCGGATTCGCTGCAGATCGCGAAGCCACCAAGTAGTATGCCGGACTGACGCAGCGCCGCCCTCGACCCTGTCAGGGCGGCGTTTTGTTTATGGCGCGGAGTTGTTGCGTGGTACGCGTAGAGGTGAAGTTTGCGCGCACCCGGCCTAGCGGCCGTAAGGAATACCGGTCGACTGAATCCAGCCCATCCAGTGAGCGAACAGGATGAACAGGAACAGCGAGATCGACAGGCCCACGCGAGTAGCCAGCGACCAGACCATGCGTTTCGTCTTGCCCTTGTCGTGCACCATGAAGTACAGCGCCGAGGCCATGCTGGCGATGATCAGGGCAAAGGCGATGGGAACGAGAATGTGCATGAAATCAGCTGAAATTCAGGAGCGCGAAGGCAATATGGCTATTATCGCACCGTGCGTTGCGCCGCGTGCACCGTCGGAGCACGCGCGATGAAGATCCGCTGGTTGCCCGCGCTGCTGATTCTGATCGTCGTAGCGGTGACGGTGCGGCTGGGGTTCTGGCAGCGTGACCGCGCGCATCAGAAAGAGACGCTGCAGGCCCACATCACGCAGTTCGAAAACGCGCCGGCCGAGCCGATCAGCAGCGCTCCGCTGGCACTGAAAGACATCGAGTTTCACCGGGTGCGCGCGCGTGGCAGTTTCGTCGCCGACAAGGTGGTCTATCTCGACAATCGCCCGTATAACGATCAACCGGGCTTTTACGTCGTGATGCCCTTTAAACTCGCTGATGGTGGCTACGTGCTGGTCAATCGCGGCTGGTTGCCGCGCAACATCAATGACCGCACCGCGATCGAGCCGTATGTCACGCCGCCGGGGCAGATCGAGATCGAAGGTATTGCGCGGGCCGATGCGACCCGCGCGTTCGAACTAGGGCAGGGCGGATCGGCCCCGCATCAGTCGATCCGGCAGAATCTCGACGTGGGCGCTTATGCCGCGGAGACTGGTCTACCGCTGCAGCCGTTTGTGATCCAGCAGTTGAGCGACGATGGCGACAAGCTCGTGCGCGACTGGCCCGCACCGGATACCGACGTCGAACGCAACTACGGCTATATGCTCCAATGGTGGGGCATGGCCATCGCGGCGGTCGCGTTCGGTTTGTATGCCGCGCGGCGCGCCGCGAAGAAAGAGCACGCGCCCAGCGCGTAAGCTGTGTCTTGCAGATAAATGCATCGCACGCGGCCAGCAGCTTGACCGCTCGCGCCGCGCAATCATTGAAAGAGGTTCGGTAGTGTCGACGCAAACTCCCCGTTCGCCGCAAGCCGGCAAATCCGCTGCTCGTCCTGCGGTCACGCCTGGCCAGCCGCGCGCCAACGGTTCATGGCAACGCGGCCGCTGGATGATGCTGCTGATCGCGCTCGTGTGTGCCGCGCCCGTGATTGGCTCGTACTTCACGTACTACGTCATCAAGCCGACCGGCGGCACCACCAGCTACGGCGCGCTGATCGAACCGCAGCGGCCGATTCCCGATGAACTGGTCGTGACCGGGGAAGACGGCAAGCCGGTGAAGCTCACGTCGCTGCGTGGCAAATGGCTCATGGTTTCGATCGACAACAGCGCGTGCGACAAGGCCTGCGCGACCAAGCTGTATTTCATGCGCCAGATACGCGCAACCCAGGGGCCGGAGCGCGAGCGGGTGGTCGAGGTATGGCTGCGCACAGACGCGGGCAACGTGTCTGACGTGATCCAGAAAGCCTATCCGGACACGCGCAAGCTGATCGCCGATCCGGCCGCACTGGCTTCATGGCTGCCCGTTGACACCGGCACGACGCTGACCGATCACATTTTCGTGGTCGACCCGAACGGCAATCTGATGATGCGTTTCCCGAAAGATCCGAACCCGAGCAAGATCAAGGGCGACATCACGAAGCTGCTGAAGTGGTCGAGCATCGGCTGATGCGGCGTTTTATCGCACGGCCGGGTGTACCTCGAATCGGACGGTCTGTAGCACCATTGGCCGCTATGTTTCCAGCGAGAAGGTAGAGAGATGTTCGTATTGCAACTGGGCCTGATCGGCTTGTGCATTGCGTTGTTGCCGCTGTCCTATATATGGGTCAAGGCCGACGACAATAAATTCCGCAAGCTGGTGTGGGTCACCACTTTCCTGACGCTGGACCTGGTGATGTTCGGCGGCTTCACGCGCCTGACGGACTCCGGTCTCGGCTGTCCTGACTGGCCGGGTTGCTATGGGACGTCCTCGCCGTTTATCGCTCACGCTGCTATCGCCGCCGCTAACCAGGCTATGCCTACCGGGCCTGTCAGTATGACAAAGGCCTGGATCGAAATGATCCACCGCTATTTCGCCATGGCGATCGGCGTGCTGATCGTTGCGCAGATGCTGATCGCCTGGGTCGCGCGCATCAAGCGCCGTCCGCTGCACGTTTCGCCGTGGTGGCCGACGTCGTTGCTGCTGCTGATTCTCGTGCAGGGTGTGTTCGGCGCGTGGACCGTGACGCTCAAACTGCAACCGGTGATCGTGACGACGCACCTGCTGCTAGGCCTCGCCTTGCTCGGTATGCTGGGCTGGCTGGCGGCGCGCCAGACGCCGCTGCCGGCCTATGAGCCCGAGGCCGCGCAGTGGCGCGCGGCGGCGCTCGCGGGGTTGGCACTGCTGGTCGTGCAGATCGCGCTCGGCGGTTGGGTCAGTACGAACTACGCGGTGCTCGCCTGCACAGATTTCCCGACCTGCAACGGTCAATGGATCCCGCCGATGGATTTCGCGCACGGCTTTCACCTATGGCGCGCGCTGGGCATGACGGGCGACGGTGAAATGATCACCCAGGATGCACTGGTGGCGATCCACTGGACCCATCGGACCTTCGCCATCGTCGTGATCGCCTATCTGCTGTGGTTTGCGCTGAAGGTGCGTCGCTTCGAATCGCTGCGGCGGCCCGCTGACGGCGTGCTGCTGGTAGTGCTGATCCAGTTCCTCACGGGCCTCTCCAACATCGTCCTGCAATGGCCGTTGCCGATTGCAGTCGCCCATAACGGGGGCGCCGCGATCCTGCTGCTCCTGCTCGTTATGCTAAACTTTCGAATCGCTTCTAGCCGTCCCGGCCGCGCCGCGTTGCCTGCGCGCGATGCCGCGCCAGCGTGACCCCACATGGACAGCACAACTCTTTCCCAGACCCCCGGTAGCCGGATCTCCCAATACATCGCGCTCACCAAGCCGCGTGTCACGCAGCTTGCTGTGTTCTGCGCTGTCATTGGTATGTTCCTCTCCACGCCCGGTATGGTGCCGTGGACGGTGCTGATCGGCGGCACCGTCGGTATCTGGCTGCTGGCCGGTGCCGCGTTCGCCATCAACTGCCTCGTCGAACAGAAGATCGACGCGAAGATGCGCCGTACGTCGTGGCGCCCGTCTGCCCGCGGCGAAATCACCACCCCACAGATCCTGCTGTTTTCCGCCGTGCTCGGCGGGCTCGGCATGTGGACGCTCTATACGTTCGCCAATCCGTTGACGATGTGGCTCACCATTGCCACTTTCGTCGGCTACGCGGTCGTCTATACGCTGCTGCTCAAGCCTGCTACGCCGCAGAACATCGTGATCGGGGGCGCTTCGGGCGCCATGCCGCCTGCGCTTGGCTGGGCAGCGGTCACGGGGCATGTGCCGGGCGACGCATGGATTCTCGTGCTGATCATCTTTGTCTGGACGCCGCCGCATTTCTGGGCGCTCGCGCTGTATCGCCGCAAGGATTACGAAAGCGCCGGTTTGCCAATGCTGCCGAACACTCACGGCGAACAGTACACGCGGCTGCATATCTTGTTGTACTCGGTGATCCTGTTCGCGGTCGCGCTGATGCCGTTTATCTCGGGCATGAGCGGGATCGTGTATCTGGTGGCGGCGGTGCTGCTCGGTGCCGTGTTCCTCGCCTACGCGTGGAAGATCTATCGGGAGTACTCCGATACGCTCGCGCGTCAGTTGTTCCGTTACTCGATCATCTACCTGTCGCTGCTGTTCGCCGCGCTGTTGATCGATCACTATGCACGTGTCCTGATCGGCGCGTAACACCATGCTCACAAACCGGTTTGCGCGTCTCGCGCGTGCTGCCTTGATGGCCTGTGCGCTCGGTGGCGCGATCCTGGCCTCAGGCTGCGGCAAACCCGCCCCCTCGTTCGAGAATCTCGACATTACCGGCAACACGCAATTCGGTACGGACTTCTCGTTGCCCGATGCCAGCGGCAAGACGCGCACGCTCGAGGACTACAAGGGCAAGGTCGTGGTGCTGTTCTTCGGCTACACGCACTGTCCGGACGTCTGTCCGACGACCATGGCCGAACTCGCGCAGGCACTGCAGCAGTTGGGCCCCACAGACGCGAGCCGCGTCCAGGTGCTGTTCGTCACCGTCGATCCCGATCGCGACACTTCAACCGTGATGTCGCAGTATGTGCCGGCCTTCAATCCGACCTTTGTCGGCTTGCGCCCGGCCGATCAGGCGCAACTCACCAAGGTGACAAAAGACTTCCGCGTGTACTACGCGAAGGTGCCGGGCAAGACGCCGGACAGTTACACGATGGACCATACGGCTGCCAGCTATGTCTTCGATCCGGACGGCAAGCTGCGACTGTTCGCCCGCGATGGCCAGGGTGCCGAACCTTGGGTGCACGACATCAAGCTACTGCTTGGTTAAGGCGTAGGCCCATCTGTCGTCCGTTCGTCCGCATACCCATATGCGATAGCGGTATTTCACTTCTCGCAGAGCCTATGAGACCATTCGCGACCCAGCTGATGGCGCGCGTATTGCGCCGCCAGCCGTTCACCCGAATCTGACATCGATCAGAAATAGCGAGATTTACATGCAGCGCAGAAACATCCTCAAAGCCCTCTCCGCAGTTGTCGCCTCCGCAGCTCTCGTCACAAGCGTCGGCGCTCACGCCGACGACAAGGTCATCAAGGTCGGCACCATCAGCGGTCCCGACGCACAAATCTGGGCGGTGGTCCAGAAAGTGGCGCAGCGCGAAGGCCTCAACGTGAAGGTCATCGAATTCAACGATTACGTCCAGCCGAACGCCGCTCTCGACGCAGGCGATCTGGACGCCAACAGCTTCCAGCACCAGCCCTACCTCGATAGCCAGGTCAAGCAGCGTGGCTACAAGATCGTCAGCGCGGGCCTGACCTACATTTCCCCGCTCGGCATCTATTCGAAGAAGTTCAAATCGCTGAAGGACCTGCCGCAAGGTGCGAAGGTCGCAGTACCTAACGATCCGTCCAACGAGAACCGAGCACTGCTGCTGTTGCAGGCGCAAGGCGTGATCAAGCTGAAGGCTGGCGCCGGCACGAACGGTAACAGCGCCACGCCGCTCGACGTCGCCGAGAATCCGAAGAAAGTGAAGCTGGTTGAACTGGACGCCGCGCAGTTGCCGCGCTCGCTGTCCGACCTGGACGCTGCTGCGATCAACACGAACTACGCGCTTGCCGGCGGCCTGCAGCCGACTAAAGATGCGATCGCGCTCGAGGACATCCATAGCCCGTACGCGAATCTGATCGCCGTGCGCACCCAGGACAAGGACAAGCCGTGGGTTAAAAAGCTGGTCGCGGCTTATCAGTCGGATGACGTGCGCCAGTTCATCAAAACCCAGTTCAAGGGTTCGGTGGTGCCGTCGTTCTAAGCACGCTGCAGCCACGACGAAGCGCCGCAACGCAAAGCGCCATGGGAGACCATGGCGCTTTTTTATTGGGCTTCGCATTGAGGTTCATATTGCGCTTCGTTCGGCGCACCTACAGATCGCGCTCCCAGCGTTCGACCGTCAACTCATGACCGAAGCGCATCTCCGGCGCCACGTCGGCGCACACAAAACCGGCACGCTCGCAGAGCCGCCGGGATTGTTCGAGCGTCGTGACCGTGGCCAGTGTGAGCCGGGTGTAGCCCGCACGCCTGGCGAAGCGCACACACTCGTCGACCAGTTGCGTGCCGATGCCGAGCCGGCGCATGTCGGGCTCGATATACAGCATCCTGATCCGTGCCACCGTGGCCGATACGCCTGCCACCATCGCCGCGCCGACGATCGCATTGTCCTGTTCGACGATCCAGCACATCTCACGCACCGGATCGTGATGCTGGGTGAAGTCAGCGACGATGCCAGCAAGCAAGCCTTCGAAAGTCTGATCCCAGCCGTGTTCGCTTGCAAACAAGAGGGCTTGCCGGTGCACGAGCCAGCCATATTCGCCTGCGCGCGGCGCCCGTAGCGTCACGACGCCGCGGCGCGGCTGCTCGTCGAGCAGTCGCTCGACGAGCTTCATCGCGCCGATCAACTCTTCCTGCGAGCTTTCCGCGAGGCGTTCCAGTGCCGACATGACTTCTTCGATGGCGGCGACGTCGAGCGGTTCGTAGGCGGCGTACCCCTGGTCGGTGAGCGCGATTAACGACTGCCGCGCGTCGCTCTCCGATGGACGCCGTGTGAGCAGATTGCGGCGTTCGAAGCTGGTGAGCAGGCGGCTTAGATAACCGCTGTCGAGTCCGAGATTGCGCGCCAGCACCGTGGCGGTTTGCGCGCGCCCGCGCGCCAGTTCATGCAGCACACGCACTTCGGTCAGCGAGTACGGGCTCTTTTGCAGACGCTCGTGCAACGCACCGATATGCTTCGTGTAGAAGCGGTTGAAATGGCGGACGGCCTCAACGCGCCGCAGCGCTGCGGAATCGGTCAACGTACGGCTCCCGGAAGTCCTTGAAGGTGTCAGACAACAAACCTATTGGATGACATCCTATCTAAAAACTGCGTAAAAAGCGGTAAAACGTACACTCTAACCGGCCACGGCGATTGGTATTACAAAAGTACGCATGCGAAGTAGCGCGATCCGTTCGGTAGCGAACCAGTGGTTCTCTATAGACCCTCAAGATATCTCGAATACGGGTAAATACCGATCACCGGAAACGCCCGGTAAGCCTGTCGCAATCTGCCGGATTCCCTTTACTGTCAAAGGTTTGACGGCGATCGGACCGGTATGGAACAACTCGATTGACTGGTATTATGGTGGTTATATAATGGGCTCTCTCTTCGAAGCCCACGCTCTTCCTTTCGACCCACCTGAGCCCATGGAAACACGCTGGTCCGCATTGATGCCTGACGCCCGCAACGTCACGCCGCTCTATCTGCAGCTCGCGCGCAACCTGGCGACGGCCATCCACTGTGGCGTCTGGTCGGCGGGTGAGGCGTTACCGTCGGAGCGTACGCTGTCGGATGCGATCGGCGTGTCGCGTATTACCGCACGCAAGGCGATCGAATTGCTGGTTGAACAGGGGCTAATCCGCCGCTCGCCGGGTGCGGGCAGTTTCATTACGCCGCGCGTCGAAGATCCACTGTCGCGGCTCACCGGCTTCACGAAAAAGATGCAGCAGCGGGGCTTTCGTCCCGACTCGGTCTGGCTCGAACGCGGCATTCGCGCCGCGAACCGCGACGAGCTGGTGCACCTCGGCCTGTCGCCGGGTGCAGCGGTGACGAGTCTGCGGCGTCTGCGGCGCGCGGACGGCATCGTGATGGCGGTGGAACATTCGGCGCTGCCGGCCGCGATCGTGCCGGACCCGCAGGCGATCGGCGTGTCGCTGTACAGCTATCTGGAGCAGCGTGGCATGGCAGTCGTGCGCGCGCTGCAGCACTTTCGGGCCGTCAACGCGACGAGCGAGATTGCCTCGCTGATGGACATCGAACCGCGCTCGGCGCTGCTGGTGATCACACGTATCGGCTATAGCGCCGACCAGCGGGCGATTGAATTGACGGACACCTACTGCCGGGACGACTACTACGACTTTGTCGCCGAACTGCGTCAATAAGGACGCAATAACGGCGCGGCCCTCGCGCAACGCTGAACGGCGCGGATCAGAAACGTATCGCACTACGTATTATCAGAGAGACTCATGCTGACCGGAAACATACTCACCACCGATGGGTGGATTCACGGCACGCTCGAATACGAAAACGGCCGTATCACGTCGCTCACAGGTGAGCGGGTCGATCCGTCCACCAACGACGCGCCCTACATTTTGCCGGGCTTTATCGATCTGCACGTGCATGGCGGCGGCGGCGCCGACGTGATGGAAGCGGGCGACGCGATCGACACGATCACGCGCACGCATGCCCGCTTCGGCACCACGAGCCTCCTTGCCACGACGATGACCGCGCCGCGCGAAGAGCTGATGAACGTGGTAGCAAACCTGGGCGACGTGGCCCGTGTGCGTACGCCCGGTTGCTCGCGCGTGCTCGGCGTGCACCTTGAAGGACCGTATATCAATCCGGGCAAGCTCGGTGCGCAGCCGGACGCCGCTGTGTCCGCAGTGCTCGACGAAGTGCTGAAGTACCTGTCGATTGCGCCGATTCGCGTCGTCACGATCGCGCCGGAAATCTCCGGCCACATGGACATCATTTCCGAAATCGCCGCGCGCGGCGTGCGCGTGCAGCTCGGCCATTCGCTCGGCACGTACGACGATGCGGTCGCGGCGCTCAAACATGGAGCGTGTGGCTTCACACACCTGTTCAATGCGATGTCGCCGCTGCATCACCGCAATCCCGGCATGGTCGGCGCGGCGCTGGCGCACGCTGAATTCGCGGAGATCATCCCTGACCTGCTGCACGTTCACCCGGGCGCAATTCGTGCCGCGATGCGGGCGATTCCGCGCGTGTACGTGGTGACCGACAGCACCTCGGCTACCGGCATGCCTGACGGCGAATACCGCCTCGGCAGCCAGCACGTCACCAAGTGTCTGGGCGGCGTGCGTCTTGCCGACGGCACGCTTGCCGGCAGCACCCTGACGATGGATCAGGCGCTGCGCAATCTGGTATCGCTCGGCCTGCCCATGGCCGACGTTTCAAATCGTCTGTCGCGCTATGCCGCCGACTATCTCGGCATTGAAGACCGCGGCCGTCTCGCGCGCGGTGCCTGGGCCGATATCGTCGTGTTCGATCGCGAACTGGCACTGACCGCGACTTACGTCGAAGGAGAATCAATTGTCGAATATGCTTAACGAAGCGCTGGCGTCCGCTGAGGTGGTCGCCGCGCAGCTTGCGGATACGTCGCACGTGCAGGCGCTGGCGGCGAGACTCGCTGAACAGCCGCGCCATGTCGCGCTGACGGTCGCACGCGGTAGTTCGGATCACGCAGCGAGTTATTTCGCAAGCCTCACCATGAGCCGCATTGGACTGCCGGTCGCTTCGCTGCCGATGTCCGTGGCGACGCTGCAGCAGGCGCCACTGAAGGTGCGCGATCAGCTTGCTATCGCGTTCTCGCAGTCCGGCAAGAGTCCTGATCTGGTGGGCACGATGGCCGCGCTGCGCGAGGCCGGCGCGCTGACTGTCGCGGCCGTGAACGCGCCGCAATCGCCGCTGGCCGATGCCTGCGAATGGCATCTGCCGCTGGTTGCCGGTCCCGAGTTGAGCGTCGCCGCGACCAAGAGCTATATCGCGATGCTGTCCATTTCCGCGCAACTGGTCGCGCACTGGCAGCAAGACGATGCATTGCTTGCCGCGCTCGGAGGCTTGCCCGAAGCGCTGCAAAGCGCGGGCAGACTCGACTGGAACAAAGCGGTCGAGGAACTGCGTGGCATCGAGCGCATGATCGTGATCGGCCGTGGTCTTGGCCTCGCAATCGCGCAGGAAGCGGCGCTTAAGCTCAAGGAAACCTCGGGCATCCAGGCCGAAGCGTTTTCGAGCGCCGAAGTGCGTCATGGCCCAATGGAGCTGATCGATCGCGACTATCCGTTGCTCGTGTTCGCCCCGCGCGGACCCGAACAGGCCGGACTCATCCAGCTCGCGCGCGATATGCAGACACGCGGCGCACGCGTGCTGCTGGCCGCGCCGGAAGATGTGCCGGAAGCTACCTTGCCGCTCGTCACGACGGCCCATGCGGCACTCGATCCGATCGCCGCGATTCTTTCCTTTTACGTGATGGCCGCAGGTCTTGCCGCTGCACGCGGACGCAACCCCGATGCGCCGCGCCATCTGAACAAAGTCACCGAAACCCACTGATCGAGTAATCAGATGCGTCGTGTTGAGGAGTCCGTTTTGATGAGCCCATCCCAAGGCCATATTGTTCTGCTTGCGCCCATGACCGGTCCGGTCGTACCGCTCGCGAACGTGCCCGACCCTGTGTTTTCGGGCGGCATGTTCGGCGACGGTATCGGCGTAGATCCGCTGGTGGGCCAACTCGTCGCGCCGTGCGACGGCGTGGTCACGCATCTCGCGCGCACCGGCCATGCTTTGACGCTGGCCACTGCCGATGGCGCGGAGATTCTGCTGCACATCGGCATCGACACGGTCGAGTTGAACGGCCGCGGTTTTACGCCGAAGGTTGTGCAGGGTGCGCATGTGCATACCGGCGACCTGCTGATCGAGTTCGATCAGGACCTGGTGGCATGCAATGCACCGAGTCTCGTGTCGGTGATCGCGGTTGCGAACTCGGACGCGTTCGAGATCGTCGAGCGCGCCGGTGCAGGCATGCTGAAGGCGGGAGAAACCCCGCTGCTGCTGCTGCGTCCGCGCGCCGGTGCGGCAGCGGAAGCTTCGCGCCAGGCCACCAACGTGACCGAAGAAGCGCGTCAGACGGTGACCTTGGTCCACGCAGGCGGTTTGCATGCGCGGCCGGCAGCGCGTGCCCGTGAAGCGGCACGTGGTCTCGATGCGCGCGTCGAAGTGCGTTATGAAGGGCGCAAGGCGCCGATAGAAAGTGTCGTTGGTTTGCTCGGCCTGGGCGCGGGCGAGGGCGCTACGGTAGAGATTCTAGGTGTAGGTGCGCAAGCGGCGGCGGCCGTGGAAGCAGTCGCGCATGAGTTGCTGCGCGAAGCGCATGGCGAAGCCGAGGAAAAGCCGGCACGCCAAAGCTCCCCGACGCCGCAACCGGTGGCGCAAACAGGTGGCGCGCCACTCGCGCCGAACACGCTTGTTGGCGTGTGCGCGGCGCCTGGCGTTGCGGTCGGCAAGCTGGTGCGATGGGATGACGCGGACCTCGACCCGCCTGAAATTGCGAGCGGCACATCGGCGGCGGAAAGCCGTCTGCTCGACAAGGCGCTGGCCACCGTCGACGCTGAACTGAATTCAACCGTGCGTGATGCTTCGCAGCGCGGTGCGCATGGTGAGGCGGGGATTTTCGCGGTACACCGTGTACTGCTCGAAGATCCGACGTTGCTCGATGCTGCGCGCGACCTGATCAGCCTCGGCAAGAGCGCCGGCTTTGCATGGCGCGAGTCGATCCGCGCACAGATTGCAGTCCTGACGAAAATCGACGATGCGCTGCTCGCGGAACGCGCAGCGGATTTGCGTGACCTCGAAAAGCGCGTGCTGCGGGCGCTCGGTTACTCGAACAACGCGGCGCGGACGCTGCCGGATGAAGCGGTGCTGGTGGCGGAAGAGTTCACCCCGTCCGATCTGTCATCGCTCGATCGCACACGTGTCACCGCGCTCGTGATGGCGCGCGGCGGCGCGACCTCGCAC
Organism: Paraburkholderia sp. GAS33; assembly: GCF_050436645.1. Classification (NCBI taxonomy): domain Bacteria; kingdom Pseudomonadati; phylum Pseudomonadota; class Betaproteobacteria; order Burkholderiales; family Burkholderiaceae; genus Paraburkholderia; species Paraburkholderia sp. GAS33. Next base: position 542,699 of record NZ_JBNDMP010000005.1, read on the forward strand.
GCCGCGATTCTCGCGCGGCAGAGCGGTATTCCCGCGCTCGTCGCCGTGGGCGATGGGCTGCATACGATTCCCGAAGGCACCCAGGTTGTGGTCGACGCTACGGCGGGGCGAATCGAATTCGCACCGACCGCGCTTGACGTCGAACGTGCCCGCGTAGAACGTACGCGCCTCGCTGACGTACGCGAAGCGAACCGCCGCACGTCGCAACAGGCGGCGATGACCGCGGACGGCCGCGCCATCGAAGTGGCAGCGAATATCGCCACGCTCGAAGATGCGAAGACTGCAGTCGAAAACGGTGCCGACGCAGTCGGCCTGCTGCGTACCGAGCTGCTGTTCATTCACCGTGCGTCCGCACCAACGGTAGACGAGCATCGTCAAAGCTATCAGTCGATTGCCGACGCACTGAACGGGCGCACCGCGATCATTCGCACGCTCGATGTGGGCGCGGACAAGGAAGTCGACTATCTGACGCTGCCGCCCGAACCGAACCCGGCGCTGGGTCTGCGCGGCATCCGTCTCGCGCAGGTGCGCCCGGACCTGCTCGACGACCAGCTGCGCGGCCTGCTGGCGGTGCAGCCGCTCGGCGCCGTGCGCATCCTGCTGCCGATGGTGACCGACGTAGGCGAGCTGATCCATTTGCGCAAGCGCATCGACGACTTCGCCCGCGAGCTTGGCCGTACCGATCCGATCGAAGTTGGCGTGATGATCGAAGTACCGTCGGCCGCGCTGCTGGCCGATCAACTGTCGAAACACGCGGACTTCCTGTCGATCGGCACCAACGATCTGACCCAGTACACGCTGGCGATGGATCGCTGTCAGGCCGACCTCGCCGCCCAGGCTGACGGTCTGCATCCGGCGGTGCTGCGTCTGGTCGCAGCTACCGTGCAGGGCGCGAACAAGCATGGCAAATGGGTGGGCGTGTGCGGCGCATTGGCGGGCGATCCGCTGGCCGTGCCGCTGCTCGTGGGCCTGGGCGTCACCGAACTATCCGTGGACCCGGTGTCGGTGCCGGGCATCAAGGCGCGAGTGCGCAACCTCAATTATCAGCTGTGCCAACAACGCGCCCAGGATGTCCTGGCGCTGGAATCGGCGCAGGCGGTAAGAGCAGTGAGCCGCGAAACCTGGCCGCTGGACTGAACCCTGCATGGTCCACGGCGGAATTTCGCTCGACAACCATGTAAAGCAACGACTCGACGAAGAGACGAAGGATTGGAGATATAGATGGACGGGAATCCGTTTTTGAAGGTGCAGCGACTCGGCCGCGCGCTGATGCTGCCGATTGCAGTGCTGCCGGTCGCAGGGCTGTTGCTGCGACTCGGTCAGAGTGACGTACTGAACATCAAGATGATCGCCGACGCTGGCGGCGCGATTTTCGACAACCTGCCGCTGCTGTTTGCAATCGGCGTGGCAGTCGGCTTCGCGAAGGACAACAACGGCGTGGCGGCGCTCGCGGGCGCGATCGGTTATCTGGTCGAAACCGTGGTGATGAAGGACATCAACGACAAGCTCAATATGGGTGTGCTGTCGGGGATTATCGCGGGTATCGTCGCCGGCATGCTGTACAACAAGTACAAGGACATCAAGCTGCCCGATTACCTCGCGTTCTTCGGAGGGAAACGCTTTGTGCCGATTGTCACGGGGGTGACCTGTCTGGTGATAGGCATTGTGCTCGGCTACGTGTGGCAACCGGTGCAAGCCGCGATCGATATCGCCGGCCACTGGTTGACCACTGCGGGTGCGATCGGAGCCTTCGTGTTCGGCGTACTAAACCGCTTGCTGCTGGTGACGGGGCTGCACCACATCCTGAACTCGCTGACGTGGTTCGTGTTCGGCTCCTTCACGCCGCCGGGCGGCGGTGCCGCAGTGACGGGCGACCTGCATCGTTTCTTCGCGGGCGATCCGACCGCGGGTACTTTCATGACGGGTTTCTTCCCGGTCATGATGTTCGGTCTGCCGGCAGCGTGCCTCGCGATGTATCACGAGGCACCGAAGGAACGCCGTGCGATGGTCTTCGGTCTGCTGGCCTCAATGGCACTGACCTCGCTGCTGACGGGCGTGACCGAGCCGATTGAATTCAGCTTCATGTTCCTCGCACCGGTGCTGTATGTGATTCACGCGCTGCTGACCGGCATTTCGCTGGCTATCTGTTCGGCGCTCGGGATTCACCTCGGCTTCACGTTCTCCGCGGGGCTGATCGACTACATCCTGAACTATGGCCTGTCGACGCGCGGCTGGTGGGCGCTGCCGCTTGGCGTGATCTACGCGGTGGTGTACTACGGTTTGTTTCGCTTCTTTATCCGCAAGTTCAACATGGCCACGCCGGGTCGCGAACCTGCCGGTGCTGACGAGCAGGTGGGGTCGTTCGACAAGGGTGGCTTCGTTGCGCCGGCAGCGGCTGCTACTGCGAGCGCGCCGCGTGCACAGCGTTACATCGCTGCTTTGGGCGGTGCGGCCAATCTGTCTATCGTCGATGCCTGTACGACGCGTCTGCGGTTGTCGGTGGTCGATCCCAGCAAGGTCTCGGAAACGGATCTCAAGACTATCGGTGCGCGTGGTGTGTTGAAGCGCGGTGCAACCAGCGTGCAGGTGATTATCGGACCGGAAGCAGACATCATCGCCGATGAAATCCGGACTGTGATTGCGCAGGGTGGTAGTGTCGAAGCGAAGCCAGTGGTGGTGCCTGCTGCGGCAGCTACGGTCGCTGCCCCGGTTGCGGGCTCGCATGGTGGGCCGCTCGATCCTGATCCGGCTCGCTGGCTCGCCGTGTTCGGCGGTGCGACCAACGTCGTTTCGCTGGATGCGATTGCATCGACCCGTCTACGTGTCGTGGTGAGCGATCCGACTGCGGTGGATCGGCAGCGCCTTGCTGCGCTCGACGTTGCGTGGGTCTCGGCGGATACGTTTCACGTCGTTGTTGGTGAGGCTGCACGGCGGTACGCGCAGGTATTGTCGGCGCGTTTGCCGGCGGCAGGCGCAACCGGTGGGGCATCGCCGCAACCGGCCTGATGCGTGCGTGTAACGCGGAAGCGGCATCAAGCGTTGCTGTGTTGCACTGAGTGATGCTGAAACGAAGAACGGCGCCCAAGGGTGCCGTTCTTCGTTTACCGCTGTCCGTGTTTGCGATTCACGCGGGCGCTGTCACTACTACTCAATCCGCCTTGCGCTTCGCGGCCGCCTCTCCCGGACGGTTCGATTCAAGCCACATCACGTTGATAATGCCAAACGAGAGCGCTACGCCAATACCGAGAATCCAGCTGAAATACCACATCATTCGCTCCTATGAGTCCGTTTCAATCGGCTCCGCTGCGTCATGCTAATAAAGGCTTCAATACATCGAATGCCGGTTTTCTTCGAGCGCGGCCGCAGTCACCTTGCCGCGCATCACGCGGTACACCCAGCTCGTATAGATCAGGATGATCGGCAAGAAAATGATCACCGCGATCAGCATGATCTGCAGCGTCATCTGGCTCGAGGTCGAGTCCCACACCGTCAGACTGCTGCGTCCATCCAATGACGACGGCATGATGAATGGGAACATCGAAAAGCCAGCCGTCAGGACCACGCCGACGATCATCAGGCCGGTGCAGATGAACACGCTCTTCTCGAAGCGTGACTTCGCGAGCAGCAACGCCAGAACGCCGCCCACCACGCCGATCACCGGTGCCGCGACCATCCACGGGTAGGTCGAGTAGTTGGTGAGCCACAGGCCGGGTGCGCCGATCACGCTCTTTAGCAAGGGGTTGGCGACCGTATCGAACGGCGCCGCGTCGACGATCTGATAACCACCGATCAACGTCGCCACCAGCACGCCAGCGAGCAGGAACAACGCCACAGCAGCGAGCGACGCGATGCGCAAGGCCACTGAGGCACGACGCGCGATCACGTCATCCGTTTTCATCTTCACAAATGCGGCGCCGTGCGCGGCCAGCATCGACACGCTGACAAGCCCGCACAACACGGCGAACGGATTCAGCAGTGCGAAGAAACTGCCGTGATAGGTGACGCGCAGGTCGGTATCGAATGCGAACGGCACGCCTTGCAGGAGGTTGCCAAAGGCGACGCCGATCACCAGCGCCGGCACGAAGCCGCCGATAAACAGCGCCCAGTCCCACGCGCTACGCCAGCGAGGGTCTTCGCGTTTGCTGCGGTAGTCGAAGCCCACCGGCCGGAAGAACAGCGAGAACAACACCAGCAGCATCGCGAAGTAGAAGCCCGAGAACGACGCCGCGTAGACGAGCGGCCATGCCGCGAACATCGCGCCGCCAGCGGTGATGAACCAGACCTGGTTGCCTTCCCATGTCGCGCCGACGGTGTTCACAACGATGCGCCGCTCGGAGTCGGTCTTCGCGATGAACGGCAGCAGGATGGCTGTGCCCATATCGAAGCCGTCGGTAACGGCGAAGCCGATCAGCAGGACGCCGATCAGGACCCACCAGATCACTTTGAGGGTTGCGTAATCCATGATGATTTTTCCCTTTTACACAGCCAGGACAGCTTGCGCAGTCTGATGGCCGATCATGCAGCAGTGGTACTCAGCGGCTTGGACGGCTGACCCTGTGGCGGCGTCTCATGGTGATACCGTCCCGTATGCAATGACGACGGACCGAGCCGCGCGTACTTGAACATCAGCGTGATTTCGATCACAAACAGCGCCGTGTAAAACACCACGAAGCCGCCGATGCTCAGGTACAGGTCCGAGGCCGTCAGACTCGAAGCCGAGAGCGTGGTGGGCAGGATGCCGGCAATGGTCCACGGCTGACGCCCCAGTTCGGCGACGATCCAGCCGAATTCCGCCGCAAGCCACGGCAATGGAATCGCCCACACGGCCCAGCGCAGGAACCAGCGGCGCTTGTCCAGCAGCAGCGAGCGCTGCGCGCAGAACCAGAATGCGAGCAGGAAGGTCACGAGGAACAGGATGCCGAGGCCAACCATCATGCGGAATGAGAAGAACACCGGCAACACCGGCGGAATCGTCTTCTTCGCCGCCTGGGCGATCTGGTCCGGCGTGGCATCCGTGACGTTGGGTGTGAACTGCTTGAGCATCAGCGCGTAGCCGAGATTGTCCTTGTGCAGCGCGAAGGCGACCTTGGCGTCGTCGGTGGCATTGCCTTGTTTGAGTTGCTGCAGCGCGCCGTACGCAATCATGCCGTCCTTGATGCGCAGCTGGTTTTGCGCGATCAGATCCTTCAGACCGAGCACCGGCTCATCGAGCGAACGCGTCGCGATGATACCGAGCGCGTATGGAATCCGGATCGCATAGTCGGTCCGTTCTTCCTTCTGGTTCGGGATGCCAAATATCGTGAATGGTGCGGGCGCCGGCGCGGTCTCCCATTCCGATTCAATGGCGGCGAGTTTGACCTGCTGGACTTCGCCGGTGCGGTAGCCGGATTCGTCGCCGAGCACGATCACGCAGACCGTCGATGCGAGGCCGAAGCCCGCCGCTATCGCGAACGAGCGTAGCGCGAATTCCGTGTCGCGCCGCTTGAGCAGGTACCACGACGAGATGCCGAGCACGAACATCGAAGCCGTCACATAGCCGGCGGAAACCGTGTGCACGAACTTCACCTGTGCAACGGGATTGAACAGCACCGCGTAGATGCTCGACAGTTCCATCCGCATGGTTTCGTAGTTGAACTCGGCGCCGACCGGATTGTTCATCCAGCCGTTGGCGACCAGAATCCACAACGCGGACAGGTTCGAACCCAGTGCAACGAGGAAGGTGACGATCAGATGCTGCACCCGTGACAACCGTGGCCAGCCGAAGAAGAACAGGCCGACGAAGGTCGACTCGAGGAAGAACGCCATCAGCCCTTCGACCGCGAGCGGCACGCCGAAGATATCGCCGACGTAATGGGAGTAGTACGACCAGTTGGTGCCGAACTGGAACTCCAGCGTGAGACCAGTGGTGACGCCCATCGCGAAGTTGATGCCGAACAGCTTGCCCCAGAACTGCGTCATGTCCTTGTAGATCTGCTTGCCGGTCATCACGTAGACGGATTCCATGATGACAAGCAGCCAGGACAGTCCGAGCGTAAGGGGTACGAACAAAAAGTGATAAAGCGCCGTCACCGCAAACTGGAGACGCGAGAGGTCGACGACTTCGCTACCGGGCATGTTGATCACCTTGAGACGGATGCGGGGCGGGCGCGGAGAGCAGCGCCTGCGCGACGAGCGCGGGCGGCATGGACATGTTCTCCGCCATGGGATGATTGAAAAACGCGTACTTGAGCACCATCAGGAGTGCAAATTTGATGGCAAGCACGATGGCGATATCTCGCCCGAAGGTCGGTCCGCGTGCCCAGGCGGCGATTCGCGCGCGCAGGGCAGGGCGAGGCGGAGTCCTCTCGTGTAGCGTTATGGTCATGATCGGTCGATGGTTCGACTTCACACCGGTTTACCCGGCCGGATCCAGGCCGCGCAGACGGCTTGGAGAATGCATAACGATATTAAGATAGGGGCTGGCAGCGAGGAAGTTCGCGACTGTGGCATTGGGTCGCGTAGGCATGCCGTCCACGTCACTAATACAAGCAACCTTGCGCTACGTCAAGGAAATGGGGTGGGGTTGCGACGTGGTAAATGAAAAAGCCCCGCCGTCTTACGAGGGCAGGGCTGATGTCTTACAGAGCGCGGGCGAGTGTCTGACGGCGCCGAGTGCCGCCTATTTTGCGTTAAGCGTACTCGTTCAATGCGCTGCGCATTTTCTTCATGGCGCTCGCCTCGATCTGGCGAATGCGCTCGGCCGACACGCCGAATTCGTCTGCCAGGTCGTGCAGCGTCGAACCACCCGAACCGTCATCCTGCACCTGCAGCCAGCGGGCTTCGATAATCCGGCGGCTGCGTGCGTCCAGCGATTCGAGGGCGCTGGCGATGCCGTCGCTTTGCAGCTTGTCGCGTTGACGTGCTGCCAGCACGGCGGTCGGTTCGCTATGCGAATCGGCCAGATAGGCGATCGGCGCGTACGATTCCTCGCCGTCCTCCACCTGACCTTCCAGGGCGATATCGCCACCGGACAGGCGCGTTTCCATCTCGGCCACTTCCTCGCGCTTGACGTTCAGTTCCTTGGCGAGACCTTCGATCTCGTCCGGCGTGAACGCGCCCAAGCCTTGCTTGTGGCTGCGCAGGTTGAAGAACAGCTTGCGCTGCGCCTTGGTGGTGGCGACCTTCACCATGCGCCAGTTGCGCAGGATGTATTCGTGGATCTCGGCCTTGATCCAGTGCATGGCGTACGACACGAGACGCACGTTCTGCTCCGGATCGAAGCGCTTCACGGCCTTCATCAGGCCGATATTGCCTTCCTGGATCAGGTCGGCATGCGGCAGGCCATAGCCCAGATAGTTGCGCGCGATCGACACCACCAGTCGCAAATGCGACAGGACGAGGCGGCGCGCGGACTCCAGGTTACCCTGCTCGCGAAATTCGGTGGCGAACTGTCGTTCCTCCGCCGGCGTCAGCATCGGAATCCGGTTCACGGCCTGGATGTAGGCGTCGATATTGCCCAGTTGACCGGGCAGCAGCGAAGAATGCGAGAGCGCCAGTGCACCTGCCGAAGCGGCCTTAGCCGACGACGGGCTCAGAGTACTCGGAAGGGTCATTGCGTTGCTCACGTAGAAAACTCCTTTGGAATCAGCCAAAAGCTCAGTCGAACTTCGACTCCAGCGTGGATGTTAGCACTCTCAATATCCGAGTGCTAATACTTAGAGTATGTGGGGGTATCATGGTTCCCGTCTGGCTATTGAAATTTGATTTTCAATAGCATCATACGCTTTCTACGCTTTGACGGGGATGAGCGTAGGATTTGCTCTGGATGGGGGCGCCTTGGTGGACTGCCACCGGTTTTCGGCCTTTTCGAGTATTGGTCTGCTGAATTCCGGCTTTCTTCTTATGGTTTCTTGCGCCCGCGGCTTCGGGTATATGGGGTGCAGGACCGGCTTTTTCAAGGGCAATTTATGCGCGGTGGGTACCGCGATTGAAGTTGGATCGCGGCCGCGCCGCAATGTTCCTGCGTCCCCTCGACAGCCGACGTGGGGGTGGGCTTCGTATGTCGGCAGCAGCGTCTGGCGGTCTACCGGTTTTGGCGTCCTTCGCGAACGGCGGTATCAAAGAGCCCAAACCTGGTATAAATTTCAGCCAGCTATATTTGCAACGTAACTTCTAAGACCGCGGCCGCTGTCGGCCCGTCGAGGCAAAGGGGCTGAGCAATGTCCGCAAAGGTGATCGAGGCGATTCGTGGGCTCGAGCGCGACCGCTTTCGAGCGATGGTCGATGGCAACGGACCGTTGCTCGACTCGCTGCTCTCCGAGACCGTCAGCTATGTCCACACGAATGGCAAACGGGAAACGAAGCGGCAGTTCATCGACGGAATCACAGCGGGGCGCCGTCGTTATCGGCAGATCGAGATCCAGTCACAGGAGGTGCTGCCGGTGGGGCGTGAAACCTGTGTGATCGTCACGGGGCGAGCGCTCATCGAGATGGAGGCGAACAACGGCGCGTTGCTGTTCCCGATTGCCTATACGGCACTGCATGCGCAGGAAGACGGTGAGTGGCGGCTGGTCGCATGGCAGGCAACGCGTTGCGCGATCGAGTGAGGCCGGTGGGCTTCTCTCGCCGGGACGCTGGTTGAGCGACCCGTGCTCGTAGGCGCGGCAGATCGTGCCGCGCTTTCTTAAGGTTGTTGTCTGCTTTTGCGTCTGAGTTGAGCAGCCGGTTGCCGTCAGGCCGCGACTCTACGGTCGCGCTCTTGCCACGCCGCCGGATTTACCACTTCTGCCATATCTGTCCCGGCCGCCTCGTTTGTTCCGATTGCCCGGTTCACCGCGCTGACAACGGCATCCACGACCGCCGTCGCAGCTTCCGGGCTAACTCCAACGCCGTAACGGACCGCGTGCTCTCCGACCCTGCAGCCCACGAACACCGCCGTGCGCCCATCGGTGGTACGCGTGTTTTCAAACGAGATGACCTCAATCGTCTGCCCCGCAACTGCAGCGAACGCGGCGGCGACGCGCCGGGCGTGTTGCTCGTGCGGCGCATGTTGCCGGTCTTGCGGCTCGGACGGCCCACGGGGCCGATTCGCCGCCGCCACATTGACGTCGCGATCTTCCCACCGCACGGTTGAAGCGTTGACCCGCTGCGCCGGCCCTGCGGTCTCGAAGTACTCGCGGGCGAACAACGCACAGATCGCCTCACCGCTGATCTCGGCGCCACTGATATCTGTGGCGGCCTGCACCGCGTGGCTGAACTCGATCTGCACGCGGCGCGGCGGCGTGAAGCCCATGCCGCGTTCGAGCAGGTAGGTCGAGCCACCTTTGCCCGACTGGCTGTTCACGCGGATCACAGCGTCATAACTGCGGCCCACGTCGGCCGGGTCGACCGGCAGATAGGGCACTTCCCACACGGCGTCCGGCTTCTGCTGGGCAAAGCCCTTGCGAATCGCGTCCTGGTGCGATCCCGAGAACGCCGTATAGACGAGATCGCCCGCATACGGATGGCGCGGATGCACCGGCAACTGGTTGCAGCGCTCTACCACGCGGCGTACCGCGTCGATATTCGAGAAGTCGAGGCCTGGGTCGATGCCTTGGGTGTAAAGATTCATCGCCAGTGTGACGAGGTCGACATTGCCGGTGCGCTCGCCATTCCCGAAGAGACACCCTTCGACGCGATCCGCGCCCGCCAGCACGGCGAGTTCGGCGGCGGCGACCGCGGTGCCGCGATCGTTATGAGGATGCACTGACAGCACGATGCTGTCCCGGTAGCCGAGATTGCGGTCCATCCATTCGATCTGATCGGCGTACACGTTCGGCATCGCGGCTTCGACCGTAGCGGGCAGATTAATGATCATCTTCTGATCGCGCGTGGGCCGCCACGTCTGGGCGACCGCGTCGCATACCTCGCGGGCGAACGGCAGCTCGGTCATGCTGAAGGTCTCGGGCGAGTACTGGTAGATCCAGTGCGTCTGCGGCCGTGCTTGCGCGTACTGCTTGATCAGCCGCGTGCCTTCGACCGCGAGCGCCTTCACTTCGTCTTTCGACTGGTTGAAGACGATCTTGCGGAACGCCGGTGCGATCGCGTTGTACAAGTGGACGATCGCGCGCGGCACGCCTTCGAGCGCCTCGAAGGTGCGCGCGATCAATTCTTCGCGCGACTGGACGAGCACCTGGATCGTCACATCTTCTGGAACGCGCTTCTCGTCGATCAGCTTGCGCACGAAATCGAAGTCGGTCTGCGAGGCCGACGGAAAGCCGACTTCGATTTCCTTGAAGCCGATCCGGACCAGCATCTCGAAGAACTCGAGCTTTTGCGCGATGCTCATGGGCTCGATCAGCGACTGGTTGCCATCGCGCAGGTCGGTGGCCATCCAGATGGGGGCTTGCTGGATCGTGCGGCTGGGCCATTTTCGTCCGGTCAAACGGACGGCAGGGAACGGTCGGTATTTTTCAGCGGGATTGCGCAACATGATGAGCCTCGTTCGTTCTGTCGTATGCGAAGGGGCGTGGCCTCGAGCGGCTGGCGGGTTGCCACGGATGCGACCTTCGCGATTCGTCCGAACGGTAAACGGACGAATACAAACGACTGACAGGTTGTAAAAGGAACTACGGTTTGGGGTGCAACGGAACTGCGGGACTACTTTGAGGACCGGCTTTGAACCGCTGGGGCGGCCAACGCGCGGCGCTACGCCTGGCTTACGCTAGACGTAGCGATAGGGGCCGCGCTAGGCGGCCGGAGGTAATTCGGAGGGTGTTCGGAAGGGAACGCATGGGTCAAATGTATGCGAGCGGGCCGCCGCGTGTCAACCGCGGATGCGCGCAATGGATCGGTGCGCAGCCTCGCGCGAGGCGCCGTAGCGCCCGCGCGAAGCCCGTCACGCCGAGATTCGGGCGATCTCCGCGATCACGCCAATCTGCCGTTCGATCGCGCTCGGCACGGGCGCTTCGCCGCGCAGTACGGCATCGATCCACGCAGCGGTGGTAGCGGCGTCGCGTGCTTCGGGCAACTCGACTTCGGGGGCGTCTGCCGAGGAGCGCTCGGCGGCCACGCGTGTTTCGCAGATGCCGTCATGCAGCCAGTCGATCTGCACCTGCCGGCGCGTATCGGCGACGGCTTCGCCTTCTGTGCCGCGTGCGAGCAGCGCACCGCCTGCGGCCGCATCCGGATGAGTGACGAACAATTGGGTCAGGGCGTCACGATAGGGTGGATGCGTGTAGTTCACGAGCCGCAGCCCGGGCGGCGCGAACGGTTGCAGGATCTTGACGAGCGTGTGGGTGGAATTGCGCACGCCCATCCGGCGGCGCAGCGCCAGCAGGCGCGCGAGCTTCGGCGCGAGCGCGGTGATCGGCGCAAAGGCAAGGCGGCGCGAGGCGAGGCTGTCTTCGATCTGCGCATGGTCCTGCGCGTGCGCGATCTGCAGATGGGTGAAGATCTCGGCGCTGGTCACGCGGCCCGGGTCTTCAGTGACGCCGTGCACGAGTACCGGCACCCCTTCACGGGCCAGCAGCAGCGCGAGCAGCGGCACCAGGTTCGGCTGCTTGCGCGCGCCGTTGTAGCTGGGGATGGAAACCGGCCGGTAGGCGCTGTGTGCAATCTGGACCGGCTCGAACGAGGCGTGGGCGGCCGCCAGCATCGCGGCGAGCTCGTCAGCGGTTTCGCCCTTGACCCGGTACGCCAGTAGCACCGCGCCGAGTTCGAGATCGGAGACGCGTCCGTCGAGCATCGCGCTATAGAGCGCGTGCGTGTCTTCGGGCGTCAGCGCGCGCGCGCCGTTCGGGCCGCGGCCAATCTCCTTGATAAAGCGGGCGCAGGGGAAGTCGGGGACGGCGGTATCGGCGGATTCGGTCATCGGGCTTAGTGGGGCTGGGTGGCCAGGCGCGGCATTGACGGCGTCGGCCACGGTATTCAAAGGGTGTTCGTGTTGTCTGCGGCGGGATCGGTTGCGCTATTCGCAGATATGCCCGCAGCGGTATCTGTAGTGAGTATCGCATCTATGGCGTTTCCGCAAGTTGACACAGGGCTGCAAGCGTCAGCGGCTCATCTCATGCCGGGCGCCACCGCTGGGCCTCTCTGGACTGCCGGGTTCGCGCGCAGCCCGCTCCCCCTCGCGTTAAACTCAATGCTTTATTGCCGCGCTCGCGGCGCTTACTAAAGATTGGAGAACGGGATGAGTTACGTGTTTGCTCCCGCACCGGTAGTCGCGGTGCCGGTCGTCGGGTCCAGCGATCAATTCGCGGTGCGTCGTATTTACTGCGTGGGCCGTAATTACGAAGCGCACGCGCGCGAGATGGGGCACGATCCTGACCGTGAACCGCCGTTTTTCTTCAGCAAGCCCGCGGATGCCGTGGTCTATGTCGCTCCGGGCGAGACCGGCAAATTTCCGTACCCGGCCCAATCGAAGAACGTCCACTTCGAAATGGAACTGGTCGCGGCGATCGGCAAGCCGGGCAAAGACATTCCGGTCGGAGAGGCGCTGGAACATGTGTATGGCTACGCGCTCGGGCTCGATATGACGCGGCGCGATTTGCAGGCTGAAGCGAAGAAGCTGGGCCGCCCCTGGGATACCGCGAAGGGCTTCGATCACTCGGCGCCGCTCGGCCCGATCCATCCGGTTTCGAAGATTGGACAAGTCGATAAGGGCGCGATCTGGCTCACCGTCAACGGTGAAGAAAAGCAGCGCTCGGATGTGTCGCAGCTGATCTGGTCGGTGGCGGAGACGATTGCGTATCTGTCGACGCTGTTCGAACTGCAGCCCGGCGATCTGATTTTCACTGGCACGCCCGAAGGCGTCGGCGCTGTCGTGAAGGGCGACACGATGAAGGGCGGCGTGGACGGACTCGGCGAATTCAGCGTACGCGTCGTCTGAAGCTGCCGCAGGGAGGAGACAGACAAATATGAAGCTTTATAGCTATTTTCGTAGCTCGGCGGCGTATCGCGTGCGGATAGCCTTGAATCTGAAGGGGCTGCCGTATGACTATGCGCCGGTGCATCTGCTGCGCGATGGCGGCGAGCAGCTCAAGCCGGCTTATCGCCGGCTGAATCCGGATGCGATCCTGCCCACGCTCGTGGATGGCGACAACGTTTTGACGCAGTCGCTCGCGATCATCGAGTATCTGGAGGAAACGCATCCGGAGCCACCGTTGCTGCCGAAGTCGCCGGTTGATCGCGCATATGTGCGATCGGTGGCGCTGCAGGTGGCCTGCGAGATCCATCCCGTGAACAATCTGCGCGTTCTGAAATATCTGAAGCACACGGTAGGCGCCGACGACGCGACCAGGGACGAGTGGTACCGGCATTGGGTCGAGGCGGGTTTCACGACGCTCGAAGAGCATCTGGCGAGCGATTCGCGCACCGGCAAGTTCTGCTTCGGCGATACGCCGACGGTGGCCGATGCGTGTCTCGTGCCGCAGGTGTTCAACGCGCAGCGCTTCAAGATCGACCTGACGCGTTTTCCGACGATCCATCGCATTCACGATCAGGCGTTGCAGCTTGATGCGTTCGCGCGCGCGGCGCCCGGTGTGCAACCGGATGCGGAGTGAGGGGCGAGTCAATGGGCCGCTGAGCCATTGTGGCCAGGTATGGCACCAACAAAGAGGGCGCTCCGTGGAGCGCCCTCTTTGTTGGTGCCGCGATCTTGCGACTCACGCCGGCGAGATGCCCATCCGCGCTGTTTAGCCGCCGAGCAACGCGTCAGAAAACTCCTCGGCGCTGAACGGCTGCAAGTCCTCCACCTTCTCGCCCACGCCGATGAAGTACACCGGGATCGGCCGTTGCCGTGCAATGGCCGCGAGAATGCCGCCTTTGGCCGTGCCGTCGAGCTTGGTGACGATCAGGCCTGTGAGTCCGAGCGCATCGTCGAACGCTTTTACTTGCGTGAGCGCGTTCTGGCCCGTGTTGGCGTCGATCACGAGCAGCACTTCGTGGGGGGCACTGTCCATTGCCTTGCCGATCACGCGCTTGACCTTGCGCAGCTCTTCCATCAGATGCAACTGGGTTGGCAGGCGTCCGGCCGTGTCGGCCATCAGCACATCGATCTTGCGCGCGCGAGCTGCGCCGACCGCGTCGAAGATCACCGCGGCCGGGTCGCCACTTTCCTGTGACACGACCGTCACGTTGTTGCGTTCGCCCCAGATCGCAAGCTGTTCGCGCGCGGCCGCGCGGAAGGTGTCGCCTGCAGCCAGCAGCACCGACTGGTTGAAGCTCTGCAGATGCTTCGCGAGCTTGCCGATGCTAGTGGTTTTGCCGGCGCCATTCACCCCCGCGATCATCATCACGAGCGGCTGGGCGCGGCCGAGCATCAGTGATTTTTCGAGCGGTTTGAGCAGGTCGATCAACAGTGTGCGTAGCGCGGCCTTGACCTGTTGCGGCTCAGTCAGACGCTCAGCGCGGACTTTTTCACGCAGCGATTCGAGCAGAAATTCGGTGGCGTCGACACCTGCGTCGGACATCAGCAGGGCGGTTTCTAGCTCCTCGTAGAGGTCATCGTCGATCTTGGCGTTGATGAAGATGCCGGTCAGGTTCGAACTGGTCTTCGACAGACCGGTTTTCAGGCGCGTGAGCCAGGACCGCTTGGCCGCAGCTTCGGGCAACGGCGGCGGCACGATCTCCACGGTTTCGAGCGCGGTTTCCTCTTCAGGCTGCGCTTGCAGGGGCACAAGCGGCTCGATGTCGCTCACGGGCGCGGCTTGCGTGCCAGTGTTGCTGACGGGCCGCGGGGCGGTTGGTGCAGCAGGCACGGCCGGCCGTGCCGCGGCGGCTTCGGCTTGCGGAGCGACGGATTCCTGCGCCGTCTGCGATTCCTCGGGCGTCGCGTCAGGGTCTTTCGAACCCTTGAATCGTTTGAAAAAGCTGAACATGTTCTGGCGTGGTGAGAGCGAGCGCCGGTGCGCGCAGCCGGTTGGGCCCGGTGGCAGCGGCAGGCAGCGTGACAATGCGGGATGCAAGGCGCTGGAAGGCGCTTATTTTATCAGGCATGTCTGATCTGGCCGCATTAGCCGTCCGGCCAGGGTGAGATGCTTTTCACCCTGTGGTAACGTTGCCTCTCCAACCCCGGTGCAAAAGCGCCTATGGGTAACTGCCTAACCGTTTAACCGTTCGAATCTGCATGCCTCGTCCTTCTACCTCCCGCGCGCCAGCTGCTCCGTCTCACCGCGGCAAACCGCACGCCATCCGCATCATTGGCGGCGACTGGAAGCGCACACCGTTGCCTGTCCTCGACCTCGACGGCCTGCGTCCTACGCCCGACCGCGTGCGGGAAACGCTCTTTAACTGGCTCGGTCAGCGCCTTGACGGCCAGCGTTGCCTCGATCTGTTTGCCGGCAGCGGGGCGCTGGGCTTCGAGGCGGCTTCGCGCGGCGCGGCACGGGTCTTGATGGTCGAGCGCCACGGTAAGGCGGCCGGGCAATTGCGTGCCAATCAGGCGCGCCTCGCGCCCAACACCATAGAAGTGGCCGAAGCGGACGCGCTGCGCCTCGCGGCGAGCCTCGCACCCGGTTCGTTCGACGTGGTGTTCCTCGATCCGCCGTTCGATTCCGACCTGCTGGGCCGTGCGCTGGAACTGGCGGCACCGCTCGTCAGCGCCGAAGGATTCCTCTATGTGGAAGCCGGGGATGCGCTCGACGTCGCACAGACGCCCGCGCTGGCGGGCTGGACCATCGTTCGGCAGGGGAAGGCTGGGGCGGTCCACTATCATTTGCTGCAGCGCGAAAATGAGGAATAATGCGCGTTCCAAAACAAGCGCCGGACGGCTAGCCGTCACGCGCGCGACCGGCGGCAAACGCGCCCTGCGGGCGTGCTTGACGTGCCCATTTGTCTGAAGAGAGGAGAAGTGTCATGGTAGTCGCCGTGTACCCGGGTACGTTCGACCCGCTGACGCGCGGTCACGAAGACCTCGTTCGGCGCGCGTCGAGCATTTTCGACACGCTGGTGGTAGGCGTCGCCGACAGCCGCAACAAGAAGCCGTTCTTCACGCTCGAAGAGCGCCTCGATATCGCTCACGAAGTCCTCGGTCATTACCCGAATGTGCAGGTAATGAGCTTCAAGGGGCTATTGAAGGATTTCGTCCGCACCAACAACGCCCGTGTGATCGTGCGCGGCCTGCGCGCCGTGTCGGACTTCGAATACGAATTTCAGATGGCCGGCATGAACCGCTATCTGCTGCCCGACGTCGAGACCATGTTCATGACGCCATCGGACCAGTATCAGTTCATCTCCGGCACCATCGTGCGCGAGATCGCGCAGCTGGGCGGCGACGTCAGCAAGTTTGTGTTCCCGTCCGTGGAAAAGTGGCTGAAGGACAAGGTGGCTTTGCTGGATCAGGACAACGGCCAGGCGGGACAGTCCTAACCGGCGTAAACTAGTGGTTTGACGGAACGAAAGCCGGCCTCGCGCCGGCCCGAAGTGAGAAAAGCATGGCCCTGATGATTACCGACGAGTGCATCAATTGCGACGTCTGCGAGCCCGAGTGCCCGAACGACGCAATTTCGATGGGCCCGGAAATCTATGTGATCGACCCGAAGAAATGCACCGAATGCGTCGGTCATTTCGACGAGCCGCAGTGTATCCAGGTGTGCCCGGTGGAGTGCATTCCGCGCGACCCGGAACATCTGGAGACGCCCGAAGGCCTGATGGCGAAGTATCACGCGCTGCAGGCCGCCAAGGCCTGAGCAGTCTGTTTTGGCGAGACGCGCGCGCCTCGCCATACGCACCCTTCGCCTTCCCGCGTGCTTAGCCTGCGTGCGTGCGAAATATATCCTTCAGCGCTTCCAGCAAAGTATCGCATTCCGCATCAGTGCCGATCGAGATACGCAAATGCTGATCGATGCGCGGCGCCTTGAAATGGCGCACAAAAATCTCCTTCTCCTTTAGCCGCAAGGCAAGCGTGGCCGCGTCATAGCCTTCGTGGCGGGCGAACACAAAATTCGCCCCCGACGGCACGACGCTGAAGCCAAGCCCCGTCAGGCCCGCAGACAGACGCTCGCGGCTCGCGATAACTTTCGCGCAACTATCGCGGAACCACACATCGTCCTGATAGGCGGCGATTGCTGCGACCTGTGCAAGCCGGTCGAGCGGATAGGAGTTGAAGCTGTCCTTGACGCGCGTCAGCGCTTCGATCAGCGCCACATTGCCGAACGCAAAACCCACGCGCATGCCGGCCAGCGAGCGCGACTTCGAGACGGTCTGCGTCACCAGCAGATTCGGATAGCTGTCGATCAGCGAGATCGCCGATTGCGCGCCGAAGTCCACATATGCCTCGTCGATCACCACAACCGAGTCGGTATGCCGTGCCACCAGCCGCTCGATTTCGCCGAGCGGCAAAGGGTGGCCGGTCGGCGCGTTCGGATTCGGCAACAGAACACCGCCGTTGGGCAAATCGTAGTCGTCGACGCGGATGGCGAACGCGTCATCCACGGGAACGGTCCGGTAATCGACCTCGAACAGGCCGGCGTACGTCGGATAAAAGCTGTACGTGATGTCCGGGAACAGGATCGGCTTGTCGTGCTTGAGCAGCGCCTGGAAGGTCAGCGCGAGAACTTCGTCCGAACCGTTGCCGGCGAACACCTGTTCGGCGCGGATGCCGTGGTGCGCCGCGACCGTCTCGCGCAGCTTGCGTGCGGTCGGGTCGGGATAGCGTCGCAGCGATTCCGCGCTGTCACCGAGTTCATGACGGATCGCGTCCAGCACGCGCGGCGACGGAGGATACGGGTTCTCGTTGGTGTTCAGCTTGACCGGATGGGCGAGCGCGGGCTGTTCGCCCGGCACATACGGCGTCAGACGGTGGACGATGTCACTCCAGTAACGGCTCAAACTTGCCTCCATATTCAGCTGCTGCGATGCAACTGCATTACCGCCCGGTCGAGCTCGCCCTTGACGACGAGCGGCATCTGTACGAGCGCGCGTTCGATCGATGCGTCAATCACATCCTGCTCTTCGCGGCGCGGCGGCTTCAGCACGTAGTTGGCAACATCCGGCTTGGCGCCAGCACGCGCACTTTCCGGAATCAGATCGCGCGGATGGCCAATGCCGATACGCAGCCGCCAATATTGTTGCGACGAGAGATGCGCGGAGATGTCCTTCAGGCCGTTATGCCCGCCGCTGCCGCCACCGAGCTTCAGCTTGACGGTGCCGGGCGGCAGATCGAGTTCGTCGTGCGCAACCAGAATCTCATCGGGCAGGATCTTGAAGAAATGCGCGAGCGCGACGACCGATTGCCCCGAGCGGTTCATATACGTCTGCGGCTCGAGCAGATGGACCTCTTCGCCATGCAGACGGGCCTTCGCATAGAAACCGTGAAAGCGCCGCTCGTCACGCAAGGTGGCGCCGGCTTCGCGCGCCAGTTGATCGACCAGCCAGAAACCGGCGTTGTGACGCGTCGCGGTGTATTCGGCGCCCGGGTTGCCGAGCCCCACGATCAGCTTGATCATGATTGATTCATGATGGGTTAAGGGCCGGCGGCGTACCACGCGACCTGAAAAAACGAAAAAAAACCCGCCGGGGCGAACCGCGGCGGGTCATATCGTCCGTTCCATTGAAACGGATCGAGAGGATTGCTCGCTCTATGCAGCTTAAGCGGCCGGCGTTTCGCCTTCGCCAGCAGCAGGAGCAGCAGCGTCGCCTTCAGCGACAGCGCCAGCCGGGATCGTCGCGGATGCGATCACCGGGTTTTCAGCTTCGATGTGTGCAATCAGCGCGACACCAGCCGGCAGGACGATGTCCTTGGCGTGCATCGTTTGACCTGCTTCGATCTTCGCGAGGTCGACTTCGAGGAACTCAGGCAGTGCCGACGGCAGGCACTCGATTTCGATTTCGTTCAGAACGTGCGAGATCACCGCGCTCGACAGCTTGACTGCCGGGTTCGATTCCTGGTTCATGAAGTGCAGCGGCACCTTGGTGTGCAGCTTCTTCGTTGCGTCGACGCGCTGGAAGTCCACGTGCAGCACGAGCTGACGGAACGGATGGTATTGCACGTCGCGCAGCAGAACCTGTTGCGCCTTACCGCCGACTTCCAGATCGAGAATCGACGAATGGAAAACTTCTTTCTTCAGGGCGTGCCACAACGCGTTGTGATCGAGTTCGATCATTTGCGGTTCAGCACCAGCGCCATAAACGATTGCCGGCGTCTTGCCGGTAATACGCAGGCGGCGGCTCGCACCCGTACCTTGCTGTGAACGCTCGAAAGCGACTACTTTCATTTTGAATCTCCAATGCACTGCCCGCGACCAGGCAGTAAAAACGGGGCCTTCATGCCAGATTGGCTGAGGCCCCAGACTCGACGGCACGAACCTTCGTTCGTCCATGCCGATTGTGCAAAAGCGCAGCGTGCGATTTGTAACCGCGCGTCGCGCCTTCGCAAATACTTAACTTTCCGCAAACAGCGACATCACCGAATCGCCGCGGCGGATCCGCGAGAACGTTTCGGCCAACAGACCTGCGCTCGTCAGCGAACGGATCTTGGCGCACGAGCGGGCTTCTTCGCCGAGCGGGATCGTGTCCGTGACGACAAGTTCGTCGAGCGCGGATGCAGCAATACGCTCGCCGGCACCGCCCGACAGAACCGGGTGGGTTGCATACGCGAACACCTTGATTGCGCCGCGCTGCTTCAATACCTGTGCAGCCTTGCAGAGCGTGCCCGCGGTGTCGACCATGTCGTCCATGATCACGCAGGTACGGCCTTCGACTTCACCGATGATGTTCATCACCTCAGCGATATTCGCCTTCGGGCGGCGCTTGTCGATGATCGCGAGATCGCAGTTCAGTTGCTTGGCCAGTGCACGGGCACGGACCACACCGCCGACGTCCGGCGACACGACCAGCAGGTTCTCGTGATTTTGCTTGCGCAGATCGCCGAGCAGCACGGGCGTGGCGTAGATGTTGTCGACGGGGATGTCGAAAAAACCTTGAATCTGGTCAGCGTGCAGATCCATCGTGATGATCCGCTCGACGCCAGCGATTTCCAGCATGTTCGCCACCACCTTGGCCGAGATCGCGACGCGTGCCGAACGCGGGCGACGATCCTGGCGGGCATAGCCGAAGTAGGGGATAGCAGCGGTGATCCGGCCAGCGGATGCGCGCTTGAGCGCATCGACCATGATCATCAGTTCCATCAGGTTGTCGTTCGCCGGCGCGCACGTGGATTGCAGGACGAAGACATCCTTGCCGCGCACGTTTTCCTGAATCTCGACCTGGATCTCGCCGTCCGAAAAACGGCTGACCATCGCTTTGCCGAGGGGAATACCGAGGATTTTTACGACTTCGTGTGCAAGCGCGGGATTCGCGTTGCCAGTAAAAACCATCAGGCCGTCATGGCTGCTCATCATGCACCTGCTTCTGGCTGGGGGGCGAGGAACTGCGAGAATTTTTGGCAGGGGAGGAAGGACTCGAACCCTCGAATGCCGGAATCAAAATCCGGTGCCTTAACCAACTTGGCGACTCCCCTACACTAACTTTGAGCTTCCCCGAGCGTGTAGGACCGCTCGACGATGCAAAACTTTATGACGCGAAGCCGAATAGTGGATGTGTATCCAAGCTTGCTGTTACCGCGCTGTTCCATTCGCCTGGCAGTTTGGCTTGCACCGCTTCTGCTTCATCGCGACTTTGGAACGCTGCAAAAACGCTTGCACCTGATCCAGTCATCCGCGCGGGTGCGACGTTGTCAAACCATCCCAACACCTGCGCAACTTCTGCGTATTTTCCCACGACAACTTGCTGCATGTCATTCCGGCCAAAACTGTCGGGCCATCCCGTACTGCAAGTTTGTTGTGCAAGAAAGTCCGTAATTGTGAGGGGTTTTGAGTCCCTTGTCAACGATTTCTCGGAGAAAATCGCTGCAGTTGGAACGTGAACCCTTGGTGTCACAACGAGGAAATATCGCGGCGGCAATTGTACAACCTCCAATGCCTCTCCGACACCCTCTGCAAACGCATTTTTTCCGAACACAAAGAACGGCACATCGGCACCCAGCTTCAGTGCAATTGCCTGCAGTTCTTCGCGCGGCAGAGCGAGCTTCCACAGACGGTTCAGCGCCAGCAGCGTGGTGGCCGCGTCCGAACTGCCGCCGCCGAGGCCGGCGCCCATCGGCAGCCGTTTCTCGATCGCAATGTCGACGCCTTCCTGCGTGCCCGTATGGCTTTTCAGCAGTACCGCGGCTCGCACCGTCAGATCCTGTTCCGGCGGCACACCGGAGATGTCGCTGCTACGCGTGACGAGACCGTCGGACCGTCGCGTGAAATGCAGCGTGTCGCCCCAGTCGAGCAACTGGAACACGGTCTGCAGCGAGTGATAGCCATCCGGCCGCCGGCCGGTGATGTGCAGGAAGAGATTGAGCTTCGCTGGCGCAAGGCAGTCGCGCAGCGAATCGTTTGTTTCGGTCATGAGTAAAGACGAATTGCAGCAGGCGAGTCGTACGGGTAGTGCGCTTCGCCAGGTTACTGGTCGAGTACCAGCTTGATTTCGAGTGGCGGTTCCTGGCGGCTCAGATTGACGCGCTTGAGGCCAGTGGCCGGTGCATCGGCATACGCGACGTAGTTGATGGTCCAGCCGTCCTGAACGATTTCCTTCAGATGCGCGGGATCCTGCGGATCCTGCTCAGTCCTGGCTCGCGAAGTGGGCGCGGCCGAGGGCTGCAACCAGTAGCGCAGGCCTTCGACAGGCAACGCAAAGCCGAGCGCATTCTGCATCAGCGTGGACACGTTGTCGGCGGTGAGTGGCTGGCGATTCGGCAGTTCGAGCGAGGCAGAGGCTGGCGACGATGTGACAATCGCGAGTGTCTGACCGAGCGGGTTACGCAACTGCAGCGTGACCGTGTCGCCGGCTTCCTGCCAGTCGAAGTTGCCGTAGGCGTTGCGTTGCGCGCCGTTCTGATCGACGTACTGGACGGCGAAGCGGCCGTGATAGGCGCGGCTTGTTTGAGCCGTGACCGAGGTCGTGGCGTTAGACGTCGACGGTTGCCGCGGTGTCACCGAGGCGCACCCGGTCAATCCGGACACCGTGACGACAGCCGCCGCTGCGAACCCCAGCGCCGCGCGGCGGGGCGCCTGGAAATAATGGAACCAGCCAGCAAGCCAGTGCGCGGAGCGGATAGAGCGGTTCGAAATGAGCATCAGAGATCGTTCACCTGAAAACGTGCGAGCGTTTTGAGGAGCGTATCGTTGTCCGGTTCGAGCTTGCGGGCTTCACGCCAGGCGTCGCGCGCCTGATCCTGGGCGCCGGTCTTCCACAGTACTTCGCCAAGATGCGCGCCGATTTCTGCATTGGGCTGCAGATTGTAGGCCTTGCGCAGCAGCGTGAGCGCATCCGACGTATCGCCGAGGCGATACTTGACCCAGCCCACGCTGTCCATGATGAACGCATCGTTCGGCGCCAGCGACGCGGCCTTCTGGATCAGCTTGTCCGCTTCCTGCAGGCGCACGCCGCGGTCCGCCAGTGAATAGCCGAGGGCGTTGTAGGCCTGCGGATTGTCCGGCTGCGTGTCGATCAGCCTGCGCAACTGCGCTTCCATGATGTCGTAGTGGCCGTTCTTCTCGGCCGCCATCGCATAGTCGTAGGTCAGATCGGGGTCGTCGGGGAAGTCGGCGGTGGCTTGCGCCAGGCGCGCTTCCGCTTCCGGATAACGCTTCGAGTCGAACAGGATGGCGGCGTCGGTGCGGTCGATCAAGGCCTGATCGCGTGGGTCAGGCGCTCGCAGGCCCGCCAGCAGCTTGCGGGCGTCGTCCGGCTTGTTCTGCTTTTCGAGCAACTGGGCGCGCGTGATCTGCGCCGGAATGTACTGCTGGCTCGTCGGCGCAATCTTGTTCAACCAGTCGCCTGCCGCTGCGTCGTTCTTCTGCTCGAGCGAGATCTGCGCGAGATAGATGTAGGCCTGGCCCGGATCGGCACCGGTCGTCTTCTCCGCTTTCTGCGCGTACTGCTGCAGATAGGTCTGCGCGGTTGGATAGTCCTTTTTCTGGATCGCGATCAGCGCGAGCGCCATCATCGGCGTCAGATCGTTCGCGTTGTCCTTGTGCATCTCAACGAACTGCGCCTGCGCGTCGTCGAGACGGTCGCTGGCCAGATACATCTGGGCCAGCGCGAGCCGGGCATCATGCGATTTCGGATTTTGCTGGACGTACTTCTCGAGCGACGCGATGCCTTCCTTGCGCTCTTCCGGACCCATCTGCGAGAGCGTGAGCGCCGCGGGCAGATAGTCGGGCTTCAAGGCGAGCGCCTGCTCGAGCGACTTGCGCGCGCCCGGCGCGTCGTTCGCCACGATCTGCTGACGGGCGATAGCCAGTTGCGCTTCCGGCCGGTTCATGTCGTTCTTCAGCAGATCCTGCAGCACATGCAGGCCGCCAATGCGATTCGGACCGCGCGAGAGCAGCAGTTGCAGCGAGAGGATCGCGCTGCCGCGATTCGCTTCCGGCACCTTCGCCAGTTCGCGCGTGAGCAGCGGCTCTGCGTCGTCAGGCTTGCCCGACAGAACGAGCAGCGACGCATCGAGTTGCGCCGCGCGTTCCGACGAGGGCGCATACTGCTGCCACAATTGCGCGGCCGCGAGGGCGTCCGAAGGACTCTGCGCTGCCAGCGCGATCTCCGTGGCGCGTTGCGCCATGCGCGGATCGTGCGTGTCGCGCGCAAGCGCAAGGTACGTTTGATAAGCCGGCGCCGGCTGGTCGCGCTGCAAGGCGACTTCCGCCGCGAGCACCTGGAACACGATCTGGCTCGACAGGGCAATATCGGGCAGATTTTTCTGGTCTTCAGGCGTTTGCGCACCGAGCGCGTCCGGGATGGACACGGAGTTGTCGTCCGAATCGGACGAGGGATCCTGCGCGTGCCCCGGCAAGGCGGCGAGCGCCCACACGGCAAGCGCCGCCGCACCTAACAGGCGTCGGGCGGAGACAGCGTGCGGCACGCGGGAGGCGCGCGACGGGCGCTTCGAAAACAGCTTCACGAAGGACAAGTTCATGGAAATCCGTTCAATGTTTCGGACGATTGTAACGCGCTCGCTACAATAAGCGCACAACCACTCACGCAAGTTGCAGACCAGTTAGACATGCCAGAGTTGCCAGAAGTTGAGGTTACCCGACGTGGAATCGAGCCGTACGTCTCCGGACGCCGGGTCGAGCGCGTCGACGTTCGCACCCCCGCGCTGCGCTGGCCGATTCCGGCAGACCTTGCGAGAACCTTGCGGGGCCACGTGGTGCACAAGGTCGAACGGCGTGGCAAGTACCTGCTGTTCGAAATCGACGACGGCTGGTTCATTGTGCACCTGGGCATGACTGGCACGCTGCGCGTGCTACGCAACCTGCCGCATCTGCCGGCTGCTGCGAAACACGACCATATCGACTGGATTTTCGACGAGTTCATTCTCCGCTATCGCGACCCGCGACGCTTCGGGGCCGTCCTCTGGCACTCGCGCCACGACGGCGATGTGCTCGAGCATCCATTGCTGGCCGGCCTCGGGGTCGAACCGTTTTCGCCTGCTTTTTCCGGCGCGCTGATGCACCGGGAGACGCGCGGCCGCAAGGTCTCCGTCAAGCAGGCGCTGCTGGCGGGGGAGATCGTGGTGGGGGTGGGCAATATTTACGCGTCCGAAAGCCTGTTTCGCGCCGGTATCCGGCCCACCACGCCCGCTGGCCGCGTTTCGCTCGTCCGCTATGGGCTGCTCGCGGATGCGGTGAGAGTCACGCTTGCTGCCGCGATCGAAAAAGGCGGCAGCACGCTGCGCGATTTCGTCGGCAGTGACGGTGAAAGCGGTTATTTCCAGCTCGATTATTTCGTCTATGATCGCGCGGGGCTGCCATGCCGTGTGTGCGGTACGCCGATCAAACAGATCGTGCAAGGGCAGCGCTCGACCTACTTTTGTCCTACCTGCCAGCGCTAATTTTCCGATGCCCTCCCGCTTAACGCCGTCCGCGACGGCCACCGTGCCTGTATTACCCATCGAGCCTGCTCTCGCTGATTTCTCTGCACGTCTGATCGGCTGGCAGCGTCAGCACGGCCGCCACGACCTGCCTTGGCAGAACACACGCGACCCCTATCGCATCTGGCTGTCGGAAATCATGTTGCAGCAGACCCAGGTGTCAACCGTGATTCCGTATTACGCGCGTTTTCTGGCGCGCTTCCCGGATGTCGCCGCGCTCGCCGCGGCGCCGATCGACGACGTGATGGCGCTGTGGGCCGGTCTCGGGTATTACTCGCGTGCCCGTAACCTGCATCGGTGCGCGCAGGCGGTGGTCGAACTGCACGGTGGGGCGTTTCCGGCTTCGGTGGAGGCGTTGGCCGAATTGCCAGGGATCGGCCGCTCGACCGCGGCGGCGATCGCGTCGTTTGCGTTCGGCGCGCGGGCCACGATTCTCGACGGCAACGTGAAGCGTGTGCTGGCCCGCGTGTTTGGCGTCGAAGGTTTCCCAGGCGAAAAGAAGGTCGAAAATGCCATGTGGACGCTGGCTGAATCATTGCTGCCGTCCAACGCCAGCAATGATGATGTGAGCGCCTATACACAGGGCTTGATGGATCTCGGCGCGACCCTGTGTATGCGCGGCAAGCCTGACTGCGAGCGCTGTCCGTTCGCGCCCGACTGCGTGGCGAATGTCACCGGCCGGCAGCGTCAACTGCCGGCCGCGCGACCTAAAAAGGCTGTGCCGACGCGACGTACCTGGATGCTCGTGTTGTGCGACGGCGATACGGTGATGCTGGAAAAGCGGCCACCGTCGGGTATCTGGGGTGGGCTGTGGAGCCTGCCGGAAGCGGCTGATGAAGCGGCGTTGGCGAAGCGGGCACGCGAATTCGGCGGCGACGGTGCGGTCTCGCCGCTTGCGCCGCTTACACACACGTTCACGCATTTCCGGCTGGATATCGAGCCGCGCATCGCGGAACTGGGTCGTGTCGCAGGTGGCAAGACGGCGCTAGTGCCAGGTGATGCGGAAACCGTGTGGGTGGCGCTGCGCGACATCGACGCGTACGGCGTGCCGGCGCCGGTGCGCAAGCTGCTGGATGGCCTGCACGGGTCTTTGCTGTAAATAGCTTGCAGGAGCCCTCACAACAATTGATGCTGCTGCATGTAGTGATGAACCACATCGATGCGCGCCCCGGCATCCGGCAGCTCCATCAGCTTTTGCCGCGCCCGCAGGGCAATAGGCAACACTTCCGAGAGCCGGTTTGACACCCACGTCGGGTCTTCGAGTTTGAACGGTTCCGCGAAAGGCAGGCTATCCGGATCTCGCTCGCGGATTGTTGCGATGATCCGCTCCAGCACTTCCGCGCAAGCGCCAAATTTGGCCAGCAGCTCGTTGCCTTCGAGCGGTACGTCGTCCGGCAGCGGCTCCGCCATGCCCACCAGGAGACCGCTCGCTTCCACGCGATGCGATAGCAACCGGAAGCGCCGCGTGCCACGCGCGCGGATCAGCAGCATGCCGAAGGTTTCGACATCGCACTCCCCGATCTCCGCCAGACAGCCGACCGCTTCAGGCACGGAGGGCTCGTCCGGAAGCGCCACTTCACCACCGCTTTTTAGCAGACATACGCCGAACGGAGTCTTTTCGCGCAGACACTCGCGCGCCATGTCCAGATAGCGCGCTTCGAAAATCTTCAGGGGCAGCAGCCCATCGGGAAACAGCACCGTGTGCAGCGGAAACAGCGGCACATCGGCAAGCACAGAAGTAGAGGACATGGCGCGCAACGCTTCGGGTTAAGGCCGCGCGATGCGGCCGGTTAAGCCACTAACTTCGATGATTCGCCGACGTCGACCGGCGCATCGCGGTGCCGCACGATCACATTGGCCTGCTTGGCAAGACGCGCGGCGAGCGTCTCGGCAATGAAAACGGAGCGGTGCTGACCGCCCGTGCAGCCGATTGCCACAGTCAGATAGCTGCGGTTATCGTCGCGAAAGTGCGGCAGCCACTTCGCGAGGAACGTCTCGATATCGCCCATCATTTCGTGCACGACGGGCAGAGCACCGAGGAAATCGATGACCGGTTTGTCGAGTCCCGTAAGCGGGCGTAATTGATGATCGTAGTACGGGTTGGGCAGCGTGCGCACGTCGAATACGAAATCCGCGTCGAGGGGCACGCCACGCTTGAAACCGAACGACTCGAACATCAGCACGAGGCCACTGTGCTCCTGTTCGATAAAACGTTTGACCCATGCGCGCAACACGTTCGCGCGCAGGTTGCTGGTATCGATCTGGTGGCCGAACTCAGCCAGGTTTCCGACCAGTTCGCGCTCGCGCTCGATCGCTTCTTCGAGCGACGTGAGCAGGCCCACGTCTGCATCGTGCGAGGCCGAACCGGAGAGCGGATGGCGGCGGCGTGTTTCGGAAAAGCGTTGAATCAGCGATTGCGTGCTGGCGTTCAGAAACAGCACACGCACATCGTGTTCGCGCGACAGGTCGCGAATCATCGCGGGCATGTCGTCGAGCGAGGCGCTGGAACGCGCGTCGATTGCAACGGCGAGACGGTCGTAACCATCTGCCGCGAGGTAGGAGGCGAGTTGCGGCAGAAAGCGCGGCGGCAGATTGTCGACGCAATAGTAGCCAGCGTCTTCAAGCGCGTTCAGTGCAACGGATTTGCCGGAGCCGGAAATACCGGTGATCAGAATAATGCGCATGAGGTCGTCAAATCTGTACGTTTCATCATAGCATCTGGTCCCCGCGTGCGTGCCCCGTTGCCGCCGGACACACCGGGCGGTTTCAGATCAGCTTGCCGGGAAACTGGCTGTCCGGGTCCTGCATGGCGAGGCGCTGGCGATCCATGAAGTCGCGCAGCGTGTCGATGCCGCGCAGTTGCAGGATTGTGTTGCGCACGGCGGCTTCCACCAGCACCGCGAGGTTGCGGCCGGCCGCAACCTGAATGGTGACTTTGCTGATAGGCAGACCAAGCACGTCGACGGTCTGGCTTTCCAGTGGCAGACGCTGAAATTCGCCATCCGGACGGCGCACGAGCTGAACGATCAGCTTCAGCTTCATTTTGCGCCGTACGGCGGTTTCACCAAAAATAGTCTTGATATCGAGCAACCCGAGGCCGCGCACTTCCAGCAGGTTTTGCAGCAGCGGCGGGCAACGGCCTTCGACGAAATCTGGCCCAAGGCGCACGAAATCTACCGCATCATCGGCGACAAGGCCGTGACCGCGGCTGATCAGTTCGAGGCCGAGTTCGCTCTTGCCGAGACCTGAGTCGCCGGTGAGCAGCACGCCCATGCCGAGAATATCCAGAAAGACGCCGTGCAACGTGGCGCGCGGCGCCAGGATGCGCGACATGTACAGACGCAGGCTGTCGATTACCGCTGCGGCCGACATTGGCGTAGTGAACAGCGGCGTGGATGAACGTGTGCAGCGCAGAACCAGCTCCGGCGGCGCGGCGACCCCGCCCGCCACCACCAGAAACGGCGGCTCGAGGGCGATCAGCTCGGCCATGTGGCGCGAGCGGTCTTCTTCGGATTGGCGCTGGTAATAGTCGACTTCGGCGTCGCCGAGCACCTGGATCCGGTTCGGGTGGATCAGGTTCAAGTGGCCGACAAGGTCGGCGCTCGAGGTGGCATTGGCGACCGTTTCCGCCGAGAAGCCACGCTCCCAGCCTTCATGCCCCGTCAGCCAGCTGAGTTTCAGCATGGCGGCGTTGTCGTCGAAAATGCTTTGGGCGTTGATGCTGGACGTATCCATGAGTCCGTGACTCCAGTGTGGGCCTGTGCCCCGCATGCGCCGGCTGCGTCAGCGCAGCCGGATTAGCCGGCGCGAGCCGGATTCGACACGGGGACCCAGCCGCTCGCAGGCGGGGGACCGACGTGCGGATGGGCGCCGATGCATCAAGGTTGCCACTGAGTGAGCAGTCGATGCAATGCTTCGCGGTTTTCTTCCGTATGCAGCCGTTCGCGCGTCTCGCGATCGGACAGCAGCTGGGCGATTTCCGAGAGAATTTCGAGGTGTTGCTGGGTGGCTTGCTCGGGTACCAGCAGGAAGATCAGCAGCGATACCGGCTGACCGTCCGGCGATTCGAAGGGGATGGCCTCGGCGAGGCGCACGAAGGCGGCGAGCGGCTGCTTCAAGCCTTTGATCCGGCCGTGCGGAATCGCGACGCCTTCGCCAAGACCGGTCGACCCAAGGCGCTCGCGCGCGAACAGATTGTCAGTGACCGTGCTGCGAGCGATGCCGTTCTGGTTTTCGAAAATCAGGCCCGCTTGCTCGAAGACGCGTTTCTTGCTGGTGACCGATAGTCCGACGACGACGTTTTCGAGGGGAAGAAATTTGGCTAAACGATTCATGTTGGCAGGCGGAAACGTGGCCTGGATACTCCTCGCTGTGGCGTTTGAGTGGCGTTCCATTCTCGACTGATGCTCACGGCGATGTGCTTGGAAGCCCAAAAAACGCAGGACTCCCGCTGAATAACCCCGATGACCCCTATGGTAACCGGCCCATTATAGAACAGCGCGACCATGGATGGTGCGGCGCGCCAATGCCTGTTCGTCGTGCGATGTGTTCTAGCCAACGAAAAACCGCCCGTTGCCGGGCGGTTTAGCTAGGTCGGGAAAAATCCCTCTAATCCTTCACGGTCCTGCTTATTGCGGCGGCACGTCCAGTTGCGGCGCCAGCTCTTGATACTTGATCGCGTCGTGCTGATGACCCTGCAGGCGATCTTTGTGACGAATGACTTGCCGGTCGAGCTTGTCGATCATCAGATCGATCGCGGCGTACAGGTCGCCGTCACAGCTCTCGACAAAGATGTCCTTACCCTTCAGATGCAGGTTGATTTCAACCTTTTGCCTCTTTACCTTTTCCTTGTGGTTGTCGACCGAGAGGACCACACTGCCATCGATCACCTGATCGAAATGTCTTAGCACCCTATCCAGTTTGGTGATCACGTATTCTCGCAACGCTGGCGTTACTTCGAGATGGTGTCCACTGATCTGCAAGTTCATAGTGCTTCTCCATGCTAGTGGCCGCTTGGTCCGCACGATGGGGCAGGTACCGGTCGATCGTTCGCCTCGCCTGTGTCGTCCCCCGTGACTGACTACTGGCAGGTCGCATCGGCCGGCCTGTCCTCCAACGGGCGGAGCGGCCGGAAAATGCCCGCCACACTACGCGGCGAGCTAAAGAGACTTGCGCAGGTTGACTGCCGGGATTCTGAGGGCTTCGCGGTATTTCGCTACGGTGCGCCGTGCGACCACGAATCCTTGCTCCGCCAGCAGTTCGGCTATGCGGCTGTCTGAAAGAGGAGATTTGGTGTTTTCCGCTCCTATCAGTTGCTTGATGAGCGCGCGAATGGCCGTTGAAGAGGCAGCGCCGCCCGTGTCCGTCGAAACGTGTGATCCGAAGAAGTACTTAAATTCAAGCGTCCCGAATGGGGTCAGCATGTATTTACCGGTTGTCACACGCGAGACAGTTGACTCGTGTAGGCCCAGCGTATCAGCAATTTCCCGCAAAACCAAGGGCCGCATGGCAATTTCGCCATGCACAAAAAAGCTCTTTTGACGCTCGACAATAGCCTGCGCCACTCGCAGGATCGTCTCGAAGCGTTGCTGGATATTTTTGATCAGCCAGCGGGCTTCCTGGAGTTGCTGACGCAGCGATCCACTGCCCGGATCGCCGCGGTTGTTCCGCAGAATGTTTGCGTACAGATGATTGATACGCAGTTTCGGCACGACCTCCGGGTTCAGCTCGGCCTGCCAGCTTTGACCGATCTTGCGCACCATGATGTCGGGCACGACGTAGTCGGCCTCGGCCTTGCCGTAGGCGGCGCCGGGGAAGGGTTCGAGCGAGCGGATCAGCACGTGTGCATCGCGCAGATCGTCGTCGCTTGCCTTCAGATGTTTGCGCAGACGCGTGAAATCGCGCGCGGCAAGCAGTTCAAGATGGTGAGCCACGATCTCGAGGGCGAGCGTGCGGGTGGCCGAGCCGTCGAGGCGCAGCAATTGCAGCTTCAGGCACTCGGAAGCGGACCGTGCACCCACGCCGGCCGGATCGAAGCTATGCAGCAGCGCGAGTGCGGCGTTCAGTTCGTCCAGGTCGACTTCGAGTTCTTCAGGCAGATCGGCCTGCACTTCCTCCAGCGTCGCGGTCAGGTAGCCGTCGTCGTCCAGAGACTCGATCAGAAACGTGATCAGCGCCCGGTCACGCTGGCTTGCCTGGGTGACGCGTAGTTGCGCCATCAGGTGATCGCGCAGCGAGGTGCTCGATTCGTGAATCTGCAGCGGCGGCAGGTCGTCGTCGTCGGAGGCGGTACCGGAACGGCCGTAGTCCTCCAGATTCCACTGGGACGAATCGCCGTTGCTGTCGGACGCGAGACCGTTGTACTCGTCGACACCCTGCGGTTCGCCGCTTTCGCCACCTTCACTGCTGCTGGAGGACGAGGAGGAGGACGACGACGAGCCGTTGCCCATCTGCTCCGGCGCGGCGTTGTTGGGCGCCTGGGCGATCAGCGAGCCGTCTGCGGCGACGCGCAGGGGGCTCGCGATCCAGTCGTCCTCGTTTTCGAGCAGAGGATTCTGGGAGATCGCCATCGCGACCTCCTGCTGCAGCTCAAGCGTAGACAGCTGCAGCAGCCGGATGGACTGTTGCAGTTGAGGTGTCAGCGCAAGATGCTGCGACAGGCGGAGTTGTAGGCTGGCTTTCATGGCAAGTTGAGATTCATTGTAAAGAGTTTGCCACGACCGCGATACCTTGCGGCATTCGCGATAACGCGTGCGCCCGGACTGGGTCTGCAGGGGCGCGGGCGGCCTGCCGCGTCAAAAATACGGGGAGGCCGCCGCAGCAAGGGGCCGGCGGCGGGGGACGCCGCCGTTCATGCCCCTCGGATACTTACATGCGGAAGTGCTCGCCCAGATAGACGCGCCGCACGTTTTCGTTTTCGATGATGTCGCCAGGCGCGCCGGCGGCCAGCACGCTGCCGTCGCTGATGATGTAGGCGTGGTCGCAGATGCCGAGCGTTTCGCGCACGTTATGGTCCGTAATCAGGACGCCGATGTTGCGCTGCTTCAAGAACTTGACGATCTTCTGGATTTCCAGCACTGCGATCGGATCGACGCCGGCGAACGGTTCGTCGAGCAGAATAAAACTTGGATTAGTCGCCAGCGCGCGAGCAATTTCCACGCGACGGCGCTCGCCGCCCGACAGCGACAGCGCCGGATTGCCCCGCAGATGCGCAATCTGCAGCTCATCAAGCAGTGCTTCGGTGCGGGTGGTGATGGTGTCCTTGTTGAGCCGCTTGCCGCTTTCGTCAAGCTGCAGTTCCAGCACCGCGCGGATGTTCTCTTCGACGGTGAGCTTGCGAAATACCGACGCTTCCTGCGGCAGATACGACAGTCCGAGCGAGGCGCGCTTATGGATAGGTAGCAGGCTGATCGATTTGCCGTCCAGATCGATTTCACCGGCGTCGAGCGGCACAAGGCCCACGATCATGTAGAACGAGGTTGTCTTGCCGGCGCCGTTCGGGCCGAGCAATCCGACCACTTCACCGCTCTTGACGTCGAGCGACACGTCCTTGACGACCGTGCGCGAGCCATAGCGCTTCTTCAGATTGCGAACCACCAGCGAGCTGCTGGTCCCCGCCGGCTTGCGGTGGGGAAGGGAAGGTGAATTGACGGAGTTTACTGAGCTCACTGGGGCGGGGTTCCCTGGATCTTGTTGGACGGCACGAGCGTAGCGGAGGCGCCGGTCAGCGGCGCGGCGCCGCCGTTGCGCGGCGCCAGCATCGCGCGCACACGGCCGCTCGGGTTGCCCGGGCCGGCGACGTCCTTACCCGCCTTGGCGGTGTAGAAGTCGTTCTGGCCGTCATAGGTGATGACGCTGCCGTGGACCGTGTCCATCAGCGTCGAGAGGCCCTGCAGACGGTTCACCGTGGCGTCGGTCGTCAACGTGGTGAGGTCCTGCTTGCCGTCGTAGTCGATGCGGATGGCCGTGCCTTCGACATACTCGTCGAGGCCTTCGCGCTTCTGGCGGAAATACGACAGGTTGCCGCCGCTCGAAGTACCGGTGGCGTACTGATAACCCTGCGGATCCTGGGTCACCTCGACACGATCGGCCTTGATGACGATCGTGCCTTTGGTGGCCACCACATGACCGGTGAAGATGTTGACCTGCTTCAGGTCGTCATACGTCATGTTGTCCGCTTCAATATTGAGCGGCTTGTCCTTGTCGGCGCGTTCGGCGTGCGCCGGCGGCGCAAAGCCGATGAAGGGCAACGCGAGCAGCAGCGCGGCAAGTCCGGCCCGGCACGCAGACAAGGTGCGCGCGCGGCCGGTATCAAAACGGTGGAACGATTCGTTCATGCAGTCACGCTGGAATGGATTACCCGGGTTGCTTCAGGGAGCCGCCGGACGCGTCGGACGCGGCGATCGCGCCACGGACATTGCCGAACAGCTGCATGACCCGGGTGACGTTGTTGTAGTTCATGCCGCTGGCCGTCATGACTGACAGGCCGCGCTGAAGTTTAACCGGCTTTTCGGTCTCGATCACATCGTCGTTGACCAGTACCCGAAAATGCTGGGAATCAGCCTGCATCGCCGGGTCGCCGTCGCCGGCTGCACGCAGGATGCGGGCGTGGTCATACAGATCGACGATCGAGGCATCGCCGTTCACCGTGCCGGTGTCGCCGGTCGCCGTGACAATCGGCTTGCCCGGCTGGAAGGCGCGGATAGCCGGCTTGATCAGATCGCTCAGTTCATTGTCTTCGTAATGGACGAGGTTCGTGGCCGTCAGCCGGTACTGCGTGGCGCCCGACTGATCCAGTTCGGACACCGAGAAATTATCGGCAAAGTAATCGGGCGTATGTTCTTTCGGCTTGACCTCGCCTTCGTGCGGCGGCGGCGCGGTGGCCTGCAGCAGCCACCACGTGATACCGGCGAGCGCAGCCATCGCGATGAGCGGGATCAGCGAAGTGAAGCGGAACTGGTTCATCCGACGAGGCCCTGCTGCTCACCGCCACTGCACGCCTTGGCAAGCAGTTCGTCGTACTTGTTTTGCGCCCGCAGCAGGGTGTCGCACACTTCGCGCACGGCGCCGTGACCGCCGCGCGCCTCGCTGACCCAGTGGGCCCGCGCGATTACTTCCGGATGCGAATTGGCGGGCGCCGCAGCGAAGCCGACCTTCAGCATCACGCCGAGATCGACCCAGTCGTCGCCCATATAGCCGCATTCCTCAGGAGTGCGGCCAGTCTGCCTGAGCAGATCGGCAAACGCTTCCGGCTTGTTTTCGATGCCCTGGTACAGATGCGTGATTTTCAGTTCCTTGGCGCGTACGGCGACAATGCCCGACTTGCGGCCCGTAATGATCGCCGTCTCGATGCCGGCTTCGCGCAGCAGCTTCGCGCCGTGGCCGTCCATCGAATGGAACGACTTCATCGTGTCGCCCTCGGCGGTGAACATCAGTCCGCCGTCGGTCAGCACGCCGTCGACGTCGAAAATCATCAGCTTCACGCGGCGTGCGCGTTCGTTAGCGGAAAGGGGCGCGGCGGCCATCAGATCACCTTTTTGGAGAACAGGTCGTGCATGTTGAGCGCGCCGATGAGCTTGCCCGCTTCGTCAATGACCAGCATCTGATTGATCCGGTGGCGCTCCATCAGTTCCACTGCTTCGATGGCCAGTTGGTCCGGGCCAATGGTACGCGGGCCAGGTGTCATCACCGAGGCGATCGGCAGGTCGCGGAAGTCGCCACTGCGTTCGAGCACGCGGCGCAGGTCGCCGTCGGTGAAGATGCCTTTGACGCGCTGGTTTTCGTCGACGATCGCCGTCATGCCCATGCGCTTGGCCGTCAACTGGAACAACGCGTCGCGTACGGTAGACTCAGGCATCACCTTCGGCACCTGGTCGCCGGTGCGCATCACGTCGCGTACGTAAGTAAGCAGGCGCCGCCCTAAAGCGCCGCCGGGATGCGAGCGGGCGAAGTCGTCTGGGCCGAAGCCGCGTTCTTCCAGCACGGCAACCGCGAGCGCATCGCCGAGCGCGAGCGCGGCGGTGGTGCTGGCAGTGGGCGCGAGATTCATCGGACAAGCTTCCTTGGCGACCCCGGCATTCAGATGCACGTCGGCTAGCTTGGCGAGGCTCGAGCCCGGCTTGCCGGTGATCGCGATCAGCCGGGAGCCGAGCCGCTTGATGATCGGCAGGATCGCCATCAGCTCTTCGGACTCGCCGGAATTGGACATGGCGACGAACACGTCGTCGGCCGTGACCATCCCAAGGTCGCCATGGCTGGCCTCGGCCGGGTGTACAAAGAAGGCGGGCGTGCCGGTGCTGGCGAAGGTTGCCGCCAGCTTGCGGGCCACGTGACCAGATTTGCCGATGCCGGAGACGACCACGCGCCCACGGCAGCTAAGGATAAAGTCGATCGCCTCGACGAAGCCATCGTCGAGGCGATCGCGAAGCGCGCGCACGGCGTCCGCTTCGATGTCGAGCACGTTGCGAGCGCGAGCGAGTGCCCGGTCGCCATTGATTTTCGCTATCATTCGCGGAGTATAGCAAAGGCGTTTGTTCGCCGCGCCGGGACGGCTGTCCCCGGCCGCTGCCCTCACCGGCCCCTCAACCTTGTCGCGCGGTGCTTTGCGTGCGATGGTTATGTCGACGAACCAGGACGCTTTCAGATGATTTCCCCGCTCGAAATGACGCTGTTCCTGCTGCTGGCATCAGTGGCAGGCGTCGTCGTTTTCCGTTTCCTGAACCTGCCGCCCATGCTCGGCTATCTGACGGTGGGGATCGTCGTCGGGCCGCATGCTTTCGGTATCGTTCCGGATTCGCAAGGCGCGCAGAACCTGGCCGAGTTTGGCGTGGTGTTCCTGATGTTTTCTATTGGGCTGGAGTTTTCGCTCGCCAAGCTGCGTTCGATGCGCCGGCTGGTGTTTGGGCTCGGCCTGCTGCAGGTGATCGGCACGGTCGCGGTGGCCGTCGCGCTCGGCTTCGTGCTGGAGCGCTGGGTGCATATCACGTGGCAGGGCAGCGTGGCGCTGGGCGGGGCGCTCGCCATGTCGTCCACGGCGATCGTCAGCAAGATGCTGGCGGAACGGCTCGAGATCGAGACCGAGCACGGCCGCAATATCTTCGGTGTGCTGCTGTTCCAGGATCTGGCGGTGGTGCCGCTGCTGATTGTCATCTCGGCGCTCGGCGGCGATTCCCGAACCCTGATGACCGCGCTCGGGCTCGCAGCGGTGAAGATCGTCGTCGCGTTGTCCTTGCTGCTGATCGTCGGGCAGAAGTTCATGACGCGCTGGTTCAACGTGGTGGCGCGGCGCAGGTCGCAGGAGCTGTTCATCCTGAACCTGCTGCTCGTGACGCTTGGGGCGGCGTTTATCACGGACAAGTTCGGCCTTTCGCTCGCATTGGGCGCGTTCATCGCCGGCATGCTGATCGCCGAGACGCCTTACCGGCATCAGGTGGAAGAAGACATCAAGCCGTTTCGCGACGTGCTGCTCGGGCTTTTCTTCGTCACCACCGGCATGCTGCTCAACCCGATGGTGATCTGGAAGCATCCGTTCATCGTGCTGGCCTTTCTGCTCGGGCCGTTGCTGCTGAAGCTGATCATGATTACCGCGTTGTCGCGGTTGTTCGGTGCGACACCGGGCGTGGCGATGCGCACCGGCATCGGCCTCGCTCAGGCCGGCGAATTCGGTTTCGTGCTGCTGAATCTGATTCTCGATAAACACCTGGTCGACGCGACGTTACTGCAGGCGATTCTCGCCGCGATGCTGCTGTCGATGCTGGCAGCGCCGTTTCTGATCCAGAACGCGGACCGCATCGTGCTGCGGCTGTCTTCGACTGAATGGATGATGCAGTCCTTGCAGATGACGCGCATCGCTACGCAAAGCCTGAAACAAAGCGGCCATACGATCATCTGCGGATACGGCCGGGCGGGGCAGAACCTCGCGCGCATGCTCGAACACGAAGGCCTGTCCTACGTCGCGCTCGACCTCGACCCGGACCGGGTCGCGGCGGCTGCGGCGGCCGGCGAATCGGTGGTGTTCGGCGATGCGGGGCGGCGCGAATCGCTGCTGGCTGCGGGTATCCATCGCGCGGCTGCGGTGGCGATCACCTACGCCAATACGCCGTCTGCGCTGCGGGTGCTGCACAACATCCACGAACTCGAGCCGACGCTGCCGGTCATCGTGCGCACGGTGGATGACGCCGACCTCGAGAAGCTGCTCGCCGCCGGGGCCACCGAAGTGATTCCGGAGATTGTCGAAGGCAGCCTGATGCTGGCGTCGCACACGCTCGTGCTGATGGGCGTGCCGATGCGGCGAGTGGTGCGGCGTGTCGAGGAGATGCGCGACGAGCGCTATAGTCTGCTGCGCGGCTATTTCCACGGCGCCGACGACGTGGGCGACGACGACAGTCACGAGCAGGTGCGACTACAATCGGTGCCGGTCGACGAGAACTCGGACGCCGTGGGCCGCACACTCGCGGAAGTGGGGCTGGTCGACATGGGCGTCGAAGTGACGGCGATCCGCCGCCATGGCATTCGCGGCGTGGAGCCCGATCCGTCCACCAAGCTGCGCGCGAGCGACATCGTCGTGTTGCGCGGCTTGCCCGAAGCGCTGGCCGAAGCCGAAGAACGGCTGTCGCGGCATCGCCGGGCGGCGTGAGCGCGTGAGTGGGCGCCAGGGTCGGGTCGCCGCGCGAGATTCTTAAGCCTTTTATCCGGATCCATGGGGATCCATCTGGAGTCATCATGTCCAACGCGCTTGCGAGCGCCCCGCTCGACGCGGCTGCGTTCGTCAAAAGCCAGATTCGCACCGTGTCCGACTGGCCGCAGGCCGGCGTGCAGTTTCGCGATATCACGCCGCTGCTGCAGCATCCTAAGACCTTTCGCGTACTGATCGACCTGTTCGTCCAGCGCTATATTGACGCGAAGCTCGACTACATCGCGGGCCTCGACGCGCGCGGTTTCATCATAGGGCCGGTGCTGGCGTACGAGTTGAATGTGGGCTTCATTCCGATTCGCAAGGCCGGCAAGCTGCCGTACAAGACGGAGTCCGAGTCGTACGAGCTCGAATACGGGACGGCGACCGTCGAGATTCATGCGGACGCCTGCGGACAGGGTGACCGCGTTCTGATCGTCGACGATCTGATTGCGACTGGCGGCACCATGATGGCCGGCAAGAAGCTGCTGGAGCGGCTCGGCGCGGTGGTGATCGAAGGCGCGGCGATCGTCGATCTGCCGGACCTGGGCGGGGCCGCGCTGTTGCGCTCGGCGGGGTTGCCGCTGTTTACGGTCACTGAGTTTGGCGGTCACTGAACAATCACGAGGGAAGACGCATGCCGAATTTTTTGCTGTTCCTCGCCACCTCGATGGCGATCACCTTCGCCCCCGGCCCCGACAACCTGCAAGTACTTGCGCGCGGCATCTCGCAGGGACGTGCCGCCGGGCTGGTCGCCGCGCTCGGTTTTGCGGCCGGCATCACGTTCCACACGACGCTCGCCACGCTCGGCGTAGCCGCGTTGCTGCGTTCCTCGCCGATGGCATTTCAGGCCATCAAGTACGCGGGCGCTGCCTACCTGATCTGGATCGGCATCAAGGCGCTGCGCAGCCAGGGGCTTGCGACGGCCCATGAGCGTCCGGCGCAGCCGCTGTGGTCGGTGTTTCGCCAAAGCGTGTGCGGCAACATGATGAACCCGAAGGTGACGCTGTTTTTCCTGGTGTTCCTGCCGCAGTTCATCGAGCCGCATGGCGTGCAGAGCGTGCCGGTGCAGATGCTCGAACTGGGTCTGGTGTTCATGCTGCAGACAGTGGTCGTGTTTTCGCTGTTCGGCGTGTGCGCCGGGATGATCGGCAGCTGGTTGAAGCGTCGTCCGCGCGTCGGCGTGTGGCTCGACCGTCTCGCTGGTGCGACCTTTATCGCAATCGGCATTCGCGTGGCGCTGCGCGACTAGGCTGCCTGCTGCGACCCGCTTCTGAACTGACCCGCGTGGCGCCGTCGCGCCGTGCCGTTGGAGCACTCATGACCTTGCCCTGTATCACCAAAGCGCGCCGGTTCGATGCGCAGGCGCATCGGCCGTTCTTGATGGAAGGCCAGCAGGTCGGCTGGATCCGCGCAACGGATGTGCCGTTGCTGGCCCGCTGGCCGGATGTTTTCGATGTCGACGCGGCGGGCGTGACGTTATCGTCGCGCTACTCCAGCCTCGATATGCGTAGTGCCGCACTGGGCGCTGTAATCGGCGCGCTCGCCGCGGATGGCAGGATTCCAGGCTGGCGCGATGAAACTTACGCGATCCGCAACCACTTCGACGCGCAGCCGCTTGCGTATATCGAGCGCGCGGCGTCGCGCTTTTTCGGCACGATGACCTACGCGGTGCATCTGAACGGCGTCGTAGAATACGCGGATGGCGCGCCGCAACTGTGGATCGCGCGCCGCAGCGACACCAAGGCGACCGATCCGGGCATGCTGGATAACGTGGTCGCAGGCGGGATAGGCTGGGGCTTCGGCGTGGAGGCGACGATTGTCAAGGAGTGCTGGGAAGAAGCCGGCATCCCCGAAGCGATCGCTGCGCGCGCCACGGCAGGGCGTACAGTGCATGTACTGCAATCGCTGCCGGAGGGTACCCAGGCCGAGCAGATCTTCGTCTACGACCTCGCGTTGCCCGCGGATTTCACGCCGCGCAATCAGGACGGCGAAGTGGGCGAACACCGGCTGGCGCGCATCGATGAGGTTGCGCGCTGGATCGAGGAAGACGCGATGACCGTGGATGCCAGCCTCGCTACGCTCGACTGCCTGCTGCGCCGCCGCTGGATCGACGCTGAGGACTGCGCGGGAATCGAAGCGCTGTTCGTGCCGCCGGCCGCTGCCTAACGCGTGACGCACAGCGTCCTTGCATCACACTAAACGAATCACGGATTGAAGAAGGGAGTCACCCAGGTCATGTCGACCGATCACAGCTTTATTCTCAAACTGTCGTGCGCCGACCGGCCCGGCATCGTGCATGCGGTGTCCGGCTTTCTGTTTGAGCGCGGCAGCAACATTCTCGACTCCGCGCAGTTCGGCGACAGCCACACCGGCGAGTTCTTCATGCGGGTGCATTTCCAGCAGGTAGGCGGCGATCCGGGTCTGGAAGCGCTGCGTACCGCGTTCAGCACGCTTGCCGACGAGTTCGGCATGCACTGGGAGCTGCACGATGCGACCGTGAAGCCACGCGTCGTGATCATGGTGTCGAAGATCGGTCATTGTCTGAACGACTTGCTGTTCCGCTACCGTACCGGCCAGCTCGGCATCGAGATTGCCGCGATCATCTCAAACCACAAGGACTTCTATCAACTCGCCGCGAGCTATGACGTTCCGTTCCACCACTTTCCGCTGCAGGCTTCGACGCCCGAGGGGAAGGCGGCTCAGGAAGCACGGGTGCTCGAAGTGATCGACGAGCATCAGGCCGATCTGGTGGTGCTTGCCCGCTATATGCAGATTCTGTCGCCGAAGCTGTGCGAGCGGCTCGCGGGGCGCGCGATCAATATCCACCATTCGTTCCTGCCGAGCTTCAAGGGCGCGAAGCCGTATTACCAGGCATTCGACCGCGGCGTGAAGCTGATCGGCGCAACCGCGCACTATGTGACGACCGATCTCGACGAAGGTCCGATCATCGAACAGGAAGTGGAGCGCGTCGACCACAGCATGACGCCGGATCAGTTGACGGCGATTGGCCGCGACGTCGAATGCGTGACGCTGGCGCGGGCAGTGCGTTGGCACGTCGAACATCGTATCGTGCTGAACGGCAGCAAGACGGTGGTGTTCCGTTGAGCGGGAACTGCTGCTGCTGAATTCGCGGAGTCTGTGCCTCTTTGCAGAAAAACAAAGGCCGCCGGTCATTGCGACAGGCGGCCTTTTTCATGGGGCGCGGCGTTCGGGACGCGTACCGCTGCCGCTGTTCAGGCTCGCGGTATCAAACCCTTCAAACCATCCGCAGATAAATCAGCTCCCGCTTGATATACGCATAAAAGATAGGCGCGGCAATCACGCCCTGGAGGCCGAAAGCCGCTTCCATCACCAGCATCGCCACCAGCAGTTCCCACGTGCGCGCTTCGATCTGGCCGCCGACGATCCGCGCATTCAGGAAGTATTCGAGCTTGTGGATCAGGATCAGGAACACGAGCGACATGACCGCGGCCGGAAAGCTCACGGAGAGCGCGACTGCGACAATGATGGTGTTCGAGATCAGATTGCCGATCACCGGCAGCAAGCCGACGATAAACGTGACGAGCACCAGCGTCTTGGAGAGCGGTAGCCGGTCGTGGAAGATCGGCAGGATCACCAGCAGGAAGATGCCGGTGAACACGGAGTTGATCGCTGAAATCTTCACCTGCGCGAACACGATGCGACGGAAGGCGTCCGCAAACCGCATCACGCGAGTGACGAACGCGGTGGACAGCGGCAGCCGCTGAATCGGTTTCTGCGCCCCGACCGCGATGATCGCGCCGATGATCATGCCGATCAGGATATGCGTGAAAACCCGCGCCGCGTTCTTGCCGCCTTGCTGCAGCATGCCGGCATGGGTATGCATCAATTCGGTGGCGCGTGCTTTCATCTGATCGGCGTCGACCGGCAGATAGTTGGCGACGAACTGCGGAATCCGCCCGCGCGCCTCGTCGATCAGCTGCATGGCCTGGTTGAGCAGCATCTGCACGCTCGGCACGTCGCCTTCGAAGTGGTCGATGATGCCGATCACGATGCCCGTCAGCACGCCGACGATCACCGTGGCCAGGATCACCACCGAAAGCCAGCGCGCGCGCTGGCTCGACATATGTCTTTCGATGCGAGGAGCGATTGTCTGGATGAGCTGAAACACGAGCAGCCCGGCCAGCAACGCGCCCAGCAGCCGCAGATTCAGGACTGCGATCATGCCGACCAGCATTAGCAGGTAACTGCCGATCTCGACGGCGGACAGTCTGGGCAGGCTCATGTCGCTCGTCAGCCTGACCGGGCGTGGGCGCAGATCCTGCACCTGCCCTTCTTCGGGCGCCTCGTTACGCTTGGTCATGGCTTATTTCCGTATCCAACCTAGGGTTTGCAGCATCATTTTTTGGCGGCGTCGCGTTTGAGCAGCGGCGCCAGATATCGACCGGTAAAACTTGCCTTCGACTTCGCCACCTGCTCCGGCGTGCCTTGAGCGATGATCTGACCGCCGCCGGCACCGCCTTCCGGACCGAGATCGATGACCCAGTCCGCAGTTTTGATTACATCGAGATTATGCTCGATGATCACCACGGTATTACCCTGGTCTCGCAAACGGTGAATTACTTCGAGCAACAGAGCAATATCGTGGAAGTGCAAACCGGTCGTCGGCTCGTCGAGGATGTATAGAGTGCGACCGGTGTCGCGCTTGCTCAGTTCCAGCGAAAGTTTGACACGCTGCGCTTCACCCCCCGACAGCGTAGTGGCCGACTGCCCCAGGCGAATGTACCCAAGACCCACGTCCAGCAACGTTTTCAGCTTGCGCGCCACCACCGGAACGGCCTTGAAAAACTCGTAGGCGTTTTCAACCGTCAGTTCCAGCACTTCGCTGATGTTTTTGCCTTTGTACTGCACATCGAGCGTTTCGCGGTTGTAGCGCTTGCCGTGACACACGTCGCACGGCACGTAGACGTCGGGCAGAAAGTGCATTTCCACCTTCAGCACGCCGTCGCCCTGGCAGGACTCGCAACGGCCGCCCTTGACGTTGAACGAGAAGCGGCCCGGATCGTAGCCGCGTTCCTTCGAAGCCGGCACGCCCGCGAACAACTCGCGGATCGGCGTGAAGAGGCCCGTATAGGTGGCTGGATTCGAGCGCGGCGTGCGGCCGATCGGCGACTGATCGACGTTGATGACCTTGTCGAAGTGTTCGAGACCTTCAATCGATTCGTACGGTGCCGGTTCGGCCGATGAGCCGTACAGGTGATGCGAGACCGCGTGGTACAGCGTGTCGTTGATCAGCGTGGACTTGCCGGAGCCGGAGACGCCGGTGATGCAGGTCAGGAGACCCACCGGCAGGTCGAGCGTCACGTGCCGCAGATTGTTGCCGTAAGCCTCGACGATGCGCAGACGCCGCTCGTCCGGCTCCCTGCGCTCGTCCGGATAGTCGATGGTGCGCGCGCCGGACAGATACTGACCCGTGATCGATGCAACGTCCGCCTGCACCTCATCGGGCGTGCCTTCAGAAATGATCATGCCGCCGTGTTCGCCGGCGCCCGGTCCCATGTCGACCACGTAGTCGGCCATGCGGATCATGTCCTCGTCGTGCTCCACGACGATTACCGAGTTGCCGAGATCGCGCAGATGCTTTAGCGTCGAGATCAGACGGTCGTTGTCGCGCTGATGCAGGCCGATGGACGGCTCGTCCAGCACGTACATGACGCCAGTCAGGCCCGAGCCGATCTGCGAGGCGAGCCGGATGCGCTGCGCTTCACCGCCCGAGAGCGTTTCCGCGCTGCGCTCCAGCGACAGATAGTCGAGCCCCACGTTATTCAGGAACATTAACCGCGCGACGATTTCCTTGACCACCTTGTCGGCAATCTCGCGCTTTGAACCTTCGAGGCGCAGCGTCTGAAAATAGCCGAGCGCATCGCGCAACGGCCAGCCGCTGATTTCGAAGATGCCGCGCGCGTCGCCGTCCGCGCCGATGCGCACAAAGCGCGCTTCGCGCCGCAGGCGGGTGCCTTCGCAGGCGGGGCAGGCCTGGTTGTTCTGGTACTTCGCGAGTTCTTCGCGCACTGCGACCGAATCGGTCTCGCGGTAACGGCGTTCGAGGTTCGGGATGATCCCTTCGAATACATGCTCGCGAATCGACGCACGGCCGCGTTCGTTGATGTACGAGAACGGAATGGTCTGCTTGCCCGAGCCGAACAGCAGGATCTTGCGAACCTTTTCCGGCAGATCTTCGAAGGCTTCGTCGATATCGAACTCGTAGAACGCGGCGAGGCTTTGCAGCATCTGGAAGTAAAACTGATTGCGCCGGTCCCAGCCCTTCACCGCACCTGCCGCGAGCGACAGCGACGGATGCGCGACCACCCGCTTCGGATCGAAGAAAGTGATCTGGCCGAGGCCGTCGCACTCCGGACACGCGCCCATCGGATTGTTGAACGAGAAGAGACGCGGTTCGAGTTCCTGCAGCGAATACGAGCAGATCGGGCAGGCGAACTTGGAGCTGAACAGATGCTCCTTGTCCGTGTCCATTTCGAGCGCGATGGCGCGGCCGTCGGCGAGACGTAGCGCCGTTTCGAACGATTCTGCAAGGCGCTGCTTCATGTCGGCGCGCAC
Source organism: Paraburkholderia sp. GAS33 (assembly GCF_050436645.1). NCBI lineage: Bacteria > Pseudomonadati > Pseudomonadota > Betaproteobacteria > Burkholderiales > Burkholderiaceae > Paraburkholderia > Paraburkholderia sp. GAS33. The sequence goes on from NZ_JBNDMP010000005.1 coordinate 586,846, forward strand.
TTTCAGACGGTCGACGACGACGTCGATCGTATGCTTGTCGTTCTTCTTCAGCTTGGGCAGCGAGTCCACTTCGTAGATCTTCGCGACTTCCTCATTGGCCGTGCCGCCGCCCGAACGCACGCGAAAGCGGATAAAGCCCTGCGCCTGCATTTCCTCGAACAGCTCGACGTGTTCGCCTTTACGATTCGCTACCACCGGAGCCAGGATCATCAGCTTGGTGTCTTCCGGCAGCGCGAGTGCTGCATCGACCATCTGCGAGACGCTTTGCGCCTGCAGCGGAATCTCGTGATCCGGACAATACGGCGTGCCGACTCGCGCGAACAGCAGACGCAGGTAGTCGTGAATCTCGGTGACGGTGCCGACCGTGGAGCGCGGATTGTGCGACGTAGCCTTCTGCTCGATCGAAATGGCCGGCGACAGACCTTCGATCAGGTCGACGTCGGGCTTTTCCATCAGCTGCAAAAATTGCCGTGCATAGGCGGAGAGACTTTCGACGTAGCGCCGCTGTCCTTCCGCATAGAGCGTGTCGAACGCAAGCGACGATTTTCCCGAGCCCGACAGGCCGGTAATCACGATGAGCTTGTGACGTGGCAGGTCGAGACTGACGTTCTTCAGGTTGTGGGTGCGAGCCCCACGGATACGGATTTGTTCCACGCGTTGATCCATTACCTGGCCATTGACTGGCGGAAAGAGGAAGAGGCTAAACCTGCTACTATAACGACTTTTCGAGACCGCTGTTACGGCTACCTGACAGCGCCCAACAGGCGTGCGGCAAGCTGTAAGACGGTGGTTTAGAGCCGTGCGAAAAGGTTGCAGATGGGGCCTTTTTGCGCGACTGCAAGACGCCTGCGGGTCTTTGCCGCAGTCCGCCGGTCGCTCACGGCAGGCCGCCGAGGGTATGCTGCTCCACGGTGAGTCGCCCGGCCCCGGGCCGTCCAGATTATTCAAAACACGTTCCCGATGTCCAATCCGTCCGCTACATCTTCACGCATGAGCGCGCCTGAGTTGCGCGCGACCGTGTCGCTCGCAGGCATCTTTGCGCTGCGCATGCTCGGCCTCTTCATGATCATGCCGGTGTTCTCGATCTACGCGAAAACCATCCCCGGCGGCGACAACGTCCTGCTGGTGGGGATCGCGCTGGGTGCCTACGGCGTCACGCAATCGCTGCTGTACATCTTCTACGGCTGGATTTCCGACAAGGTCGGGCGCAAGCCGGTGATCGCCACGGGGCTCGCGATTTTCGCGCTCGGCAGTTTTGTCGCGGCGGGGGCGCACGACATGACGTGGATCATCGTCGGTCGCGTCATTCAGGGCATGGGCGCGGTGTCGTCCGCGGTGCTCGCTTTTATCGCCGACCTCACGTCCGAGGAACATCGCACCAAGGCGATGGCGATGGTGGGTGGCAGCATTGGCGTTTCATTCGCGGTGGCGATTGTCGGTGCGCCGATCGTGTTCCAGTGGGTCGGCATGAGCGGGCTGTTCTCGCTGGTCGGCATTTTCTCGATCCTCGCAATCGGCGTAGTGATCTGGATCGTGCCGAATGCGCCGATGCCTGTGCACGTGCGCGCGCCGTTCTCTGAAGTGCTGCATAACGTCGAACTGCTGCGTTTGAATTTCGGCGTGCTGGTGCTGCATGCGACGCAAACGGCGCTGTTTCTGGTGGTGCCGCGGATTCTCGAAGCGGGCGGTTTGCCCGTGGCGTCGCATTGGAAGGTTTATTTGCCGGTGATGGGGCTGTCGTTTGTCATGATGGTTCCGGCCATCATCGCAGCGGAAACGCGCGGCAAAATGAAGACCGTGCTGGTGGGCGCGATTGGTCTTATCCTGATCGGACAGTTGTTACTAGGCGTCGCACCCCATACCATTCTGAGTGTGGCCGGGATACTGTTTATCTACTTTCTCGGCTTCAACATTCTTGAGGCGTCGCAGCCTTCGCTGGTGTCGAAACTGGCGCCGGGATCGCGCAAGGGCGCGGCTACCGGGGTGTACAACACCACGCAGTCTATCGGCTTGGCGATCGGCGGCGTGATCGGCGGCGTGCTGCTGAAGGCGGATGGGCAGAGCGCAGTGTTCTTCGCCTGCTCTGGGCTGGTATTTTGCTGGCTTATAATCGCGGCAAATATGAAGCCGCCAGCGCCGCGCAAGAAGGCTTGATGGTAAGTACTCACCGGTAGCCGGCGAGGCGCAGTTTGGGTCTCGGGCCGGCCGGTTCAGAGATGGTAAATGTGCGTTGCCGCGCCACCTGCAACGGAATCAACAGGAGAAACTCATGGCATCCGTGAACAAGGTAATTCTCGTCGGCAACCTCGGAGCCGATCCGGAAGTCCGCTATCTTCCGAGCGGCGACGCAGTGGCGAACATCCGCCTTGCGACGACGGACCGGTACAAGGACAAGACGTCGGGCGAAATGAAGGAAGCCACCGAGTGGCACCGGGTTTCGTTTTTCGGGCGTCTGGCCGAGATCGTGAACGAGTATCTGAAGAAGGGCTCGTCGGTTTATATCGAAGGGCGCATTCGCACACGTAAGTGGCAGGCGCAGGATGGGACGGACCGGTACTCCACCGAGATCGTGGCTGAGCAGATGCAGATGCTGGGTGGCCGCGGCGGGGCGATGGGCGGCGGTGGCGATGAGGGTGGATATAGTCGCGAGCCGTCGGAGCGTAGTGGCGGCGGCGGTGGTGGTGGTCGCGCGGCTTCGGGTGGCGGCGGTGGGGCGCGTGGTGGTAGCGGTGGCGGTGCTAGCCGTCCGAGCGCGCCGGCCGGTGGTGGGTTTGATGAGATGGACGACGATATTCCGTTCTAACCACCCGTAATCAGAAAGTGTAAAGATCAACCCCGCCTTTGAGCGGGGTTTTTCTTGAACTCAGTAAAGCTCCCCCAACGCCGCCGGACTAAAGTCCTTCAACTGACCGGTCTCACCCGAACGAATCTTCGTCACCCATTCCGGATCGCTGAGTATTGCGCGGCCAATGGCGACCAGATCGAACTCGTCGCGCTCCATGCGGTCGAGCAGATTGTCCAGACCCGCCGGGCTCGAACTCTCGCCGCCGAAGGTGCCGAGGAAATCACCTGAAAGACCAACCGACCCCACGCTGATCGTCGCCGCGCCCGTCACTTTCTTCGCCCATCCCGCAAAATTCAGGCCGTTTTCCCCGTCGATTTCCGGAAACTCCGCTTCCCAGAAGCGCCGCTGCGAACAGTGCAGGATATCGGCGCCAGCTTCCACGAGGGGCACAAGCCAGTCGGCCATTTCATCCGGCGTATGCGCGAGTCGAGCGGCGTAGTCCTGCTGCTTCCATTGACTCAAACGAAGGATGATCGGGTGGTCCGCTCCGACGGCAGCCCGCACGCTCTTGATCACCTCGACCGCGAAGCGCGACCGTTCACGAATCGAGTTCCCGCCAAAAGCGTCCGAGCGCCGATTGGTACCGTCCCAGAAGAACTGGTCGAGCAGATAACCATGAGCGCCGTGAATCTCGACGGTGTCGAACCCGAGCCGCTTCGATTCCGCTGCGGCACGTCCAAAGGCAGCAACCGTATCCGCGATATCTTCATCGGTCATCGTCTTGCCACGCTGCTTTTCAGGTGCCACAAGACCCGAAGGACTCTCGACCGGCGAGGAAGGCCGCCATTCAGTGAACGGATTAGCAACGGACCCCACGTGCCAGATCTGCGGCGCCATCTTGCCGCCCGCTTCGTGGACGGCGTCGATCACCTTCTTCCAGCCAGCAAGCGATGCTTCTCCGTGGAAGAACGGAATATTCGGATCGTTGCGCGACGACGGGCGATCGATTACCGTTCCCTCGGAGATGATAAGACCGACCTCACCCAATGCGCGCCGCCGGTAGTAATCCGCCACGTTAGCGCCGGGCACACCCTCTGGCGAGAAGGAGCGCGTCATGGGCGCCATCACAATGCGGTTTTTCAGGTTGAGCGTTTTCAGTTGAAACGGTCTGAACAACACGTCGAGTTGCGAACTAGTCATCGATGCACCTCATGAACGAAAAAACCGATGGTATATGTTTTATACTAGGTGTCAATGAGTCACCACATTGCTACCAGGTAGCATTCAGGAAACCGCCATGTCGGAATGTCAACCAGAGGTGTTGTCTCTTGCCAGTTGCCCAAGTCGTTTGCTACTCGATCAGATCGCTGACAAGTGGTCGGTTCTGATCCTTGCGTCGCTACGCCCCGGGCCGATGCGATTCAACGCGATCAAGCGCCGCATTGAAGGGATCACGCAGAAAGCCTTGGCGCAGTGTTTGCGTCGGCTCGAGCGAAACGGAATTGTCGAAAGAAGAGTGATTGCGACTTCGCCAATCTCCGTCGAATACGAAATCACGGCGCTGGGGCGGTCGCTCGATGGCCCATTCCAGGCGCTTTACATATGGACGTACGAGCATCTCCCTGAGGTCGAGAGTGCGAGAGCTCGCTACGATCAACGTGAGACCGCGGGCTAATGTCTGCTGCGTGAGCTTGGGCGGGGCCGACCCGCCAGAATAGCCTGCAGCGTCGGCCCTGGGTTGGGAGAGCGGAGAGAATCAGACCGTGCGATCAAGCAAAGCTGCCTCTCGACTCCGCAACGTCAACTGAAGGGCCGCCAACCCTTCTTCAACTTCGTCAAGATGCTCCAGTATCCATAGACCATTGCGTCCATCGAGCATCGCATGGAGCAGCGAACACTGCCCTACGAGCCGCTCGTCACAGCCAATCAACACTTTCAATGTTTCGGCTTCCTGACGATAGCGCTGCGTCATGCGATCGTTCTCCGGAACCGGCTGGGATTGCAGCCTGCCACTGACCGTGCCGATGTCTCCCGCCAGCCGTTCGAGCTTCTGCGCAGCCGCCATATTCGACGGATTCGGGAACGGCTTCTCGCGGGTGGGTGTGCCGATAAACTCACGTCGATAATCGGACTCAGCGCGTTCGACATTGGAACGCGCCATCCCTAGCAGCCATCCTGCCTTGCTACGCACGAGTTGATCGTCAGCGCGAAGCTGATTTTCGGTGCGGTAGAAGTTGTAGCCCCAGCCGTGAAACAGGTTGATCGCCGCCTGGCGGAGCGCCCCTTCGTCGTAGAATTTTGAGTCCATGACTAGCTCTTTCCAGAGAACCCGGCTTCATGTCCGAGCGGATAAATTCCGGTGGCGGGCGCGCCGATCTGGAAGGGCAATCCCGCCGCCGCATTCGGCGCAGACACCAGGCCCTTTTCCGCCATGCGCAGCGCAAGGTAGTAACGAACCGCTTCGATCGGCGAGAGGCCAATAGCCTGCAGCGAGATGAGTTCGCGCATCCGCTCGTCCTTGGGCACGATCAGGACCTTGAGGTCATTCAGCATGATGCCAAACGTTCTCAGGAAATCGGAGAGATGCGTCTTGACCGACTCACGGATCTCGTTGATATGCTCGTTGATGTTTTCCATCTTCGTCACCTGGACGATCTGGTTGATCGCCTGCTCGATTGCGGGACCGGCATAATCGGCGACCTCTTGCGTATCGATAAGGTTGCCGTTAAACGGCAGGTGCGTAATAAGATCGAGCGCTGCCTCCTTGGTATCGATGTGAATATAGTAATCAACCTGATACGCCATCTCAGCCATCTCGGCGCTGGTCGCGATGCCCTGGCTGCGAATCAGCAGTTTGGCGCGGTTGATGTAGATGACTTCGAACACCCATGGCGAGGAACCACCAAAAAACCCTTGGGCGATGGAGCCCAGCAGCGGCTTGTCAGGCGTAGTGAGAGCGTACTGTCCCGTCTCATACACGTTGAGCACTGCGCCGCGTGATTTCAGCACGCAGAAGTGGTTGCTTTCGACGGTTAGCAGTGAGCCAGAAACAATGCTTTCGTCCACAATCTTGACCGCTACGCCCTTGGTGCCGAGCAGGTCGGTGCCGTCGCGCTGAAGGGATGTGATGACCTGCCGTGTTATCGCCATGTCTTGCTCCTCATCTTGATCTCGTTCGTTGAACTGCGAGAGTGTTCGCAACGGTTCGAATAATGGAGCCGGCCGGCCGTCAGGAACGGTCGGTTCATATCCGTCTACTGCACGTAAAGATACCGCACCAGGTGGAAAAACACCGGCGCAGCAAAACAGATCGAATCGACACGATCCAGCGCACCGCCATGCCCGGCAATCATCGAACCCCAGTCTTTCGCACCCAGCGAGCGTTTAACCGCGGACAGGACGAGTCCGCCGACAAATCCCGCCAACACGATTGCCAGCGACATCAGGAACGCCGCGCCGAAGCTGAACGGCGTGATCCGGTAAAGCGCCGCGCCAGCCAACGTAGCCAGCAGCCCTCCGCCGACGAATCCCTCCACAGTCTTCGACGGACTCAGCAACGGCGCGATTTTGCGCTTCCCGAACAGCTTGCCGACAACATACTGGAACACATCGCTGATCTGCACCACCAGCAGGAAGAAGAACAGCAGCAGCGCGTTCTCGCCCTCATAGTGCGGGATATCCAGAATCAGAAGAGCGGGCGCATGACTCAACCCATAGACGCACACCATCAGTGCCCAATGGATCTTCGAGTTGCGGCTCAGAAACTCGTGCGTATCCTGCGTCAGCGCGGACACTAGCGACAACGTGATGAACAGATGCACCGGTACGAAGATGGAAAACATCCCGTACCACCGGACCCACAGCAGCAGATACTGCACCGGAATCGCGATGAAGAATGCGATGAAGAGCGTGGTGTGATCGCTCGGCGTCGTCGGCGTTAGCGTGATGAACTCACGCAGTGCGAGATACGACACCACTGCGAAGACGATGTAAGTGGCCGTCGGCCCGAGGCCGATCGCAATTGCCATGATCGCGATCATGCCCCACCAGGCGCGAATACGCTGGTTCAGATTGGCGATGGTCGCGCTTTTACCGCCGTCGCGCCACGCGAGAATCGCACCGATAATCGATGCAATGGCCAGAAAGCCGGTGAGGCCGCCCACAAGTTCCCAGAACGCTGTTCTCATAGTGTTTAATGTTTTGGAATGCTATTGATCTGAAGTGGCTGTTCTCGCCGCAGTCTCGAGCGCTTCCCGAGCAGGAGAAAGTTCGACGATCGCGTCGCGGGCGCGGCGCAGAAAATCCGCTTTCGCCTCTTCGGGCTTTAATTGCAGCGTGCCGCCGAAATGCACCTTGCAGATTAGCGGCACTGGCCAGATTGCGCCTTTGGGCATGATGCGCTGCAGATTCTCCAGGTAGACTGGGCATAGGTCGATATCAGGAAACTCGCTGGCAAGTCTGAAGATGCCACTCTTGAATGCCTGCGGCAATGCTTCGGCGCTGCGTGTGCCCTCGGGAAAAATGATCACGGACTCGCCAAGCCGCAATGCCTCGCGGACCGGATCGAGCGGGTCGCCTTCACCTTCATGCTTGCGGTCGATCAGCACGACGTTGAGCAGATCGCGCGCAATATGCACTTTGGCTTTGCCGCGCTGCCAATAGTCGCGCGCAGCCACGGGGCGAACCTGATGACGCAACTCACTCGGCAACGCGGCGAGGATCGCTAGCGTATCGATGTGGCTCGTATGATTCGAAAAGTAGATGGTCTGCGCGGCGCTCGGCGCGCCGTGATGCCATACAGGATAGGCACCCGCCACGAGGCGTACGACGCCCAGCAGAAAGTCACGTTCCCACGCGTGCCAGGTACTCATTGGATGCTCCTCTCGAAGCGATGCGCTGCAAGCGGTCGCTTGCCCTCGCGCTTATCTTCGTTATCCAAACTTCTGCCGACGGCCAGAATCCTTCTGACACCGACGCATTCTTATGCGATGCGAATCATCGTATGCCAGAGCAGAAGATTTCAGTCGCGGCATTATGACGAGTTTCCATGACAAGCACCACATCGCTTTGCTCGGGCTCGTCTTGACGTTCGTTGCCGTTTAAATGACGATGTCGCTGTTTGTGACAGCACAAACAGAGCGGGCGCGGGACATGTCGCCCGACTTCCCGAAAGACCATTCAAGACGCCAATCAACGAGCGCGCTATGAGCGTATACGCACTAAAACCGAAGTTCCAGAATCTGCTGCGTCCGTTGGTGCGGCAACTCGCACGCGCAGGCGTCACTGCCAATCAGGTCACCGTATCGGCTGCGCTTGGATCGATACTCGTCGGGATCGTGGCGGGTTTCGGATTTCCGCTTTACCGGCTGTTTTTGCTGATCCCTGTCTGGCTGTTTTTGCGCATGGCGCTCAATGCGATAGACGGAATGCTGGCGCGCGAATTCGGTCAAAAGAGCGCGCTCGGCGCCTATTTGAATGAACTGGGAGATGTGGTCTCGGACATAGCCCTGACATTGCCGTTTCTAGTGATACCCGAGTTTAATCCGGCCGATATCTGGGTGTTTGTGCTGTCCGCGGTGGTGGTCGAATGCGCGGGTCTGGTCGGACCGCTGGCTGGTGCCACGCGTCGTTATGATGGACCGCTTGGCAAGAGCGATCGCGCCGTCGCGGTCGGCGCGTTTGGTTTGTGGATTGGTTTGGGTTTGCCGCTGGCGCACTGGGCAGACTGGCTGTGGTGCGCGTTGACCGCGCTGTCGGTGATTACGGTCTGGCAGCGGATTGGAAAGGGAGTGACGGAGGCGCGAGGTTAAGCCGCCCAGCGCGCTCCTGCTAACCTTCAAATAACCGGCGGCGCTTCACGGAGATCCGTTCCCACGCGAATGCACGCCACCCTGCGATCCGCCGTCCCACGCGAGATCGACTGCGGCACCTCTTCGGCGCAAGCTGCGATCGCCTCGGGACAGCGCGTGCGGAACGCACATCCAGAGGGCAGGTTGAGCGGCGATGGCATCTCTCCAGTCAGCACCGCATGTTTGCGCGTGCGCTCGATCGCAGGATCAGGCCGCGGCACCGCCGACAACAACGCCCGCGTATAAGGATGCTGCGGCGACCCATACACCTCCTGCCGCGTGCCCAGCTCCATCACGCGCCCGAGGTACATGACCAGCACGCGCTGGCTGATCGCCTTCACGACCGCCAGATCATGCGCGACAAACAGCAGCGACAGCGACAACTCCCGCTGCAAATCGCGCAACAGATTGACGATCTGCGCCTGAATCGAAACATCCAGCGCGGACACAGGTTCATCGCAAATCACCAGTTGCGGCTCACCCACCAGCGCCCGCGCAATCCCAATCCGCTGACACTGTCCGCCCGAAAACTCGTGCGCATAGCGCGACAGATGATGCGCGCCAAGACCCACGCGCTCCAGCATCGTTACCACGCGCGCATGAGTCTCATCACGTCCCAGGCCGGGCCGTTGTACCTTCAACGGCTCGGTGACGATCTGCTCGATGGTCATCCGCGGATCCAGCGAGGCCAGCGGGTCCTGAAACACCATCTGCACGTCCTTGCGCAGCCGCTCCATCGCGGCGGCCGGACGGCGTCCCTCGGTCACCGTCTCCGTATCGCGCCAGCGCACGCTGCCTTCCGTCACGGGCGTGAGACCGATAATCGCTCGCGCCAGTGTCGACTTGCCGCAGCCCGACTCGCCTACGAGTCCCAGCGTCTCACCGCGTCGCACGTCGAACGACACGCCATCCACTGCGCGCAAGATCGCTTTCGACGACCAAGGATACGCGCCGCGCGGCACCCGGAAGTGCACCTTGAGATCGCGCACCGTCAGCACTGGCTCGCCCGCCACGTTGACGCGTGCTTCACCCGCCGCGCTGCCCAGCGGCTTTCCCGAAGTCCCGTCACCCATACCCACCGTCCTTTGCGTCACCGTGTTACTCACCGCACCACCTCCATCATCTCGCCGACCGGGCGCAGGCAAGCACGCCAGCCGTCCGTCCGGTCGACGATGGCCTCCAGTTCGGGCCGCGTCGTATGGCAGCGGTCCTTTGCCAGCGCACAGCGTGGCGCAAACGCGCAGCCTTCGATGGCCTCGCCCGGCGCTGGGGGATTACCTGCAATCGTGCGCAACGGGGCATCGATGTCGTGTGTGCCGTCGGTGTCGTCGAGTCGCGGCAGCGCATCGAGCAGCCCGCGCGTGTACGGATGAGTCGGGTTCTCGAACAACGCTTGCGCACTCGCGCGCTCCACGGTGCGGCCTGCGTACATCACCATCACGTCGTCCGCGAGTCCTGCCACCACGCCCATGTCGTGCGTGATCAGAATAATCGCCGTACCCAGGTCGCGATTCAGCTCGCGCAGCAGTTCGATGATCTGCGCCTGCACCGTCACGTCGAGCGCGGTGGTTGGTTCGTCGGCAATCAGGATTTCGGGTTCGGTCAGCAGCGCGGTTGCGATGGTCACGCGCTGGCGCATGCCACCTGAAAACTCATGCGGATATCGATCGATACGTCGCGCCGCGTCCGGAATCCACACGCGCTGCAGTGCCTCGATGGCCTGGCGGCGCGCATCGCGCCGCGACACGCCGCGGTGCAATTGCAGCGCTTCGGTCATCTGACGCTCGACCGTGAGAAACGGATTGAGCGACGTCATCGGATCCTGAAACACCATGCCAATGCGATCGCCGCGAATCTGGTTCAGTTCGCGCTGGCTCAGCGCCAGCAGATTGCGGCCCGCGTACAGCGCTTCGCCGGAGGTCTGGCCATTGCCGGGGAGCAGCCCGAGCAGCGCCATCACCGTCTGACTTTTACCCGAGCCCGATTCGCCGACAATCCCCAGCGTCTTGCCCTTTTCGAGCGTGAACGATACGCGTTGCACCGCGTCCACGGGCGAGGCATCGCGCCGTGTAAAGCGCACCCCCAGGTCTTTTACTTCGAGCAACGCCATCTCAACGCTCCTTGGTATCGAGCGCGTCGCGCAGCCCGTCGCCTACAAAGTTCACGCAATACAGCGTGACGCACAGCATCACCGCCGGGCACAGCAGCAGCCACGGCATCGACTCCAGTTTCTGCGCGCCGTCGTTGATCAGCACTCCCCAGCTTGTCATCGGTTCCTGCACGCCCAGGCCGAGAAACGACAGTACGGATTCGGTCAGCACGATGCCAGGCACCGTGACCGTCGCGTACACCACCACCACGCCGAGCAGGTTCGGCACGATGTGCCGCAGGATGATCCCCGGTGTGCTCACGCCGGTCGCGCGCGCTGCGTCGATGAACTCACGGGTCCGCAGCGATAGCGTCTGACCGCGCACCACGCGCGCCATGTCGAGCCACGAGAACGCGCTGATCGTCAGCACCACCAGGTAGAACGCGCGGCCCAGCAGCGTCATCATCAGGATCGCGATCAGCATGTAGGGGATTGCGTACATCATGTCGACGATACGCATCATCACCGCGTCGGTCCGTCCGCCGATATAGCCGGCCGTCGCACCCCACGCGACGCCGATCAGTCCCGACACCAGCGTGCCAAGCAGCCCGACTTCGAGCGACACACGTCCGCCGGCAAGCGTGCGTACCAGCAGGTCGCGGCCGAGTTCGTCGGTGCCGAACCAGTGCTGGCCCAGCAGCGTGGGCGGCATGCTGATAGCGCCCCAGTCGTTGGCGGCGGGATCGTTGGAGAGAAGCAGCGGACCCACAAAGCAGGCAATGATGATGATCCCAAGGATCACCAGGCTGGCGAGCGCCGCGCGGTTGCGCAGAAACTGCCTGAAGGCAAGCTCAAGCGGACTGCGCGAGCGTCGCGGGGCGGCGGTAGCTGTAGTCGCAGCGGTGGAAGGGGAGGTGTTCATGGTGTCTCTATCGTAGATCGTAGTTCGATGATCAAGGCGTGGGATCCGTTGCCGGGATCTCAGTAGCGGATGCGCGGGTCGAGCCACGCGTACGCCAGATCGACGAGCAGGTTGAACACGACGGCCGCCACGGTCGTGAGCACCACGAGTCCGAGCACGAGCGTGTAATCGCGGTTGATGGCGCCGTCCACCACCAGTTGTCCGAGGCCAGGCAGCGCGAACACCGACTCCGTGACCACGGCGGCAGTAATCGAAGAGATGCAGATCGAGCCCAGCAGCGACACCACCGGCATCAAGGCGGGCTTGAGTGCGTGCCGCAGCACGATCACATGACCAGGCATGCCCTTCGCGCGCGCGGTGCGAATGAAATTCCCCGACAGAACTTCGATCATGCTGCCGCGCATCACCCGCGCAATCGATGAAACGTTGATGATCACCAGCAGGGCCATCGGCAGCACGCGGTAGCGCCAGCCACCGTCGCCCCAGCCGCCGGCGGGCAGCCAGCCGTGGCCATCCGAGCGCTTAAGCAGAATTGCAAACACCCACACCAGCACGGGGCCGAGCACGAACGGCGGAATCACGTTGCCGACGTTGCCGAGCAGCATCACGATGCGATCGGTGATGCCGTCGCGGCGCACCGCAGCGGCTGTGCCAAGCAACACGCCGATCACCAACGCGATCGGCACCGAGAGACCGCCCACGCCGAGGCTGACCGGCAGCGCCTTGCTGACGAGGTCGTTGACCGACCAGTCGACGTAGCGCACCGACGGCCCGAGATCGCCATGCAGCAGCGCGTTCAGATACAGCAGGTACTGCTTCCAGAGCGGCTGGTCGAGGTGATATTTCGCGTTCAGATTCGCGAGGGTGGCCGCGGACAGGTGCTTTTCAGTGTCGAACGGACCGCCCGGCGTCGCGTGCAACATCAAATAGCACACCGTAATCACGGCAAGAACGGTTGGAATGACCCATAGGGTGCGGCGCAGCGCGTAGGCGAGCATGGCGGATTCCGTTACTTCAATATTCGGTGGTCAGTGAGCGGGGCTTAGTGCGCCAGCAGGTACATGTCCTGCGAGGCACGCTGATCCACATAGTTGGTCGGCAGATAGCCGCCCACATACGGTTTCACGAGCCGGTCAGCCGAGTACTGGAACAGCGGGATCAGCGGCGTTTGGCTCATGGCCAGATTGTGCGCCTGAGTGAGCAGGGCGGTGCGTTTCTGGTCGTCGAGTTGCAGGTTGCCCTGATCGATGAGTGCGTCGACCTTCGGGTCGCAGAACTGCTGGTCGTTCTGCACGTCGTTGCAGCGCAACTGATCGAAGTACGACATCGCGTCGTTATAGTCGACGAACCAGCCATCGCGCGAGGCCTGTACCTTGCCGGCATGGCGTTCGCTCAGCAGTACCTTGTATTCGACGTTTTCCAGCTTCGCGTTCACGCCGAGCTTGGTGCGCCATTCGGAGGTTGAGAAGAGTGCCACCTTCTTATGGAGATCGCTGGTGTTGTACGTCAGGGTGAAGGTCAGGGGCTTCGCATCCGAATAGCCCGCTGCCTTCAGCAGACCGCGCGCGTAGTCGACACGCTTGGCCATCGGCCAGCTCGCCCAGTCTGGTGTGTAGACAGCAGCGCCCTTGGTGCCTTTGGCGATGAGGCCGTACATCGGCACTTCGCCTGCCTGAGTGAGTTTCGACGTCAGCAGGTCGCGGTCGATCACCATCGAAAGCGCCTGGCGCACGCGCGGGTCGCGGAATGCCGGGTCGGTGTTGTTCAGGCTGTAGAAGTAGGTTGCAAGCTGCAGCCCGGTCTGCAGTTCCTTGCCGAACTGTTTGCTGACCTGGGCATAGACACCCGAAGGGATCGAATACGTGTAATCGATCTGGCCGGACTGATACATGCGCATCGCCGTCTCGTCGCTTTCCACCGGCACGTAGGTGACCTTCGAGATCACCACTTGCGGCGCGTTCCAGTACTTGGCGTTCTTGACGATCACGATGCGGTTGTTCGGCTCCCAGTCGCTCAGCGTGTACGGACCGTTGCTCACCATGTTGCCAGGGCGCGTCCAGCTATCGCCGAATTTATCCACCGTTGCTTTGTTCACTGGTGCCATGGCCGGCATGGCGGTGAGTTCGGTGAAGAAAGCGACCGGCACTTCGGTCTTGACCTCAAGCGTATACGGATCGACAACTCGTGCGGCCAGCGATGTTAGCGGCGCCTTGCCAGCGAGGATCGCTTTTGCGTTCTTGATGAACTCCGGCAGGATCGTATATTTCGAGCCGGTCTTCGGATCGAGCACACGCTGCCACGCGTAGACGAAATCTGTCGCGGTGACCGGATCGCCATTGCTCCATTTCGCGTCGTGACGCAGCTTGAAGACCCAGGTGTCGGGAGCAGTACGCGTCCATGACAGGGCGACGCCCGGCACGACTGCGCCGGAAGCGCCGATACGGGTGAGGCCTTCGAACAGATCGAGCCCAATAGTGTCGCCTGTCCACGATTCGATATGCGCTGGGTCAAGCGACTCGACTTCGGCCGGCACCTGACGCGTGAGTTCCTGCTTGGCGGCAAGCGTGGTGCCCGGTGGCACTGTGACCGCCGACGCTGCGCCGGCAAAAGTGAGCGTGATCGCTGAGAGCACCGCAGTAAGGGATTGCGACAGTTTCATAGGCTGGTTCGAAGAAGGAGGTTCAAGAGAAGTCCCCGCCCCGCGCAACAAGGCGGCAGGGGGCGCAGAGCAATGCGTGATGTCGCGGCACGACGAGGCTTAGCCGAAGAGGCCGCGCGACAGGACGTCCCGGCCCATGTGCTGGTGGGGACATCGGATGAGGAATGGGGTGTCGGAAGACAGGCGGTGCCACCGTCCGGCGGCTAATGTCACTTGCATACGTTTCACTTACGATTCTTCCTGTCGTTGTAGCCACAACCATGGACGACTTGCACATCGGCGCACGAGCCGTGCGCCAGCAGTCATGCGCGTTGTCCGGCAAGCGTTTTGCCGTTGACGCGCAACATTCGTTATCGAAAGTCCCATCAGCGTGCGATGCCGATTGTGTCGGCGGCACGCTGGTTTGAGGCGACGGCAGCCTAAGCAGAAGGCATGCCAAAAACATGGCTCGATTCCGTCCATCCGTCCGGTGTCTGGCCTGGCATGATGTAACTGGCTGATTGGATTACAAAATGCCAGCCGTGCATGGTTTTCATGATTACCGGCACGGTCGAAACGGTATCGCGCTTATATCACGCCGAAAGAAAACGTGATTTTGGATACGCCCAAAGTAGAGGAAACCACCTACCGCCTCCTGGTGCAGCACGCACCAGTTCGGAATCGATTTTGGGCGGGCCTCTATGGCTCCACGGAGACCGAGCGTTTGAGACAGCGCAAGGCAAAGATCGAGCGGCTGTTCTGAAAGCCAGGCAGCCGGTAGAGCTTGCGTCGCAGGAACGACTCGTACCCTTCGGTGCCTGCCACCGCCACCTTGATCAGATAGTCGTATTCGCCCGACACCAGAAACGCTTCGACCACCTCAGGCAGGTCAGCGAGCGCCTCGCCGAAGCGCTCCAGCGTGCGTTCGTCGTGCTTCTCGAGGGTGACTTCGATGATGACCGTATCGGGCAGCCCAAGCGCCTTCTGGTTGAGCAGCGCGGCATAACCTTCGATCACGCCCGACTCTTCCAGCGCCCGCACCCGGTTCCAGCACGGCGTGGCCGACAGGCCGACGCGTTCGGCCAGTTTGGCATTGGACAGACGTCCGTCGCTGCGCAGTTCGCGCAGGATTCGCTGATCGATTGCGTCGAGCTTCATGTTGTCCTCTGATGCACTCTCCACATCGCGTCGCGTGAGGAGACGATTCGTCTTTAGTAAAAAGGAAATATAGGTATTACTTCTGCCATAGGCCGCATCATGCCAGATAAACAGAAGAAATCCCCGGATTTGGACGCATACACTCTTGCCGTCGAGGCGCGCTCAAATCACGAATACCAGCGCCTCGCCCGTACTCCGCACGCCACCGCGATCCGGACCGCATGCGGCCAGGCGCGAAGCCATCGCTTCGCGCGGATGCTGAACTCTCCGCCCACAAGGAAGGAATACTGATGGACCGACTGACGACCACTGCCGCCGGCAACCTTTTTGGACTGCACGGTGAACCCGCTCACGAACGCATCGTGCTCGCCACCGACGCCGCCTCCGGACTGCAAGCTATCGTTGCTGTCTACAGCACGGCGCGCGGCCCTGCGTTCGGCGGCTGCCGCTTCTGGCAGTACGCGTCGGAGCACGAGGCGTACAACGACGCACTGCGTCTGTCGCAAGGTATGGCGTTCAAGAACGCGCTGGCCGATCTGCCGTTCGGCGGCGGCAAGGCCGTGATCCTGCGCCGTCCGGAAGTGCTCGACCGCGCGGCATTGTTCAAGGCGTTCGGACGGCTGGTGCAATCGCTGGAAGGCATCTATATCACCGCCGAAGACGTCGGCACGACCGCCGACGATATGCGTGCCGTGCAGAGTGAGACCGGCTTCGTGAGCGGTATCCCGCGCGATAACGACGTCTACGGTGGCAACCCGTCGCCGCGCACTGCCTATGGCGTGTTCACAGGCTTGCAGGCGGCCGTGCAAGCGGCGCTTGGGCACAAGACGCTCGACGGCGTTTCGGTTGCGGTACAGGGCCTCGGCTCGGTAGGTTGGGGTCTGTGCGAACGTCTGCATCAAGCGGGCGCGCTGCTGATCGTGTCGGATATCGACGCCGCTAAAACGGCCCGCGCCCAGCAACTCTTCAATGCGCGCGTGGTGGATACGGCAGAAATCGTCAACGTGGAAGCCGATGTGTTCGCACCGTGTGCGCTGGGCGGCTCGATTTCGGAATCGGTCGCGAAGCACTGCCGTTTCAAGGTGGTGGCGGGCGGCGCAAACAACCAGTTGATCTCGCTCGCCGAAGGCGATGTGCTGCATCAGCGCGGCATCTTCTACGCGCCGGACTTCCTCGTGAACGCAGGCGGCATCATTAGTTGCGTGCGGGAATATCAGGGCTCGGGTGAAGAGCAGGCCGTGCTTGCCGAAGTTGCGCAGATCGGTCCGCGGGTCTTCGAACTGGCGGAGCGCGTGCGCGCGACTGGTGTTGCTCCGGCACGCGCCGCAGTGGCGTGGGCGCGTGAAAAGATGGTGGCCTGCTAAGGCGGCGGCGCAAACACTCGCCACCGCATTGATGCAATGACGTGCTGGAGTGGGTCCGCTAGCGGTTCAGATACTCCTCCAGCACGTCGTGCGCGAAGCAACTTCACGCACGACGACGAAACGCCGCCTTGGCTCAACGCATGAGCCAGGGCGCAATCGCCGGCAGCAACACCGGCACCACAAATGCCGTGAATACCCCGTTCAGGCCCATGCCTAGTCCCGCGAACGCCCCCATCTCTTCGCTCACCTGAAAGGCGCGCGCAGTGCCGATCCCATGCGAGGCCACGCCGAGCGCAAAGCCGCGCACTTCGGGTTCTGTCACGCGCAGCAGGTTCAGGATCGAGCGAGCGAAGACCGCGCCGAACACACCGGTCGTAATCACCAGCACGGCAGTCAGCGACGGAATACCGCCGATCTCTGCCGCCACGGCCATCGCGATTGGCGTCGTCACCGATTTAGGCGCGAGCGACGCGATGGTCTGATGCGAGGCGCCGAACAACGCCGCTACGCCCACTGCCGACGCAATCGCCGTCAACGAACCCGCCACCAGACCGCCGATCAAGGGCCACGCCGCGCGCCTCAGCTTCGGCCATTGCCGGTAAAGCGGCAGCGCCAGCGCGACCGTTGCCGGCCCGAGCAGGAAATGGACGAACTGCGCTCCTTCGAAGTAGGTCGCGTAGGGTGTGCCGGTGATTTCGAGCAGCATCACGAGCAATGCCACCGCGATCAGCACCGGATTGACGAGCGGGTTGAAGCGCGACTTCGCATACAGGGCCTGGGCAATCAGATAGGCGAGCAGCGTGATGGTCAGCCCGAGCAGCGGACTCGCGGCGAGATAGACCCAGATGGCGCCGAGTTTGGGAATCGCGCTCATTGCGCACGCTCCTGCGCAGCCGGTTCGTTGCGCTGCCGCCGCAGCAACGCGCGAGTGACGAGCGCAGTGACGGCAATCGCCAGGGTCGTGCTGACGACGAGCGAGACCACCACGGCCAGCGCATCGCCGCGGACCTTGCCGGCCGACACCATGATGCCGACACCTGCCGGGATGAACAGCAGCGAAAGATGACGCAGCAGTTCCAGCGCGGTCGGCTCGATCGCGTCTGCGATTTGCGGGCGCAGCATGAGAAAGCCGAATAGCAACAGCATGCCGATCACCGGCCCCGGCACCGGCAGCTTGAACAGATACGAGACGCCTTCACCGAGGCATTGGAACACCAGCAAGGTCGCAAGGGCGCGGAGCATGAGCACAGTCCGGTAGGGCGTCGGCATCCAGCCGGCGCGAGGTTTGCAAGGCTACCAGTATCCAGGATTGCGTGTCGTGAAGAGAAACGGTAAGGGTAATTGTCTGACGAACCATAAAGTTTTCGGCAAAACGGCCGTAGTCCATCCTGTGGGGCGTTCGCTTAAATTTTAATCAAGTTGCGGACCTGGCCGAGGGGGCTTGGGCGCAGCACGCCTGACCGGAGCTTCTCGCTAACCGCCGGCAGGTCGCCCAATGGAGATTTGCCCAAATGCTTAACAAGCTGTCAATCCGCACCTGCCTGACCTTGATGGTCGCCTTCTTCGGCGTCGTACTGCTAATCGGGGCGGCGGCGGGTCTGCTGTCGTTGCGTGCCAGTAACGACTCGCTGCAGCAGATGTACACGGTCGATACGCCAGCCGTTGCCGATCTCGAGGGAAGCGCCGGCCAGTTGCTGCGGCTGCGCCTTGCGCTGGCTACCTACGCCTCGCTCTCCGACCTGAACGATCAGGATGGCGCGTCGGCGGTCCTGCAGCGCTTCGACCAGTATCTGAAGATCTCAAACGACCGCCTTGCTCACTATGTCAGCCGCGCCGGTTCGGGTGACGAAGAGCAACGTCTCATCAAGGACATGCAGGACAAGCGCGACATCTTCCTGCACGAGGGCGTCGAACCGGCGATGGCCGCGCTCAAGTCGGGCGACAAGACGTCTTTCCAGCAACTGCAGGCGCACAAACTGCCCTCGCTCTACAACGCCTATGAAAAGGCGATGCTCACGCTGGAGCAACTGCAACTGAACCACGGCGCGCAGCGCTATCAGGATGCGCAGGACCGCTTCTTTGCTATCAGCGTTGCGGTTGCGGTGGGCATGGTGCTGGCGCTGGTGTTTTCGTGGCTTGCGCGAGTCGTGCTGGTGCGGGCGATCGTGCACCCGGTGGATGCGACCATCGGGCAGTTTCAGCGGATTGCCGAGGGCGACCTGACGGGCCGCATCGAAGTCATCAGCGACAACGAAATGGGCAAGCTCGCAGCAGCCCTGCGCAAGATGCAGGATTCGCTGATCTCGACGGTCAATATCGTTCGTCAGGGTACCGAATCGATCGATACCGGTGTCAGCGAAATCGCTGCCGGCAACACCGACCTGTCGCAGCGTACGGAAGAGCAGGCGGCGTCGCTCGAAGAGACCGCGGCGAGCATCGAGGAGCTGACCTCCACCGTCAAACAGACCGCCGAGAATGCCAAGCAGGCGAGCTCGCTGGCGCAGGGCGCTTCGACGCTGGCGGCGCAGGGCGGCGAGTTGACCCAGCAGGTGGTGGGCACCATGAATCACATGGTGGACGATTCGCGCCGGATCGCCGATATCGTCGGAGTGATCGAAGGCATTGCATTCCAGACCAATATCCTCGCGCTCAATGCAGCGGTCGAAGCGGCGCGCGCGGGCGAGCAAGGCCGCGGCTTCGCGGTGGTGGCGAGCGAAGTGCGCTCGCTCGCGCAGCGCAGCGCCGGTGCTGCCAAAGAGATCAAGACGATGATCGACGACTCGACCGCGCGCGTGCAGACGGGGGCGCAACTGGTCGAGCGTTCGGGTACGACGATGACGGAAATCGTCGGCGCGATTGCTCGCGTGAGCGCGATCATGGGCGAGATTGCCGCTGCGGCGACGGAGCAGAGCACCGGCATCGATCAGGTCAATCTCGCCGTCGCACAGATGGATGAAGTCACGCAGCAGAACGCGGCGCTGGTGGAGCAGGCTGCGGCGGCTGCCAGTTCGCTGGAAGATCAGGCGCGCCGTTTGACGTCTGCGGTCGCGGTGTTCCGTACTGGATCGGGCTCCGGCGCTGCGTCCGTGCGGTCACCGGCAACGGGCCGCGCGCACACGGGCGTCGGCCGCACCGAGCCGGTCGCGGCGTAGAGCGGTCGCTGCTGCCCGTCGACTGAAAGACCGGTAGCGGCGTAGCGTGTGATGAGCGGCGCAACTGTGCCGCTGACTGCGCGCGGCCGCCGGGATGTCAAGGCTGCGCTGCATAGTACTTCGCCAGCCCGTCGATTTCCTCCGGCGTCAGATGCCGCGCGACGTTGCGCATCTGTTCGTTGATGTCGTTATGCCGTTCTCCGCTCGCAAAGCGCTGCATTTGCGCGGCCAGATAGATCGACGATTGTCCACCTAGCCATGGCGCAGCGCCTTTGCGGTCGAGTTGCCCGTGGCACGCTGCGCACGGTGCGATATTGCGGATCGGGTCGCCTTGCATGGCGAGCCTGACCGCGCTGGCATCCTGAGCAGTGTCGGTAGCGCCGGGTTCTGCCGGTGCGGCACGCTGCAGCGAGGCGTAATAGGCCGCCAGATCGTGCAGATCCTGATCGCTGCGATTGTGGATGATCGGCTGCATGATCGCGTTGGCGCGCAGTCCGTTCTGATAGTCGCGCAACTCCTTGTAGATCACATCGGCGTATTGGCCGGCCAACGCAGGAGCCGTCACCTGTACGGTGCCGAGCACGCCGTGGCACATCGAGCAGTTCTGCGTGGCGAGCGTCGCACCGCGTCCAATCGAAACCGCATCTGGATTGGCATAGCGCACCGGCGGCAACACCACCACGTCGCTTGGCGCGGGCCCCGCGATGTTCGCTCCGCCACCGTACCAGCTCGACGGTGCGCCTGCCGCGCTGCAGATGGTCGCCCACAAGCCGTGTCCGGTGAAATCGCTGTTGGCTGACGGCAGCCAGATAAAGCCGATCAGGATCGAAATCACTGCAAGCACGAGCGTTCCGCCTACGCTCGTCACGAACCATGGATTGCGCAAGCTGAAGACGCGTTCGTGATTCATCGCTGCGCTCCGACGACGACCGCCGGCACGGAAGTCTGTTGCAGCCGCAGTAACTGGAAGACCGGCACGCTGTAGTTGACGATTGTCAGCGCGATCATCAACGAAACCCATAGGCCGAAGCTGTTCAGTGCGGCGGGCACGTGATCGACCGGATGAATGGCGAGGCTAAAGCGAAATTCCTTGGGCTGTGTGAGGGGTCCGAACTGCGATTTCGCAAGGATGTAGATGAACAGCACGCCGGAGATCACCAGTACGAAACCGCCGATCGCCGACATCGCCACCCACACCGCCTGCTGCTCGAGACCTGGCGCGTTGTAGTCGTAGTAGGCCATGCGTCGCGGCGCGCCGAGCAGGCCGACGTAGTGCCACGGCAGCGTCACGACCATCATGCCGATGAACCACAGCCATAGTTGGGCACGCACGAGACTCAATGAGCACAGTGCGCGTCCGGTGAGCTGCGGCCACAACTCGTAAGCAATCGCGAAGTACATGATGACGATGGCGCCGCCGAAGATCAGATGGAAGTGACCGGTGACCCATTGCGTGTTGTGGATCGTCGAATTCAACTGGTAGCTCATGTTGATGAGGCCACCCGCACCGCCTAGCCCCAGCATGACGAACGAGAACGCGAGCACCAGCATCATTGGATTGCGCCACGGCAGCGCGGTCAGCCAGCCGAACGCGCCCTTGCCGCCGCGCAGGCGGCCGGCGATCTCAACCGACGCGCAGATCGTGAACACGGTGAGCAAGGTCGGTACAGACACCATCCCGGTGAACACCGCGTGCAGGAATTTGAAGCCTGCACCGACCTGCGGATCGGCGAACAGATGGTGAATGCCGATCGGCATCGCGAAGATCAGGAACAGGATGAACGAGACGCGCGCCATCGAATCGCTGTAGAGCCGTCCGCCGATCGCGCCAGGCACCATCGTGTAGTACGCGATATAGGC
The DNA here is from genome assembly GCF_050436645.1 of Paraburkholderia sp. GAS33. Classification (NCBI taxonomy): domain Bacteria; kingdom Pseudomonadati; phylum Pseudomonadota; class Betaproteobacteria; order Burkholderiales; family Burkholderiaceae; genus Paraburkholderia; species Paraburkholderia sp. GAS33. Next base: position 608,663 of record NZ_JBNDMP010000005.1, read on the forward strand.
GGGGATCAGCCAGAAGTAGACGATCGCATGCAGCGTCCACGAGAACAGGACGCGGGAGAGACCGGCGTCGATGGTGGTCTTCCAGCCGAATGCGACCGGCAGAATCTGCAGCAGGATTTCAAGCGCGGCGCCGATCGCTGTCCATGCCCACAGATACGCGCCTGCCACGTTCGCGAACATCGCCAGCGGCACCGGCTTGACGGGATTGGCGCGCTTCCAGACGCGCAGGTTCACATGCATCAGCGCGACCCAGATCCATGAGCCCACCACCACCAGCACCACGCCGATGTAATAGAGCGGACTGCCTATCATGGGTGGGTAGAAGGTGAACAGCACCGACGCCTGCCCCAGCGACACCGGCACCATGGCGACCACTGCTCCCACCGCCAGCACAAAGAACGCGGCCCACGCCCATTTGAGTCCTACCAGCGGCTGGCGCAATGCGAGCTCGACGATCGCATAACCGAAACCCATCGCTACGAGAGTCGGCAATACATACGCCATCACCGTGCCGTGCGCGGTGACCGAGCGGTAGTACAACTCAGGGTTGCCGACCCACGGCAGCAGCGGACTCCTGACCAGCATCTGCCACGAGCCGAGAAAGAGCGCGATCAGAAACGCGATGAAGGCGAGCCAGAAGTGCGCGAGAACGAGTCGCTTAGCGAGAAACACAGCTCAGCCTCCTTGATTGCTTTGCCCGTGCGAAGAAGGTGTCCTTGTCGATCACCTTCACGTGCGCCCACATCGTTTGATGGCCGAAGCCGCAGAATTCGTGGCACGGCATCAGATGATCGCCTGGGTGTGCGAAGCTGGTTTCCAGCGTCGAGATGTAGCCCGGCACGACCATCGTGTTGATGTTCGTGTCCGTGACGAGCAGGCCGTGCACGACATCCGCGCTGGTGGTGCGGAAGGTGACCGGTGTACCGGCCGGCACCAGCAGGCACTGCGGCGTAAATGAGTACTGCTGGGCAATGAAGCGCACCACGACCGAGCCGTCGGCTTCGACTGCGGAGCCGAGATTGTCGTCGACGAATTCGCCGCTTAACTGCAGGCGCGTCGGGTCCACGGTCTCGACGCGCGAGGGCGGCATCATGGCCCAATGCAGGCCGGAAAACACGATGATCACCAGCATCAACAGGATCAGCGCCGACGCGAAAATCGCCCAGCGCCGCTCGGCGCGCAGGGCGACGGCATGGGCGCCACCTGGATGGTCAGGAGAAGGAGTGGGCGTCGCCATGATCAGTGAACGACTCCACGCGGCAGGAAGACGAAGAGATAGAAGCCGACCCAGATCGCCATCACGATCAGCGTGGCGACCCCGGCCACGGCGATCGCGCCGTGCGGTCCGGCCGCCACCACGCGTTCGATTTCTTCATCGGAGGGTGGCGCTGCGCTCGGATTCTCGTTGACGTCCATCTGAAGGATCTCCTTCGGGCAACGTTTGTTTAGATCAGTTCATGCGCTCGCGCGGCGGGTGTGCCTCGCGGCTCAATGCAGTGGTGCCTTGCGCAGTTCGTTGACCTCGCGCTCCGTCACGGGCGAGCCATGATTGCCCCACGCAGTGCGAATGTAGGTGACGACAGCGGCGGCGTCCGTATCGCTCAACTCCTGGCCGAACGGCGGCATGCCGTACGGCTCGGGATTGCGTTGCGTGCCTGGCGGAAAGCCGCCGTTCAGCACGATGCGAATCGGGTTGACGGCCGAATTCATTTCAATCGACTGGTTGCTCGCGAGCGGCGGGTAATGTTGCAGCTGGCCCTCGCCGTTGTGGCCGTGACAGAGCGCGCACTTATCCATGTAGATCTGGCCGCCGAGTTCGAACGTTTTGGTGTTGGTGTGCGCCGGTGGCCCGGATTTGCGACCACGGTCGTTATCGGGCAACGTCTTCAGATACGCCGCCATCGCCCTGATGTCGTCGTCGGTCATGTACTGCAGGCTGTGATAGGTCACCTCGGCCATCGGACCATAGACCGCGCCGCGATCGGAGATGCCGGCCTGCAGCAGATCGACGATGTCCTTCACGCTCCAGTCGCCGAGACCGCCGTCCTTGTCGGACGTGAGCGACGGTGCGTACCAGTTCTGCACGGGAATCAGGCCACCGGCAAACTGGTCGCGCTGAGACGAACCGCCGAGCAGGTTGATCTTCGTGTGGCACAGCGTGCAATGGCCGAGTCCTTCGACCAGATACGCGCCGCGGTTCCATTCCACCGAGTGGGTCGGATCCGGCTTGTACTCGCCTTCGCGAAAATACAGCGTGCGCCAGCCGAGCAGCAGCTTGCGCTGGTTGAAGGGGAATTTCAGCGACTGCGGATGGCTTGGCTCACGCACCGGCGGAACCGATTGCAGATAGGCGAAGATCGCATCGGAGTCCTCACGCGTGACCTTGGTGTATTGCGCGATCGGCATGGCGGGGTAGAGCAGCTTGCCGTCCGGTGTGATGCCCGTGCGCATCATGTGGAAGAACGCGTCCGGACTCCATGCGCCGATGCCGTACTGCGCGTCGGGGCTGATGTTCGGTGAGTAGAGCGTGCCGAACGGCGTTTCCATCGCGAGTCCGCCGCCGAACATCTTGCCGCGCGGCGCGGTATGGCAGGCGATGCAATCGCCGGCGCGCGCGAGGTACTCGCCACGTTTGACGATGTCGGGGCGGGTATCGGCGCCTGTGTTGGCGGCGATTGCTGCGGTTGCTGGCGTGGCGCTCGTTGCGGTAGTACTTGTGGCAGCGGACGCGTTGCGCATCAACGACGAATGCGGGGCGCTCAGTGCGAAGACAACGGCGATGGCGCCGACGACGGCGAGACGCGCAGACGCTCGGCGACTCGTCCCTGGAACCCGTGCGATATGTGCGGAGATCGGCTTCATTGCGGCTGACTCCCGCAGGCCAACGGCAGCGTGCCGTCGCTCGATGAGGCCGGCCGTGGATCGTCTGGCCTCGGCTGACGGGCAAGCCAACTCGACACCGCGGTGATGTCCTTGTCGGTCAGCTTGACGGCGATCGCGTGCATGCAATCGGGCGCGACCGCATGGCGCGTACCGGAGCGCCAGGTCCCCATCTGTCCGGCGATATAGCTCGCGTGCAGACCGAGCAGTCCCGGGATGCCGGGTTGCGCGCCAGTCAGCCTCGCGCCGTGGCAGGCCGCGCATGCTGGCAGTTTGCGGGCCGGGTCGCCGTGCGTGACTAGCCGCTCGCCGTACTGCAGTACCGCAGGCGAGATGTTGCCGGTGTCGGCATTCGGGTAGGGCGGCTGCAGGTTGGCGAAGTACTCGCTGATCTTGTGCAGGTAGTCGTCGGGCAGGAAGGCGATCAGATAACCCATTGGCGGATAGGTCCGCCCGCCGTCGCGAAACGCGATCAACTGATTGAACAGATAGTCGGCAGGCTTGCCTGCGATGCGCGGGAAGTAGTCGTTGTCGCGCCCCTGTCCCTGCACACCGTGGCAGGAGGTGCAGGCGCGCACCCGCTGGTCCATTGCCGATGGCATGGGGGCGTCCGCGTCAGTGGCGGCGAGCGTCGTACAGGCCCACGTGGTGAAAGCCACAAACAGAATCGACGATTCGATAGTTCTTCGATGCACGCCAAGCCTCGGGGGACGTGTTGTTGACGTCTGGTTTTCATGCATGCAACAAGCCGATGCATGACAGCCCTTCAAACCTGCTCTAGACCGCGACAGCGAAACTGTGAATCGGAACGAATTGAGGTGAGTTTATGCGGAGTGCGAAACAACGGGGCTGCGCATTTACTTTTTCGAAATCCCGTTTGATTACCTGTTGGATCGTCTGCAGCTACCGTCAGCGCTTGCGGACAGGTAACTCATATAAAAGCTGATTAATCATAGGCGGCATCCTTGGCGCTTTCAACGTCGCTTTTTCTGTTGCTGCGAGGCGACCCCAATGAGGCAGTGCGTGGGTCTGGTGCCTCAACTAAACAGCCGCACCAAAGCGGCGCGCGCGCTGCTGACGCGTTCGCTTTCTCCCGTACGTCCCGGCAGGAGGTGAAATTCGACCGCGGGGAGCGCCGGCAGGCCCACGCTCGGCGCACACGCGACAACCCCAGGGCCGATCGACGATTCGTTCAGACATCCAATCCCGAGTCCGGCTTTCAATGCCAGTTGCAGACCCGCGACGCCCGACGCCGAATGGGAGATCAGGTAGGCGACGTTGAGATCGTCGAGCAGTTTGACGACAAAGCGTTGCAACTGACACGTGGACGGTAGCAGTACCAGCGGGAACGGTTGGCTCACGCGCGGATCCGCATCGGCTGCGACGGCCCACAGCAGTTTCTCGCGCCGCACGACGACACCTTGCGGGCGGCCGCCGCCTGCCGCGCCGCGCCGGTTAGCCGGTGTCACGAGACGCAACGACAGGCCGATGTCGAATGTCGCGTCGTCTCCGGCGCGCTCGTCGATCACCGCGCTTGGCAATACGGTGACGTGCAGTTTCAACCGCGGATATTGCTCCGAGAACGTTTTCAGAATACGGGCGATGTCGTGCGGGCGGTAGTAGTCGGTGATGGCGATGCGCAGCTCGCCGTCGAGCGAGTGACCTTGCAGGTCGTCGAACGCAGCTTCGCTCATGGCGAGAATGCGGCGCGCATGATCGAGCAGCCGCGCGCCGGCCTGGGTCGCGGCGACGCCCTGCTTGCTGCGCACGAACAGCGGTTGGCCCACGCGCTCCTCCAGTTTCTTCAACTGCTCGCTCACCGACGACTGCGACAGGAACACCCGCTCTGAACCCGCCGACACGCTGCCGGCCTCAGCCACGGCGACGAAAGTTCGCAGTTGGCCCAAATCGAAACCACGCCAGTTCATGATTCGGATTCTCCGATGGAAGTGATCCGATTTTCCGGCTTTTCCGATGGTTCGTCCAGTCGTACGATGGCCGCAATTCTTCTTTGCGGGAGGCATCATGGGAAGCGGCTCCTTGGTTGCGGCACAGGCGTCCCGCGCACGCGGCGCAAATCACAGGTGGAAGGTGCTGGGGGTGGGCTTTGCCGCCAATGCGAGCTTTTCGGCCGCGTTTTCCGGGATCCCGACGACTGCGGTGTTTCTGCGCTCGGGCTACCACATCGGCAATAGCGGTTTGGGACTGGTACTCGGCATGCTTGGGCTTGGCATTGCGCTCAGCGAGCTGCCGTGGGGGCTCCTGACCGACCGTTGGGGTGACCGGAAGGTTCTGTTGCTCGGCCTGGGAGCGACGGCGGTCGCGCTGGCAGGCATGGCGTTGTTCGTCGTGCCAGGCGGCGCACACGTGCCGGGTCTCACGATGCTGGCGCCCAGCCTGCTGCTGGTCGGGTTGTTGGGCGGGAGTGTCAATGGTTCGAGTGGCCGTGCGGTGATGGCATGGTTCCGTGACGGCGAGCGCGGACTGGCCATGAGCATCCGGCAGACCGCCGTGCCCGCAGGCGGCGGTGTGGGCGCGTTGATGTTGCCGGCGCTCGCGGCGCACTTCGGTTTCGCCAGCGTGTACGGAGTGTTGGCGCTGTTGTGTGCGGTGACGGCAGCGTTCGCGTGGTACTGGCTGCATGAGCCATCGGTACATGAACATTCCGACAGTCGGCCTGGCGTTGCCGGGGCGGTGGTGTCGGACGCAGTGAGTACTTCGAGCGCAACTATGATCAGCCCGTTGCGCGATGCCCGTGTTTGGCGGGTCGCACTGGGCATTGGCACGCTGTGCATGCCGCAGATCGCGGTGGTCACGTTCGGCACAGTGTTTCTGCACGACTTCACGCACGTCGGCGTGTTGCTGATCAGCGCGACGATGGCGGCCCTGCAAGCCGGCGCCGCGATCGCGCGTGTCTGGAGCGGTGGCTGGACCGACCGGCGCGGCAACCGCCGAGCCTATATGCGCGCGTGCTGCCTGATAACGGCTGGGTTATTCGCGGTGCTGGCGCTCGCGACCGTGGTGGCCGGCGCGCATTTCGCGGCGTCGGCGGCGGTTCTCACCGTACTGATCCTGCTGGGTGGCGTGAGCGCTTCGGCCTGGCATGGCGTTGCCTTCACCGAACTCGCGACACTGGCCGGCACGCGTCGCGCCGGCACTGCGCTCGCAATGGGCAATACGTTTGCGTTTTCGACCTTGTTCCTGACACCGTTGGTCATTCCACTGCTGCTCTCTGTTGGTTCCTGGCCGCTGGTGTGGGCACTCGCCAGTGCGTGTGCGTTGATCGCGTTGCCAGTGTTCCCGCGTGCGGTGGTTGCCGGCGCTCGCGCCGCGACGTCTGCGCAGGTGCGGTGCGAGCCGTAAGCGGTTCAGGTTTGGGTTCAGATTCGGGTTTAACGCAAGAGGTTTCTTTACTCCTGTAGATAAAGTTTTGCATTCCTCGCTTTAGGAACTGCGGTCGAAATGTGAATTGATTCGGAAAGCTCCGATTCAAATCGTGTTCATCAGATGGTTTTATGGAGGCGCATTCCACACCGCTTCGACGCCGTGTGCCGAGTCGGACCGAGCCGACTCGAGCCAGGTCAGGGTCGCGCCTGACAGCGTTTTGTCGAAGCGAACGATGCGCATACACATACAACAATCGAGAGAACATCATGGTGAACATTCGTGTCATCCTGGCGGACGATCATCCGTTCGTTTTGCTTGGGGTCCGGTCCACAGTTTCTGCGCATCGCGACATCACGATCGTCGGGGAGGCGACGAGCCCGGCCAGCTTGATCGACCTGCTGCGCAACGTCCCTTGTGATGTGCTCGTCACCGATCTGAACATGCCCGAGTCCAGCGGCGCGATGGCGGACGGCTTGAGTCTCATCCAGCGCATTCGCCATGACTGGCCAGCGCTTGGCGTGGTGGTGCTGACCAACCTGACGAACGCGGCCATTCTTCGTTCGGCCGCATCCGATCATGCGGTGAGCATACTCAACAAAACCGAGCCGATGGATGAACTGGTGACGGCGATGCGCTCCGCCAGCACGGGTCGCCCGTACATCGGCCGGTCTATCCTCGAAGCGTTCAGCGAAGTTCGAATTGAATCGAACGCCGCGCCACGGACGCGTCATTTGTCGACGCGAGAGTCGGAAGTGATCGGAATGTTCGTACAAGGCAAGTCGGTATCTGAAATCGCTCTCGCGCTTGGACGCGATATTCGCTCCGTCCGCCGACAGAAACGCTTTGCCATGACGAAGCTCGGTGTCACCACTGATCCTGGTCTGTATGCGCTTGTCAAAGCCAAGGGTGGCGTCTGACGATTAAATCGGATTGCGAATTAAAACGGTTGTAGAAGCAACCATCGGTGAGCATTTCGGAGCAATCCGATGTTTGTGTCCTGGCAAATGTTTGATGCTCGCCTCTAGTCCAGTTGTTCCGTTAGAGAGCACTGGTAAACGAGAACTGGGGGAGCCAGACACCATGAACGCAAGCGTCGACATAAGCACACCCATTAGAGCCATCATCGCGGACGATCATCCGCTTGTCCTGCTGGCCGTCGAGAACCTGATGTCTGGCTTTCCCAACGTAGCGGTTGTCGGCAGGGCATCCGACACAGCTGAGCTGTTTAGCGAGGCCGATCGCCTGGAATGCGATCTCGCCGTGATGGACCTGTACATGCCGGGCAGCGTCGGAGGAGATGGCTTCGGCACCATCAGGCGGTTTCGCAAGCTCCACCCCAAGGTGGCGCTGGTGGTCCTGACCATGGAGACGGATGCGGATGCGCTGGAGCATGTGCTGTCGCTGGGTGTCGATGCAGTGATGAGCAAGCGCGACCGGGTCGATCTGATCCATGTGGCGATTGTCAGTGCGCTTGCTCACGAGCGTTATGTGGGGCCAGCGGTGCGCGCGCTGATCGCCGAAGCGACCGTGGAGCGGCGTCTGAACTTCGTGCGCGAACTCCTGTCGCCGCGGGAACTGGAGGTGCTCAAGCAATACGCATCGGGCATAGGCGTGACGGAAATCGCCACGCGTCTTGGCCGCAGCGTCAAGACGATCAGCGCGCAGAAATGTACCGCCATGCGCAAACTCGCGCTACGCACCGACTCCGAGTTATTCAAGTTCTCCGTCGAGTATGGTGTGCTGACAGACGATTTCCCGAAAAGCCGGCGCTGATCCGATACGGCGTCGCGCGCGCTGAGTCTGCGCGGCGGTAAGAAAAATACCTGGCCACTCCGGGGGATGCACTGCGTGCACGGAGCGTCAGATAACAACACAACAAAACGATGAATCCGACTACTCGAGTCATTGTGGCCGACGACCATTGCTGCGTGCGCGCCGGCGTGCGACATCTGCTGGAAAGTGTGCCCCACCTGTCGATCGTCGGCGAGGCTTCCGACGCGCAAACGCTGGCTGAACTGGTCGACACGTGCCCCTGTGATGTCGTGGTGTCCGACATCGGCATGCCGGATATCGACGGTCTCAACAACGCCACGCCGATTCTGCGGCGCATCTTGCGGTACGCGCCGCATCCGCGCGTCGTGGTGCTGACCATGATCTGCAATCCTCCCACGTTGGCCGGTCTGTTGAATCTGGGTGTATCGGCCATCGTCGACAAGCGCGATATCGTCGATGCGCTGACGGAAGCGATCGACGCCGCAGTCGCAGGACGTAACTTTCTATCAGCTAGCGTGAAAGCCGTCTTCAGCCAGGCGGGAGCTTTCCCACACCCGCGTGCCGGTATTCTGAGTGCGCGGGAATGGGAGGTCTTGCGACTCTATATAGAAGGCATGCCTATCAGCGAGATCGCGCTGCGGTTCGAGCGCAGCGGCAAGACCATTAGCACGCAAAAGCGCAGTGCGATGCGCAAGCTTGGGCTCGAGTCCGATACGGCCCTGATCCAATACGCACACCAGATTGGATTGACCTGAGGGCCTGTGAGAGAACTCCCCAGGCATTGTCGGGTAGTTCCGCTGATTTAGGAGTCGTCCGATTAGTAGATCTGCGTCGCTCTTCCATACTTTCGAGTGGCATGCGTCTCATGAGTGATTGCAATGACCTCTCACAAAAAGATGATTCGGCATGCAAATTTGATTAGAGAATCTGCATGGCCGCGGGCCGGCGCCAAGTGCGCTCTTTCGCACCGTGTAACTCGGAGAGCGGGAGGAGAAGTAATGACCCTGGTTAAACGGTTAATGGTCGAAGGTGCGGGCACAGCATGGCTGGTGTTCGTGGGATGCGGCAGCATCGTTCTGAATACAGCAGCGCCGCAACCGGGCTACGGTGTACTCCAGGTGGCACTCGCTTTCGGGCTCGCGCTCACTACCGCGACTTACGCACTCGAGCGCTTGTCCGGTGCCCACTTCAATCCTGTCGTCACGGTCGGCCTGGCTGTTGCCAATCGCTTCCCGATTCGCGATCTGGTGCCGTACATCGCCGCCCAGATCCTCGGCGCGATCGCTGGCGCCGCGCTGCTGGCGTACGTGGCGAGCGGGCGCCCGGGGTTCGAGCTGGCAGCAAGCGAGTTCGGCGCCAATGGCTTCGGTGATCATTCCCCGGCGGACTATCAGTTTCATTCGGCTCTGGTGATCGAGTCGGTGATGTCTTTCGCTCTGGTGATGACGAACCTGCTGATGTCGCGCAGAAACGTCTCGCGCTCCGTTTCGCCACTCGTCAAAGGCGCCTGCCTCGCGCTGATCTATCTGATTGCATTGCCTGTCACGAATGCGTCGGTCAATCCGGCTCGCTCCACGGGGCCGGCATTGTTCGTCGGCGACTGGGCGCTAGATCAACTCTGGCTGTTCTGGGCGGCGCCGCTGGCCGGGGGCATCGCCGCCGGCGTTCTGTACGCGCGCCTGTGGGGCAAGCCACGCGCAAGCCGGGGCGGCCAGAGCGGAGAGCAAGGTGAGGTCGCTTGATTCCCGCTCCCCTGCGGAGCGATCCCTACCTGTCGTGAACGCGTCAGAGCGCTGGACTGTACGCGCACTATTGCGGCATCTGCTGCAGGCCGCTGTGGTGTGCGTCATGCTCTTCGTCGCGCCGTTCACGCTTGCGGCCAGTTTGCCGACGGACACTCCCGCGCCGGCGAGTGGCGCGTTTCCCGCCAGGCTCGTCGTCGGCATGCTCGCAAACGGATGGGCGCCTTTCGAAGCAGTCGACGATGGGCGCCTTACCGGCTTGAGCGGCGATTATTTGCGGGCGCTCGTCGGACCGGACGTCGTCATCGAGACGCAGACCTATCCCGATATGCCGCAACTGCTCGCGGCCCTCTCGTCCGGCAAGGTCGACCTGGTGATGAGCATGGCGCGCACTGCGGAGCGCGAGCACAGCCTCAGCTTTACCGCACCTTATTTCCGGGCCTCAACGTCGGTCGTCGTCAAGGTTGACGACAAGGCCGTGCAAGATGCCACGCAACTCGCCAACGCACGGATCGCGGTCGAGAAGGGCTTTGCGATGGACCGGCTGCTGCGCGAGCGTTTTCCGCACGCCCAGATCACGGCTTTCGCAGACACCGCGTCGGCGTTGCGGGCCGTCGCAAAGGGCGATGCGGACGCTTATTTCGGCTTCACCCCGTCGGTTCAGTACACGCTCGCGAATGACGAGTTCCGCGGCTTGCGCATCGGTTTCGAGGACAGCAGCAGGCCCAGCGAACTGCGCTTTGCCGTGGCGCGAAATCGTCCCGTCTTGCGCGACGCGTTGGACCGCGCATTGGCCGCCATGTATCCGGCCGACGAGGCCGCCATCCGCGCTCGCTGGTTGGGAACGAGTTTCGATCCGCCATCTGACTACGCCGCGCGGCGTGTCGTGCTGACACCCTCCGAGCAGGCATGGCTGCGTCTGCTGCCTTTGCTGATAGGCATCGGCGTAGCGCTGGCGGTGACCCTGCGCGCCTACCTGCTGCTGCAGCGTGAGGTGCGGTTGCGCAAGCGGACCGAGCGCGAGCTGGCGGCACAGCTCAACTTCCAGCAGACGATGATGGAGATGGTGCCTTATCCGCTCGTCGCAAAAGATCTCGACGGACGCTACATGGCGATCAATCGCGCTTACGAGGTGAGTTCAGGCTTGCGGCGCGAGGCGGTGCTGGGACGGACGAGCCGGGATGTGCAGGCGTGGGGACTAGACAATAGCCGCAAGCTGGAAAGCGCGACGCGCGAAATGCTGAAAAATGGCGAGCGTTTCCAGCTCGAGCTTGAGTTTGCGGACCGCAATGGCGAGATGCGGATCGGTCTGTTCTGGACCAACCTATGCCGGGATGTGGATGGCGAGCCTTCCTGCGTGCTCGGCACGGTCGTCGACATCACCGATATCCGGCGCGCCGAGATGCTAGCCCGCGAAAACGAGCGGCGCCTGTTTGACGTGACGCGCTCGCTGCCGGCGGTGGTTTTTCAACTGCGGCGCGACGAGCGCGGCCGCTACTCGTTTCCTTACATCGGCGGCAATGCGCGGCACTTGCTGGGCGGTGACAGCGACACGCTCGCGAAGCCCGGTGACATCGATTTCGAGCGCGTGTGGGCGGCAGACCGGCCGCGCGTGCTGGCTGAACTCGAGCGCTCGGCGCGCTCCGAGACCCCGATTCACATGGAGTTTCGCTCTGAAGGCTCCGACGGTCTGCGGTGGGTGCGCGCCGAACTGGTGCCGCGTCGTGAAGCATCGGGCAGCGTGGTGTGGAGCGGATACTGGGTCGATGCGAGCGCGGAGCACGCGCGTTCGGAGGAACTTGCACGGGCCCGCGATCTCGCCGAGGCCGCCTCGCGTGCCAAGGACGATTTTCTGGCGATGATGAGCCACGAAATCCGTACGCCGATGAACGGCGTGCTAGGCCTCGTCGAAGTGCTCGAACGTACGCAACTGAATGCCGACCAGGGCGAAATGCTGGGCATGATCCATGAGTCCGCCGGCGCGTTGCTGCAGATCCTGGACGACCTGCTCGACTATTCGAAGATCGAAGCCGGCCGTTTGACCCTCGAGGCGGAACCGATCGACATGCGCGATCTGGTCGACAACGCTGTGGGGTTGCTCGCTGGACGCGCGCACGAAAAGGGCCTCAAGGTGCGCGTCGATATAGCGCCCGAAGTTGCTGCCAGTTTGCGCGGCGACAGCGTGCGTTTGCGTCAGATCCTGTTCAACCTGCTTGGCAATGCGATCAAATTCACACTGACCGGTGAGGTTGACGTGCGCGTCGCCGTCGCGGAGCAGACACAACAGACCCAGACGCTCGAGATGAGCGTGGAAGATACAGGAATCGGTATCGAGCCAGAGGTTCAGGCGGCCTTGTTCGAACCGTTCGTGCAGGCTGAATCGTCGACAACACGGCGCTTCGGCGGCACAGGACTTGGTCTGACCATCTGCCGCAAGCTCATTGCGCTGATGGGCGGCGCGCTCTACCTGCAGAGCACGCCCGGGGTAGGCACCCGCATGACCGTGCGCGTGGTGATGCCCATCGAGGCGCAGCACTATAAGGTCAGTGGTTTGCGCGGCAAGCGAGGAATCGTCGCCGTCTCCGACGCACGTGTCGCACAGGCGCTGGTGCACTTTGGCCGGGCGCTCGGTATCGAGTTGCGGCGGGTCAGTCAGGGTGCCGCAGAGTTGAGCGACCCGGCAGCGCTCACCGACGTCGAACTGGTGTTCCTCGGCGAGGACCTGGAAGTGCCCGCCGCCGTGCGCTCACGTGCGCGCGTCGTCTATCTGACAGAAAAGCCCAAGCCTACCGGATACCGCGTTCTGGACGACGCGGTGCGCGTGAGTATCAATCCCATCTCCTGGCGCGGGCTCGGTGCAGCATGCGCCGCTTCACTCACGGGATTGTCGACTCCCGCACCGCGCGCGCGGGAGTCTGCGGAAACGGCGATGGTGCCTCCCGACAGGGAACGCGCCATCGCGAGCGGCCGGCTGATTCTTGTGGCGGAAGACCATCCGGTGAATCAGGAACTGATCCGTCATCAACTGGCCTTGCTCGGATTTGCCTGCGACGTGGTGAACGATGGCGTGGAAGCACTCGCCGCGCTGCAACAGACCCGCTACGGATGTCTGATCACCGACTGTCTATGTGCAAGTTCGAAAGATACACATTAGATATGCAAGTTATATCAAAATGGACACAATGTACTCACCGAACAACTACACGCACTCGCGTAGCCACAAAGGGCAGATGACAAGCGTAGCAAACAAGATAACGTTGCCGGAGCTATCTCTCACTGAAGTTGCTGACGGTCCCGGGAAAAACGTAACTCGGGTAGACATTCCGACGGAAGGTGGCGGGACCTTCACGTATTTCACGAGGCCAGTGGGCGACATCAACGCGATCTCAGGCAGACGCCGTGACAACAAGCCGAGCTGGTCGCCGCACACTTTCCCTCTTTTTCCTGTAGTCCGGAACGCCGACGGCTCGCCGTGGCTAGAGGCAAATCTATGGTTAGTCGACATGCTAGTGGGCAAACTCGCGCCCGAGATGCTGAGCTACGCGACTATTGCGCAGGACTTGGCCGCTTTTCGCCGGTTTGTTGACGAGAAGACAATTGACTGGCTGAACTTTCCATCTTTTAAGCTTCAACGCCCGACCTATCGATTTAACGGATATCTGACTCATTCCGTTGAGGCCGGCGAGATCACCCGCAACACCGCGCGTCGCCGCATGGGGACGGTGATTCGGTTTTATCGTTGGCTGAAGTCCGCAGCGCATTTTGTCCCGAGTCATCCCACTTGGGTCGAAGAAGATCGCTTCGTTCAAGTGCTAAACGCTCAAGGATTCACCGGTTTGCTCAAAGTTGCGACGACCGATGTGTCTATCAAAGGACGAACTGCTGCCGACCCTTACAGCGAGAATATTGATGACGGCGGGAAGCTCAGACCGCTGCCACAGGTCGAGCAAAAAGCTCTGGTGGAAGCGCTCCTCGACCGCGGCAACACTGAGATGACTCTTATCTTCCTTGTCGCGCTGTTTAGCGGAGCCCGAATCCAAACGGTTCTGACTATCAAATGTCGGCACGTCATGCAGGCTCCCTTGGAGATACAGGGCAACGTGTTCCGACTGCCTTGCGGTCCAGGCACAGGCATCGATACAAAAGGTGGCGTCAAGGGTGTTCTCCACCTACCGAAGTGGCTCTATGAAGATCTTCATGTCTACGTGCTCAGCCAACGCGCCCTGTCTCGTCGCAGAAAAGCTGTCGGCGGCGACGACCCCGGTCAACCACTTTTCTTGAGCAATCGTGGCGCCCCAATGTACGCGTCAAGGCGAAAACCTTCTGAGTTGAGCCGAGAGCCATACGTTTCGCGGCACTCCAAGAACGGCCAACTTGTTCGGCAATACATCGCGGACTATTTGCTTCCCGCGATGCGGATGCGAATGAGCAACCCGCATTACGAATTTCGCTTTCACGATCTTCGAGCGACGTTCGGGTTGAACAAAGTAGATGGTTGGAAGGAAAATATTAACAATAGATCAATGTCCTACACCGAGGCGCTGACCCAGCTTAGTCAACTCATGTGGCATTCCAGTCCAACTATTACTGAACGGTATCTCAAGTACAGAGAAAAGCTCACCCTCTTCGACGCGGTCCAAGATGGATGGAACGAACACCTGACGCATCTTGTTCAACGCATGCGCAATGCGGAGGTGCGTGTTGGTGCGCAGGACTGAAGAGATATCTTTACCTTTGGCTGAGGGCGTCGTCGTTATGCGTCCCGAGGCGGCGCTGCTTTCTTGGCCGAATCATGGCGGTCGACTCGACGTCGGACGATTCTGCTTCCTTAAGCGCAATACTGCGCCGAGGAGGATTGAAGACCAAAGCTTCGACTGTCTCGACGATAGGCGTATTAAGGCGGTTCGACGCCTTATTGAACATTTCTCGGAGGCCACTGATCTAGGTTTAAGCCCTTGGACGTTGCGAGGTCGATACGTCGACTTGAACCGATTCGTGGCTTGGGCAGATGAACGTTGTCGTCATGGTGTTCTGTGTAACAGAGATGAAACGGAGGCGGCTCTCAAAGTCTACGGTGACGAGCTGCGAGAACTCGCCTCACAGAGCCAATTGAACCGAAATTCCGTTGCCACAACGCACAGAAACCTCAGATCATTGCTAAGCGGCTTTTTCGGCGCTGACGACTTTGGCGCAGACGTCAAATGGGTGCGTTCCAGTACCAAGCATACCGTACCGACTGAGGTGCCGGACGCGGAGCCACTGGCGACGCTGTTTGCTTGGGCTGACGCAGCGTTTAGCAGCATCAGTTCACATGTCTTGGAATCGAAGCCGTATCCGTTTTCCATCGCGACTTCGCTCGGCCAAACAGTCCTTGTTGTTCCTCACGGCTTGACTGTGGGTCGACGGCCTGAGAAGCGTCCACGTGGGCTCCTCGGATGGAATCTCGAAACGGGTGAGATACGCTCGTACGAGGAACTGTGTGATCAGTTCAAGGCGCAAGGACGGAAGAAATTTCGACAAAACGCCTATAACACGCGAAAGGCAGCGGTCGTGCACTTGGAAGCCGCAAACCAAACGGGCTCGGCGCTCCGACGCGTGCACGCGCTGACGGCTGCGCTTGCTTTCGCGGTATTGTTCCTGGCTGAAACAGGAATCAACGTCGCTCAGTTGGTGGAGATGAAGTGGAGCACTGAGCTCTCGGATAGCTTGGCGTCGGCGTCCGTGGTCAGACAGAGATTCCGACAAGTCAAATACCGCGCTGGTGGTAAGGAAATCGGCTTTAATGTGTCCATCGCATTCATGCCGAAGCTGAAGACCTATTTCGAACTGCGCGAATATTTGGTTCAGAACTCGCCGATCGATGCGCTCTTTGTCGGCCGAGGAACAGGACGCGGTGACAAGATCGTTGCTCTCGTAGAGGAATTTCTCACCCAGTTCTATGAGCGCCTAGAAGCGTTCGGAGTTTCACTTCCCCGACTCACAGCGCGGCAATTGCGCACAGCCAAACAAGACTGGGCTATGAGCAACCACGATCCGGCCGTTGCGGCGGAGTTGATGGGGACGACTTTGGCGACAGCCATACGCGCGTACTCGAATGGCACTGCCAGTGCGCAGAGAGCCGAATTTGGCGCGCTCTTCGCGTCTATCGAGAAAGTTATCCTTGGCGCGGGAGAGCAACTGCCGCCCGGAAGTATTGAAGGTGCTCTCGGTGCTTGCGTGGAGTTCCAGCATCCGGAGGCGATATCAGCTGAGGCGACGGTAATTCCGGATTGCAAATCGTCTGAAGGCTGTTTGTTTTGCGATAAATATAAGGTTCATGCAGACGAGACCGACGCTCGTAAGCTGCTCAGCTGTCGGCACTGCCTGCGGCTCACCGCGCACCATGCCCAAGACGTTGACCGGTACGAGAGAACCTTTGGCCCCGTATTGCGCCGCATAGACTTTATTCTTGACGAGATGCGTAGGCGCGACAGTGCGCTTGTGGCGCGAATCGAAGAAGAGGTTGACGTGAAAGGTAACTTCGACCTCTTCTGGGCGAGCAAATTGGAAATGCTGATTGAATTGGGAATAGCATGAGTGAGATCAAGACTGTCGAGCTAGAGGTCGCAAGCCCGCATGGTGGCTTTCAGGTGGAAGTCTGGCATCGAATCGCCGACGATACGGTCGTTACCCGCGACAGCGCAGGACAGCCTGCATCTCTTTTTGGTCACAACGTCTGGGACGTCTCGGCATATGACAACGTATGCCTTGAGCGGCGCTTGCACTTTCGTCGGCATATGCCTGCAGCGGCACTTCATCACATAAACATCGCAACCTCCCGTCAGTGGAAGCAAGTGATGTATCTGCTGATGCATGTAGCCTCGGATGATATGCCTGCCTTCCCAACAATGAGCAACTGGCTGACTGACCTGCGGACGTTTAGTTACTACGCTGCCGAGCAGGAACTTACCCTCTATGAAGCTTTGGGCGACACCAATGCTGTTCTCGGCTATATGCAAGTGCCCGGTAAAACGAAGAGGAGGTTGAATCTTCGGGGCATTTTGGCGCACCTCCACCGACTAGGGCCGACGGTTTCAGGGGTTCAAGTTCCGTTTCACGAACTTATCGAACCACTAGCCGAGCTGGCGGCTGAGTGCGGCGACTATTCCCAGCATGCAGTAATTCCAACACGAATTTATCAACGCTTTCTGGCAAATTGCGAATACGAGCTTGGTTTGGTCGAGGCCATCGCATCTGAATTGGAGACGCAACTGGACTTGGCCTGCTCGGGGAAGCGAATTAACCCATCCGACGCCTTAATTGGCGTAGCGGAACATTTCGGTGCCAGTTTGATTGCTAACAGTGAGGTAACTTCCGACTACTTCGCTGCGCTTGATCGGTTGAAAAGCAGAGGGGGTGCCAAGATTACCAAGGCCGCTGTTGCCAGAGAAGCCGGCCGGAACAGAAACAGCATCAACAAACAGTTGCGCGACTTTGATGCGCTTGTCGCCGCTATTGCCGCGGCCAACGAAGAAATTCGTTCACATCAGCAGGACGCGAGCGTTTCTCGCCAACAGGCCAGAAGCGACAGGCAAGATACTAGAGGCTTGTCGGCATTCACGACGGAGATCTGTGCACTATGCCAGGTTCTTATCTTGGCGTTCACGGGGATGCGCGCGGCCGAGGCAGAGAGTCTGCCTTACGACTGTTTGAATACGTTTCGTCAGGACGGCGTTGAGCACTATTCTATTGAGGGTGTAACTACGAAACTGAGCGGCGGTCGGGTGAAGCGTGCCAGCTGGATTACAAGCCATCTTGCTGTCAGAGCAGTCAAGCTGGCGCAGCGGATATCTGGGGTCGCGCATCGCGCGAATGGCGCGGTCGACTACGCGAGCTCCTCGGACGGAAAGTTTCGGCTCAACTGCCGTCTTGGACTGTCGGGCAAGACTTATGTGCCGAACCGAGCGCCTTCGAATATCCAGCAAAGCATCGAAAATCTCCGTCAACGAGCTTTCCCAGCCATCACACAGGAAGATCTTGACGAGTTAAAGCTCATCGACTTGCATCGCGCGTGGGAGGCTGAGCCAAAATTTGCGATCGGTGCTGTTTGGCCGTTCATGCGGCATCAACTGCGCCGCACGCTGGCCCTTTACGCCCACCGAAGCGGACTCGTCACCCTGCCCAGCCTCAAACGTCAGTTGCATCACATCACGCTGGAAATGTCGATGTATTACTGTCGAGGTTCGGGATTTGCAAAGAAATTCGTTGGAAATGACAGCGACCACTTTGCACGCGAATGGGCCGATGCACAGGGCGAGGCAGAGCACCTCGCGTACGTCGCACAGGTTCTATTCGCGGACGAGCGTTTGTTCGGGGGCCACGGTGTGTGGGCAACAAGCCGCGCGACCAAGGAATCGCCAGTTTCCGTGTACTCCCGTGACGAAACTCGCGCGATGTTTAAAAAGGGACAACTTGCCTACAAAGAAAATGCGCTAGGTGGCTGTGCTAATCCAGAGCCGTGCGACAAGCCGCCGTTTGATTGGCTAGACCTCGAGTGCTTGGAGAACAACTGCAAAAATCTCATCGTGGTTCCGTCGAAGCTCCAGCGCGTAATAAAGATTCAGGAACGGCGCGTAGAAGCGCTTCGTGCGAGCGCGCTAGGTTCCGTGGAATACCGAATGGAGACAGCGGCGCTAGCAACCATGTACGCCGCCCAAGAAAAAACAATCAAGAGAACTCAGTCATGAGCGAAGCGTTATCTGTCTACTTTGAGGCCCTTGAACGGCTAGTGCGCCGGAGGGGCAAGATAAACAACGACACAGTGGCCATTGAAGCCGGTCGCAAGAAGGGGAGCATTAAGAAGTCGAGGCCGCAACACGCCACACTCATTGCAGCCATCGACGCTGCTAACGAGCGGGTGCGCAGACCTCAAAGTGATGCTAGCGATCGCGTTCAACAAGCCAAGGACGACAGTAGAGAACTCCGGCAGCAGTTGGACGCCGCGTATGCTCGCGAGCTTTCGCTGGCGAGGGAAGTTATGGAGTTAAGAAGGGAACTCACATCTCTCCGGGGGGGCAAAGTCTTACCGATCCGCGAGCCCCGTGCCAAGTCTGATTTCTGACCAATGCGTCAGAGCATGACGCTCCATACGCCGGCTATGCGTTGGGAAATGGACATTTCGCGAGAATTACGTCCATTTTTTAAAAAATTTCATGGACACGACGTTCTTGTCTAAGGCTTTGATTTTCAAAGCAACCTCGACTGTCCATTTTCGTATTTCTTGGACATGTTAGGCACATGCCGAACCTGTCCGGCTACGAACTTGCACGGCGTGTGCGTGAAACTGAAGAGGGCCGTCTCGGCGGCAGTGGTATATCGCATCTGCCCATTCTCGGCATCACAGCCAACACTGCGCCTGAGGATCTGAGTCAATGCCGCGACGCCGGCATGGACGATTGCCTCGTGAAGCCGACCCGTCTCGCGACGTTGCGCGAACATCTGAGCCGCTGGTTCGGTACAGAGATTGTGCGTCAAGTTGCGCCGGTCGAAGCGGTCAGTACCGCACCGGCCGCCGTGGCCCAAGGTCAGGAGCCCGTCGAGGCGTTTGTGCCTGTGGATCTCGCTCACATGACGCAGTTGTGGGGCAGTGAGTCAACGGTGAAGGCGCTGCTCGACTCGTTTGTGACATCTGTGCGCGACGACGTTCGCGCTTTGCCGCCGTTGCTCGATCATGTGGATGTCACCCAGTTGCGCCAATGGCATCACCGGGTTGCCGGCGCTGCGGGCGTGTTGCAGTACGCGCCGTTGCTCGCCGCGTTGGAGCAATACCGAAGCGGCCTTGGCGGCAAATCGCCGGAGCGGCTGCGCGCAGATGGCATGGCGCTCGTCCAGAAATGCAACGCCATGCTCGATGGCATCGAAGAGCAGGCCGCTTTGCTCGCATAGCGGCGAGGCAGTGATTCAGATAGCTGCCTGGTCAGCAGTAGCTGACCGGCTTGGCTCGCTCAGCGTATTCCCTTCACATTTGCCCAGACGAAAAAAAACGCGGCCGAAGCCGCGTTAAAGATTGGAGACATCCTTCGGTGAAGGAGTCACTTCTCGCTGCCTGAAGCATAGCGCCAGGCAGCGATTTGATTGCATCCGAATCTCGCAATTATCTATTTTCTGATTTTGTAAGAAAGACGGGCGTCCGGCCCCTGCGCGCTAAGCCCCACGTCGGCCCGCGATTTACACTAGTATGGGGTGGCTCCGTGCGCGACCCATGTGTGGTGCGGCGGTGCACCAAGTCCGGAGAAAAATATGAATGCAATTCGGAAACTCAGTCTGGGCGTTGTTTTTTGGGCACTGGCGTCGGGGATCGCCTTCGCAGACACGGTGGCGCTGAAGGCGGATCTCGAGCCGTCGAGCGAAGTCCCGCCGCGCGTCAGCCACGCACACGGCATGCTTGACGCCACCTTCGATACGTCCACCAAGGCGTTGCAGTGGACGGTCACCTATGCGGATCTGTCGAGTCCCATCTCGGCCGCACACTTTCACGGCCCAGCACCGGTCGGGCAGAACGCAAAAATTCAGATCCCGATCGACAAGAGCGCGCTTGCCAGTCCGATCAAAGGCTCCGCCACGTTGACGGACCAGCAGGTGACCGACCTGATGGCCGGTCAGTGGTACTTCAATATCCACACCGCGCAGAACCCGATGGGTGAGATTCGCGGTCAGGTGCGACCTTCCAACTAGCGGTCTTTGCGCGGCCTGCGGCCCTCCATTTGTCCGCTGTGTAGCAGGCGGGCGTGCATGAATCGCCGGAGGATTAGAACCGCTCATCCAGCGGATCATTGTGCGAACCCACGTACCATGACGGTTGACCATTCATGGAGGGTGTCCCGATGAGTTGGCAAAGTGCGCTCGCATGCTGGTACCTGCGCCGGCAGTTTCGACCGGCGACATTAAAGACCGAGATCAGCGTCGAGGGTGCGCGTGCTCTTACGGCGAAACGTGCCTGGTCGCCGAAAGTGCCTGCGGGCTGGCGCTTACTGGAACAATACGGCCCCGGCGAAACGTTGCGCGGCGAGTGGTTCGAGCCAGCCGCCGGCAGCGGCGAAGCAGCCGGCGTTGTCGACACCCCCACCATTCTCTATCTGCACGGCGGCGGTTATTACTTCTGCTCGCCGCGTTCCCATCGCTCGATTGTGTTCGGCCTGGCGACACGCTCGGGTGCACCGGCGTTTTCGCTCGACTATCGGCTCGCGCCTGAAGCACGCTTTCCCGCTGCTCTCGACGATGCGTTGGCCGCCTATCGGCAACTGCTCACGAGCGGCAGGCCGGCGGAATCGATTGTGATTGCGGGTGACTCCGCGGGCGGCGGCCTGGCTCTCGCTACGCTGGTTGCTTTACGCGACGCCGGTGATCCTTTGCCGGCAGGCGGCGTGCTGTTTTCGCCATGGACCGATCTGGCCGCGAGCGGCGCGTCGATCCGCATCAACGATGGGGCCGATCCGATGTTCAGCGGTCCTGCGATCGGCCGGGCTGCAAAGCTATACCTTGGCGATACGCCAGCGACGCATCCGTATGCCTCGCCGGTCTATGCCGATCTGCACGGCCTGCCGCCGCTTTTCATTCAGGCCGGCAGCACGGAAGTGTTGCTGGACGACTCGCGACGGGTAGCCGAGAACGCACGCAGCGAGGGTGTGCCAGTCGAGTTGCAGGTGTGGCCGAACATGCCGCACGTCTGGCAGATCTTCACGCCTTTCATTCCCGAGGCCCGCCGCGCGCTCGACGGCGCCGCTGCCTTTGTGCGCGAGGTAGCGGGCCCGCGCAGCGCTCAACCGTCGAGCGCAATGTCGATGGTCTGATAGGCGGTCTTCACGAGTTCCGGTCCATATTGCCGCTCGAGCCGCCGCACGGTGAAATGGCCGTGCGCGACCAGCTGGAAGTGGTCCATAAAGACAGTGTTGACCATCGCACCCAGCACAGCGCCGATCGCCGGAATCGACTTGGCGGCGATCTGTTCGCTGACCTGCACGGAAAAGCGCGACGCGATCGTATTGAGCAGGCGCAACAGCGCCGTCGATCCGTGTGAGGTGAAGCCTTTGGTCGCGATCTCCGCCGACGCCTTCGAGACCGCCTGCGCCAGCGCGCCGCGCATGATGAAGTAGCCGTAGTCGGCGTCGTCGTCGGCTTTCGACGTGCCGCCCATCCCCAGCACCGTCAGACATTGCAACTGCGCGTCGATTGACGAGAGGTCTTCGCCTTCGCTACGCGCAATATCGCAGATCGAGCGGAACATCAATGTGGTTGTGACCGGCAATTCCACCGGCAACGCGAACAGCCCGAACGCGCCGCCGGCCGCGCCGGTTGTCGCCACCGCGAACTTGTGCAGCAGATTGCTCGGCCGGTCGGGAATCGCAAGCGGCGGCGCGTCGGGGTCGTGCCGCCCGAGCGTGCGTAGAGCGAGCTGCAGGCACTTGCGCAACGCCAACTGGGTTGCGTCGTTCACCTTCTCGTTGGCGATGGCCGGCATGCGCGACAGGAGCTTTTCAAGCGGCGCCCCGACGATGCTGGCCAGTTTCATCGCCAGCGCCGGGCTTTCCAGCTCGTGTTTCGCGCGTCGTAGCGCGCGCAGATCCTCGGCGGACAAGCTCTGTTCGGCGAGCGAAGTGGACTCCATGTGCCTCCCTGTGGCGGGCAAATTCTGTAATTAGCTGATCGTCGGCGCACCGGATGAACGCCAACACAGCCAGTTTAGAGCGCCATAACATGCTATGATTCCCCATTGTTTGACGCGTCAACCGTTGCGCTATCAAAAAACATGGCTGTCCATACCGCGGCTCACCATTCGAGTGGGCAAGTTTTACCGTTCCGGGAATCGCTCATGGCGATGCTCGGCGTTTCCTTTGTGACGATGCTTGTCGCGCTCGACCAGACCGTGGTCGGCACGGCGCTGCCTACGATCGTCGCTGAGCTCAAGGGCTTCGAGCTTTACGCGTGGGTCGCCACGTCGTATCTGCTGACCTCGGTCATTACCGTGCCGATCTTTGGGCGGCTCGGCGATTACTACGGGCGCAAACCGTTCGTGATCGCGTCGATCATCGTTTTCACCGGTGCCTCGGTGCTCTGCGGCATGGCCAACAGCATGCTGTTCCTGGTCCTTGCGCGCGGCCTGCAGGGTATCGGCGGCGGCATGCTGGTCGGCACCGCCTTCGCCTGCATTCCCGATCTATTCCCCGATTCAGTCGTGCGCCTGCGTTGGCAGGTGCTGATGAGTTCGGCGTTCGGCATCGCCAACGCCATTGGGCCGTCGCTCGGCGGCTTCCTCACGCAGTACTACGGCTGGCGCTCCGTGTTCTACGTCAATCTGCCGGTCGGTCTGCTGTCGCTCTTCTTCGTGTGGCGTTTTCTGCCGCATTTGCGGCACGTCGAGCATAAGGGCAAGATGCGCCTTGATTGGCCGGGCGCGTTGCTGATTGCAATCTCGCTCGGTTCCCTGCAACTGTTCGTCGAAATGTTGCCCAAGCACGGCGTGTCGCTGACCTCGGTCGCGTTGCTGGTCGCAAGTGTGGCGTCTGCATACAGTCTGTGGAAATGGGAGCAGCGTTGCCCTACCGCCATCCTGCCTGTCGATATGTTCCGCAATCGCAGCCTTGCCGCGCTGTTCACGCTGGCGGTGCTCGGCGGCTTCTCGATGTTCTCGCTGCTGTTCTACGCGCCGTTGCTGTTCCAAGGCGGCTTCGGCATGTCACCGAAAGAAGCGGGTCTCGTGATCACGCCGCTCGTCGTGTTCATTACGATCGGCAGCATTGCCAATGGCCGGATCGTGTCGCGCGTGAGCAATCCGAATCTGATGCTGTATATCGGCTTCACGCTGATGGCGCTGTCATGCCTCGGCGCGGTGGTAGCAACGCGCTCCATGCCGGGATGGCTGCTGATGACGTTCATGGTGCTCGGCGGTTTGGGACTCGGCTTCGTGATGCCGAATCTGACCATCTTCGCGCAACAGACGGCGGGCCGCGAGCATCTCGGCATTGCAACGGCGCTGCTGCAATCGCTGCGGATGATCGGCGGCATGATCGGGACGGCGTTGACCGGCACGCTCGTCACGCATATGTACGCGAGCGGCGTGCGCAGCGCGCTGGAACACGATCAGGCGACGCAGTGGTTCCCGGATATGGGCGATCCGCAAATTCTCATCAACCATGATGCTCAGGCCACGCTGCTAGGTCAGTTAGCGCATGCTGGACACAACGGCGCGGTGCTGCTGGAGTCGGCGCGCGAATCGCTGGTGTCGGCGATTCATCTTGGTCTTGCGCTCGCTGCAATCGTCGCAGTAGCTTCGATCTGGCAAAGCCGCCGCGTGCCGCCCATCAAGCTAAAGCGTCAGGTCGAGCCGACCATCCTCGCTGATTGATTTCGAACACCCGCGTCATCGGAACACCATGGAACAACAGGATCGCGTCGCCATCGTTCAGCAGTTCGGCCGCACCTATCGGGCGTTCATGTCGGCGTTCGAGGGGCAGGTGGGACATCCCATGCCGCGCTGGCGGGTGATGCTGGCGTTGCACGACCAGGGTGGTGAGTCGTCGCAGAAGCGTCTTGTCGAGCGGCTGCGCATCGACCCCGGCGCCTTGACGCGGCAGCTAAAAGCGCTCGAGGTGCTCGGCTGGATTTCGCGCAGCATGGACGAGCGCGATAACCGCATCACCAACGTGCGACTCACGGAAGCCGGGACAGCGGCCACCGAGGAGGCGCTGCCGCGCCGTACCGCGTTCCTCAACGACACGATGGCCGCGCTGCCGGACGACGCGCTCGCGGCGCTGTCCGGTGCGTTGCGAATGCTTGAAGTGAGGATCGGGGAAGTGGTCGCTCAGAAGAACGTTTCGATCACTTCCGTGACCTGATACGAAGGATTGACCACCAGCAGCTGACGCCATTTATCGAACGTCAGACACGGGTGCGAGATGTCGAACGCGATCATGTCGCCGACCTTCAGGTCCGCGCCTGCGGGGATCCGCAGATAGGCGTGCTGATCCATCATGCCGAAGATTTCCCATCCCTCGCCGGCCGTGATTTCGCGCGGCGCCTCAGTGCCTGGGCGATAGTGTTTGGCGGGTTCTGGCATGCCGGCGTCGAATGCTGAATCGCGCTTGCCGAGACCGATGATGGCGCGATCCGGCTCTGGAATCGACTGCACGTAGGCCCACAACTGCAGCGCCGGCAGCAGCCCTTCCCCCATCTTTTTGGCGACCGGATTACGAGCAAAGATATCCGTCTGCGCTTTCCGGTAGACGCCAACGTCGTGCGTCAGATAGCAGCCCGGCCGCAACACCACTTCGACCTGGCCATCCGCCGATGCCTTCACGAACTCTTCCGCGACCACGTCGTACCATGCCGAGCCCGCGCCCGACAAAATAGCCGGTGTGCGCGCAAAGCGTCCTTCGTCGACCAGCGTGCGCGTGATGGCGACTGCGCCTTGCAGAAACTCGCGGACTTCGTGTTCTTCCTTCAATACGCCTTCGTACAACTCCACACCAGCGAGCTTGAGCGCATCTGGATAGCGCGCGATTGCGTCCAGCACGGCGGTGCGTTGCGCTTCGTCGCGCACGCCGGTGCGGCCGCCCGGCACACCGAGTTCAAGCAGCACGTTCAGCGATTTGCGCACCGAGCCGAAGAATTTGCCGAGCTGCTCGACACCATCCACCGAATCCACGAGACAGAAGAATTCGAACTCCGGATCGCTGAGCATCTCGGCGATTATCAGCATGTTGCGGCGACCGACCAGTTGATTGGCCATCAGAATGCGCGACACGCCGCCGTGATACGCGGCCCGCACCTGGTGCGCGGTAGCGAGCGTGATGCCCCACGCGCCGGTTTCGAGCTGACGTCGAAACAGTTGCGGCGCCATGGTGGTCTTGCCGTGCGGCGCGAGCTTGACGCCGTATTCGGCGACGAACGCCTGCATCCATTTCAGGTTGTGCTCGATACGATCCGCGTAGAGCACGGCAGCCGGCAGGCTCACGTCTTCGTTCAGCAGATTCCATTCAAGGCGCGCCGCGTCCAGCAACTGGATACTGGTGCCTGGAACCATGCCCAAGCCCTTGCTATAAGGATCAATCGTTGCGCCCTGATAGTTTGTAACTTTCATGTAATCCTGCTCCATCGTCCAGATAAATCACAGCGAAGTTGACTTTCACATGTTACCGAAAGTAGCATGTTTCCTGAAATGTTATTTAGTACCACGGCGTGGACGCCTGCTGGTACAAGTTGCCGTAAGCGGTGTCGCGCGTTGCAACGGTCCTTCCGATCTTTCCGGTTTTCCATGAATTCCAGCGCTGAACCGCTTACTTTCGACATCGTCGCCCGCATCGCCGAATGCGCGCCAGAACTGCGTTCGGCCGAGCGCAAGGTGGCCGCGCTGATCCTCGACGACCTGACCGGCGCATCGCGCGCGAGCATTGGTGCGCTGGCGCAGCAGGCCAGCGTCAGCGTTGCCACCGTCACGCGCTTTGCCAAGGCGGTGGGTTGCCGCGACGTCCGCGAACTGAAGTTGCGGCTCGCCCAGGCGGCGGCGGTGGGGCAGCGTTTTCTGCAAGGCAACGCGGCAGCCGACGCGCCCGAACCGCTCGCCACCCGTGTGTTCGACGAAGTGCAGACCGCGCTCACGCACAACCACCAGTTGCTGTGCCAGGCACCGTTAGCCGAAGCGGCCGCCGCGCTGCGCGAGGCGCGCATGATCTACGTGTTCGGCATGGGCGGCGGTTCGACCGCGCTCGCCGATGAAATGCGTTTCCGTCTGGTGCGCCTCGGCCGACCCGTGGCAACCTACCAGGACGGCTTGCTGCAACGGATGGTGGCGAGTACGGTATCGCGCGAATGTGTCGTGATTGCGTTGTCGACCACGGGCCGCGTGCCCGAGATGGTGGAGAACTGCCGCATCGCGCGCAGCTACGGCGCGACATTGATTACGCTGACCGCACCCGCGTCGCCGCTGGCGCGGCTGGCGGACTGGGTGATCCCGATCGTCGCGTTCGAAACCGATTTCATTTACAAGCCATCGTCATCCCGATACGCGATGATGATGGCGCTTGACGTGCTCGTCACCGAACTTGCCGTTAGTCAGGGCGATGAGAGCCGCGAATTGCTGCGCCGCATGAAGCACGCGCTCGACGCGCACCGCGGCGGCGGCGACCGACAACCGTTAGGAGACTGACCCATGCATTCGCATCCTGAAGCGGCGGATACGCTGATCATCGACGCTCAACTGTACGACGGCACGGGCGCTCCGCCGGTCGAACGCGACGTGGCGGTGCGCGACGGCAAGATTGTGGCGATCGGCAACCTGTCGAACTGGCTGGCCGAAGAGATCATCGAAGCGAACGGTCGGGCGCTGGCGCCGGGCTTTATCGACGTTCACACGCACGACGACACTCACGTGATCCGCGCGCCGCAGATGCTGCCGAAGATCAGCCAGGGGGTGACGACGGTGATCGTCGGCAACTGCGGTATTAGCGCGTCGCCGGTCGAGTTGAAAGGTGATCCACCGGATCCGATGAATCTGCTGGGCGCGCGGGACGCGTTCAACTATCCGACCTTCGCTGCATACGTGGAAGCGGTGAACGCGGCGCGCCCGGCGGTGAACGTAGGCGCGCTGATCGGACACACCGCGCTGCGCAACAACCAGATGGACCGCCTGGATCGCGCGGCGAGCGCACAGGAAATCGAAGGCATGCGCGCGCAACTCGAGGAGGCGCTGAAACACGGCGCACTCGGCCTGAGTTCGGGACTGGCATACGGCTCGGCATTCGCGGCGCCGCCGGAGGAGGTGATGGCGCTGGCCGAACCGCTGGCGGCGGCGGGCGCGCTGTACACGACGCATATGCGCTCGGAGTTCGACACGATTCTCGACGCGATGGAAGAGGCTTACCAGGTGGGCCGCCATGCACGCGTGCCGGTGGTGATTTCGCATCTGAAGTGCGCGGGGCCGTCGAACTGGGGGCGCAGCGCCGAGGTGCTGAAGTCATTGGAAGGCGCACGCCGCCTGCAGCCGATCGGCTGCGACTGCTACCCGTATAACCGCAGTTCGTCGACGCTGGACCTGAGGCAGGTGACAGGCGAGATCGACATCACGATTACGTGGTCGGAACCGCATCCGGAGATGGCGGGCAAGCTGGTGAAGGACATTGCAACGGAGTGGGGCGTGACGCAGCAGGAGGCGGGCAAGCGCCTGCAACCGGCGGGGGCGGTGTATCACAACATGTCGGAGGAGGACGTACGGCGCATCCTGTCGCATCCGGCATCGATGGTGGGATCGGACGGTTTGCCGAACGATCCGCTGCCGCATCCACGCTTGTGGGGCGCGTTTCCTCGAGTGCTGGGGCACTACGTGCGGGATGCGGGATTGTTGCCGCTGGAGGAGGCGGTGCGCAAGATGACGAGTTTGTCGGCGCGGCGGTTTGGTTTGACGCAGCGGGGTGAGGTCCATATTGGCTACCACGCGGATCTGGTGTTGTTCGACCCGGCGCGGGTGCGGGATACGGCGACGTTCGACAAGCCGCTACAGCAGGCCGACGGGATTGACGCAGTTTGGGTGAATGGCGTGTTGTCGTATCGGGACGGTCAGCCGACCGGCGAGCGGGCGGGGCATTTTGTGGCGCGTGGTGAGGCATCGAAGGCAGATGCGCACGGCGCGTTTTGAGGGTTCGGTCTTTGGGTTTATTGATGCGGTGCGCTGTTGACGTTTGATCTGCGCGCCGCTGGATCTTATAGGGAGTGTTTGTGATGAAGCGATATGGCGTTGAGGGTGGCAAGGGGACTGGCGGGCAACATATGCCGTTCGCGCGTGCGGTTGAGGCGGATGGCTGGTTGTTTGTGTCGGGGCAGACGCCGATGGAGAATGGCGAGGTGATCGAAGGCGGGATTGTGGCGCAGTCGCACAAGGCGATTCAGAATGTTTTCGCCATTCTCAAAGAGGCCGGCTATGGCGCCGAGCATGTGGTTCGGTGTGGGGTTTGGTTGGATGATCCGCGGGATTTTGCTTCGTTTAATAAGGTGTTCCGGGAGTATTTCGGGGAGAATCCGCCAGCGCGGGCGTGTGTGGTTTCTAGTATGGTGATTGACTGTAAGGTTGAGGTTGATTGCGTTGCTTATAAGGGGAAGGGTTAAGGGTTTGGTTTTTTTGGTTTTGCCTGCGCGGCGCTTTAGTGGTTGTTCTTGCTGCTTTGGCCTTTCCTTGCATTGTTATCGGTCTATTAGCGATGC
Organism: Paraburkholderia sp. GAS33; assembly: GCF_050436645.1. Taxonomy (NCBI): domain Bacteria; kingdom Pseudomonadati; phylum Pseudomonadota; class Betaproteobacteria; order Burkholderiales; family Burkholderiaceae; genus Paraburkholderia; species Paraburkholderia sp. GAS33. The sequence goes on from NZ_JBNDMP010000005.1 coordinate 637,672, forward strand.
CCCTGTGCGGGGCGGCACTTACTTTCTTTGCCGCCGCAAAGAAAGTAAGCAAAGAAAGCGGGCTTCAAACCGCTAGCCTGTAGGTGTCCATCACTGGCATCAAGCCAAAGTGGTCCGCGCACGGGACCGCTCCTCGCACAGCTTGCATTAGTGACAAAGGACTCATCCGTTCCAGCGTCGCGCTGCGCGCCCCGCCGTCGGGCATAACGCCTTCTGCAAAGTCTGTAGGAAATCTAACTTTATTGGGGCGTGAATTCGATTGGCCGGGATGTCAAAATCGGTTTGCGCGCGAGAGCAGAGAATTGAGTGCGCTCCGCGGCTCGCCTCGTCAAGCTGATGTAGTTTGTCAAGCATTGGACATACGGTCGGCCATTATGCCGCGCAAGCCCGCTTTCCCAGGTATACCCATCCGCGACGCACGCAGTGCGGAGTGGGATGAATGAGTCCTTTGTCACTAACGCGGGTGGTGCGGAGGACGATTTCGTGCGCGGACCACTCTGTTTTCACGCGAGTGGTGGACACCTACAGGCTAGCGGTTGCAAGCCCGCTTTCTTTGCTTACTTTCTTTGCGGCGGCAAAGAAAGTAAGTGCCGCCGGGGGTGTCCCGAATTTTGTGTAAACGGGTTGGTGTTTAACGCTGCACCAGCCGTTCTTCGAACTGGATGGTGAAGCGGTTCAGAGCTGCTTTCC
>NZ_JBNDMP010000006.1:0-427146 GCF_050436645.1 Paraburkholderia sp. GAS33
CGAGCCACGGCGCGGATCAGATTGCCATCGACAAGCGCTTCGCCCACGAACGTTGGTGCACCCGTGCCGTCGAAAATCTTCACATTGGTAAAAAGCTGCGGATTCATCATTTGCCTCTCTCCATAAAGTGGCTATCCAGTCGCAGTCGCTGGACGGCCTTTAGTTTTTACAGGCTAGCACGCCTTAGAAGAGCCAGGTATTGGTCGTACACCTGGAGTTCACGCGTGGGTCCGGAAAAAATAGACTATCTGATAAGAGAGTGCCAGTGGAATCACAGGAGCGCGTGAAAACACCAAGGAGGCCTGGAGAAATCCGGCCACTGAACCGGATTGCCGAGCACGCGCCTGGCGGCACAACCGAGCAGGCAACGGACGCGGAGCGAGATAGCTCTCTAGCCGGCTTATGATTGATGTCGGAAAGCGGATCGCACTTGGTTTACCGTTTATTTCGTCAAATTAGAATGGCCAGAGCGGCATCCCTGTTATGACGAAATGGCATATGTTGGACTGTACGATACGTTTTGCCGCTCGTGGATCGGGACAAATGGTGGGTATAACTAACAAGTGCGCCACCGACTTTACCGACGGTTAGGTCGGTCGACAACGTTAAGGGGGCGTAACGCACACGCTATTCTCTGGAGAAACCAGCATGGTTTTGGATACGGGTGCGCCACACAAAATAAGACAGTTCGACTGAAATGGGTGTCCTGTTCCTTGTTTTTGCGCGTATACAGACCGCCTCAGACGTTCCTGCTATAAGCGGGTCGAGGTGTGAGTCAGTTTCGTTAGACCACAGCGTTCGCAGAAAAAGTAGATGAAAGTGTGCTGCTCGGCAAAGCCGTGTCAGGCCAATTCCGCTCACATAAAATTCTGATTGTCCGTTGGCTCTGGTCGAGCACATCATTGTCCACTTCGGCTCATGCTTCTGTTAACTTTTTGCGACGGGCAATTTTTTTCGGTACTCCGCAAGGGGGCGTCACGTTATCGTCCATCACGCGATAACCAGATCATTCATCCACCCGGAGAAACAGATGAAACGAACAGCGCTTTCGACACTCTCGCTGACACTGTTGACTGCTGCAGGCGCAGCACATGCACAAAGCAGCGTCACGCTATACGGCACCATCGATACGTCGATTACCTTCATTCATAACGCGAACGCAGCCGGCCAAAATCAGTGGTCCGTCGGCAACGCGAGTAACGGGGATCTCTCCGGCAGCCGCTGGGGTTTGAAGGGTCAGGAAGACCTGGGCGGTGGTCTGAAGGCGATCTTCCAGTTGGAAAACGGGTTTAACCCGAGCACGGGGCAACTTGCGCAGGGTGGCCGGGAATTTGGTCGCCAGGCATTTGTGGGTTTGACCTCAGGCCAATTTGGCACGTTCACGTTGGGCCGCCAATATGACCCACTCGTTGACCTTGTGCAGGGCATTACTGAGGATAACTATTTCGGCAGCGGGTTTGCAACCGCAGGTGACGTCGACAACTACGATAACAGTTCCCGTACCAACAACGCGATCAAATACCTGTCGCCGGTGTACTCTGGACTGCAGGTCGAGGGCATGTATGCGTTCGGTGGCGTCGCGGGACAGACGGGCTCGGGCCAGACCTGGTCGGCCGCTGCGGCGTATAACAACGGCCCGATCTCAGTGGCGGCGGGTTACTTTGTGGCAGACAATCCGTCTGTGGGTGGCCTCGTGCGACCCTCGACAACAAGTGGCTCCGGCTGGGGCGGGTCATCTGACGGCACCTTCGACGGCTCGCTGATCAATCTGGGCTTGCAGAGCGCGAAGTCCATCAACATTGCCCGGGTCGCGGCGCAGTATGTGGCGGGCCCGTTCACGTTCGGTGCGGCTTATAGCAACGCACAGTACAAGTCGGATGGACAATCGGCATTCTCGTCGACTGAGAAATTCAACACAGGGCAGGGCTTCCTCAACTATCAAGCCACCAAGGCAATCCTGTTGGGTGTGGCTTACAGCTATACGAAGTCGAGCGGCGACACGGGCGCGACCTACCATCAAGTCAACATTGGCGCTGACTACAACTTGTCCACGCGCACTGACCTATATTTGATAGGCGCATGGCAACACGCCAGCGGAGAAACACTTAGCGCAAGCGGCACCGCCGTGGTGGCTGCGCAGGCGTCCGTGGGCTCGTATGGCTACGGTGGCACCAACACACAGGAAGTGGTTAGCGTCGGACTACGCCATAAGTTCTGATGATGCCCCGGATGCGGCGCTCGCAACGAAAGAGCAGCGCGTGACAGAAAAAAGCCGGTCGTGAGCATGCGCTGACGACCGGCTTTTTTTCAGCGCGCCTGCAGCGAATACCCACGCGGGAATGAGAGCTATCTGCACGCCCAAAATACGCGTTACCTGAATCCCTGAATCTGAAGCAGTCCGATGTGAAGCCGTGCTTTCGGCCATGTTGCCGAGGGCGGAAAAGGAATGCGCTTCATGTTGGTGGAAAGCCGACAGGAGTATGCGAAAGATCGAACTCGCGTCTCAAAAAGCCCTGCTCGAGGCTTAGCTATGCCATACCGTTATGGAAGGTATGACGTGACGGCGGTCCTAATCCGATGAAAGAAGAATGAGAATGCTGGAACACTGTATTTGATTCAGTTCTAGCGAAAGGGGGGCACTATGTTTTCCGTGATTGGAGTCACCGGCCAGGTAGGAGGCGTTGCTGCCCGACTGCTTCTGGCAAACGGATACGACGTTCGCGCCGTTGTTCGAAATCCGGACCATACGCCGACGTTGCGGGAGCAGGGATACGAGGTTTCGGTTGCCAATTTGCGCGATACGCAAGCGTTGGCGCTGGCGTTCCAGGGAGCGGAAGGCGTTTTTGTGATGTTGCCCCTGAATTTCGATCCTTCTTCGGATTTTTCGGAAGCGCGCGAAATCGCCTCGTCTTTGCACGACGCGATTGTCACCGCGCAACCTCGCAAGGTCGTCTGCCTGTCGACCATTGGGGCTCAGGTGTCTCAACCTAGCCTGCTCACGCAGGTTCGCTATCTGGAAGAAGCGCTTGGCAATCTCCAGATGCCAGTCGCGTTCGTGCGTGCTGCGTGGTTCATGGAGAACGCCTTATGTGATGTTGAGCCTGCGTGTGAAAGCGGGGAGATTCCCACCTTTTTTCAGCCGCTTGGCCAGACCATTCCCATGGTGGCAACGGCCGACATCGGACGCGTGGTTTCAGAGACGCTCACAGAAGAGTGGGACGGTATTCGGATCATAGAACTTGAAGGTGATAGGCGTATTAGCCCGAATGACATCGCCCGGACCTTTGATCGACTGCTCGGACGCGAAGTCCGGCCGAAGCTGGTTCCCCGGGACGCATGGGAGGCAGTGTTCCGCACGCAAGGCATGAAGAATCCTGGGCCGCGCATGCAAATGCTCGATGGCTTCAACGAAGGCTGGCTGAAGTTCGAGGGCCGTCGGACCGAAACGCGAATTGGGCGTGTACCTTTAGATGTCGTATTGCGCGAGCTTATTCGAAACGCGTGCTAATCCAGCTTCTGTGTCAGTAAGGCGCAACAGGCTTGGAGCGCCCGACGGCTCCTTACGACTCAACGCCTATCGACGCGATGCTGATCTGCCGAAAACCTTTTACTTGTAGTCAGGATTCCGATGGATACTTTAGAAAACATGCGGATGTTCGTGCGAGTTACGGAAACCGGCAGCTTCACGAAGGCCGCGAATCTTGCGTCTGTGTCGACAGCACACGTTTCACGTGCAATCACGGACCTTGAATCGCATCTGCACACACGACTGCTGCAAAGAACAACGCGGCGAGTCACGCTTACCGGTGCTGGCGAACGCTATCTACAACGCTGCGAGCACATTCTGGCCCATGTTGAGCTCGCAGAGACCGAGGCGGCAGGCGCGGGCACCCGCCCCTCCGGCAAGTTAAAGGTCCACGCGACAGCCAGTGTCGGTCAACACCATCTGGCGCGGCTCATCGCACGCTATAGCAAACGGTTTCCGGAGGTACTGATCGAGCTGGTACTCTCGCAGAACGTGCCCAATATCGTTAACGAAGGTATTGACGTGTCCGTGGTGATGACGCGAGATCTTGTGGATTCGAACTTGGTGTCCCAACGCATTGGAAGCGTGCAAACGATTCTGTGCGCCTCTCCACAATACCTGTCGAGGCGCGGCACTCCGGCTCGTCTTGCGGACCTGAGCCAACACACATGCCTGCAATTGATGTTGCCGGATGTGCCTCCCGGAGAATGGCAATTTGAGGATGTAAGCGAGCCGGTTTTTTGTCACATGCGGCCTGCACCGCTCACCGTCAATGTCGCCGAAGCGCTGGTCGAGACGATACGTGAGGGGATGGGAATCGGACCTTTGCCGATTTCTGTCGCGCTGCCGGGCTTACGCGATGGGAGCCTTGTTCGCGTCTTGCCTGAGCACCGCCTGCGAGAGTGCAACATCTATGCGATATATGCGTCGAGACGCTACCTCGACGCCAAGATCAGAACCTTCGTCGAGTTCGCGCGAGACCAGGTGCCGCTGGCGCTGGCTGAGGAGAATCGGGAGCTCCTGTCGTCGGAGAACACTCCGCTGGCTCAACCCGTAATCTAGTTGATAGCGTGCGGGCACTGTTCGGCGTAGACCGCCGCCGTGCCACGACGGCATTGGAACGGCATAACCGCATGGCCAGGAACAATCAACAGACGATCAATGAGTTTCTGCTGTACACACTCAATTTGAAACTGACGAATCGCGCGTGGTCATGGGACGCGTACGGCGAGGATGTGGTCGTATTGAAGTTGTGGGCGATGCAACGGGAAAAATTGCCGGACGGCACCGATCGAATCGAGGTGTGGAGTCCGCCGCCGTGGCGCAAACTAGTGAAGATCGCTCGCAATGAGCGACGGCTAAACATCGACAGGCTGAACGAGGGTGGTACTACGTACGCAATCCTGCGTGGTGGTGACGGTTCCGACGAACGCGAGGCGTGGGACTACGATGCAGACCGTCTGTACAAGTTGAGCCGGGTGGTTGTCGATCACGATGGCCACGAATACGCGATCGTGGACTGCGCCATATCGATCGACGAGTTCCTGATTCGCCGGGCGCAACTGCGGTGGCTCTCCCGGACGTAGCGATACGATTCGCCGACACCTACGGTTCGCGCGGCGCAAAAATCAGACGACGGTTTCTTGAGAAGACTATCCATGCCATGTCGGCATTGTAGACATGACACGATGTTGGTCCTAATGCGCTGAGGGAACTGATCGACAAGCTGACGGAGCGGTACGTCATTCGCCCGCCTGATCACCGATCGCCAGCATGCCGGTTGTAGATGATTTGCGCGGTGATGCGATGCTACGACGTTATGACAGACATGACCTGCCGTACGTAGACGTCTTGGCTACGACTGCCGAAAATATCATCAAGTTCAGCGAGTGCAAATAGCCAGAGGGCGAAGCCCGATGTAACTGGATATTTACGGAATGACGCTACGTTGAACTGATTAAGGAAATGCTCGTCGAGGAAATGCAGTTAATAACTTCTGCGATGCAGCTTTTTTTCGCTCATTCAAGTTTTCGTTGATACACAGGAGCATGAAAATGATCGTCAACATTCGCAATCTGGTTATTGGTTTCGCGGTGGTTCTGCCCATTCTTGCGAGCGCTCAGGAAAATAGCACTCCCGTCACGCGTGAGCAAGTACGTGCTGAACTGGTGGCCCTCGAAAAAGCTGGTTATCATCCGGGCAAGCCCAGCCCTTACTACCCGGCAGACATTCAGGCCGCCGAGGCCAAGGTCCGCGCGAGCAACGCAGCGGGTGGAAATCCGCAGACTTCCTATGGTGGTGTAACCAGCGCGAACTCGGAGTCTGGGGAGCAGGGGACCGGTACGCCTTGAACCAGCACGCTGCTTTCGCAACGTGGAGCAGCCATGTGGGACGCGTGTCGGTAAGCCCTCGGAATTTTGAGGTTCGTCCTCTAGCTTGCCTGGGGCAGGTCGGACGGTGTCTGACTTACGCGAAATTCCGCATGGCTGTTCAAACTCCATCGGCGCAGGCTCCACTTTGCTAAGCGCCGTCATTGAAAGACATGGGAATCGGGGAAGTGTATGCAATGTAACCGATTCAACGATGTCGCCGGCCATTGGAACGTTTGGCATTTCTGGTTCAACCGAGCTTACCTCTCTGTGATGACGTTTGATTGCTTTTCGTGGACCTTGGCGTGGAGCTCGCTGGCATCTGCCGAAAGTAGAAGTCGTGCCCGGAAGGCTATGTCGATCATCCATGTCCGTATTCGGACAGCCTACATGACGTGCCATTTTGCCGGTGGTGGAGGTGGCGTGGTATTCGGGTGGGTCTGGGGTCAATGGGGCTGGACAGGGATCTGCGCTGCCGGGGTCTCGATTCTGGCTATCCAATTGGCTTGGCGGCTGCTGCCGCTGCAAACATCTGGTCGACATGTCAAAAATCGTTGACGAACTCGTTGTCGATGCGCAAATCGATGAGCTCGAAAGACTCTGCCTCCCTCTCTTTGATAGATGGTGCGAGAGAAAAAGCGTACTACCACTTGCTTACCTCATGAGTGCGTGGCCGATCATTTCCCTGAGTCGATTGTTACATGCTCTCCGGGCACTTCTACAATATCATCCGCAGACGCTAACGCCTGATGAGTATCAAGTTGTCGCGCAGATCTTAAGGATGGGTGTCCATAGCGTCGAAGAGGATGCAGAACACCTCGTGGCATGACGACCCATTCGATAAAATTTGCACTACTGCATCGAGATTTCAAGCTGCGCGAAATTGAATCCGTAGTTCGGTCCTTCGAGCGGTCGGACGTCTGGCGTGCAGTTTGCGGAAAGTTCCAGGACCGGGGAAGCAGTGACATAGCAGAGATTGATGATAAATATAGGAGTCCATATAAATATCAATGACAGAGTTGGATTCTAGGATACGCGATACGACGCTCTGATAAGCATGCGATCTGACACGCTCGTAGAATTTGTTCATAGGATTTGCTGTCCCAGGTTGTTTAAAGACGGTTCATAAAACTCGGGACAGTTCCTTCCTCGAAAAGATAGAGCCAGGAGACGGCGTCATGTTAGCCACACGCGAGAGCCAGGAACAATCTCAGGTCGTTAGTCAGGATATGAGCGAGAGGGCGCGGTCGAATACCGTCGCAATCTGCCGAACCTGCCCTAGGGACCAGCCGCACAGCGGTGCGGTGGGATTGTCCCTGTATAACGAAGTCAAAGAAAGGTTGACCGGCCAGGGCGTAACCGTAATGATGGTCCATTGCCTCGGCAGTTGTCGGAAGCCCTGTGCCGCTGCGCTTGACGCGCCGGAAAAGCCGCGCGTCCGCTTGTCGGGTCTGAAGGTTAGCGACGCTGCGGATCTGATCAGCGCTGCTCTGGAATACCAACAGACGGCATCAGACGACGTGAGCGTTACGACACTGCCGGCGGCGTTGCAGGGACACGTAAGTGCGATCTCGCCGAAGCGAAGAAAAGGTACTGCATAAAAGCGGCTTTCCTCTTGGAAGAAGGAGATTTAAATGAGCAAGGGATATTGGGTGTCGGCCTATCGTGAAACGAAGGACCAGGCCAGGCTGGCGACGTACGCCCAATTGGCGGTACCCGCTGTGGAGGCTGCCGGCGGCAGAGTGATCGCACGTGGAGTGGCTGACGAAGTCCGTGAGCACGGTTTGAAGGAGCGAACCGTTGTGATTGAGTTTCCGTCCTATGAGCAGGCCGTTGCCGCATACGAAAGCGACGCGTACCGGAAGGCGCTTGAAGCCTTGGGCGACGCCGTCGTGCGCGATTTCCGGATCATTCGCGGCGTGGAATGACGTGCAGGGCGCGGTGAATGGCGAACTGTGTCTTGACTTCAGCACCTCAGGACAATCGCATCACCTCGGCTTTCATGGTTTATTGGCTCTCGTAGCAGTTCGATAAATGCTCGCAATGCCGCTGATACATTACGCCGATCCGGATAGTACAGACACAAGCTGGCTGAACTGACGGTCCAGTCCTTTAGCACAGCTACGAGCCGCCCCGTCGCGAGTTCATCCGCTACGGGGGCTTCCCACAGATACGCGACGCCCGCACCTGCAATCGCAGCATCACGCATCAGCGTGGGCTCGTCTAGCGTCAGATTTCCTGGTACGTCGAGCGAGAGTTTCTCGCCCCGTCGCTCGAACTCCCAACGGGACAGCTTGCCGCTTGGCCAGCGCGCTCGTATGCATTGATGCGACATCAGATCCTTTGGCGTGCGCGGCTTCTTGCATTGCGCAAAATATGATGGCGAGCCGACGACGGAAAATTTCAATGCACCGCCAAACGGCACAGCGATCATGTCGCGTGGCACATCATCTGCGGCACGGATGCCAGCATCAAAGCCTCTACCTACGATATCGACGAAGTGCGCTTCCGTGGCGATGTCGACGCTCATCTCGGGGAACCGGCGCAGATATTCCAGCACGACTGGAACGAGGATAGCGCGCGCAGCCCCAACCGCGCAGTTCAGTCGCAAGGTGCCTGTCGGCATTGCACGATGATTGTTGACGGCGGCCATCGCCTGCTGGATTTCGGACAGGGCGGGACCGACGGTTGCGATGAACTGCTTGCCAGGTTCCGTGAGCGCGACGCTGCGGGTCGTCCGGTTGAATATCCGCACACCCAGCCGATTTTCGAGTTGCACGATCGCACGGCTCAACGCTGTCGACGACATGCCTAGTTCACGTGCCGCCGCACGAAAGCCACCGAGCCGCGCGACGGCGAGCACGACTTCCAGTTCGATCAAGCCTGATTTGAGCATTGTCCCGATTTACGGATCAAGTCGTGTAAGTTTATCCCTCTTATCGGCCCGGATGCAATCGACTACGCTGGGACACGTGACCATTTGATCGAGGCATTCATGTACAGCATTGAACACATCTATATCGACGGCCAGTTTGTGCAGCCAAATGGTCAGGAGTGGTTCGACCTCCACAACCCTTCGACAGGTGACGTAATCGGCCGGGTGCGTCTTGCCGACGTGCAAGACACGAAAGATGCGATAGCCGCCGCGCGCCGTGCATTTCCGGCGTTCGCGCGTACGACCAGAGAGCAGCGTATTGCGTGGCTCAAGCGTCTGTATGAGGCCATGCTCGCGAATGTCGATCGCCTCGCCGCTGCGACAATCGAGGAATATGGCGCGCCCTCGACGCGTGCAAAGTGGGGAGCACGTTACGCCGCCGAGTCCTTTCTGCACGCTGCGCAGACGCTGGAGGAGTATTCGTTCACGCGGAGGATTGGGTCGGCGGAAGTGGTGATGGAACCGGTAGGCGTCGCTGCGCTAATTACGCCTTGGAACGCGAACGCCGGCTTTATCTGCAACAAGCTGGCAACGGCGATTGCCGCGGGCTGCACGGTGGTCATCAAACCAAGCGAAATGAGCGCGCTCCAGACGCAGATTGTCACCGAAGCCCTGCACGAGGCGGGTCTGCCAGCCGGCGTGTTCAACATTGTGACGGGACGGGGCGACATTGTGGGTTCGGAACTGAGTGTGAACCCGAACATCGCGAAGATCTCCTTTACGGGGTCGACTGCGGTCGGCAAATCGATCTTGCGCGCCGGCGCCGACACGATGAAGCGGGTGACGCTTGAACTTGGCGGTAAGTCGCCGACACTGATTCTTGACGACGCCAATCTCGAGACAGCGGTACCCGTCGCCGTCACTTCCGGATTCCAGAATAGCGGCCAGGCGTGTATTGCGGGTACACGCATTCTTGTACCTGAGGATCGTCTTCAGGATGTCATCCGGCTGGTGAAGGAAGCCGTGTCAGCGGTAAAGGTCGGTCACTTGAACGATGCCGATTCGGCAATCGGACCCATGGTCAGCCAGCGACAATATGAACGGGTGCAGGGATATATCCGGCGCGGTGTCGAAGAAGGCGCGACGCTCGTAATTGGCGGAGAAGGTCATCCGGACGGGCTGGCCGGCTACTATGTAAAACCCACGGTGTTCGCGAACGTGACGAACGGCATGAGCATTGCGCGTGAAGAAATTTTCGGGCCAGTGCTGTGCATTCTCACCTATCGCAGTGAGGAAGAAGCGATCGAGATCGCGAACGACACTGTCTACGGGTTGCACGCGTACGTGATTTCAGCGGACATCGAACGGGCCCGTGCTGTGGCGTCCAGGCTCGAAGCCGGCCGCGTGAGCATAAACGGCGCGCCACATGAACCGCTCGCACCTTTCGGCGGTTACAAGCAATCCGGCATCGGTCGGGAATACGGGACATTCGGGCTCGAGGCGTTTCTTGAGACAAAGGCCGTTCTGGGTGCAATCGTATTGGAGCCGCAATGAAGGACGCCATGGAACGGGGTCTTGCCGTATTCGAGCAACTACGTGGTGCTGAGCGAGCGCGGAACATGGCGGACTCGATGACTGATGGGAAATTCGGTGCATCGATGGCGGCCCTGTCAATAGATTTTGTGTTCGGAAGCGTATGGGCGCGTGAGGGCCTTGATCGTCGTGCACGCTCTCTCGTTACGCTCGGTATTCTGATTGCGCTACGCCAACGCGACGAACTGAAGAATCATGTTCGCATCGCGTTGACTAACGGTTTGAGCATGGGCGAAATCGAGGAAGTGATGATTCAGGCGTCTGTATATGCCGGGTTTCCGGCGGCGCACACTGCCAGCAATGCCGCAGCGGAGGTGCTCGAAGCGCTGGAAATCGAGCGAGGCAGTGCGGTGAGTCGGCGATGATATTTCCAGTCCAGCGCCACCCCGCGGAAAATGCCGTGCTGGTTACGGGAATGCCGGAGGCGCTCAATCGTGCAATCCAATCAGGAAAAACATGAGAAGCATAAGCAAAGCCGTGGCAGCGGTGACGCTCGGATTGACAGCAACGCTCACGGCAACTGCGGACGCGATGCCCAAACTTGCCACTGAACAGACGATCGGCCATATCGAACCGGTATTCGAGTTCTACGGTGCCATGCCCACCGGTGTAACGAAAGCGCCAGACGGTCGCCTGTTCGTCAACTTTCCACGTTGGGGAGACGACGTGCCGTTTACCGTCGGCGAGATCGTCGGTAAGCGGATCGTGCCTTATCCGGAAGCACAGACGAATCGCGCGGATCCCGCGCATCCTGCCGATAGCCTGATTAGCGTTCAAAGCGTCGTTGCTGACTCGCAGAACCGGCTGTGGATTCTGGACACGGCGTCGCCGAAATTGGCGGCACCGATCCAGGGCGGCGCCAAACTGGTCGCCGTTGACCTTGCTACCAACAAGGTGGTCAGGACGATTCTCCTTCCGCCGAACGCGTTGTTGCCGACAACGTACCTGAACGACGTGCGTTTCGATTTCCGGTTCGGTGCGCAAGGCATTGCCTATGTTACCGACTCGTCGCCGCATGGGCCAGGTGGAATCATTGTTGTGGATCTGGCAAGCGGCGAGGCGTGGCGCAAACTATCAGGGGACCCTTCGACCAGCGCCGATCCGGCGTTCGTTCCAGTGGTGGAGGGCGAAGAGATGGCAACCGACGGTCCTGACGGAAAACGCCGGCCGCTACATGGTGCGGCAGATGGCATTGCGTTGTCAGCCGACGGAGCGACGCTGTACTACTCACCGTTGTCCAGCCGCCATCTGTATTCGGTGCCGACTGCGCTGCTGCGCGATCGCAATGCCAGCCCCGCGGCGGTAGCGGCAGCTGTGCGGGATCTGGGCGAGAAGGGCGCATCCGATGGTCTTGAAGCAGATGCGAGCGGCGCTATCTATGCCGGCGATTATGAACACGACAGCATTCGCCGGCGGCGTCCAGACGGTGAGTGGCAAACCATTGCACACGATCCGCGCATTCTGTGGCCGGATACTTTGTCGATCGGGAACGACGGCTATCTGTACTTCACGGCGAACCAGTTGCCTCGGCAGGCTTCATTTCATCATGGTCACGATTTGCGCAAGAAGCCTTATACGTTGTTCCGCATCAGGATCGACGCAAAGCCTGTGACGCTCGCTCCGAATCCGGTTTGAATTCCTCATACGCTTAGCATGGGTTACCCATGATGCCAACCAGATGCTGCCGAATGATTCCGGTGATATGCCCTTTTCGACTCGGCTCGAGCATGCCAACCCGACGGGAATAGGTGCCGTCGGGCACAGGGAACACGCGTAGCGCAGGGTCTTTGTGCCAACCGGAATGTGCGAGCATCGGTACGATGGCAACACCCACTCCCTGCCTGACCAGTTCGCTGATCCCCAGAATCGAGTCTAGCTCCAGAATCTGCCGTGGTCTTGTGCCCACCCGACGCAATAGTCGCTCTATCTGCGCGCCGGTTGCCGTAGCCCTGTCATAGCGAATGAACGGGGATGTTTCCAACAGGCTATCAAAGTCGTCCTTGCGACGGATCTGTCCACGATTTGCAAGCAGGACGAGTGGCTCATCATACAAGTGAGTCCATCCGATACCGCGAAAGGGCCGGCGACTGTCTTCAATAACAACCGCGGCGTCCAGCTCGCCCGACCCTACCCGAACGATCAGATCGCTCGATCGTCCGGTCGCCAAAGTAACCTCGAGTGCGGGATGAACCTGCGCAACCTCGACCAGGCATTTCGAAAGCAACCCCATCCCGGAGACGATCGCGCCTATCGAAACGTGCCCGGCAACATTGTTTTCAGTTTTGTCGCCTGCAACGATCCCTTCATAGTCGGCCAGCAACTGCCTGACTTGCGGAAGCAACTGGTAAGCCTCTGGGCGCAGTGTGATTGAGCGCTTCTCCCGACTGAACAAAGGCCGGCCGAGTTCGCTCTCCAGTGCACGCATCTGCTGGCCGACAGCGGCGTGCGTCAGCGCGACACGTTCAGCCGCGGCAGCGAAGCTTCCATGTTCGGCAATCGCAACGAAGGTTCTGAGGAACCTCAATGTGCTCATGGGTATCTCCCTTCGATCAACGGACTCTGCGTTTTCAGCAACACCTGATTGGAAAGAAATTGTTTAATTCAAATAAAGCAAATTTAGCTTTTTTTTTGAATTGACCAATACGATACTCTCCGCATCAGCAAAAGGGAAACGTCATGGATACCTCTGACACAACAAAAACGTCTGCATCGGCATCGCGCTCGGATCGCATGTACAACTTCGGGAACACCACCGTCTATTCGCATACGAAGGATCCGCGCTTCGCTTATACCCTTTACGTGCCGAAGAGCATTCTCGATCCTGAGTCTGTTATTGACCTCATCGTCGTCGTTCATGGGTCGAACCGCAGAATGGAGGGCTTCAGAGATCGTTTTTCCGAGTTCGCGGAGTCGCACAACTGTGTCGTTCTGAGTCCTCTGTTTCCCGCCAACGTTTGCGGCGACGACAATCGTGACGGGTATAAGCAGCTACGCGAAGGAACGATCCGCTACGACCAGTTGCTGCTGGACATGATCGCCGAGATCGAGAAGAAGTATCAACGCAGATGGGAGACATTTGGGCTCTTTGGATTTTCGGGCGGTGGCCAGTTTGCCAACCGGTTTTGCCTGCTGCATCCTGGGAGGCTATGGGCCGCATCGATCGGCGCGCCTGGCTCGGTCACGCTGCTTGATCCGACCCGTGACTGGTGGACTGGCACGCGAGACGTCGAGTCCCATTTCGGGAAAAAGATCGATGTGGAGGCGTTGAGAAAAGTCCCGATTCACATGGTGGTCGGAAAAGCCGATATCGAGACCTGGGAGATTACCCATCAACCGGACGGCGCGCACTATATGCCCGGCGCGAACGACGCGGGCCGTACGCGTCCCGAGAGACTGAAGTCGCTCAAGAACAGCTTTGAGTTGCATGGGATCAACGTTGCGCTGGAAGAAGTCGAGAACGCCACGCATCGATCCGCAGAGGTGATTCCGGCAGTCCAGGCATTCTTCGCGCGTGTACTCGCCAGCAAGCGGGGACCTCATCCTGCCTCAATTGCCTGATCTTAATGTCCAGACTGACCACTCTTTGCCGGATTGGGGCTGCCGTCGTCGCTATTGTGCTTCCCGTCTTCGCGAAAGCGGAAACGCAGCGCACGCTTTCGTCGACCGCGATCGGGACACCTGAAATCCGCGTCGCGGAGGGCACCGACACACCTACCTCGATGCCAGGCAATATCGCACGCAATACCATGACCGACAATGTTCTGGCCAACGTTGTCGAGTCGCTGGTAGCGCTACGTGCCGATCTCAGCATTGGCCCGATGCTCGCGGACAGTTGGGACATCTCTTCAGATGCTCGGACCTACACATTTCATCTCCGGCATGGCGTGGTGTTTCACGACGGCTCGCCATTCACGTCAAGCGCGGTCAAGTGGAGCTTCGACTTCCTGATGAGGCCAGAAAATGGATTCATGTGCCGTGGCAACTACGACGGGCATCGAGGTGCCAAGGTCGTCGGCGTGCGGACGCCCGATGCCTATACCGTGGTGTTCGAACTGGACAGAGCGAACGAACTGTTCCTCAAAGACATGGTCGACACGCACTGTCAGTTGGCAATCCTTAGCCCATCAAGCGTCGACAGCTCCGGGCATTGGCTTCGCCCCGTCGCAACAGGTCCGTACATATTTGCGGACTGGAGACGCGGACAGTACATTCTGCTGAAGCGATTTGCGCAATATCGCCCGAGAGGCGAACCGCCGAGTGGTCTTGCGGGCGCGAAGGTCGCGTACGACGACGCTCGATTTGTCGTCATCCCGGACGAGGCGGCACAAAAGGTTGCGGTCGTCGCCGGGCAAGTCGACATGATGTCGGTGAGCGGAGACGGGCTCGTCGGGAGCGACCCCAGATGGCGTGTCATCGTGGGCCCCAGTGCCGATCCCGTCGAGTTACTGATGCAAAGCCAGGACCCAACGCTTGCAGACGCGCGGGTTCGTCGTGCAATCGCGCTTGCACTGGATCTTCCCGCCATTGTGAATGCCGTTACCGATGGTCGTGCGCACTACAGTCCATCACTGGTACCGGAGACGAGTGGTGTGTTCGGGCCCGGCGACCGGGTCGGGTTCTCGCAAAATATTGGGGAAGCGAAGCGTTTGCTTGCAGAGGCGGGCTATCACGGACAGACGTTGAAGATCGAGACGAATCATCGCTTTCCGTTTATGTTTTCACTGGCGGTTTACGTTCAGTCACTGCTGAGAAAAGCAGGCATCTCGACAGAACTCGACGTGGTCGACTGGGGCAAGCAGGTTGCCGATTTTCGTGCCGGACATTTTCAGATCATGTCGTTCGCTTACTCGGCAAGAACCGACCCGGCGATGATGTTCAGCGATATATTGGGGGACAAAGCCAAGTCGCCGATGGCACAGTGGAACAATCCAGAAGCACTCAAGCTTCTGCAGAGCCTGCGCGGCGTGACTGATGCGTCTGAGCGCGGACAGACGTTTGAGCAGTTGCATAAAATGATGATCGCCGATGTACCGATGATCGTTTTGTACGACACGCCGGACCTGCGAATCGTCAGCAATCGACTTGAAGGCGTCACGTCGTGGCCGATGCGCCGCACACGCGTCTTCAACGTCGTCAAACATTGAGTACGCATCTGCCGGCGCACCTTCCCGCTTAAACAGGTGCGAGACCTTCTTGCATTGCCGTTAGCACACCGACGCAAAGGAAAGCAGGCCCTACGCATCCAGGCCTTCGAGGCCTGGGAAAGTGCGGGTACTTTCAGGCCGGACGGCAGGTCGCTCAGGGACGTGTATAAAGTGAACCCAGGCCGATCACGGCGGTGGGACTGCCCGATGCCTCGGAGCCGTTCTGCACACCACCGAAACTGCTTTCGACGTTAGCAGAGGTGTTGCGCTGTGCGCTGATCTTGGCCTCGGCGGCCTGAATGTCGTCCGGATAGTGAGGATCATTGGCGCGGCTCGGCATGTAGCCGGCCTTTTCGAGCTGAACGAGTTCGGCGCGCACTTGGGCACGGGTTACGGTGGAGGAGGTTTCCTGGGCATGGCTGGCGATCGGAAAGACGAGCACAGCCGCGACGACCAGGGTGATTTGGCGGAAGTTCATGGCAAATTTCCTTTACGCGGGTTAAGAAAGGAACGGATCGTTCGGAATAGATTCTGGACAAAAATAGATCAAACTTGAATAACATCGAAGTCATCTAATAGATGCCGGATTGTCATTGAACGAATCGCCAGGATGCGTAAGCCGGTGCTACCGGCACGTATTGCAGCTAACGTCTGCGAGTGGCTACTCGCCATACGGCGGGCCGCACGGCGGATCTGAACAAGCGGAAGCGCGTCGTCCGGCTTGCAAGATGCCTGACGCTAGCCAATGTCCGCTGTCAGCAGGTCGATGAATGCCCGCATCTTGGCCGACACCAGTCGGCGCGACGGGTAATAGACATAGAGCGGTAACTGTTCCTGAGCCCATTCCGGAAACAGTTCGACCAGGCTGCCGTCGCCGAGCCATTGGTGCGCCCCGAGTTCCATCGTCTGTGTGATACCCAGACCAGCGGCGCAAGCGCTCAGCTTTGTCGCGAGATCATTGACGATCAACCGTCCCGATACGGGCACAGTTAGCACTTCGCCATTGCGATGGAACTCCCACGGAAATGGCCGACCGGTCGACGAATCCCGGAATAACAGGCATTCGTATCGACCGTCGGCGAGCTCGAGCGGATGCGCGGGTCGACCGTGCCGCGCGAGATAGGCGGCCGAACTGCAGGTCAGGATGCGGGTACTCAGAAGCGGGCGTGCCACGAGCGATGACGCTTCAGGTACGCCAAAGCGTACCGCCGCGTCGAAACCCTCCGCGACCAGATCCCCGAGCCTGTCACGAATCGCCAGCTCGACGTGGAGCGATGGTTGCGCTGACAGAAACTTCTCGAGTTTGGGCGCCAGTATGAAGCGGGCAAACCAGGGGTCTACATTGACGCGCAGTCGTCCCCGAACGTTGACGGATGAGCCTGCCGTCTCGGTCGCTGCGTCCTCCATTTCGGCTAGCAGCGGCGCGACGCGCTCGTAGAAGCGCTGTCCCTCGTCGGTGAGCTTGACCGCGCGGGACGTGCGGTCGAATAGCCGTATTCCAATGCGCTGTTCCATCCGGGCCACCGCGCGGCTGACCGCAGAGGCGGTTACACCGAGTGCTTCTGCGGCGTGCACGAAGCTGCCGCTCTCGACGACTGCGGCGAGAACGCCAATACCATTCAACAGACGTGTATCGAAGGCCATAGTGATCAATGAATTTGTGTCACGGTGATTTTGACACGGATGCGCTTTTTGAATCAGATGAGGAACCCTATACTCGGCGGCGTCGAACTACAGCAGGAGCCGGCTATGCAGATCAAAGGGGTAACCGCGCTAGTGAGCGGTGCCAATCGTGGGCTGGGGCGTGCCTTCACGCAAGTACTCCTTCAGGCTGGAGCGGCAAAGGTCTATGCCGGCGCGAGAGATCCCTCGAAAATCACTGATCCCGGTGTGGTTCCAGTTGCACTTGACATCACAGATCCCAACACTGTCACCGCAGCGGCCCGGCAATGTAGCGATGTAACGCTGCTGATTAACAATGCGGGTGTTATGCGGATGAGCCCGTTCATCGCCGCGCCGTCAATCGAGGCTGCGCGAGAAGAAATGATGACAAATTACTTCGGAACACTGAACATGTGCCGTGCGTTTTCGCCGGTGCTCGGTAATAACGGTGGCGGGGCGCTGGTCAATATGCTTTCGGTCGTCAGCTGGTTTACGCATCCGATGAACGGTTCCTACTGTGCATCGAAGGCAGCTGAACGCGCGCTGACAGACGGGCTGCGCCTGGAGCTGGCGGCACAGGGCACGCTGGTCGTGGGTGTCTATGCGAGCTTTATCGATACGGATATGGCGGCGTCCTTGGGCGTTTCTAAAACAAGCGCGGATGATATCGCACGTAGCGCGATTGCGGGCGTTGCCAGTAACCAGCGCGAAGTGTGTGCCGACGCGCGTAGCGCCGAGATCAAGGCCATGCTCGCGCGCGATGCCGACGCATTTTATGCGGGCCTGGCGCGACCGTCGTAATCGACGCACGTAATTGGGGGTAGCCAAGCTTGCCTGTCTGGTTCCACTTTCCTGGCTGACATTGTAGTCACGATGGCAGCACTTTTCGACAATCCTTCGTAGGGTGACACATGTTTTCGGTTCTCGGAATAACCGGTAAGGTCGGCGGAGCAGTGGCCCGATCGCTTCTTGCCACAGGCCAGCCAGTTCGCGCGATCGTGCGCAGTCAGGAAAAGGGATCCGCCTGGGCGGAGCGTGGATGTGAGGTGTGTGTCGCCGACATGGACGATCAGAAGTCACTGGTCACCGCGTTCCACGGCTCAAGAGGGGTCTTTGTCATGCTGCCGTCGAATTTCGATCAGGCAGACGGATTTCCCGAGACGGTCAGGATGGTGACGTCCATTCGCCGTGCGCTCGAGGAGACACTCCCTCAGAGAGTGGTCTGTCTGTCAACCATCGGTGCGCGGGCGACACAGTCAAACTTGCTGAGCAAGCTTGGGATCATGGAACGGAGCCTCATCGCGCTCCCGGTATCCGTCACGTTTTTGCGTGCCGCATGGTTCATGGAGAATGCGGCGCGCGACATTCAGACGGCCATGACAACCGGAACGATTGCCAGCTTTCTGCAGCCGCTCGACAAGCCGGTACCGATGGTTTCCACTGAGGACATCGGACAGGTCGCGGCGGAACTGCTCCAACAGGACGACGCGATACAGCGTGTTGTGCAGCTTGAAGGACCGCAACGGGTGACGCCGACCGAAATCGCGATTGCGCTCGGCAAGTTGCTCGCACGGCCGGTGCGCGCGGAGGTGGTACCAAGGCAGACGTGGGCCGACCTGTTCCGCTCGCAGGGCGCGTCCAATCCCGAACCACGTATACGCATGCTCGATGGCTTCAACGAAGGATGGATCGAGTTCGACGGCGACAAGTCTGCGATACGGAAGGGTTCTATCACGATCGATCGGGCACTCGAACGTCTGATACAGCGAATGTCGCAATAGAGTGGTCATGGTAGACCCATGATTTTTCTTGCGTCCATGCGATCCGTTACCACTGTTGCTGTTCAGGATTCTGTCTATGCTCAAGGAAGCGCACGTGGTCCGGCAACTGGTACCGTTTTCTGCGGTAGCGTTTCTGGGCTTTCTCGCGGTTGGTCTTCCGTTACCCGTGCTGTCGCTCTATGTGCATGAAAGACTAGGTTTCGGCACGCTTGTTGTCGGCGGCGTAATTGGTCTGCAGTCACTCGCTACGCTTCTGACGCGCCAGTATGCCGGTCGGCTGTCGGATACCCGTGGCCCGAAGCTGACCTCGCTGGTGGGGCTCCTTTTCGCGTCCTTAGCGGGTTTGTTTTATCTGCTCGCCGCTGTCCTGGTTCAGCACCCGGTGGAGAGTCTCGCGCTACTTTGCCTTGGGCGTTTGCTTCTCGGTTTGGCAGAAAGCCTTTTCATTACCGCGTTGGCTGCGTGGAGTATCGGTCGTGTCGGTTCGGAATATGCAGGTCGGGCGATGGCGTGGTCAGGCATCGCGATGTACGCAGCACTGGCTGTCGGCGCGCCGCTGGGGTTGGCAATCTATCGTGCCGCTGGCTTCAGTGCTGTCGCGGCTTGCGCGGTCCTTGCCCCACTTCTTGGCGCAGCGGCTGCAAGCACATGGCAAGCCTTCGCCGTCGAACGCATCGCCCAGCGTACTTCCTTCTTACGCGTGTTGCGCATGATATGGGTACCCGGACTCGGCATGGCGCTGGCGTCCTCCGGCGTAGGCACGATAAGCGCGTTTTTACCGCTACGCTACAGCATGGCGGCGTGGCCTCATGCGGGTTTCGCGCTTGCGGCCTTTGGCGCTGCCTATATTGTGATGCGTCTCGTCCTGGGTGGCCTTCCTGACCGGCTGGGTGGGTATCAAACGGGTCTTGCTTCACTCTTTGCAGAGACCATCGGGCTTGGACTGATCGGCTGGGCAAGTGACCCCTTGATCGCGCTGGCTGGAGCCACTATCACCGGGCTGGGTTACTCGCTTGTCTTTCCCTCTCTCGGCGTTGAGGCAATGAGGCGCGTGCCCAGCGAAAACCGGGGTCTCGCGATAGGTGCCTATCTGGCGTGCTTCGATCTGGGGCTCGCGATTGCGGGTCCCGGTGCCGGTGCGGTCGCACGATCCTACGGCATACCCTGTGCGTTTGCGGCAGCTACGGCAACCGCTCTCTCGGCGTTGTTACTGATCTGTGTTGACTGGCGATGGCTGAGAAAGTCCGGGCCGATCGGAGGTCGGATTTAACATAATGGGCGCGATGAAATGCGCTTGCCAGCTAATGGCGCACTCGTGCAGTCGTCGCTGTGAAAGCGGAACTCAATATCGTACATGGCACCAGACTGACCTTAACCAAGGAGATTGACATGCTGAATCGACGAACAATGATCAAAACTGTAGGCGCGCTTTCTCTCGCCGCCTCGGCCCTGACAACAAAGTCTGTGTTGGCGCAGGGAAATACTGCTGCATTGGCTGGCGCTTCGCGCTCATCGGCATTGCCGCGCGGCGTGACGCTGCTGTCCATTTATCAGCCCGATGGTTCCGAAACGCTCGGCGTCAAAACTCCAAACGGCATCCTCGATGTGGCTAAGGCCAACGCATTGCTTAACGCGAACGTCCCTGTGACGCTCGAAGCGTTGCTACGTAACGGTAATGGCGCAGAATTGACATCGCTGATCGCCGCAGCGGCTCGCAATCCGGCCGCTGCGTCCGCTTACCGTGAAGAATCGTCTATACGATACGGCAGACTGTTTACTTCGCCCGGCAAGATCGTCTGCGTCGGATTGAATTATCGCGAGCACGCGGAGGAGACGCACGAAGCTTTACCCAAAGTACCCATTCTGTTCAACAAGTACAACAACACGCTCGCAGCTCACCGGTCGACGATCAAGTTGCCGCCGCGCGAAGTGTCCTACCAGTTCGACTATGAAACGGAACTGCTCATCGTGATGGGTAAGACCGCACGAAACGTGACCGAAGCAGACGCGCTTGACTACGTGGCCGGCTATGCGGTGGGCCATGACTTCTCGGCGCGCGATCTGCAGATGGATACGGGGGGCCAGTGGATGGTCGGCAAGACGCTAGATGGCTTCGCGCCGATCGGGCCATATTTTGTGTCAGCCGATCTCGTCGGCGACCCGAACAACCTTTCGCTTCAAACCCGGATCAACGGCCAGGTCCGGCAATCGAGCAACACGAGTCGTTTCATCTTCAATACACAGGCAATGATCGCCTATACGTCGAAGCTATTCGCGCTCGAGCCGGGTGACATTATTTTCACGGGTACGCCCCCTGGCGTTATCCTCGGCAAGCCGAAGGATCAGCAGGTCTGGCTTAAGGCGGGCGACCAGATCGAAAGTACGATAGAGAAGCTGGGCACCTTGCAGTTCGATCTGGCGTAACGGCCGTACGCGGGGTGGGAAACCATCTCGCGTTTTTTGCAGCGCGACGGTTGATCAGGATCAGGCGGTCAGATGGTGAATTCTCGTAGTCGGCCGCCGGCTGCCAGGGGCATATCATGGATCCGCTTGCCAGTTGCATCAGCAATTGCATTGGCGACAGCCGCAGACGTCGGTCCTTGCGACGCCTCCCCGGTACCCAGGAACGGTGCACCGGGCCGGTCGATGAGATGCACCTCGACGTGCAGCGGCACTTCGGAAAACCGCATGATCGGATAGCCGCTCCAGTCGAAGCTTCGGATACGTTCGCTGTCGTATTGCACCTGCTCATACAGTGCCCAGCTGGCCGACTGCAGAATGCCACCTTCGACCTGGTTACGCACGCCGTCCGGATTGACGATCTGGCCACAGTCGAGCGCCGCGACGGCTCGTTCGATCTGCACGGCTCCGGTTTCCGGCACGACGCGAAGTTCGACGGCGATCGCCAGATAGCTCATCAGGTTCTTGTACTGTGCGAACGCGAACCCCACGCCGTGGCCCGGGCGTCGCGCGTGCTTCGGGTTCCAGCCAAACTGCCGCGCTGCCAGCTCGATCACGTCACGACCACGAGCGTTGTCGAGATGTCGCAGCCGGAATTCAACAGGATCGACCCGCGCCGCGCTGGCCAGCTCATCCATGAAGCTCTCGATCGTAAATATGTTCTGGAAGGCGCCGAGTCCGCGCTGGGCTGAGACTCGCAGTGGCATGTCCGGCAGAAAGTGGTGCTGGATGTTGAAATTCGGGAAGTTGTAGAGCGGTATGCTGTTGCGGTCGCCGCCGCCTTCCGGCATCGGGATGGGTTGGGGCGGGGCAGGCGTAAAGGGCTGCGCGAGATATTGCGCGCCGAGCAATCGCCCCGCGTTGTCGATACGGAAGTTGTGCGTGTTGCTCCAGATTTCATATTGCCAGTCGATCACGTGGCCGGTCGCGTCGAGCGATGCGCGCACGTCCGTCACCATTGCTGGCCCGAACAGATCCCATGTATGTTCCTGCTCGCGCATCCATTGGACACGTATCGGTCGGCCGGGAACGGCCCGTGCGATGAGTGCGGCATCGGCGGCGGCATCGTCGGCGGGATTGTGGCCGTAGCAACCGGCGCCGGGAACGTGGATGCAGCGGATGTTTTCCGGTTTCATGCCGAGCATCTCCGCGAGCCCGCCGCGCAGCGGGAATACGCCTTGTGCGTGCGTCCACACGGTCATCTTGCCCTGATCAAGATGCGCGACAGCACACGACGGCCCAATCGATCCGTGGGACAGATACGGCTTCGTGAACCTGCCGTGCAGCGTTCGCACGGCAGGTTGCGCCGGACCATGTTGCTCGGCCACCTGAATTTCCCGCCGCGGGAGCGTGAGCAGCGTCTCGTAGATTGTCGCTGGCGTCGGCAGCTTCGCGGAGGTGTCCCAGCGGGCGGTCCGCTCGAGCGCACGCATTGCCTGGATCGCCTGCCATTCGTCCTCGGCGACCACGGCAAGATAGCTGCCGTCGCGGACAACCTTGACGACACCCGGCATCGTTTCCACCGCGTTGTCGATGGAAATCAACCTGGCGCCATACGAGGGAGGGCGCACCCCCCTTGCGTGGAGCATGCCGGGCAGGCGCATGTCCTGCACGTAGCTCGCTCCACCGGTGACTTTGCCGGGAATGTCGATGCGCTGTATCGGCTGCCCGATGACGTGATGTCGAGCCGGCGCGATCAACTGCGACTGCGCGACGGCGTTACGGTGCAGGTTGAGACCGCTGACTGCCTCGCCGAACGTGAGTCTGCGGTTATCCGGCGCGACGATCGTCCCATCGCGGATCTGCAGCGTATCGGCGGACACGCCCAACTTGCCGGCGGCGGATTCCAGCAACAGGACACGCACTTGCGAGCTCGCATGCATGATGGCTGTACCGCTGTCCGCGGTGGAGTGGCTGCCTGCGGTGTAGCCCTCGTTCGGCGTCGAGCCCGTGTCGGCGGTGATCAGGTGAATGTCACCGGGACGAACCTGAAGCTCCTCGGCGGCGATCTGGATGAAACCGGTGCTGATTCCCGTGCCTAGTTCAGCCTTGCCAGTGTATACGGTGATATGACCATGTTCGTCGATGCGTATCCATGCATCGAGCGAGGGCGTCCCGGCCAGGTTGCCAGGCAAGCTGGTCAATGCTGCGCTGGTAGCATTGGGTGCGGCGTCTTCCGTGGCCCGCTGGGCCATGACGTCCACAGCAGGAAACAGCGCGAAGCTCACCGTCAGGGAGCCGGCGACGAGAAGGCGTCGGCGGCCTGGGTTCGTGGGGGCGTCCGGATTGGAGGGGGGACGCACGTTCATGCATCGGCTCCCTGCGCGCGGTGTTGTTCACGCATTGTCTGCGAGGCTTCCACGATAGCGCCGATGATACGCATGTGGGTACCGCAACGGCACAGGTTGGGCTGCATGTGTTCGCGAATCTCGACTTCCGTGGCGCCGGGCTTCTGTTCGAGTAGCGCCTGTGCGCGCATGACCATGCCGGCGATGCAGTAGCCGCACTGCGCCGCTTGCTTGTCGATGAAGGCTTGCTGAAGCGGCGACGGCCGCTCGACGGTACCGAGTCCTTCGATCGTCAGCACCGGTCGGTCCTTGACGGCTGAGATAGGCATCAGGCACGAAAACACTGCGCGTTTACTGACGACGACTGTGCAGGCGCCGCACTGTCCGAGCCCGCAGCCGTATTTCGCTCCATTGAGCTTCAGATGATTTCGCAGCGCGTAGAGAAGCGGCATGGACGGGTCGACGTCGAGGTTGTATTCGACACCGTTGACTGAGAGCTTGGTCATGGTTGTGGAATCTCCTTGCGGATTGCGGCGGTCGTCCGGGATACGTCTTTCCAGACGGGGCGCTGCGCATACTGGGTACGCAGGTAGGCGAGAAGGTCGTCGACCTGGTCGTCGTCGAGAACGTCGGCAAACGGGGGCATGTAATGCGCCGTCGCAGAGCCGTTCCACGGATTGCCCTGCAAGACGAGATGGATCGCATCGCGTGGGCTGTCGGAGGTGAGGACGGAGCTGAGCCCGAGCGCAGGGCTGCCACCGATTTCGCGCATCGGCGCTTCGCTCGCATGACAGCCGGCACACGACGATGCGAACAAGGTCCCGCCACGGATGGACTGTGCACTTGCATCGTCGGTCCCGGAGGCTTTCTCGCGGGAGGATGCAGGTTGCGCCGGTGCGGGCGGCGGTTGCAACGACATCAGGTAAGTGGCGATGGCCTCTACATCGGACTCCGGCGCGTTGCCCAGGTGTTGCGTGACGGGCAGCATTGGACCAGCTGCGGCGCCGTGCTCGGAGGCGAGCCCGGTACGCAGGTAGTCGACGAGCTGTGTGTGGGTCCACGGTTTTGGCGCACGTGTCAGTGCGTTGAGCGGCGGCGCGTTCCAGCTGTCAATCAGGTTGCCCGCGAATGCTTCGCCGTTTTTTTCCGCACCCAACGCGTTCATCGGCGTGTGGCACGATGCGCAGTGGGCAGCCCCTTCTACGAGATAGCGGCCCCGCAGCCATGCCGGCGATTCCGACCTGTCCGGCGGCTGAAGTTCGCCCGTTTTGAGGTACAGCAGATTCCACCCAGCCACGAGTGGCCGGAAGTTGAGCGGAAAGCGCAGATCGTTCGGGTGCGCCGGTGCGCTGACCGGTGCGACTGACATCAGATAGGCATAGAGTGCAGCGATGTCGCTGTCGCTCATCTTCGTGAAATGCGGATACGGAAAGGCTGGGTACAGCAGATGGCCGTCGCGTGAAACGCCTTCGCGCAGCGCGCGCGTGAACGCATCGAGCGGCCAGCGGCCAATGCCGGTATCCGGATCGGGCGTGATATTCGTGCTGTAGATCACACCGAACGGTGTATCGAGTGGCATGCCGCCTGCGAAAGGTTTTTCGCGGTTGGCGGTATGGCAGTACATGCAGTCACCCACTTCTGCGACTTGCTCCCCGTGGGCGACCAGCGCCGTGTCGGCGCCAGTCGGTGCAGGGGCCAACAGCGGCTCAATCGAGGGTTGCCATGCGTAACGGATTGCGCATGCAAGGGCGACTCCCGCCACTCCGAGCATAATCAAACCAAGCTTTCCAGCTTTCACCATCAGAACTCCCAAGCGAAGGTGGGATCGTCTGAAACCCACGATCACATTCGCCCTTGTATTGGCGAACGTTACAGATTGCTGGGGCGGTTGTTTTTCTCTACGATTTGCTTGTGCTCGTAGTCAGTGCTGGCAATGATGCCGTCACGATGGCTAGTGTTCTTCAGAAACCCACTTCAGCGTAGCAAGCCAGAGATCATGGCCGCGGTGCATGAGGCTCTCATCGGTCTCGCGTAGATGGGCTGGGGCGGCACCGTTACCTACTTCGTCCATCGCTACACGACAGGAGCTCCCCTCAGGCGTGAGATACCACGTGTGGTAGAAGCTGGGCTGAGTACCTGGTGCATAGCCGTACCAGCCGATACGCGTGTACGGAACGAATTCGTGAATCCTGCTTTCCAGTTGCAGGCCGAATGTTGTCCAATGAAACACGGAGTCGCGAGTGAGGACGGGGCTGTCACCGATGATGTGGACATCTTTCGAATTTGGATACCACTGAGGCCATTTGGTGGCATCGATTATGTTGTCCCATACGCGTTCGCACGACGCATGGATGACGGTCTCATTGTGGGAAAAGAGGTCGGCTGTTTCCGGGTTGAAACCTTCGGGCCAGTGAATCTCCCGCGAACGGTGTTGGAGATCGAATTGCATCGTTTTGACGTCGTTTGTGGCCGGCTGAGCGGTCGGCTGCATACTGCCCTGGCTAAATGCGGGGAACGCTGCAAGCGCGCTCCCTGCAATCGCCAGCAATGCGAGGGCGCGGGGAATAGTCATATTGCCTTCAGTCATGGGGTCGTCCTTTCGTCTTTCTCACCTATTTGCTGTGGGATTAGACACGGTCCTTGTCATGAAAGCGCTGCATCCAGTGCGGATACGGTACGTCCGGTTGCGAGATGCGATCGAGCCGGTCACGGAGTTCTGGCGGGAGCACGAGTTCTGCTGCTTGCAGATTGGCGCCAAGTTGCTCGTCGGAACTTGCCCCGACGATCACGGTTGCCACTTCGTCGCGCCCGAGCAACCAGGCGAGCGCGACCTGCGCTGGCGTTGTGTTCAGTGCATTTGCGACCACGCGTAATTCCTCGACGATGGGATCGACCTTTTGCGGAACGATTGGCGGAAAGTTGAGATTGGTGCGCCGACCCTTTGCAGATTCGCCGTTCTGCGCGGTGTATTTGCCGCTCAGATAACCGCCTGACAGAGGACTCCAGACCATCAGCGCCATGTCGTGTTGCCGTGCGACGGGCGCGACTTCGTGCTCGATGTCGCGTGCGGCCAGCGAGTAGTGCACCTGATTACTGGCAACCTGCGCCCAATGCGCCTGCGACGTGATCGCGTGTGCCCGCTCGAGTTCGGAAGCACTGAAATTGCATACTCCGATGTGCCGGACCTTGCCCTGTGTAACCAGATCGTCGAGCGCGCGCAAGGTTTCGTCGAGCGGTGTAAGTGCGTCGCGATCGTGCAGTTGCAACAGATCGATGTGATCGCGGCCGATCCGCTTCAGGCTCGTTTCGACCGTGCGGATGATATGCGAGCGCCCAAGGCCCACCTGGTTGGGGCCGGGGCCTGTACGCAGGCGGACCTTGGTGGCGACGAGCATGCGCGTTTCGTCGAGGCCCAGATCGGCCAACACCTGGCCGACCACCACCTCGGACTGACCCTGCGAATAGGCATCGGCAGTATCGATCAGATTCACCCCATTATCCAGGGCAAGACCCACAAGACGTGCTGCCTGCTCACGATTGAGGCCGGCGATCGTTGCCCAGATGCCTTCACCTGCGCCGAACGTCATGGCGCCGAGTGTGAGACGGGAAATGCGCAGGCCGGAGCGGCCGAAGGTGCAGTAGTTCATGACAGTGAGCCCGCTTTATGTTGAGAACACTTCACACAATAGGGAATCGACGGTCAGTCGCCTAGAGCGTAAGATGCGAAGACTCTTTTCGGCTTAAGCGAGTAATTGGATGCGCGTTGATCAGTTGGCTGCCATGCGTCTTTTCGTGCGCATTGTGGAAACGGGCTCTTTCGGTAAGGCAGCCCGTTCAATGGACATGTCTTCTTCAAATGCAACGGAACGGGTGGCCCGCCTTGAGAAAATCCTGGGCGTGCGGCTTTTGGCCCGCACGACGCGTGCGGTTGCCGCCACCGAGGCTGGTACGCGCTATTACGAGGTCTGTCGCCGGGTGCTCGGCGAACTGGACGAAATCGAAGCTTCACTGACCGGTTCTCAAGAGGCGCTCGCGGGGCGGGTCCGAATCAGTGCGAACATCTCGATTGCCCGTTCGATTCTCATACCGCGCTTGCCTGATTGGTTTGAGCAGCATCCGCAGATCCACGTCGAACTGGTGATGAATGACCATCGCAGCGATTTTGTACGCGACGGGATCGATTTCGCGGTACGGATTGGAGGACTTGAGGATCAGGATCTGGTGCTGCGGCCCCTGGGGCGTCCACGACGCGTCACGGTCGCCTCGCCCGCGTATCTACGGAAAAGGGGGCGGCCGCAGTGTCCGGAAGACCTCGCCGAACACCATCTGATCGACTTTCTGCTGCCGCAGCAAGGAGCGCGGCTCGAGTGGGAGTTCGACAAGAACGGGGAACGGCAGGAACTGTTCCCTCGCAGTATCGCCTCGATTGGGGATTCCGATGCCCGGCTGCAACTGGCGATCGCGGGCATGGGTATCGTCCAGAGCCTCTCGTTCCTCGCTGCGCCCGCACTACGCGAGGGCAGGCTGGAGCGGATCCTGACCTCATGGGAGACCCCAGCGCCCGAAGTATCGATTCTCTATCCAAGACACCGCCATCTGCCAACGCGGACCGAGGCCACGATGGATGCCTTCACAACATGGATCAGGGAGGTCATTCGTGACGCGGCTTGAACGGTCCGTTGAGAGTGGCCGATCTCATGGGTTCAGTCTTCCATCACGGCGATGTGATCCCGGATGCTTTCCGCTCCCAGCGGTGCCGTCTCACCTGCGTCGACCAGCATCCAGCTCAGGGCGGCGGCTATCAGTGCAATGGCGCCGGCCGTAAAGAACACGGCCTCATACCCACTTCCAAAGCTCCACTGCGCAAATGACGAACCACCGCGCTGGCCAGTCAGCACCTGCGCGGCATGCAAATTACCACCCGTGATCATTCGCGTGAGCTCTTTGCGCGCCGCCGCCGGGTACCCAGGCAAAGCGTCTGCGAGCGACGCCTGGACGCGGGAAACCAGGATCGCCCCCAGCGTCGCAAAGCCGATCACGATTCCGCTGAACTTGACGGTACCCGAAACCCCGGAGGCCATCCCCGCACGGTCTGAGGGAATGACAGTCATGCCGACCCGGGCGGTTTCCCCATTGAGAATTCCGGCACCGCAAGAGGCGACGAGCATGCTGACGAGGATGGGTGTATAGGCGAAACTGCGCATTTCGGTGGACGTCCATATCAATCCCAGCCCGACCAGTGCCAAGCCTGTGCTGAGAAGCAGGCGACCGGAACAACGCGGCGCCAGCCACCAGGCGACGACGCGTGGGATCACGAATAGCGGCAAGGCCATTGGCAACATGAGAAGCCCTGCGTCGAGCGGCGTGCGGCCCATGCCATTCTGGAAGTACATCGGCAAATAGGTCAGCATGGTCAGAAAAGCCATCCCGTAGGCTAGTCCGGCGATATTGGCGCCGACATACGTTGGCTGGTAAAAAAAGCGCAGATCGACCATTGGCCGGACTTGTCGTGTCTCGGCAGTCAGGAACCCGGCAAAGAGGACCGCTGCCCCGATGAACTCCGCCAGAATCAGATGATTGGACCATCCGGCACGGTTACCCGAGATAAGGGCAAGCGTCAGCAATATCAGAGAGCCGCCGAAGGTCGTCACACCAGCAATGTCGAGTCGCTTCGCTTGCGGATCTTTCGAATCCTCGACCGCGTACAGCGTCAACGCGATCATTGACACGCCCACCGGTAAATTGACGAAGAAAATCCAGCGCCAGCCGAGATATTGGGTGATCAGGCCGCCGGCGACTGGCCCGAGCATGATCGCAACGCCGATGACCGAGCCCCAGAACGAAAACGCACGGGCCCGTGCGAGTCCACGAAATGAGTGGGAGAGGGTTGCCATCGCCGCACTCAGCTGCAAGGCCGCACCGACTCCCTGTAGTGCTCGTGCCCAGTTGAGCGCCGTATCAGAGTGTGCCGCGCCGCACATCGCCGAGGCGCCCGTAAACAGGACCAGGCCGACGATCAGCATGCGTTTGCGACCAAAGCGGTCGGCAAGCGTTCCGGCCGGCATGAGCATGGCCGCAAAGGTCAAGGTATAAGCGCTGATAACCCATTCGACTGCGGCGAAATCGGCATGTAACGAACGGGCAATCGAACTCAACGATACGGCGATGATGTTTCCGTCAAGGTTGATCATGAACGACGGTATGGACACGCACAGCATGATCAGGAGTTGTTTTGATGCCTTCATGGACTATCTCTCCTACTGGGGCCGTCTGCATGGGAAGTTGTCCGCAGCTGCGCGCTCCCATCCTTTCCCTAGCCTTGATGAATTTGATGACAACGATTGCAACGTTCAGACTTATATCATATTTTTTCTATTTAAATCAATATTATGATGTTTTGCAATCGTTATCATTTGTGGTTTCGTGGGGCGAGTTGCCGGGAATTCAACGGGCCGGGATGCTGCGATGCTTTAGGCGCCTCCATTGGAGACGGGCATGAAGAGATTGCTGTTTTGATACACTCAACGCCGCACGATCTTATGGGTATGAACATGCCGGTATCGGGGTGTACATGGTGAATCTGAAACAAGTCGCCGCGCTTGCCGGGGTGTCGTCGTCCACCGTTTCGCGCGCGCTTGCAGCGCCGGAGCGCCTGCACCCGAAGACGCTGAAAAAGGTCAGAGAGGCAATTGCGTCGCTTGATTACGTCCCGTACGCGCCAGCCCGCGTACTCCGGTCGGGTCGCTCGCGAACCATCGGTATCGTTGCGCCGACATTGATGAACGAGTTGTACGCGCGAGCCGTTGATACCCTGGAAAGCGAATTTCTTCAGTTGGATTACACGGGGCTGCTAACCTGCCATCGTGATGATCGAGATCTGGAGTTGCGTATCGTTCGGACGCTTATCGAACGCGGAGTCGATGGCCTCGCGCTAGTCGGTTCCAGCCATCATCCCGACGTGCTAACCCTGATACGCAGGCAGGAACTTCCTTATGTATTGATGTGGGCGACTGACCCGGAGCGCGTTCATCCGACCGTCGGCTATGACAACCAACGTGCCATGGGGCGCGTCACCGAGCATCTCGTCAACCTTGGGCATGTCCGTATTGGCGTGCTCACAGGTCCGTCCGATGTCCATCAGTTGTCGGCCGCGAGACTCTCGGGCATACGCGAGGAGTTGGGGCGTCATGGAATAGCCTTGCGGCCTGAAGCTGTGATCGCTACGCCGTATGACCCCGAGTCCGTTCGCTCCGCAGCGCGTCAATTTCTTTCCAGGGCAAATCCTCCGACTGCGCTTATCTGCAACAACGATTTCGTAGCGGCCTGGGCGCTTGCCGAGTGCAGAGCGCTCGGCGTTTCCGTTCCGGGTCAGGTGTCGGTAACGGGTTTTGGCGACTGGGATCTAGCCAGACTCGGTTCTCCATCGCTCACCACCATCCATTCCGATGCCGTTAAGATCGGACACCTAAGTGCTGAAAACCTGTTGGCGCAGGTCAACAACGTGGGTAATCAGCCCGTCAGGCAAGACGAGTTCGAAGCGGAACTCATTGTGCGGGAAAGTACCGCTGCAGCGCCGGCGGTATAGATTGGCCTGCTTTCGAACGACATACCTCAGCGAGCTTCGTGTCTGGAAGGCGCGGAGTATGCAGGTTGCGCGGATCCTGTCGGGACGCTGAAAAACTCCCTCGGTCGCGCGCTGCGGAGTGAACCGCTAAAGTCGCGTTACTGACGCGCACGGCCTTGGCCGCTCGCTTTGTGTTCATATGCGGCTGGCAACCGGTTGCACAGATCCTTGACTAGCGTGCCCACCCATGCGCGATCGTCACTACTGAGCCGCTCGAGTTGCTCGGCGATCTCCAGGCTGACATCTGTTGGCCGGTCGGACGCGCGCCTGAGCAATGTCACGACCGGAATTTTATAGAGATCCGCTAGCTCCAGCAGACGCGGGATGGTCGGCCAATGCGCGCCGCGCTCAAAGCGGCTTACGGTCTCGACAAAAACGCCAAGATGTTCGGCCACCTGCTCCTGCGTTAGCTGTGCATCGGCTCGGGCCGCTGCTAGCGCGCGCCCCAAATGCTTTGCGGTCTTCTGCTCGTTCACGGCAGTCAAAAGTCACCATTTCATGTTGTCATTCAACATGAGATGGTCTCTTCAATGTACTGATCTGATAACATCGCTTTATATTGGTTGGCAACATTAATTGTTGTCTTGTCGTGTGTTTTGCGTTTCCGTGTCACCGTAAGGGAGAGATATGTTGTTCACAGATGCAAACTGGGCCGAGTCGAGTGCGTTCCGGCGCGCCATCGCAAAGCCGTTCCAACCGTGGAGGTGTGTGGGATGGACGGACGACACGATCTGTTTCTGGGTTTTCCCCGCGCCCCAGTCTGACCGGACCGGAGCACTGCCCGACGGGTTGCTGGTCGTCGACCCGGCGGCGCTTCTCGATATCGCGAGTGAACTGACGTCAGGGAGCTTCTCTGTGTACGTCATGGATGCACCCGCCGAGGATCGGCCATCTGCGCGAATGCAACGCGTGACAGGCTTGTTGACCCAGCAGCAAATCATTGCGCCGGCGTACGACTACTGGTACAGAACGGAAGAGGGTGATCTGCATCCCTGCTCCCGGCTGCGGCATCGCCTTCCCAACGACGCCCCATTGCAGCTTGCACTCAACCTGGATGCACAGGATTGCAATGACCCGGTTGTAGACGCGACGTAGTCGAATCGGACATGGAGGACATCACCCGGTTGGTCCAGCTTCTGATGGATTTCGCGCCACGCGGAGAGCCGCTCGATCTAGGCTTCCTCGCCGAATACGGCGTGACGTCGGTCGAAGCGTCAGATCTCGTAACAGGCGGTTGGCTGCGGCGACTTTCTGACGACGCTTACCTACTCCGAGGTGATTTGCCGGCTCTCGACGGCACCGTTGCCTTTTTTGCCCGACGCGTTCCCGGGCTTCATGTGAGCGGCAAGGCCGCATTGGACATGCGAGGCATACGCTATTACCTGTACGCACGCCCCCGGATCAATCTGTGGGGCGCCGTGCCCTTCGAATTTCCTTCGTGGGCGAAAGAGTTGCTGTTGCTCACGTACGAGCACGACCGCCTGTTTGACGATGCCTTGCCGACGACGTTCGCGATTTCGGCGTTGCCCGCGCGTAGTGCAAGGATGCCGGTGGCGGCCACAGAACGTGCCATCCTGGAATATCTGGCCGGTTCTGTGCATGACGAAAGGCTGCACGAGGATAACGTCAATCTCGTGGGCATGCTGCGAAACATCCGCCTCGACGTGCTGCAAAAACTGGTTGATCACTGCCCGCAGCGCGATGTTGTCTGGACGCTCAAGTCTATCGGGGAAGATGAAGATTTCGAGTGGGCGAAGCAGCTAGTATGCTGAACCTTTTCACCGTGAAAACGATGGGCCATTAGCTGCTTCTGGTCGAATCCGGTATCTGTCGGGCGCGCTGGCGCACAGTACGCCGCGAGGCTCCCGTGCCGCCGACAACCGCCACGCGCTGGATTACCGTCACTTCATCGATTCTCTCAAGCGCAAGCCTCAGGCGTTCAGGGGACTTGCGTTTCGCGACGCGCTGTTTCCGCGCGATGCCCACCGCCGGACCTGGGAGCGGCTGGAGGCGCAACCGATGCAACGTCAGGCATGCAAGACCATGGTGGGGTTGCTCGAACTTGCAGGACACCACGGCGTTGAAGCGTTGCTGGCGCAGCGGCTTGATGCGTTACTCGTAGTCGGCGAACTGCGCGTTACTCGTAGTCGGCGAACTGCCCGACCTGAAACAGTTGCGCGACGAATTCGCTCCGCGCGAGGCGCTGTGTCCCGAGGTGGTGGTCGAGATGCCTCTCATCGCAGTCTATGACGAACTCCTCGACAAGGCGGCCGCATGAACGCACCCGCCTATGAGAACGGTCGTCTGGCCCTGATGCTCAACGAGCTGCGCCTGCCCACCATCGGCAGGTTGTGGCCCGAGTTCGCGGAACGCTCTGACAAGGAAGGCTGGCAGGCTTCACGGCTGCTCGGCGCATTGCTCGAGCACGAACTGGCCGAACGCGCCAAACGACGCATCGAGCGCCACCGAACCGAGTCGCATCTGGACCCGACCAAGACACTTGCTACCTTCGATTTCGGCATGGTGCCGATGGTCTCGAAGGCGCATGTCACTGCGCTGGCAACCGGGGAATCCTGGCTGGAGAAAGGCGCCACGATTCTCCTGTTCGGGCCGCTTCGTGCCGGTAAGAGTCATCTGGGATCGGCCATCGGGCACGCGCTGATCGACGCTGGCTACCGGGTGCTGTTCACGCGCACCAGCGAACTCGTCCAGAAGCTGCAGGCTGCACGCCAGCGCCTGCAGCTGCCATCCGCGCTCGCGAAGCTCGATCGCTTCGATCTCATCATCTTGGATGACCTGTCGTATGCGCGCAAGGACCAGGCCGAAACCAGCGTACTGTTCGAGCTGATCGCCGAGAGGTATGAGCGAAAAAGTCTTTTAATAACGGCCAATCAGCCGTTCTCTGGCTGGAATGACGTGTTCCCCGACCCCGGCATGACGGTCGCAGCCATCGACGGGCTTGTCCATCACTCGACGATCTTTGAACTGTATGTGGAAAGCTATCGCCGTCGAAAGGCCAGCGACAAACAGAGCGCGCCGGCGACAATTACGATGGAGGCGCGACAACTATGAATTAGCCAGCGACAACTACACCCGTTGACCGGCCAAAATAGTTGTCGCTGACCGGCCGTGCTGCTTGACGCTGTCTAATCGGCAGCCGCCGCCTGACGTACGAGACTGCCTTTACGTTTCTTGGCAGTGCTTCCGATGAAATCAGTTCGCTGAATCCGCGCGAGCGTATCATTTTCGGCGCGTCAACTGTCAGAGAGGCGGACTATAGCTTCCTTATAGAAAGCAGAAAACGATTTCTCCATGAAGCCAAGAAACTTCCCCTGCTACTGGTATCGAGCAAAAAGAAAGTGCTGCCCGACTACCTTCCGACACTGGCAGGCCAGAAGACAACGTTGTTCTGGCATGGCGCCATTCCTGGGTTGACCGACAAGAAGAACTCCTTCCGCTTCGACCTTGATGCCAGTTCTCCGTACGCGGGCGTCGCGCTCAGATCCGGAGCGCTGCGACCTTGGGCAAGTGCAGCGGCTGCGAACGCGCCGGAGTAGTCATAGACTCAGGTACTGCACGACGCGTGCGGAGTCGAGCCGGATTTGTATTCGTGATGATCTGGGCGTGTTCCTAAATGTGCCGGCCGTTCCTGACTATCTGGATATCCGCGGCTACGAGTCGGAACCGCCTGTCTTCGCGGGTCACACCACTGCGGATGCCCGTGTGGGTCTTCAGCAATACCGTACTGGATGGCGCAGATCGATGCCTGGCAAAGAGGATGCCAGGGCACACTTCGTTAGCTGGCGAACGCTTTCTGCCGCCTTGGCCAGCTATTTGCGTACGCGAAAAAAAGCCGCCGCGATGCCGCGACGGCCTTTTGTCTTGCCCGCTTCACTCAGCCGAATAGCTCCGGGTGAGTCCCCGCCCGTACAAAAATCACCGCGTCCTTTGTGATCCGGTAGATCAAAAGAAAGTCGCCGCCAACATGGCACTCCCTGTGATCCTTCCAGTCGCCAGTCAACGCGTGGTCCTGGTACTCGGCCGGCAGCGGCCCCTCATTCATGCCCAGCAGCATCATGGCCCGCTTGAGCCGGATAAGGTCATAACGCCCCGACTCCGACAGCCGATTCCAGTCCTTCCTGAAATCCTTACTCATGTCGCTGCGCAGGGGCAGCGTCGTACGTTTGCTACTTGCGCCCTTCTTTTTCAAGCTCATCGATTAGCTCCGCTACAGAGCCGAAGCGCGCCTTTTCCCGCATCGCCCGGGATTCCCTGAGCGCTCTTACTGTTGCCTCATTTGGTTGCCGAACCTCAAACGGCAATCCCTTGTAAAGCACGACCTGGCGAAGGAACAGGCGCATCGCGTCAGACAGCGTTAGCCCGTTCTGTGCGAGTACCTTCACGGCTGCTTCCTTCAATTCCGGTTCGATTCGGGTACGCACATCGGCTGTCTTGTTATCAACAGTGGTTCCGACCATTGCATATCTCCACTCCAGAACCGTGCAAGTTCAAAGGCCAAGCCGCTTCACCGTTACCGGAAATAGTTACTTCATACTGCTATGAAATTGAAAATGACGATAAACAGCGAGATCCCGCGCGGGCCTTTGGTGGAATCTCGCGTAGGTTGATTGTATCTCAAAAGGTGGCGTGTAGCTACAACGTTGCTACAAAAATCGCGACAAGCCCGGGGCATTTTTCGCGTACGCGAAAAACCGCGATACTCTCCCATACGAGCCAGTTCGGCTTGGCGGCGGCTGGACTGGCCGGAAAAGCCGTCCACCCTACAGGCCATCACGTGCCTCTAGTCTTGCGCAAGCCTCAGCGAAGCAGTACATCCATCGAGCGGGATCAGGCTGCTGCGTAGTTCTAGCTGGCCCCGGCATTGTGTGCGGTGACTGGAGAAAGCCACCATGGCGAGTTTTGATGAAGTCGGGTTCCTGTCTGACGATCTTGAGGGCTGGCAGACGGCTGCGCGTGAACTGTTCGCCGGGCCCTTCGAGTTCGCGGGGCGCGCGAACGAGATGGGAATGCGAATGCGGAAGGCTTTTGATCTGAACGAGCTCCGCGAGGAAGTAAAGTGGGCCATTGCCGGGTTCGTACGGGCGTTGGGAGCGTTCCAGGGGGGCATCCTGATGGCTAGTCGCGGAGCGCTGCCAGAGGCTCGTGCGCTGGCACGCTTGTGCACAGAATCCGTCATCGTAACGGCCGGATTGGCAAAGGTGGAGGGCACGCTCGAACGCCTCCGCGAGGACGATGCAGCGCACGATCTCGGTGTATGTAACCGGGTTCTCGAACTCAACGGAAATGACGCTGGGGACGAACGGCTGGAAATTTTCAGGAGAAGGAAAGCTGAGATTGAAGCGCAGTATGACAGGCCGCGATCACTGAAGCTTGCGACGCTTGCTCATGAGTCAGATCTCACGCTGCTCTACGAACTTTCGTACAGGTTCACATCCGGGAACGGGGCACACGCGACGCTGGGTGCATTTGTTCGCCACATGAGGGAAGGTATCGACGGCGAGCCAGACGCGTACTTCTTCGGGCCCGATACGTCCGACATGGCGTCGACGCTTTTATGTGCCAACGCCGCTGCGATCCACCTGATCAACCTCGCTGTCGACAGCATGGGGCTGGGTGAATTCAACGCCGAACGCGGCGATCTAACTTTGCACTGGAACATTCTCAGGCCGGACCTCGAAGCGGCGAGCGCGGCGGAGGGGTTGGACTGAACTTTGGCAATTACCTATTCATACCGTGCTGTCCGCACGGACAGAGGCGGAATTCACTCCGAAACAGCGTTTATTGTCCATCTAAAGGCGGACGTCGCCAGGTTGCGCATCCGGTGAGTTCCATGAAGTCAGTTTCGGGATAACGGATCACCTGCCTGATGCAGTCAGCTACAATGGGCTGCACGCTTCTGTCTACATGTTTCACCGGTTCATGCGTCCCGTAGCCGCGACTAATCAAATACGTGCGTACGAGCTTCGTGGCAAGGCCGGTACCGGGGGCGAGTGAGGTAACAGGTACGTCGGCCTCGATCACACACGGTGTTCCGATCGCGCAGAGGATCTGAGACGTCACTGGGTCGTCCTCATGGGAGTTATAGAGCGCTTCACCGCCCGAATGACGGAAAAAGCGTCCAATGCCATGTTCGCCAGCGCGATGCGGCGGGAAAAGCAGAACCACAGCCGTCCTGCGCGATTGCTCTCATCAGCCTGATTGGTCCTTGCGAGGCGGTCACCAATGTCGCCCGGAAGTCGGCCCGATTTGACCAGCGCATTGATGCGACGGCGCAGCATCGTATCGTCGGGCAGTTGCATCCCAGATCCGACGATCTGCGCGATCTCTATATCTGTGAGGCGGGTGCAGTGCCAGCCGGTGATCGAATACGGACGAAGGGCATCACCGACGGCGAGAATCGCTCGGTCATGGTCTGGCGGATTCACTTTCGTTGGGGCGATCTGCGAGTCCAGAAGTAATTCGTGGAGACTGTCCAGAAGGGATATCAGCCGAGCCGGCCACGCATCTGGTCGGTCAATTGGCAGTAGCACTTGGGTCATCAACGCTTCTCCATGTCCGTCGTTACCGATACGCCGGGTAGCCGAACACGTACGGTATGCAACGCCACTATGGAACTCCAAATGTATTGCTGGATGCTGGCAACCGCTGCTCATCGGATACGTGTGAGCCTATACGGGACCAGCCGTCACTCATTGAACGTCGAACACAAGGATGACGCCGTGTGGACCGGGGCCTTTCGGTTTTGCGGCCGGGTCGAGCGGTTGTGCGCCTAACGGCACTAGTTGAGAATGAGAGTCCTCCGTTCTCACGGGCCAAACACGAGGAGCTTTCGCTGGTACGACATAGAGTCCGGCATTCGTACTCACTGTCGGATGTCGCTGGGCGACTTCGATGTCTAGTCCCGCATACTGCTTCTGTAGGCTTTGGAGATGTTCGATGTACTCGGCAAGCTTCATGTTTATTTCCTCGTTGAACTGGGACCAATACGGTCTTGAGAATCTGGGCAGAGCTGGTCTACACGACGACAATTTGAGCCAAGCGTCCGATCGCTGCGACAGCCGCCGCTACCGGATCATGCATCACAAGCTGCGATCGCCATCGCACATGATGCGCAACGTCCGCTGGTTTGGTCAGTAATCCCCGACTGGAAACCAGCGATTCAATGGCCAAGGTCTTCGAGATGACAGGGCAGTTCGTAGTACCGCCCCGCGCGAACTTGAGGCTTAGCGCCTGTGCCGCTCGATCATGTTGTTGTCCCCCTTACCGGAAAACAGAAATCAATCTTTCCCACCAGGTACGCGAGACGGGGACGTCTGCTTCCTGGGTTACGTCATGCAACTGCGGAGCCTGCTCGACCTGTGCTGCGGGCGCTGCCGGATTCGATCGTTCCGCGTAATATCTTCTTGTTGCTTGCCGGTCGCGCTCCCGGCCTTCATCTATGGCCCATTGCGGCATCTCGCTATCCCAGCGGACATGCCCGCCCTTGATCCAGTAATGGGATCTACAGGGATAGCTCCAGTTGCCGATGGATGGCTCAAGGCTGACGTTCTCTCCGTCGTAGCGCATTTGCCATCCAACCGGCGACAGCGGTGTGACTACCTCACGGCCACATCCGCAGGCGCACGCATGAGAGGCAGTGGCGAACTCCATCGACAGATAGAGAACACCCTCGTCGAGCCGATCGGGGATGTACTCGACAAACATTGGTTTGAACCCGCTAACCTTCACGATTCGGGCTCCTCGTTTGTCAACTGGTTCAGATTAACGTTGTAGGTTGAGTCGT
The DNA here is from genome assembly GCF_050436645.1 of Paraburkholderia sp. GAS33. NCBI lineage: Bacteria > Pseudomonadati > Pseudomonadota > Betaproteobacteria > Burkholderiales > Burkholderiaceae > Paraburkholderia > Paraburkholderia sp. GAS33. The sequence continues at coordinate 39,127 of NZ_JBNDMP010000006.1, forward strand.
ACTCGTTGCGGTCATCAACGTAGAACTGGCTAAGACGCTTCCATTTCATGACGGCCAGGGTTGCGTTCAGACAGTTCAGGTCGGTGATCTGTATGTTCGAGCCATATATTTCGTCATCGCGGTCCACCTTGGGGATTCGGGCGGACGCAAGCGCACGGGTCGCGGGCGTGCTGGTGGTGATGCGGCAGGTACCCCAGAGCTGGCTTCCGTCTTCTGTGAGGTTAATCCCCATTCCGACATCAATAAACCGCACAGTTTGCCGTTCGAGTTCCCGAACGATAAGTTGCCGAACCTCACCTTTGTCTACGCAGATGAAGACGAAGTCATAGCCCGACAGCTCCGCGACGTTGGTCTCGCTGATCATGACCTCGTGAGGCACGACACCTTTTCGCATGGCCGAATACACTTCAACCCAGTACGCAACCTTACTGAGCCGGCGATTGAGCATTTCGCGCGATGCAGCGCCAGGCGATCTGAACGCATTGTGTTGCCGATACGGATCTCCATCGTAAAGGTGGATTTCCTTGGCGTGCGTTTTCGCCACCAGGTCAAGTACATACGCACCGGTCCCACCGAGCCCGACTATCGCGATGCGCTGGTGCTTCAGGCGTGCGGCGATCGCTTGGATGCCGGCACGACTCGATGCGGTGTCTTCGTAAAGAAAAACGGACTCATCCTCAGCGGAGTCGACCGTTTTCCATGTCCGCGCGTCCACAGTCGGGTCAAGGGCTCTCGCCTGGTTTGAAATGACGTTGGCGTAGGTCGTTACCTTCTCGTAGTAATTCTCGTACGCGCCGGATTTCGGCTTGTTCGAGAAGTAGTGGTTCGCGACAAGGTTGTCGGCCAACTGGTAGGTTTTCGTTCCGTTCTTGATCTGGACAAGTTCAGATCCGTCAGGGTTGCACGGATGCTCCCCAACGAAATAGATTTGATGCGTGTTGGGGCGATCGAGAACGTCAGGAGACGCCATATTCATTTCCGACACGAGAACCCCAAGGCACACTTCACGCCTCGAATTTACGTACGGTATGGAATGAACAAGCAGGTAGCCTGATCTGATTTCCAGTTCATATCCTTCGTCGCGCAGGCGACGCAGGTCCTGATTAAGAGCGATCAGTCGGAGTGACATAGAACACCATATTTTCTTTGATCTTCACGTGCTGCCCATCGACCATCGAGCCCTCGGGATTCGCGTGCGGACCGCGAGCATAGTTGATCGTATAGATGATGTTCTCGCTCTTCACCGCGTCGGGAAACGCGAGCCTCACGACCTCCCAGTACGACAGGCGACGTCGGAATACCTCCTTGCGCTTGCCATTCACGACGATGGTCAGCCCGGTGTGTCGGGTGATGAAGCGCTCAACACCGGGTGCTGCAAGGTCGGCAAAACAGTCGTCCTCAATCAACGCTTCAGTCCCGTCCGTACCCAGTTGCCACGCATCGTGATCTGACATGTCAACGCCTGCGAGGTGCTTGAGGGTGGCGCCTGAAATCTGCGATGCGCCCCAGTCGAATGCACGCTCATCCAGCAGGAACCGGAAGGTGCGATCACTCCGAAACACGACAAACCTGTCCACAGCGTCCAGGCGCAAATCCAACGCCGAATCAGGGCGGATCTCTTCCGTCACGCCACTTCGCGTAATCCTGAAGAGGAGGTGCTGCTCGACGGGAAATGCCTCGGCCGCTTCGAGGATTGCGTTGCCGGTCACGACCGGCTCAGCAAGAACGACCTTCTTGAAGTCGAATCCTTGCATCCCGATCCGCACATGATAAGGGCCATGGTCGCGGATCGTGCGGCCTGCCGCCAGCGCATCCTGCAGATCTTCAATCGTTATGTTCATTCTGTTCTCCCTGATTCGAGCAACCGGCCACCCGGTAGCTTGATACTGATTATATAGCTAAATTTTAGCTAGTCAATAGCTTTGACATGGCTATTTTTTGGACCTAAAATTGTGGAAACAGTAAGGAGAAAGACATGGCCACATCAAAAAAGACTATGACCCTAAATCTCACCGATGCTGAGATGAGTGCGCTCGAGGAGCTTTGCGAAAAGAAGGATCTGAGCAAAACGGCGGTCCTTCGGCAGGCGCTGCGGCTTTATCAGGCTGTCGAAGTACGGGCTGAGCGAGGCGACAAGTTTTTTTTCGAGGATGAGAAAACCAAGGAAAAGGCAGAAGTTGTGATGCTATGAGCCAATTCCCGGTATACCTAGTTGATGTCGCTTCGGACGCGGCCGTTGAGGCAAGCCTGATCGAGGGCATTTCCGATTCCAACGTTAGCGACTGGGAAGATGCCTGGATGCCCGCGCTCGCGAGAGCGCTTCAGCAGCTAAAGGAGAAGGGTGTCGACAGGCGATTCTGGCCACAGAACCGGCATTGGGACTGGCGCAGAAAAGCTGAGGCCTTCAAAGGCCTGCTTGCGGCTCCATCTTTCAGCATCGTGTGCCAGGGGATGACCCAGGGCCTGATGATTGTCGAAACCCTGGAATCCTGCCGGTTGCCGCATCAGAAGGGCAAGCCGCTCGTTTATATCCAGTACCTCGAAACGGCGCCATGGAATCGCCCTGGCCTCTCCGCTGAACATCCACGTCTGAAAGGCGTGGGAACGCTACTAGTCCGCGCGGCTATCGAGCTTAGCCGTAGTGAAGGATTTGGCGGACGAATTGGACTTCACTCGCTGCCGCAGGCCAACGCTTGGTACGCAAACGTATGCGGTATGTCGGACCTGGGAATTGATTCCGCCAAGGAGAACCTCCGCTATTTTGAGATGACGCCTGAACAGGCGGAGGCGTTCATCGCCAAAGGAGTCTAGTCATGAAATTTGAAGTAACGAAAGAGTGGTGCCTGAAAATGGCGAGGCTTGAGCACGAGAATGGAACAGACGTCGAGATCGGTGCTGGCCTGTTTGCCGCAGACCCATCCACACAGCGTCCGGAGTATGCGATGGAGGAATCCGCCGATCCCAGGATAGCTTTTGGCAGATTTGTCAGACTCATGAGAAGGGGACGACAGCAGACGCTCGAGAAACTCGCGGAAGCTGCCGACATCGACGTCACCGAACTCGTAGAAATTGAGGAAGATTCACACTACAGACCGGAGCCGCGCACTGTCTTCCAGTTGGCAAGCTATTTCGCGATTCCCAGTTCGAAGTTGATGCAGTTGGCCGGTCTATCGCAACAGCGCGATAGCCATCTTGCCAATGAAGCAATACGGTTCGCGGCTCGATCCGAGAAGGTCACTGACCTGAATGAAACCGAGCGCTCCGCCCTGGAGGCGTTCGTCGCGGTACTCAGCGAGCAGAAGTAAACATAACTGCATGAGGCAACTATGGCCAGGAATCTGATTCTTTCTGCCAGGACTTCAAATGACATCGACAGTCGAGTTGAACGGGTGCTCCGGGGCCTCGGCAACCCTGAGCCTCCGTTGCGGCTTGAAGATGTTCGTGAGCTCCTCAAGTTAGATCTGGCTTTCTACACCTCGGACGATCCTGGTCTGGCTCGGGAAGCCATCAGCCGAATCCGCGTCGCGGCCGTGCAGGTATACCGCCGGCCCGCGCTGATTCTCGATGCAGTGAAGAAATTTTCTCTGAAAGCACTTTACCTGCCTGATCGTAAGCGGATCATGCTAGACAGTGCGGTACCACTGCTCAAGCACCGATGGAATGAAGCTCACGAAATTGGCCACAGTCTCATTCCCTGGCATCAGGACATGATGCATGGCGATAACGAGAACACGGTCTCGAGAGACTGCGCCGAACAGATTGAAACCGAGGCTAATTTCGCGGCCGGTCGGCTACTTTTCCTTCGGGACCGGTTTGTGAACGAAGCCCGCTCCTCGCCGGCGTGTCTTCAATCAATAATCGATCTCAAAAATACGTATGGGAATACGCTTTCAACGACCCTCTATCGCTTCGTCGAGAGCGTCGGACAGGAAACTCCCGTAGTGGGCCTCATGACCTGCCACCCGCATGTGGATCGTCGCCCGATCAATTTTGATCCAGCAAGTCCATGCCGCCATCTGATTCAGTCGCACGCTTTTCACGCAAGATTTTCCAGAATCACTGAAGTGGAGCTGTTCAACGCAGTGAGCAGCTATTGCGGACGACAGAAGGGCGGCCTGCTTGGCGAACGAGAGCTCATCTTGACGGATGACAATGGAGATTCGCACCGGTTTTTCTTCGAGACATTTTTCAATCGCTACGACGCTTTGACGTTGGGCGTCTATCTCGGCGCGGAAGCACTTATGGTTCCTGTGAGCGCGTGACCCTCATTGAACGCGGGCAATCCGTGCCGAACACCGTTTCGATTGTCGGAATGAACTCTGACTCGGCAGCGGAACTCTCAGGCAAGGAGAAGCCAATTTCAACGTAGGGACTAGCGGCTGACAGTTCGGCATTCGCTGCTTGAAAGGCGAAGCACATCAGAAATTCACAGTCGTGCGCTCACGCTGCCACACCGAAGTCGATTCCCAAAAGCTGCCATTTGTCGTCCTCCGTGAGAAGGGGTAACAGAAGTCGACGTGCCTGCGCATCGAAGTAGTCAGGACTCTGAACGATCTTTATCGCCTTCTCGACGCCTAGACAACAATTGGGTCGAAAACCAGATCCGCCCATGGGCTATCGGAAGGGCCAACTGGTTGTTCGCCGGCTCGCTACGAGCAGGCCAACGTGCTGCCGCCATCATGAGCCTGATACGCTCGGCCCAACTCAACGGCCACGACCCGCACGCCTATCTGAAGGACATCCTCACGCGGCTGCCGACCCACAAGGCCAGCGACATCTCGGCATTGCTGCCGCATCGCTGGCGTCCGCCTGTGATAGTCAATTAGCGCAATCCGTCAAGGCGGGTTTGCTGCGCGCTTACGTAGGAAACACGCGCCAGCGCCTCGTTCAATTGCGGATAACTCCGCGGCAGTCGGTGCACGCTGCATCGATTCTGGATGGCCGACTGTCACATGAGGTGGGGCGCACAGCGTGCGGGCCGAGTAGAGGTGTCGCGAAGAATACTTGCACAGTGAAAGTGCCCCACTTGCTGGTCGCGCCACGGGAGGATCACGACGCTGGCACGTCGCCGAAGCTTTCCGACACAAATTTACGCAGCTGCGACTGATCGGTAAGGGCATATGCTGCCGTGGTTTGCACGGATGAGTGACCGGCGAGCGCTTGCGCCACGGGCAGTGGCACCTGATGGCTCACAACAAGGTGATGCACGTACGAGTGTCGCAGCCAGTGGGTTGACGCGGCCATGAGGGCGAACCGTCCGGCGATGTCGTTGGCTGGAAGCTGGCCTGCGATCTCCTCGAAAGCCAGCTTCACCTCGCGATATAGTCCGCTTCGTCCCAGCCCGTGTCCTCGTGTGGTGTGGATGAGAGGCATGTCTTCGATCGGAGACGGAGCGGGCGGTAGTCCCCGCGACTCGCGGTAACGCATGATGCAGCTGACACATTGAGCAGGAAGGGGAATGCGTCTCACGCGTTGACCTTTCCCCTTCACCTCGAGTGTCCATCCTGTCCGGTCTGTATGAAGCAGTGGATAGCCGTCTTCCCACGCAAGCTCGGCCAGTCTGACACCTGTATAACGGTAGAGGCCAAGGATGGTTGCCTGGCGGTTCCGTTTTGCGTTGGCCGGCGGGGCGCTAAGCCACGCGCTAATCCATGCATCGCACGCTTCAGTGGCACTGTCTGGCAGAAAGCGCTTCGGCTCGAACGTGGGTCGTTCGCCCTTGGTACTCCCGAGTTCCAGTGCGGGGTTCACCGTTATATAGCCCGTTTTCGCCCAGTACTGGTAAAGACTTTTAACGACCGCCATGGCGCGCGCGCAGCTTGCTGCTCCAAGCGGGTGGGCGGTAGCGTGAGCTGAAATATGAGGCAGCGTATCACGGAATGCGATCAAGTGTTCGCGGGTGAGACCTGATAACGGTCCGAGATCGGCACACTGGCACCACGCGATCAGCCGTTTCAGCTCTGTCACGTACGCGCGCCGGGTATGCAAAGACCGGCCGGTACGGTCAACGAGGAATGCACGGAGTGCCGTCGCGTCGTTCGTCGAGCTCAGGGTATTTGTGCTGGGGTCCGCGTTGAAGAACCTGCCCGTTCTCGCCAACCACCTTTCATCATGGGAGGAACCGGTTATAGCAACTGCATGGCCGTCGCCCTTCGGGATCGGGTGATTGTCTGCTGAACGTTTCGTTGCATCCGGGTGCGTCAGGCGAAACCGGACGGTGAGGGTGCGTAACAGCTGTTCCAGCACCTGTCCCGAGGTGGGCGCCTGCTCGCTTGTCATCACCACGATGGTGCCAGCGTGCCAGAACTGCACGGCTTCGAGCGAATCGAGCAGCAGATTGAACACTGCCGGCTGGGCACTCTTCGCGGCGGTCATCGACGGATAACGACGTGCCAGCGTTGCCGGTGTCCATCGTTCATAGACAGGGACACCCAGCGCCGCGGACACATACTCGATCGCGTCGTCGATTCGGTCTGGCAGTCGCCGCGGCGGTGCGACCATCGCGTCGATCCACGCGGAAGGCATCATGATGCAACCTTTCAAACAGTGAACGGGCGGCCTGACTACCGGACCGGGGAATCCGCATCGCGCTGGCCCGCGAGTTCGCTCCTGAGTTTTTGCCGGTCGGCCTGGAGTTCCTCAATGATTTGCTTCTGGCTTTCAATCACTTGCGATGCTCTCGTCAACCCTCCTTCGAGGGCTGCCTTTTCAGACACCATCCCCTGCCGCAGCGTGTCGGTCTCAAGCCTGAGTTGCCTGCCGAGGCCGTCAAATTGCAGTCGGAGTGCATCAACGCGCTCCTGGTAAGCGCGGTGTGCCTCATCGCGCTGGGACTTCATCTCATCGAGCCGATCCGCCATAGTCCGTGCATTGCGATTTGCTGCTTCCAGCTGCGTCTCGGTTTCCGCGAGTCGGGCACGCAGTTCGCCAACCGTTTCGTCACGGGTGGAAAGATCCTGACGCAGATCATCCAGTTCCACCTTCAGCAGATCCACCCTCGCGCGGGCATTGTCGCGCTCGGTCTCGGCGTTCTCCACGGATTCGGCCGCCGCCTGCTGGATTTTAAGTATCTCGTGGGTCTGCGCATCCAGTGCCGCAGTCCATAACCCTCGCATCAGGTCAGAGACGTGTGGCGGAATGTCCGGCACGCGCAGGTGCGCCCGGCCCGCTGCGACGAGTTCAACTTCAATCTCGTTTATCGTCCGCCCTAACGCTGTGGTGTCACCGCCCCCGAGCCTCGCCCTGACTCGTCGGACCGAGACGTGACGGCGGAACTCTTCCGTTGACGCAGGCGCGGGTTGACCAGCTTCGGCCAGCAAAGCGATTACGGTCGCACGAACGGCTTCGGGGGAATTGGACGGAGCGCGGCTCATAAAACTGATTATGGCCCGAAAACGGATTTTAATGTGATTCGCGGTTATTCCAATACATACAGGACGTACTGATTGGGATAAATGTCCGGGATAGAGCGCTGGAGAAATGATAACTTTAATTATCACGCGAAACAGAGTGGCATTATTGCGCTCACCGTCCCGGCATGACGCGCCAACGTCCATTTTTTTGCGGTGTATTTATTTGTGCCGTTAACTAAATAACAACGGCAACCGGTATGGGGAAAGACGGATATTCGCAATCGAACATGGCGGTTGCGCGTATCAGCAATTGAAACAAAATACCACAGACGATGTTTCCGATACAAACAGTATTCCGTCAGACTGCTCTGAAAACCGTTGTAGGACATATATCGACATTTCGGCTTTCCCATAAAAACCCGATTTTGTGCCGAAAAAGCTCTTACGTGCCCGTGTTATCCAGCCAGCCGTGCACGGCCTGGAAACAGCCGCCCACCACGTGCCCACACCGCAGGTCATGCCTCGATTCCCGGGCAGGCAAGCTATGCTTGTCCCTGACAGTGGGCGCGCGATTGGGGTGCTCCGGCTTCCGATCGTTGGAATATGGCGCATGAGCTGCTATTTCAGGACGTGTCAGGTGTGTAACTGATGGCGAACGCAAAAGCGTTGGTCAGGATCCACCGTATCCCGCCGCCGTCAATCAGAAGTGTGTTGCAATCATGATGCATGGATTACAGGTGCCAGAATGTTCGGTCAACTGGAACTAGCTGAGTATCTCGCAAGCCATCCGATGCCGGCTACCACGCGCGAACTGGTGGAGAAGATCCGGCGCAATCAGTCAGACTTCAATCCGTTCAATCATCAGGGTACACGAACGGTCGTGACGATTCGTTCCGCAAAAATGCAGCAGGGCGTCACCGTACAGAGCCGGACGCTACACGCCAGTGCGGCCATGTGGTATGAATTTGACGAAAAAATTCAGGAATACTATGCAAATGTGCATTCATTCACTGCAATTACTCAACGGGAAGATGGGAGCGTCGCAAACAAGTCGCAGCACTGGTTCGATTTTCTGATACTTGGGGACGGTGCGCCCCGCTTCGAGGACTGGAAAGAGGAGACGGTCCTATTCCAGATGCAAAAGAAAGAAGACGATCGATGGAAAAAGGTGGGCCGCTTCTGGCGTGATGAATGCGATCGCTGGCATGACCGCGCATGCGAGCAATATTGCGGGTCGCTTGGAATTGCGCATCAACTGCGGACGAACCGAGAGATTCCACGACGGTTTCTCGAGAATATTCGATATCTGCGGGATTTTTACGATCCAAGGACACCGGTTCTCTCCTCGGATACGGCAGAGCGGCTAAGGCAATGCGTACAGAACGGTCCGGTCAGTTACGATGACATGATGAAGCGTGAGGGATTCCAAGCGGATGTTCTGCTGTCGGCGATCGTCCAGGGTGTGCTGTTCGTTGATCTGAATACCGACAGTATTGGTAATCCCGCCGATCTGCTGATGCACCGCGATGCTGACCTTGCCGAGGCCGATCGGCTCATTCGCCGGGGCGACTTCATGTGCGAGCCGTTGCCCCTTCCCGGCCTTGCAGCGTGCCCAATCGGCACCCGACTGCAATATGGAGGAGAGGCGTGGACTGTTATCTTGGGTTCGACAGGACCGGACGCGGAGGTGCTTCTTACTTCAGGCGCGGGAGGGAGAATGAGCCTCCCCACCGAGACAGCAAGGCAATTGCTGGCCGAGCGCGCAACCGATGAAGAGCGCGTTGCTTTGCTTAACAGCGAGAAACGGCGCGCCATCGCTTCCTTAAGCAGGACGGAGCTCAAGGATGGAATAAAGAAATATAAGGCAGTAATCTTGGACGACGGGGCAGACCAGTATTCCGATGCGACTCTGGGCAGGTCCAGGCAGGCAATACGCGACTGCACCTTCGTACAGGATGTCCTGCTCGAGCTCGCACCGCATCACGCAGAAAAAGGTAACCGGTTACCCCGGCTTCCACCACTGGTCGAGTTGCTTGCGAAGACGACGATTGAGACCGTTCATAACGCGGCATCGGCCGGCAATGCAAAGAAGACTTACGACACCTACTGCGAGGAATGCATTAAACAGGGTGTCGTGCCCATGTCTTATCCAACATTGTGCCAACGGGTCAAGGCATACGAGGACCCGAATGCCCGGTTCGGCAAACGTGTTGCCTACCGGGACGGGCAGATTCCTCTGATCCTGGACGCGCGCGAGCCGGTGGATGGCGTAGCGCCCCACGAAGTCTGCTACATCGACCACACCGAGCCTAATCTCTTCACGAAGGGTCCTGAGGGACAGGACTGGGGAAAGCTCTGGCTCTCTGCGGCAGTGGACGGTAACGTAACCTGTGCACGCGCATTTTATCTCTCATATCGTCCACCATCCGCGCTGTCGGTGCTCATGACACTCCGGGACTATGTGCGTCGGTGGAGGCGCCTGCCGCGGATTGTGGTCTTTGACGGTGGCGCCGACATGCGCTCGCACGCGGTTGAACAGTTCTGCAAGATCCATAACATTGATGTGCGATATCGGGCAGGCGGTCGACCGCGTGGCGGCAAAGACGTTGAGCGGCTATTCGGTCTGACCGAGGAAGAACTGCTATCCGGTCTGGAAGGCTGTTCGATCCAGTTGAAGGAGGCTCGCACCGTAACCAAGTCAGTCGATCCTACGCGCCGCGCTGTCTGGACGTTCCCTCAGCTTTACCGCGCGATGGAATCCTTTCTTTTCGACTTCAGATACCGTCGGCACGTTCATCCGGGGCTGGGTATGACGCAGTGTGACTACGAGCAGGCCAGGCTCGAACAGACAGGCCGGCGGGACCATATACGGGTCGAATTTGACGAGAATCTGCTTCTGCTCACGGCGCCTTCGCCACCACGCAGCGAACACAAGGTTCACGCGCAACGGGGTGTGTGGGAGAGCGGCATGTTTTATTGGCATGCGGAATTTGCAAAGGTCGGCGGGAAGCCGTGTCCGGTCCGATACGAGCCGTGGCTGGCGAACGTCATCTATGTCTATGTTGGTCATTGCTGGGTGACGGCCCTCGCGCGTGACCTCGAGCCCTACTGGGGTCGAACGCGCTACGAAGTGGAGTACGCCAAGCGGATGGAGCGAAATTTCAACCGCCTTGCTGCAGAACGTGACCGCCATACGACATCGCGGGCCGTGCGTCTTGGGCAGGTAAGAACGCCTATAAGTTTTGACGAGACCACTGCAAAGAAACAGAAGAGCGAATTGGAGCTTTATAAGGCGCTTGGAATGGGAACTGCAAGAGCCATTGATCTTGGCATGGTACCTCGTCAGGAACCAGCTTGCAGTTCAGCCTCTGGGCCCGATTCCTCGGAGGTGGACATGGCGCCCGATGCGGCGATCGCGCGAGCTGGTGGAGAAGCGGCTGCCGAACTTGCCGCGCTGTCTGATCCGACCTCTTCCGCATGGAGCGAGCCAGATGAAGCTGGACTTCTCTAAGACAATACACAGGATTACGTACGAAGAGAGGCTGATGTATAGCAGGCTGACTCGTGAGCAGGTCCTCGCGCTTCCCGATGCGCAGAAAGTTCGCTACTTTTATTCGCTGAGAGTAAAGCATCTTCTTCGTGACGGTGCGGAAGCTAAGCTAACGGATCTGTTGGGGCCGTGCACCGATACAGGAATAATTACACTTTTCGGGCCAACCGGAGGGGGCAAGACAGCGCTGGCCGAGACAGTTGGTTCCCGGATGAACTCGACTGAAGCCGGTCATCGGCCATATATTTATGTGAGAGCGCCCGCTTTTGGAGCCGCAAAAGTATCCTGGGGTGGTTTTTTCAGAAAAATCCTGGAGGCAGGTCAGGAACCGATGATTGACGCGAAGCGCTCATGGGGCGTGCGGGACAATCGTCTGATCGGCTCGAGTAGTCGGGCTGATCTCCCGGCTTTGCAAAATGCGGTATGCCAGATGCTGAAAAACCGTGACACACGGCTACTCGTCGTTGACGAAATTCTCCATATCCTGCGATATGGTGATCACGATAAAGCCTTGGACTCGGTGAAAGACCTGTCGGACGCCGTTTCAACCCAGATTCTGTTGATCGGGCCTTATGATCTGTTCGGCATGGTGACAAACTATGACCAGGTGGTGCGGCGAGGCGAAATGGTTTATCTCGGCCGGTACAGGAATGATCGACCGGATAAAGTTCGGAACAAAAGCGATGTGGATGAGTACAAAAATATTATAAGAAAACTGATGGAACGCTGGCCACTGGAGCTGGTGCCGCGATTTGAACTGGTAGCAAGCGACTTGTTGACGGCGACGTTAGGTATCGTCGGATTGCTGAAGGAATTTTTGACGCGATGTCTGATTTGCCAGATAGAGAACTCGGGAAGGTGGAAGGAAGGCTTCATACCCGTTGCGCTCAAGAAGAAGCACTCTATCGAAAAGATCCGGAAAGCAGTCGAGGCCGGTGAAGCCATGTTGATAAGAGAAAATTTCGATGAGTCAACCATTGATCTGGATCGCGTTGCGGAGATGGAAAAGCTCGTGGCGGGAAGGTGAAGTGAACGCAGATACGATGCAGTCCGCCATGTCCGAAGACTTGCGTTCCGGTCTACCGCTGGCGCGAGAACCTGTTCCGTTGTTTTATGGGCTTCTGCCAATGGGGATAGGGACGGGAGATTGCGAAGGTCTGGTGAGTTACCTTTGCAGGTTGGCTTTGGCGCATTGCGTTAGCGTCGATGATCTGGTCAACATGGGACTGGCGCGGTATTCCGCAAACGATTTCAAAATCTGGCGTCATTTCTCGACGTGGATGAAAGACCGCGCTGTGGATGTCTTTGCGAAGCAACGCACGCTGGCACTCCGGGACGCCCTCGTCGGAGCGACCGGAATTCAGGCGGTCGGTCGGCTTTCGCTAGCTTCTCTTGATGGCGTCATAGATTTGGCGGGCATGTCCTCTCTCCGTCTTCGCCACTGTCCGCTGTGCTACGGAGCCGCAGAGTTTGCCCAACTGCACCGTCCGCTTCTTTGGGATCTGAAGGCAGTCAGTTGCTGTCCGGTTCACGCGGTGCGACTGGTCGATTCTGAATGCGGACGGGAGACACCCCAACGCCGTCCGAGGTGGCATAGAGTTCACATGCCAGGGGTCTGTACCGAGTGTGGCTCGATCGCCTACGCTTGCCGGGCGGTTTCCCACGTAGGCGCGTCGCTCGCAGAGCAGTGGGTGGCGCGTCAGTCAGCGATGCTCATTGCTGCGGTCTCGGATGGCGAGAATTTTGACGCACCGTTGGCGCCTGAGCGTATCCGCGGGCTCGCGACCCAGATAGGCGATGGCTTCCCATTTCGCGCAGCTGCAGTATGCGGGTTCAACAAAGCCAGGCTATACGATTGGATTCACGGAGTCAGGCTTATCAAGTACGCCCCTCTGCTCGCGCTCTGCGCGGCATGCGGTATAAATGTCGTTGATGTGTTGCGAGGCCCGGCGCAATGCTCCGAAGGGGCGGACTTTCGCTATAAGCCTCACGCGCGCCGAACTCGGATCACTTCTCTTGATGAGTTGAGCGAAAAGATAGATGCTGCGCTTGCTGTCCTGCAAGATCCCTCCGTGGCGGCTGTTGCGGCTTATATAGGTTGCGACCGTTCAACCATTTCGAAACGTCTGCCGGAGGAGGCGGCGATGCTCACAGCGCGTTGGCGCTCGGCAAGAAGCATTAATACGGCCGCGCGCATACTTGAGGCACAAGCATCGATTGAATCCGTTGCCCAGAATCTGAAGAACGCAGGTAAATCCGTTACGCTACGCAATGTGTGGCTCGAATCGGGCATTTGTGTAAGTCGAGGCTCACGCTTTGAAGAGCCTTTCAGGCGTGAGCAGGATGCGCAGAACGACTAGTCTCGTCAGCCGCTGCATTAGTACAGCGCGAGTAGGGCGATGCCGAAGTGCAGCGATTGCACCAACGAGGAGATGACAGGTTAGTCGTTCACATTGCCCGAGGTTTTTCGATCACCAACTCCAAACAGCGTGCTCGCCGATCTGCTTCTAGCGCGCGTAGGCTAGATTTCTTGAATTGTCGAGTCTTCGATACGTAATGGTTAGTTGCAGTAGTTGATAAAGGTACGTACCGTGGTAAATCAGGTAGATGTGCAAACGACGGGAACCATCCTTTATCCGTTGAAGCCTATTGGTCTCGGTTTGTGGGACTGCGAAAGCGTCGGAAGCTTCATGCGTCGCCTCGCGTTCCAGCACTGCGTACCTTATGTGAAATTAAAATCGTACCTTTCCGAAATTTATCCGAGTCGTCGCGGATTGCGCAATCGATATAACAGTCCGGGCAAAGAGGCAGAATCGCTCACTTTAGCGACGGGCTGCGACGGTCTTCATAAATGCGCACTACTACCATTTCGAAATAACTTCGCTTTAATGATCGGAGGGATAGATGGCGCCGGGCGTTATTGCCCTGTGTGTGTTGAGGAATCTCCATTTCCAGATGCGTGGGGCCGGGTGCTGTGGGACATTTCCATAGTGGACGCATGTCCATTCCATGAGATCGACTTAATGTCTTGCTCGTGTCTCATCCCGATGCAGTACGGGTCCGCAAAGGCACCGAATCTATTTGGTGTATGTCCATGCTGTGGATCGGTGTCGTATGGCTGTTCCGAACACCCTGCAAGACGGGCAACCGGGAACAAACTTATAATCGCCTCGCAGATGGCCGATCTGATTGCGGCGATATCGGATGGCAAGGAGTTTGATCGTGGCGTCGCTGCTGAGGCGGTCTTGTGCCACCTCGTTGATGAGTTCGGCAGCGTAATGGAGGCATCCCGATTTTTTAGAATGGATGTGGGTCACTTGTATACGCTTGGCGGCCGATCAAGGGTCCCCATCGATTTGCTGATGACGATATGCTTGACAACTGGCGCGAATCTCGTACGTCTGCTTGACGGGAAAATCGAGCGGGCTTACCAGCCGTCCGATGCTATCCCCCGGGCGCGCCGCAGGACGATCCGCGATGCTGAGCTCGCTCTAGCGTTTCAACAGGCGGCTGGTGAGATGCCTGGAATGTCGTTACATGAACTCGCGCAATCGGTGCGCGTCGCTCCAAGGAGGATGGAAGTAATACTCCCGGAACTAGTAGCCACCATAAGAAGAAAGGACGAAATTGAAAGGGCCAAGAGGCGTCGCGCGCGTAGGCAACGGCTCGTGCAAAGGCTGCATGAGATCAAGAGAGAAGTTGAGGCGACGGGCGGCCGGCTTACAGAGTGCGTTGCTCGCTCGGAGACAGGGGCAGGGTTCTGGCCCGGCACGGAAAGCAGTCGCATACTGAAACTGGTAATACGAGGTAAGCTTTAGTTGGGGGCAGCTCATACTCGTCCCGAGACACCCCGCACGTTTTCTGCTCGCCTCCATATTCGCTTTGGGTGGGGAAAATAAAGCATAAGTCGGCCAGTATTTGCAATAAAGCATAAGGCTGTTTTGACGATCAACTTACGCTTTGTTTGTCACGCGCGCACACACCGAAACCCCGCATACACATACTGATAATGCGCTTGAAACCAGTTGCGAAACGCGGGTCTCAACATGCATTGCGCGGTGCGTGGTGAACCACCCTTCAACACGTAATGCTGCCCATCGAAGAAATTCGCTGAGTATCCCAGGTAGAACGGAAACGGTTCAAACCCCGGCAACGCATCGAACAACGTCGAGGTCCATTCCCAGCCGTTGCCGAACTGACCTTCCACGCCGAATGCGCTGATGTTGTCGGGATGCGCATCCACGGCCTGCGGATCCCAGCTACGAAAATCGAAGTTGCCTGACGCTGCGTGCGGGGCGCCGTGCGCGGCGCGCTGCCACTGCGCTTCGGTTGGCAATGCTTTGCCGGCCCAGCGGGCGTACGCACTGGCTTCCGCGTGGCTGACGTAGACCGGCCAGTCGAGCGGCAAGGGGATCTCTTCGAACATGGTGCGCAGCATCCACTCGCCGTCACCGTCGCGTTGCGACCAGCCGGCGGGGTGGCTGATGCCCTCGCTTTCCTTCCAGACCCAGTCCTTGTCTTTCCACCAGGCCCGCTGGTGGTATCCACCGGCAAGCAGGAACTCGCGGAAGGCGCCGTTCGTCACCATGTAGCGGTCAATCTCGAAGGTGGGCACGTCGACGCGCAGTTCGCCGAACTCGTTGTCCCAGCCGAAGCGGCCGCTGTCGCGCGGCATGCCTAGCAGCGTCGAACCAGCCGGCACCTGGACCATGGCCGCTTCCTCCGGCCCGAAGGTGCGACGCTCGGAACTCGTCGCCGCCTGGCCGTCTTCACGGCCAGGTGCGCCTACCTTCCACGCAAGCGGCAACTGATGCAGCATGTAGGCGAGCGTCTCGGCATGCATCAGACGGTGCTCGATGGCCACGTTCAGCAACTGCGCGGCCGTGGCATCCTGGGCGTCATCCGCCTCGGGGTCGCCGTCGATGTTCAAGGCCGCCAGTTCACGGTCGATCTGTTCGCGTGCCTGCTGGCCGTAGCCGCGCACGGCCTCCAGCGACGGCCAGTCGTCGGGCACGTCGGTCGGCAGGCCGCCGTCGACCGGGTCGATGCCGAAGGCAAACAACTGGTCGAGCGAAGCATTGAAAGCGGGCAACGTGCACAGACGCTGATCGAACAGATTCCGGTCGAACGCCTCGAGATGGCCGATGTAGAACACGACCCGGTGACGCTCGCGGATCGGCCGTTCGTACAGGTACTCGGGTTTGACGATGGAGAAGAGGGCGTCTGTGATCTGACGCGCGTCGATCAGGCGCTGGACTAGCGGATGATGCGGGGTGGGGTCACGATTCATGTCGCCGGGTCTCCTGGATGGGGGACAGTTTGAAGACTGTACCGCAGTCGCAGGAGACGTGCCAAGGCGGAGCCACAGGGGAGGCGGATGGTGGCGGAACTGAAGCGTCCGGGGACAGGCGCGGCGCGCGGGGCCGCGCGGTGTGCCGCCTCACGGCTTACACGTGCCGCAGTCCGTCCAGATCGACGATACGGATGAACTTGCCTTGCGTGTCGATCAGACCGCGCTTTTGAAATCTTGACAGGGTGCGGCTCACGGTTTCCAGCGTGGTGCCGAGATAGCTGCCCATGTCCTCGCGCGTCATGCGCAGGTTGAATTCCGCGGACGAATATCCGCGTTTTGCGTTGCGTTCCGATACATCGAGCAGGAACGCGGCAACCCGTTCGTCGGCGGACAGCGAGCCGAGCACCATCATTTGCGCGGCCTCGCGGACGATCTGCTCGCCCATCAGCTTGTGCAGACGCTCCTGCATGGAGCCGATGTCGCGGCACAGACGCTTGAGCTTGACGTACGGAATGATGCAGACGGTGCTGTCTTCCAGCGCGGTTGCGCTGCAGGCGTGCCGGTCTTCGCTGATGCCGTCGAAGCCGAGTGCCTCGCCGGCAAGGCGCAAGCCCGTGACCTGCTCGCGGCCGTCGCGGTAAGCCAGGGTGGTTTTCAGCGAGCCGGAGCGCACCGCATACAGATTGCCGAACGCGTCGCCGGAGCGGTATAGCGTCTCGCCGCGCTGGACCGGGCGCGCGCTGCAGATGAGCGCTTCGAGCTTCGGCAGTTCATCCGGGGAGAGCCCTTGCGGCATGCAGAGCGGCCGCATCGCGCAGTTCGAGCAGCGCGCGATGCTGCGGGGTACCGGCAGGCTGGTGGAGGGGCGGCGGCGACCGGCTGGAGGCCGAACTACGGCGGTGGGCGTAAGCATGGTGTACGACCGTTTGTAAGGGAATTAATCCATTGTCCCACCGTGGTTATCCACCGTTTCGCGGCAAAATGACGCGTCAAGCCGATGCGGCGTCGTGCTCCTGTCCTGCCGCCGAAGGCACCAGCAGCACGGGTAGCGCAGCCTGACGCACGCAGCGTTCGGCAACGCTGCCGAGGAACAGCCGCTGGACGCCCCGGCGCCCGTGCGTGCCCATGACGAGCAGATCGGCATTGAACGCGGCGGCGGCCTTCAGCACCACGGTGGCGACATCGTCGACTGCCGTGGCCTCGGCGACCGCCACCTCGCCTGAAACGCCTTTTTCGCGCATCGCCTGGGTGAATTCTGCGCCCAGTTCCTTGCCCTGTTCGATCAGCCGGTTACGCAGGATAGACGGGTCATAGCCGGGCGCCTCGAAATACATTGGCGTGTTTTCGACGACATAGAACGGCTGGAGTACCGCGCCCATGGAACCCGCCAGGTTCAGCGCAGATTCAAATGCGCGGCGCGAGGTATTGCTGCCGTCGACCGCTACGAGGATACGTTTGTACATGTTGGACTCCGCGTGGAAAGGGTTCGGGACCGGCTGCGCCTGTTGCCGCCTGATTGCCGGTTTCAGCTTAGATCATGTGCGGGATTGTGTTTTTTTGTCGAGATGTAAATCAAACACTTGGCAAATTTCCGCAGGTAGGGTCATATAGGCGGAACGCCGTCCGGTGAGCCTTTGCGGCGGGCGTGCAGTCCACCTAACCAATCTTTGAGCAGGCAATCCACCCTGTTTGCCTTACAATTGTGGCCTATTCTGACAAGCTGAAACCTTCATCGATGATGAACGAGCGCAAATCGACGGGCCTGCCCGACAAGATCTACGGCGACATCCTCAATCGCATACTCGAAGGCGAGTACAAGGAAGGCGAGCGGCTGCCCACCGAACACGCGCTGGCCGAGCGCTTCGAGACCTCGCGGCCCACGGTGCGCGAGGCGCTGGCCCGTCTGCGTGCCGACGGCATCATCGTTACGCGGCACGGCTCCGGCACTACGGTCGCGCGTCGCCCCGATCCGGACGTGCGCCGCTTTGCGCCGCTCGAAACGCTCTCCGATATCCGTCGCTGCTACGAATTTCGCATTGTCACAGAGGGCGGGGCCGCCGAACTCGCCGCGGAAAAAGCCGAAGTGGACGACATCGACGCGATCCAGTTCGCGTGGGACGAGCTGGAGCGCATCGTCGAAACCCAAGGGATCGGCGCGAAGGACGACTTCTCGTTTCACCTGGCGGTTGCGCGGGCGTCGAAGAATCCATTCTTCATTACCGTGATGTCCTTTATCGAAGAGCAGATCGTGTTCAGCATGAACCTGTCGCGCAACCTGTCGCTGGTGAAGACGGTCGAGCGGCAGCGGCTGGTGCAGGCCGAGCATCTCGCGGTGCTCGAAGCAATCCGCCGCAAGGACGGCCCCGGGGCCGGCCGGGCGATGCGCGCGCACCTCGAAAATGCGCTCGAGCGGATGTTCGGTTCCTGAGTTATCCCAGTCTCCGCGGGCCGCGTCGAACGCGGCCCGTTTTTTTTGAACGGTCCGGCCTCGTGTCTGGCTCCCTCATGCTCCTTTACGCGCTACGCCGCGTCGTGCCGAAGTGAATCTTCCCCGCCCCCTGCCTTTCCGTGACGCGCTGCTGGCAATGCTCGGCATCGCCCTCGTCAACATGCTGGTCGCCCTTGACCAGACCGTGGTCAGCACCGCGCTGCCGTCGATCGTCTCCGAGTTGCGCGGTTTCGAGTTTTACGCGTGGATCGCGAGCGCCTACCTGCTGGCGTCCGTGGTGACGGTGCCGGTGTTCGGGCGCCTTGGCGACTATTTCGGCCGCAAGCGCTTTGTGATCGCAGCGGTGATCGTCTTCACGGTCGCCTCGCTTCTGTGCGGCGTGGCGCCCACCATGCCGTTCCTCGTGGTGGCGCGCGGCCTGCAAGGCGTAGGCGGCGGGATGATGGTCGGCACCGCGTTCGCCTCGATTCCCGATCTGTTCCCCGACGCCCGTGCGCGGGTGCGCTGGCAGGTCATCATGGCGGCGGCTTACGGCATCGGCACGGCGGCGGGGCCGTCGCTCGGCGGCTGGCTGAGCCAGCAGTTCGGCTGGCGTTCTACCTTCCTCGTCAATCTGCCGGTCGGTGCGCTTGCGCTGTATTTCATCTGGGCGCATCTGCCGAATTACCGGCGTGCCGTGACCGGCGAGGTGCGTATCGACTGGAGCGGGGCGGTGCTGGTGGCGCTCGTGCTGGGCGGCCTGCAGACGTTTATCGAGGCGGTGCCCAAGTCGGGGCTGACAACGGCCAATCTGCTGCTGGCGGCGTTCGTCGTGCTTGGCACCGGCGCGCTGCTGGTTTGCGAGCGCCGGGCGACGCACCCCATCATTCCGCTCGACCTGTTCAGGGACACCCAGCTCGTGACGCTGTTTACCCTCTCGCTGCTGTCCGGTTTCGTGATGTTTTCGCTGATTTTCTTCGCGCCGTTGCTGCTGCAGGGCGGCTTTGGGCTGACTCCGCAGGAGGCCGGACTGCTTGCGACGCCGATCGCCGCCTGCATCGCGCTCGGCAGTCTGATCAACACGCGGATCGTGATTCATTTGCCGAAGCCGACGCTGATCCTCTCGATCGGTTTCATGCTGCTGGTGATCGCTTCGGTCGGGATCGCACTGGCGACGCCGGCCACACCGCATCTTTATCTCGAGCTGGCGATGGGCGCGGTCGGCATCGGACTCGGCTTCATTCTCAACAATCTGAACGTCTTCGGCCAGGAGATCGCGGGCCGCGAGCGCTTCGGCATCACGACGGCGTTGTTGCAGTCGAGTCGGATGGTGGGCGGCATGCTGGGTACCAGCATCGTCGCCACGATCATCAACCGCCGCTACGAGACGGGCGTCGCGGACGCGTTGCAGGTGCTCGGCGAACCGGTGGCCTCCACCTGGTTGCCAAAGTTGTCTGACCCGCGGATCCTGATCGATCCGAGCCTGCGCGATACCTTGCTCGGCGAGCTGGGGCGGGCGGGTCTCGCGGGTCCGGCGTTAGTGGAAGCGGCACGCCATGTGCTTGTTCAGTCCATCCATATCGGCGTGGTGCTCACGGGCGTTGCCGCGCTGGTGGCGGCTTTTGTGGTCCGCCGGATCTCGAATATCACGTTCAGACGCAGCGCCAATTAAGTCACATTTTTACCGTTTTTCAAACACCATAATCAGTTATCCGGAAATAATTCCTGATTTCCTGTGTTTATCGGCTCGTCCGTAGGGCATAAAAAACGCGTGAAAAGCGGTATGCATGTTGGGTCGGATTTGCACCTACCTACCTGGATAGGTGTGTCCTTTTTCAGGGTCCATCAAAATTCAGACGAATAATGGTTAATCCACCTGAGAGACTCAAAAAATGGAATTACTCGAAAATCACTGGAAAGCACCCGTCACCATTCAAAACCGGGCCGTTGACGTTGCAGAAGAGACTCCGGCCACCGCAGTGGATCGGCATCTCATCATTGCTTACAGGAAAATGAAAAAGGAAAGCCAGCGCCGTTTCTGGGCGCGCTTTGGCGTGACGCAGTCGCGCGGCAGCCGGTTCGAATCGGGCGCGGAAATTCCGCCGCCGGTTTCAATCCTGCTGGGGCTTTACTTCCTGAAAACGGTTTCCGACAGCGATTTAGGGCGTGCTGAACGCGTGATTTACAGCCGCGACGCCGCTGCGCTGCTTAGCCCGGGTCAATAAGACCGAGTTGAGCGGCAATCACGGCCGCCGCGCGCCGTGAGTTCACCCCGAATTTCGCCCTGATATTCTTTACGTGGAAGTTCACTGCAGCTTCCGAGCAACTAAGAATATGTGAGATTTCCCAGGTGGATTTACCGCGCGCGGTCCAGTTCAGGCATTCCCGTTCACGTGGCGTCAATTGCGGCAGGACACTTTTCGCATGCGAGTTGAGGTGCCGGCGGCTGGTGTCGATTACCAGATCGCGCAGCAGGACGAGATTGGGCAGCACGCCGTCGATGTGGGTCCAGAACGTGTCGGTCCCGTGGAAGTTGTTGGCGACGCACAGCATGCCGGCTTCCTGATTGGGTCCATGAATCGGCAACGACACGCCGGAGCGCAGGCCGTGCGAGCAGGCGAGTTCGTAAAGCGCCCGCTGATCCCGTGTGGCAAAGAGTTCGGGTGACCAGACCAGCGGCGTTGCGCGGGTGAGGCAGTGGCTGACGACGGGATCGATGTGCATGTATCCCTGCTCTTCATAACTGCGGCGCCAGCTTTGCGAATAGGTGCTGCGCACATATGCATCTTCCAGACGCATGCCGGGCCGCGGCAGCATTGCAATCAGAACCCGGTCGAAACCCCAGCCGCCTGCAATAGTGGTAATCGCGTTGAACCACGTTGCTTCGTCCGGAGCGTCCACGAGTGGCGACATTTGCTCAGTAAAATGTAGCGACACTTTCGATTCCTCAATCACAGCGGCCCAGCTGCGGGCTTCGCCGGCGCGAACTCGCGACCGGCATGATAATGGGCAGCAATCTATCACCGTTTATTACTGAGCGGCTCGAAAAACGAAGTCCGGACCCATATTCCGGACTTTCAGAATCTCTCCGCGCGGCGGATAAACCAATACTATCTTCGCTCGGCGAAAATTTGCCCGGACTGGTTACCGCTTGTAAGACCAATGCCCCGGCTGCTGCGGATTCCTCAAAAAATTGTCAAATCAGCCCGGCTGAAAACGATTTCCGGACGATTTAACAATTGCCCCGGGCCGGTTTTTGCGCGCGGAACAGCATCATAGTTTCAAACACTTGATATCGGCAATAATCTTCAAAAATTTAGCTGCCAGGGTTGAATGGGTTGTCCGGCGTGCCGGAATTCTGTTCAAATCGCCCAACGGTTAATGGCCGGGTACTTATAAAAACCAGGCCCAAAAATAGAGTGCCTATTCGAGCGATAAAACTGCGCGAAAGATTATGTTCTGCCTGTTTGACCGTTTTCTGGTTTGTTCCGCCTGGCCGATTCCGGTGCCGTCTGGCCATCGACGCTTATCCAGCGTGAACTAACGAATCTTGACTGCTCCGCGACGACCTTCGGTTTAAATGTTGTCATACGAAATTTAAATCACCGATCCGGCCTAAGAAAAAAGTCTCTGACAGCACCGACAGGCCGGCTTGAAGACCGGAATCGAAAGGTCGCTCTCGTCACCGTGCTTGTACGTGCGCGCGAGCACATCCTCCGAGCGTCTCGCAAATGTTGTTTGACAACCTTGCGGACCCGGTGCTACCTTGGCATCAATTCTTCGATACTGTGCTGAGGCGCCATGAAAATCTCCCCCATCCTCGATAGCGAGTTTGCCGCCACCGTGATGGCCGTGCCGCCGCTGGCCCGCCGCGCCGATTATTCGCTCGACGCCGCCGAAAACCAGAAGCTGATCCGGCACATCGAAGCCGGCGGCGTGCGCACCTTGCTGTATGGCGGCAACGCCAACCTGTATCACGTGGCCGTGAGCGAATACCGCGAACTGCTCGACATGCTCGCGGAAAGCGCGGGTCCGGACACCCGGGTGATTCCGGCCATCGGCGCCGACTACGGCAAGATGCTCGACCAGGCCCGCATCCTCGCGCAGACCTCGTATCGCACGGCGATGGTCCTGCCGCTCGCCGGCTTTACCACTTCCGAAGGCGTCGAAACCGGTCTCAAGCGGATCGTCGACGCCGCGGGAATCCCGCTCACGCTCTACGTCAAGAGCGAAAACTACGTGGACGTCGACACGCTTGCGCGCCTCGTCGACAGCGGCACGCTGATCGCGGTCAAGTACGCCATCGTGCGTGAGAACCCGGCCGACGACGTGTATCTGCGCCGTCTGCTCGAAAGCGTGCCAGCCGCTAAACTGGTGTCCGGCATGGGCGAACGTCCGGCGCTGGTGCATCTGCGTGAATTCGGTCTCGCCGCATGGACCACGGGCTCCGGCTGCATCGCCTCGCATGCCGTCATGGCGTTGCTGCGTGCCATCAAGGCCGGCCAGATGGACGAGGCCCAACGCCTTTATGACGCTTTCATGCCGCTCGAAACCTTGCGCGACGATATTTCGCTGATCCGCGTGCTGCACGACGCCGTGACTTTCTCGAAAATCGCGGACATGGGACCGATGCTGCCGCTGTTGAGTTCGAGCCCAGTGGGGCATCATGCGAGTATCGACAGCGCGACACAGGCGCTGCTCGCTTTCGAACGCCAATTTGCGGAAACCTCCGCGGCACGTTAAGGGAATTGCAAGATGCAGATCACAGGAGACATGCTTTTGGGTGGTTCCGCAGTACGCGGGACCAAAGGCACATTGCGCGCGTTCGATCCGGCGCGTAACGCGGAGATCGAACCCGCGTTCGGCGCCGGCGGCGCAGCGGATGTCGACCGCGCATGCGAGCTGGCGGCCCAGGCGTTCGACGCTTACCGTCATGCGCCGCTCGAGACGCGCGCACGTTTTCTGGAAGCGATCGGCGAGAATATCGTCGCGCTCGGCGACGCGCTGATCGAGCGCGCTCACGTTGAATCGGCGCTGCCCAAAGCGCGCCTCGAAGGCGAGCGCGCACGCACGGTCGGGCAGCTCAAGCTGTTTGCAACGCTCGTGCGCGAAGGCCGCTGGCTAACCGCTACGCTCGACTCAGCGCTGCCCGAGCGTAAGCCGTTGCCGCGCTCGGATTTGCGTCTGCAGAAGATTCCGGTCGGGCCGGTTGCCGTGTTCGGCGCGAGCAACTTCCCGCTCGCATTTTCCGTGGCGGGTGGCGATACCGCCTCCGCGCTGGCCGCCGGTTGCCCGGTAGTCGTCAAGGCGCATCCGGCCCACCTCGGCACCTCCGAACTGGTCGGACGGGCCATTCAGAAAGCCGTGGCCGATAGCGGTCTGCCGGAAGGCGTGTTCTCGCTCGTCATCGGCGCGGGTAATGAAATCGGCGAGGCGCTGGTCAAGCATCCGGCCATCAAGTCGGTGGGCTTTACCGGTTCGCGGCGCGGCGGCCTGGCGCTGGTCGACATCGCCTCGAAGCGTCGCGAGCCGATTCCCGTGTTCGCGGAGATGAGCAGCGTCAATCCGTTCTTCGTGTTCCCCGGTGCGCTGGCGAAGCGCGCCGAAACGCTGGCGAATGCGCTGGTCGATTCGGTCACGCTTGGGGTGGGCCAGTTCTGCACGAACCCGGGCCTCGTGCTGGTGCTCGAAGGGCCGCATACACGCGGCTTCATCGACGCCACCGCGCAGGCGCTCGCCAAGAAAAGCGAGCAGACGATGCTGACCGCCGGCATCGCCGCTGCCTATAAGGACGGCGTCAAGCAACGCGCGGAGCAGAGCGGCGTACAAAGCGTGGCGCAGGGCACGCCATCGGAAGCGACTTGCGCCGCCATCCCGGTCCTGTTCGAAACCACGGCGGCGAAATTTCTCGCGACAGCGCAACTCGAAGACGAAATCTTTGGGCCGACTTCGTTGATCGTCACCTGTGCGGACATCGACGAAATGCTCAAGGTGGCCGGCCATCTCGAAGGCCAGCTGACGGCGACCCTGCAACTTGAAGCCGACGATTACGCACTGGCGCGGCGTCTGTTGCCGACACTCGAGCGCAAGGTAGGCCGGATTCTGGCGAACGGTTTCCCGACGGGCGTCGAAGTTTCACATGCGATGGTTCACGGCGGCCCGTTCCCGGCTACGTCCGACGGGCGTGCGACTTCAGTGGGTGCGACCGCAATCGAGCGCTTCTTGCGCCCGGTCTGCTATCAGGACTTGCCGGCCGAACTGTTGCCCGAAGCGTTGCACGACGATAATCCGCTCAAGCTCTGGCGCCTGCGCGACGGCAAGCTTGTGCAGGGGTAAGCGTCGATCGCTTCGCACGGGCGCCGAACGAGGTGCCGTGCGAAGAAGCGCCATATGGGCGCCGTAAGAGGCACCAAACGAAGCATCCAAAGGACATTGCATGACCGAGACAAACCGACGCTATCCCGACCCCGCCGTCCGTATTCTCGATCCGCGTTTCAAAGCCTTGCGTCTTGCGTCGGCTTCAGTCGAATGCCTGTACCAGGGCGCGCGCTGGTCGGAAGGTCCGGTATGGTTTGGCGACGGGCGTTATCTGCTGTGGAGCGACATCCCGAACAACCGCATTCTGCGTTGGGATGAACACAGCGGTACGGTGACGCCGTTTCGCCAGCCGTCGAACAACGCCAACGGTCACACGCGCGACCGTGAAGGGCGGCTCATCGGTTGCGAGCATCTGACACGCCGCGTCACGCGTACCGAGTACGACGGTTCGATCACCGTGCTGGCGGATCGTTACAACGGCAAGCGCCTCAATTCGCCTAACGATGTGGTTGTCAAGTCGGACGGCTCGATCTGGTTTACGGATCCCACTTTCGGCATCGACGGGTTTTACGAAGGCGAGCACCAGGAGTCTGAATTGCCGGCCTGCGTGTACCGCGTGGACGGGCAGAGCGGCGAAGTGACGATGGTGATCGACGATGTGCTTGGCCCGAACGGGCTTGCGTTCTCGCCGGATGAAAAGATTCTGTACGTGGTCGAGTCGCGTAGCGAGCCGCGCAAGATCCGCGCGTTCGACGTCAGCGGCAACACGCTTTCGAACAACCGCGTGCTCATCGATGCGGGCCCGGGCACGCCGGACGGCTTCCGCGTGGATATTCACGGCAACCTGTGGTGCGGCTGGGGTATGGGCACCGACGAACTCGATGGTGTGCGCATCTTCACGCCGCAAGGCGAGGCGATCGGCCATATTGCATTGCCCGAGCGTTGCGCGAACGTCTGCTTTGGCGGCGTGCATCGCAATCGCCTGTTCATGGCGGCGAGCCACGGTTTGTATTCGCTGTACGTGAACACGCAGGGTGTGAAGGGTGGTTAAGCATCAAAAGGATTTTGCTGAAACAGGCTACGGCGTCTTGCCCGCGCTTTAGCCTGCGATTTGCTTGACGTGATGAATGGGCGCTGGCTATGTTGCATTGAGAGACACGTACCGCGGGCACCGCAATCCGACCGGCGGACTTCCATACCAAGAAGCGAGGAGACGTAATGACTTTTTCTGGCAGCTTGTCAGTCAGGTTAGCGAGTATCTGCGTGGCAGTGGGAACAGCGTTGGGCGCGACCTTCGCGTCGCCGGCCTATGCAGACCCCGTCACGCTCAATATCGTCGATGTAGCGGGCGATCTTCAGTTGACGCAAAAGGGCTTTGAGGCGTTCAAGGCGAAGTACCCGAACCTCGTGGCGAACATCACCTATACGAACGCTCCGGCGCCGCAATTGCCCGGCAAGATCAAGGCGATGCAGGCGGCTGGCCGCTCCGATATCGATCTGGTGCTGACCGGCACGGACGCACTCGCTGCAGGCATCGAACAGAGCCTGTGGACCAAGCTGCTGCCGGAGCAGGCCGCCACCTTCCCGGGCGTGCTCGACAAATACGCGCCTGGTCCACGCAAGATGCAGGACCTGGCGCAGGGCTTTGGGCTGGAAGTGGCGTACATGCCGGCTGGACCGCTGCTCGAATACAACCCGGCCAAGGTCACCGATCCGCCGAAGACTCCCGATCAGTTGCTGCAATGGTGCAAGGCGCATCCGAACAAGCTGATCTACGCCCGTCCGGCTAACTCCGGCCCGGGCCGCACGTTCCTGATGGGGCTGCCGTATGTGCTTGGCGACAAGGACCCGCGCGATCCGGTGCACGGCTGGGACAAGACCTGGGCATTCCTCAAGCAGCTGAACGACTGCATTCCGTATTACCCTGGCGGCACATCGGCGGTGATGAAGGAACTCGGCGAAGGCACTCGCGACATGACGGTGACGGTGACCGGCTGGGACATCAACCCGCGTGCGCTCGGGATCGTACCGGCGGAGTTCCGTGTGCAGAACTTCGACAACATGACGTGGGTCGACGACGCGCACTACATGGTGATTCCGAAGGGCGTGCCGAAAGAGAAGCTCGACGTGCTCTACAAGCTGATGAACTTCATGCTGGAACCGGCGCAGCAGGCGTTGACCTATGACGATGGCTACTTCTACCCGGGACCGGCTATCAAGGGCGTGACCGTCGATCAGGCGCCGGCGCATAGCCAGGAAGTCCTGAAGAAATACGGCCGACCGGAATATACGCAAATGCTGGCCGCTCATCCGCACGTTCTGCCGCTAGACGCTGCTGCGATGGTCGCCGCGTTCCAGAAGTGGGACCGTGATATCGGCGCGCAGAAAAGCCAATAGCCGGAGCGCGGGCTACGGCCCGCCTCCGCTTTGCATGGGACGGGAGTAAGCGCCATGAAGCCTCATTTTGAGCAGTTGCGTCTCGATTCGGTGAGCCGCAGTTTTACGAATGCTGAAGGGCATCCTGTGGCTGCGTTGCAGGGCCTCGATCTGAACATCCAGCGCGGCGAGTTCATTGCGTTGCTGGGGCCGTCCGGGTGCGGCAAGTCGACCGCGCTCAATTGCATCGCCGGCTTGCAACCGCTCACCGGCGGCGGCATCTGGCTCGACGACACCCGTATCGACGTCCTGCCGCCGGAAAAGCGCGGCTTCGGCATGGTGTTTCAGAACTACGCATTGTTTCCACACATGAGCGTACTCGACAACGTCGGCTTTGGACTGAAGATGCGCGGCGTCGCGAGAAGCGAGGCGGTGCGCCGCGCGCGCGAAGCCTTGCAGCTCGTGCAACTGGTCGGGCATGAAGGCAAGCTGCCGGGTCAGTTGTCCGGCGGCCAGCAACAGCGCGTAGCAATCGCGCGGGCCATCGTGATCGAGCCGCCACTCGTGCTGATGGATGAACCTTTGTCGAATCTCGATACGAAGCTGCGCATCGAGATGCGCGCGGAGATTCGCCGCATCCATAGTCAGCTCGAGCGCGCGACGATCTACGTGACGCATGATCAGGACGAAGCGCTTTCGATGGCAGACCGCATCGTCGTGATGAAGGAGGGTGTCGTGCAGCAGGTGGCGACGCCGAAGGAAGTGTATGGACGGCCGAAGAACCTGCACGTCGCGCGTTTTATGGGTTATCGCAACGTGATGGAGTTCACGCTCGAAGGCACGCAGGGAGAAGCGGTTGCGGTGAACGCGAACGGTGTCCGTCTATTGGGTATGCCGATGCACGGCTTCAACAGCAAGCGGGTGAATGTGGCCATGCGTCCTGAAGATCTGGAACGCAGCACGCCCGGCGCCGAGAACGCGTTTGACGTCGAGGTAACGACCGTCGAATACGGCGGCCGCGATTCGCTGATTCGTGTGAAATCGGCGTTCGGCGATCTGTGGGCACGCGTGGCGGGTGACTTCGCGGAGGGCGAGCGCATTACGTTGCGCGTGCCGCCTTCACGCACACTCGTCTACGACGGCGACGCGCTATGAACGCCGGCACGCTGTCGCCGCCGGTCGCTGCGCGCGATCCCAAGGGCTGGCTGGTTGCGCCTGCGCTGATCTTTATCGTTGCGCTGTTTATCTACCCATTCGCCTACGGCCTGGTGCTGTCGTTCCAGCCGATGAACGGCGGTGGCCTGTGGGCGAACTACGTCGCGTTCTTCACCGATACGTCGATGTGGCCGACCATCCTGGTCACGTTGAAACTCGCGGTGCCTGCAACGCTGATCAATGTGGGCGTGTCGATTCCAGTAGCCTTCGCGTTGCGCCGTAATTCGCCGTATCAGAAGCTCGTCACGACGCTGCTAGTGATTCCGGTCACGCTCGGCACGGTGTTGATTGCGGACGGCATGCTCACGTATTTCGGGCCGAACGGCTGGTTTCCGCAGGCGCTGCAAGGCCTGCATCTGTATACCGACGAAGTACGGCTCACTCACAATTATTGGGGTGTCCTGATTTCGCTGATCGTGTCGGGCTTTCCGTTTGCGTTTCTGCTGACGCTGTCGTACGTGACGGGGATCGATCCGACGCTTGCCAGCGCCGCCGCCACGCTCGGCGCGAGCCCGTGGCAGCAGTTTCTGCGCATTTACCTGCCGCTGCTGGTGCCCGGTTTGACGATGGCCGCTTGCCTCTCGTTCGTGCAGGCGTTTTCGGTGTTCCCCTCGGCGGTGCTGCTCGGCGCGCCGGCGGGACCGACGCGGGTGATGTCGATTGCCGCCGCCGAAGCCGCGTTCGAAAACTACGATTACTCGCTTGCGTCGGCCATCGCGATGGTGATGGGCTTCGTGCAGTTGCTGGTGGTCGCGGGAATGCTGGGTGCGCGCCGCTTCTTCTATAGCGGTCCGGTGACAGGAGGGAAGGGCTGATGACAACCGATCATCACGCTACGCAAGCGTGGCCCGCCTCCGCCAAGCCGCAAACCCAGGCCGGCCAGACCGAAGACGATAGCGCGGGCCGCAATCGCGGCGTGCAGCCGGGCAAAGCCGTCAAACAGCGCACGCCGCTTGCCGAGCGGATCTGGAAAGTGCTGGTGTGGGGCGCGATGGTGTTTTTCCTCCTCAACGTCCTGCTGCTGATCGCGACGGTGGCTGTCAACTCGGTGGGCACGCGCTGGTTCGGCACGCTGCTTCCGCAAGGCTTCACGCTGCATTGGTACGCGCAGGCATGGAGCGACTTCCAGTTGGCGAGCGTGCTGTGGGTCACAGTGGAAGTGGTTGGCGCCGTGGTGATCCTGTCGGTATTGCTCGGTGTGCCGGCCGCCTATGCATTGGCACGCGTGCAGTTCCCCGGCAAACGCTTCGCAGTGCTGGTGTTTCTGCTGCCATTGATGGTGCCGCCGGTCACGTACGGCATTCCAATGGCGACGGTGATGTACAAGGTCGGTCTCGCCGGCACATTGCCCGGTGTGATTCTCGCGAATCTCGTGCCGGCGCTGCCGTTCGTGATTCTGGTGATGACGCCGTTCATCGAGCAGATCGACCCGAATCTCGAAGCGGCTGCGCGGATCTTCGGCGCGAATACGTTCCGCTATTTCCGTTACGTGCTGCTGCCGCTGCTGGTGCCCGGCATGCTGGCGGCGGGGTTGCTCGTACTGGTGCGCACCATCGGCATGTTCGAATTGACCTTCTTTACTGCCGGACCCGGCACGCAGACGCTGGTGGTCGCGCTGTACTACGCGGTGTTTTCGACCGGGGTGCGCGCGCCGCAATCGATCGATGCGATGGCGATGATCTATATGGCGATCACGCTGGTATGGGTGTTGATCGCGCTGCAATTCGTGAGCCCGACACAGATCGTCTCACGTGTGAAGGAACAGAAGCGCTGAGCCAAACGAACTGCCGCGCGAGGTAACGCGGCGGTTCGGCAGGCGTGCTCAGCGTGTTTTATTAACGAGCTTTGTAGTCAAGACGTCGTTGGAGAGTGTTGTGACCAAGAGAAAGACCCCTGAAGAATTGCGCAGCCATCGCTGGTATGGCGTAAATGACCTGCGCTCGTTCGGCCACCGTTCGCGCACCTCGCAGATGGGCTATAGCCGCGAGGAATATGCAGGCAAGCCGGTAATCGCGATCCTCAACACGTGGAGCGAGATGAACCCGTGCCACACGCACTTCAAGCAGCGTGTGGAAGAAGTTAAACGGGGTATCTGGCAGGCGGGTGGCTTCCCGATCGAGCTGCCGGTGCAGACGCTCTCCGAGCCGTTCCAGAAGCCCACCACGATGCTCTACCGCAACTTCCTTGCGATGGAAGCGGAAGAGACACTGCGCTCGTATCCGGCAGACGGCGTGGTGCTGATGGGCGGCTGCGACAAGACCACGCCGGCCTTGCTGATGGGCGCGATCTCGATGGATCTGCCGACCATCTTCCTGCCGGCCGGTCCGATGCTGAACGGCAACTGGAACGGCGTGACGCTCGGCTCCGGTTCGGACACCTGGAAGTACTGGGCCGACCTGCGCGCGGGCAAGATCACCGAGCAGGACTGGCAGGGCGTGGAAGGCGGCATCGCGCGCTCGCCGGGCCACTGTATGACGATGGGCACGGCCTCGACCATGACGAGCGCAGCGGAAGCGCTGGGCTTCACGCTGCCGGGCTTCGCCTCGACGCCTGCGCCGGATTCGCGCCACGCGCAACTGTCGGCGAAAACCGGCATGCGGATTGTCGAGATGGTGTGGGAAGACCTGAAGCCGTCGGATATCATCACGGCGGGTTCGATCGATAACGCCGTGACCACGTGTCTGGCGCTCTCCGGTTCGACCAATGCGATCGTGCATATGATTGCGCTGGCACGCCGTGCCGGCATCGACCTGACGCTCAACCGCTACGACGATATCTCGCGGCAGACGCCGGTGCTGGCGAACGTCCGCCCGACCGGTTCGTATCTGATGGAAGACTTCTACTATGCGGGTGGCCTGCAGGCGATGCTGGCCGAACTCGGCGATCTGATCGACCGCTCGCAGAAGACTGTGAACGGCCGCACGATCGGTGAGAACCTCGAAGGCGCGAAGATCTTCAACGACGACGTGATCCGCCGCCGCGCTGCGCCGCTGTTGCCGAACAATGGTCTCGCCGTATTGCGCGGCAATATTGCGCCGGACGGAGCCGTCATCAAGCCGGGTGCGGCCGATCCGAAGCTGCACGTGCATACCGGCCGCGCAGTGGTGTTCAAGGACTACAACGATATGGCGGCGCGCATCGACGATGACGCGCTCGATATCGACGAGACCTGTGTGATCGTGCTGCAGCATGCGGGTCCGGTGGGCGCACCGGGCATGCCGGAGTGGGGCCAGTTGCCGATTCCGAAGAAGCTGCTGCAACAGGGCGTGCGCGACATGCTGCGCATCTCCGATGCACGGATGAGCGGCACGAGCTACGGTGCGTGCGTGCTGCACGTGGCGCCGGAATCGTTTATCGGCGGACCGTTCGCGCTGGTGCAGGACGGCGACATGATCGAACTTGACGTGCCGCAACGCAAACTCAATGTGCTGGTATCGGACGAGGAACTGGCGCGCCGCAGGGCCGCGTGGGTCGAACCGGCGCCGCGCTTTACGCGCGGTTACGGTGCGATGCATCAGGTACACGTGATGCAGGCCAACAAGGGTTGCGACTTCGACTTCCTGCAGCGCGACGGTGCGGCTGAGGCGGGCAGCGAGCCGGAAATTCACTGAGTGTTTTGCTCGGGGCGGCGGGACGTTTTTGGTCGCGTCCCACCGCCGTCAGTTGCCTGGCGCCGCCAGGCAACTGACACGTCATTGCGCGTCAACGCATCGTCAAGACCCGATGCGATAGACGCGTCCCGTCTGCGCGCCTTCTACGCTGCGCAGATACCCCTGCGCAGCGCGCTGGGCCGTCACAGGTTCGAAGCCGCGGAAATACGGCGCGTAGCCTCCCATCGATTCGGTCAGCACCGTCGGGCTCACCAGGTTGATGCGGATACCGCGCGGCAATTCGATCGCCGCTCCGCGCACAAAACCTTCCAGCGCGAGATTAACGGTAGTCGCGTTCGCGCCTTCCCGGATCGGCTCCTCGGCGAGGATGCCGCTGGTCAGCGTAAACGAGCCGCCGTCGTTGACGTACTGCTGCGCCGCGAGCACCACGTTGATCTGTCCCATCAGCTTGTCGCGTAAGCCGACCCAGAACTGTTCGATCGTCATCTCCGGCAGCGGGCCGAAATGTACCTTGCCCGTGGTGGTGACGACGCCATCCACCTTGCCGATTTCGCGGAACAGCTTTTCGATGCTCGCAGGATCCGTGCTGTCGACGCGATATTGGCCGCGCGTCGCACCCACTTCGATTACTTCATGGCGGGCCTTCAATTCGGCGCTCACTGCCTGGCCGAGTGTGCCGGTAGCGCCAATCACGACGATCTTTTTCATCTGCCACCCCTGAATGTTAAATGTGGGTTCGATTGTCGACGGGATAGGGAGCGGGAGTAAGAGGGTGCGGCTTGCAAGTGCTTAAACCTGCAGTTTCGAATCGTCTTGCGAAGCGGCGTGTCGATGCAGCGACGCGTAGCGCCACGTCGTCATTCAAACGGTACGCGCTACGCGGATTCCCTCCGGTCCGGGCGAAAGAGGAAGAAAGTAAACGCTGCGCCGCATGAGTCTCGTGAGCTCATGCGGTGCAAGGTCAGTCCTTGGTCCTGCGCTGCAGCTCGATGACGCGCGTCGGCCGCATATGGTTCAGCGCGTAATGAATGCGCCCACGGTCCTGACGGCTCCCCACCGGCCGCGGATCGTCGAACTGATGATCTTCATCGTAGGCCGACTGCGGCCCGACCATGCCCTTGTCGATCACCGTATAGCCCGGCTCTAACGCGAGCAGTAGGCGATTGCCGCCAACGCGGCTGTCGAAGCCGCCAAGACCGTCGCCTGCTTCCGGCACACTGTTCACCAGCGTGGCGTTGGTGGTTGTGACTTCGTCCGGTCCAATCGGGCTATGGCCCGCGAGACGCGCAGCTTCGAGATTCTTGCCGTCGGTGTCGACGGTGCTGTCGTGAGTGCGGTCGTTGTGCAGCTCTGTGCTGCTCGGACCGCCGGTGCCGGGCTTACGGGTGGTGTCTGTGACATTGCTGTTCATTATGCTTTCTCCTTGAAGACAACATAGGTGAGTGCAGCAAAAGTTGTTCCGGGTCTTCCCTGAGTGGTGCTGCACGGTTCAGCTTGCACCAGGGCGGGCGTATGACATTCTTTTGATTTTTTTTTGACCAGCGCGTATTTTCTACAGAGTATGATCTTAATCCGACGAGTCAGCGCGGTTATTAAATCGACGGTTTTTACCGAGCCGTTTCAGCGTGACCAGAGAGAGACGGCGCTGCTTGAGCCAACTATATACGAGGCAATCAGGGGCGGTGACACATGCACTTCGATGCTGCATTCACACATCGCGGCTACTTGCTGAATTGCGAGCCGGCGCGCGCAGGAGATGGAACGTGGCAACCTTACGTGGTGATCTCCCGTTCGAGCGACGGCGAACTGGTGGCCAACCGTTTCTTCCCTACCGATTTCCGCTTTACCGATGAAGCCGCCGCGATCGCGCATGCGCGAGACTGGGCGGTGCGCTGGATCGACGCCAGCAGCGTCACCATATGACGCTGCTGGCCTGGATGCAGCGCCGCGCGAGCGGCGGCAAAACGCGGTAATCTCTGGGGACAATTCACTCTGAACCGTGCTCGCCGCACGGGCGCCGTCCTCACCATGTCAAACCGTCCTTCCCATAACTGGGGCCTCGAGCAGATCGTCGCAGACCTGCGCGAGTCGCGCGAGCAGTTGCACCGCACCCGCCACCCGCTCGGCATTCGCGACCTGCCCTCACGCGAGGCAGTGGGCAGTATCGTCACGGGCCTGCGCGCCGCGCTCTTTCCGACCCACTATGGTGCGCCCGACCTGACTGACGAGACTGTCGACTACTACGTTGGGCACACGCTCGAAAGCACCTTGCGGCTGCTCGCCGAACAGATTCGCCGCGCCTTGCGATTCCTGCCGGAACACGCCGAGACAGCGGAGACGGAGCTGGGCGAGCGCGCGTTCGAGGTGGCGCGTGAATTCGGCACGCAGTTGCCTGGTATCCGCGCGCTGCTGGTCAGCGACATTCAGGCCGCATTCACGGGCGACCCCGCTGCGCAGCACATTACCGAAATCCTGCTCTGCTATCCGGGCGTATGGGCGATGACGCACCACCGCCTCGCGCACGCACTGCACCGGCTCGGTGTGCCGTTGCTGGCACGCTTTATCAACGAGATCGCACATTCGGCCACTGGCATTGATATCCACCCTGGCGCGCAGATCGGGCCGAGTTTTTTCATTGACCATGGCACGGGTGTGGTAATTGGCGAGACCGCTGTGATCGGCGAGCGCGTGCGGGTGTATCAGGCCGTGACGCTCGGCGCGAAAAGCTTCGCGGCGGATGTGGATGGCACGCTGGTCAAGGGCAATGCCCGCCATCCGGTCGTTGAAGATGACGTCGTGATCTACGCCGGCGCGACGATTCTCGGACGTGTGACGATTGGGCGAGGCTCGGTGATCGGCGGCAATGTCTGGTTGACGCACAGCGTGCCGCCGGGCAGCAGCGTCTCGCAGGGCAAGATCCGCGAAGGCGATCGCAAGGACGACGGGGGGCGTTGATGCCGACGCTCTTCCACGCTTGGAGGAGCTCGCCGTGACTGGCGGTCGCGTCTATATGCCCCGCTGCGCGATCGCCGGTGTAGAGGCGACGATTGCGGAAACGGCACATGCATTTCCACGACACTCGCACGACCGCTTCGGCGTTGGGGTGATCGTGCGAGGCGGACACCGCTCGGCGAGCGGGCGCGGCGTGGTGGAAGCGCGCATGAATGACGCGATCATGGTCAACCCTGGGGAAGTCCACGACGGCAGTCCGCTGGACGAGCGTGGCCGCGCATGGCGCATGCTTTACTTCGAGCCGGCACTTCTGCGCGATGTTACGGGTGAACTGGTAGCGCAGGGACCAGCCGGCGTGCCGCATCAGATGATTGAATTGACGCAGCCGGTCGCTCACGATCCTGTATTGAACGCCCTGTTCGATCGGCTGTTCCTGGTGTCCGTTACGGTAGCCGGCCCCGGCGATGCACTGGCGCGCGAAACGGCGCTACTGCATATGCTCGGGCATCTCGCGCGGCGCCACACTACATTGAGGTACGTTTCGCCGCGCGACGTGGCGACTCCGATTGCGCGCGCCAAAGCCCGCATCGACGATGATCCCGCAGCACAGCTTACGCTCGCGGAGCTGGCCGCCGAGGCGGGCATGAGCCGCTTTCAGTTGCTGCGCAACTTCGCGCAAGCACTAGGGCTGCCGCCGCATGCGTACCGTATGCAGCGGCGCGTTGTGCTGGCTCGTCAGCTGATTGCGCGTGGCACTGCGCTTGCCGAGACGGCGGCTGCCGCGGGATTTGCGGACCAGAGTCATATGACGCGTGCATTCGTGCGTTTGCTCGGTGTGACGCCGGCTAACTACGCCGCGGCGATCCGCTAGCGATCCGTTCGGCGTCTCGCGTGGGCCGCGTGGCCCGTGTTCGCAGCGTTCTCTCCTTTCTTTTGCATGCGGCGGCGCGCACGGCGATCTGCGCGCGTCAACACGCGGTACGCTGCAATTTCGTTCAAGACCGTCCGCTGCGCGACTTCTAAGCTGGCCGCTCATTCAATCATGAACGGCGGCAGAATGAATTCGCGTTACGTCGGCTATCTGTTTTGCGGTCTGGCGATGATCGGTGTCGGCAGCACGGTCGTGGTCAGCAAGACAATCGCGGCCGGGCTGCCGCCGTTTTCGGCCACTGCGTTGCGTTTTGCGATCGCGTTTCCTGTGTTCCTGCTAGTGATGCGCGTGCGCGGTGTGCGTTGGCCTCGCCTTGCGTGGCGAGACGTGCTGCTGCTGATCGCGCAGGCAGGCGCGGGCAGCGTCGGCTACACGGTGTTTCTGATCAGCGGCATGAAGCTCGCTTCGGCAGCGGATGCCGGCGTGATTGCGGGCACTCTTCCGGCCGTGTCGGCACTCGTGGCGATGCTGGCGCTCGGCGAGCGTCCAGCGCCTTCGCTAGTCGGCGCCATTATTCTTGCGACATCAGGCGTGCTGGTTTGCACCGTGCGGCTGGGCGACCTTGGCGTCCCGCGTGCAGCGAGTTCGATAGCGGGGAATGCACTGGTGTTTATCGCGATCGTGTGCGAAGCGTTATTCATTCTGCTTAACCGCAAACTGCGCACGCCGGTGGCGGCGCTGCCGCTGTCCGCATTGATGAGTGGAATAGGCTTCGCGGTGGCAATCGTACCAGCGGCCTTTGAGCACGCATGGCGCCTGCCGTTCGATGCAGCCGCGCTGGCTGGCGTTGTCTATTACGCCCTGGTGCCGACGGTTGGCGGGTTCGTGCTGTGGTATGCGGGGGCCGCCCGGATCAGCGGCGCGGAAGCTGGCCTCATGACGGCGCTCGTGCCTATCAGCGCCGTAGTGATGGCGGCGGCGTTTCTACGCGAGCCGGTGACGGGTGCGCAGCTTACCGGGGTGGTGTGTGTGCTCGGCGCGGTTTTGCTTGCGACGATGGGGCACCTGAAGCGCGCACCGCGTCGCACAGCGTGACGCGGCGTACCTTGCTGCGGCTTTGATCGCGGGTCTGAGCGCCGATCCCGCGACGGAACTTTGCGAGCACCTGGGTGCGTGCTCAGGTATTCGACACTGCCACGACACCAGGATGGCCGACGATCGACAGGAATTCCCGACGCGTGGACGGATCCGTGCGAAATGTGCCGAGCATGCGCGAGGTGACCATCGTGACGCCGGCCTTGTGCACGCCGCGTGTCGACATGCATTGATGAGCCGCTTCGAGGATCACGCCGACCCCGGCCGGTTGCAGTACTTCATTGAGCGTATCGGCGATCTGCACAGTCATCTTCTCCTGGATCTGCAGACGCTTGGCGAACGCATCGACGAGTCGCGCCAGCTTCGAAATCCCCACTACGCGATGGCCCGGTAAATAGGCGACATGCGCACGACCGATGATCGGCACCATGTGATGCTCGCAATAGCTTTCGAAGCGGATGTCTTTCAGCACGATCATCTCGTCGTAGCCATCCACCTCGGAGAAGGTGCGAGCGAGCAGTTCGCGCGGATCGACCGAATAGCCCGCAAAGAACTCTTCATAGGAGCGCACGACGCGCGCCGGCGTATCGAGCAGTCCTTCACGTTGCGGATCGTCGCCGGCCCAGCGCAACAACACGCGTACGGCATCTTCCGCCTCTTCACGCGTCGGGCGGCCAAGGGCTTCGCTTTGTTTGGTCTTCTTTGCCTTGCTGGTCATCCTTCACTCCTGTGAGGTCGCACGTCTACCAGGTCCGACCGGTACCGGTCATTGTTCCATGTTTTGCGATGCGGTGTGTAAGGCTGCAGCTTTATAACCGTGAGCGCTGGTCCGCGGCACCGCAATGCGCCGGCTATTTCGGCCACTCGTCCATGGCGTCGTTAAAGAGTTCGGCGACGACACTACGCAGCCAACTCGCACGCGGGTCGTTATGAAACTTGCGATGCCAGTGCTGCTTCAGATCGAAGCGCGGCAGTTCGAGCGGCGGTTCGACGAGCATGATGGAGGCATGTTCCGAGACGTACGCAAAGCCGATTGCGTGCGGCACCGTGGCGATCAGGTCGGTGCGCGCGAGAATGAACGGCAAGCTCATGAAATGCGAAGTTTCGAGCACCGCGCGGCGCCGGATGCGTTTTTTCTCGAGGAATTGCTCGAGGACTTCCTGACTGCGTCCTTCGGCACGCACGACAGCATGTCCACATCCGATGAACTGCGACAGCGTCAACGGTTCGCGCGCGAGCGGATGATCGCTGCGCATCAGACAAATGAAGCGATGCGTGAAGAGGCGCTGCTGAAAGAAGTTGTTCCCCGAGAGGTCCGGGAAGTAGCCGACCGCCAGATCCACGTCGCCTGATTCGAGACCGCGCTCGATTTGCGAAGGCGGCAGTGAGACCGAGCGTAGATTCGCGCGTGGCGCTCGTTCGGCGAACATTTGCAGCAGACGCGGCAGAAAGACGATTTCGCCGACGTCGGAGAGAGCGATCGAAAATGTCTGGGTGGTGGTGGACGGCTCGAAGTCCTGCGCGTCCAGCATGCCTTGCTCGATGCGCAGCAGCGCGTCGCGCGCCGCGGGAATCAGCGCGAGAGCACGCGGCGTCGGCTCCATGCCGCGCGAAGTGCGCACGAACAGTTGATCGCCGAAATACTCGCGCAGCCGGCCGAGCGCCGTACTTACGCGTGGCTGGCTGACGCCCAGACGCTCCGCGGCGCGGCTCACGTTGCGGGTTTCCTCCATTGCAACGAGGTAGGGGATCAGGTTGAGGTCTAGTTCGGGCATGCCGGCAGCACAAGGGAGTATCGGTTTAACGCATATACCTTACTCCTTAAATCGCGCTGGCGGATATTGGGGAAAGCGCCGAAGGGGCCGTTTGCCACTCGCGTAGCGCATGCCTTACCTCGTCGACGACGGCCTCCCATTCTCCCAACCGACGTTGCCGGAACAGGCGCATTGATGGATACCAGGGGCTATCTGTTCTGTCCGTCAGCCAGCGCCAGTCCGCGCAGGCGGGTATAAGCGTCCACACGGGCAAGCCCGCGGCTCCGGCAAGGTGGGCAACGGAGGTGTCTACCGAA
The DNA here is from genome assembly GCF_050436645.1 of Paraburkholderia sp. GAS33. Classification (NCBI taxonomy): domain Bacteria; kingdom Pseudomonadati; phylum Pseudomonadota; class Betaproteobacteria; order Burkholderiales; family Burkholderiaceae; genus Paraburkholderia; species Paraburkholderia sp. GAS33. Next base: position 78,259 of record NZ_JBNDMP010000006.1, read on the forward strand.
ATGAGCAGATCGAGCGTTTGAAGTATCGCGAGCGTATCGGTGAAGTCTTCGATTGCGGGGCCTAACGTGTACACGTCGAAGTCATTGCCGAGACGTTCGGCCTCGCGTTCGCGCTCGCCTTTCTGCACGGAATACCAGCTGACCTGCGGGAGGTTGAAGAGCGGCTTTAGCGCCTCGATCCGGATAGACCGGTAACGGTCGAGAGCGTGGGTCGCGCTGCCTGCCCACACCACGGCGATACGTTTGCCTCCTTCGCTCATCTTTCGCGATGACAGGGCATCAATGTAGCCCTGCCAATAGCGAAACTTGTGAGGCGTCGTGGCGAGATACGGCATCGCAATGGGGAGCATGGGCAAGCTGAGTTTCATGCGCTCTGGAATCCTTAGCATATGACTCCAGTAGTCGTAAGGTCCGGGAGGTACGGTAGTCCATACGGTTCGCACGGTCGTCATGCTGGCAGCTAGCCCTGCTATGGGCTCGCTTACCAGCACGTCGACGATTGCTCGTTGTTGATGCAACCATTCAGCAAACCGGATGAACTGGATTTCATCGCCACGTCCTTGTTCACCAACCAGCAGGAATAGACGTCCCGCAACCGATTCACCCTGCCATTCAGGAAACGGTGGACGGACCACTTCTTTCTCCCGGCCGGGGATTTTGTAGAACCATCCGTATCGCTGCCAGCCTTCTTCGAAATCGCCCAATCCAAGTTGCACACCGGCCAGTTGAAATTGCATATATGGGTTATCCGGCATAAGCCGCGCAGCCTCCATGCTGTGTGGCCGGCTTGCGGCGAGGTCACCCTGCATGCCGAGTGCGCGCGCTGCGTTGTGGTGCAGTAAGGGATGGCGTGGATCGATGGCGAGTCCCTGTGTCGCGACGCTGTATGCGTCGCTGAAATGATCGTTGGTGTTCAATACGAACGACAGCGATTTGAGCGCCTCGGCGTCGCGGGCAAAGCGGGTTCGGATCTGCGCGGTCGCCAAGTTGAGCTGACTGGTACGGTTTGTCTTTGCCAGTGCTGCAATCAGATCAAGGCCGTCCTGCAGGCTGGATGCATCGAGCGTCCATGCGCGCAACCAGTAATCGGCGGCGTCATCGATGTGGCCGATTTGCGCGCTGATTCGGGCCAAGGCACGAATTGCATGATGCAACGCTGGCTCGATTTCAAGGGACTTTTTGTAGTGGGTGATTGCCTCGCTAAAGCGGCCGGACAACCGCAGGCTGTCAGCGAGGTTCCTGTGAAGGCTGGCGGTGCTGCCGCCCAATGCGATCGCGCGACGATAGAACGCGTCGGCGCAAACGATGTCTCCCTGCAACGCCGCGAGCAGGCCGGCGTGCTCCCACAGATCGGCGCGGTCAGGGGCGACTTGCAGCGCCTGTTCAAGATAGCCGCGCGCCTGGTTCATGTCGTTCGCATGCACGCAGGCGAGTCCCATCAGATGCAGCGCGTGCACATGGCGCGGGCTGATGGCGAGCACTTTGCGGTAACCATTCATCGCCTCGATGAAACGCCGCGCGGCAAAGTCAGTGTCGGCGAGTGCGACAAGCGCCTCCACGTCCAGGGTTGCGTCGACGTCGTTGTTAGGCGGATGGTTGAGCTGCAAGATATTTTGTCTCTATGATGAATTGTGGTTCGATCTGGCTCATTCAATTTGGTTAGTTAAGAATCCTGATGAAGTGAGATACGTGAGATACGGATCGTGCGTCCTGAATCACTTACCCCAACCGTCAGGAACTCAAAACCACGTGGACATCGAAGATCGCCAGATCAAGATATTGAATATCCTGAACAGGTTAAACAAGCGGGGACTTCTTTTCTTTCGTCAGAATTTTTACCGGGCAGGTGGGATAAAAGCGGATCATGGATAGCCCCGCCTTGACAAGCGCAAGCAGCAGCTTTCATAATGCGCCAATGCGTTCGCTAAACGAATCAGTGTTCGCATATCGAACAAATTCGCGAACAAACTGCGTGTTGATCGAATCCGGTCGGCGCGCCATGACCAGGACGTGGAGACCGTCCCGCAAACCGTTCCGCGTGGTTCGCCAGAGCAGGCGTGCCGTGACGGCGCGAGCGGCACGGTACGGCGCGTCCCTTAGGGAATTCGACATGATCAACAAGATTTTCGAGTCACTTCAGTCGGCGGTCGCCGATGTGCACGACGGCGCGACCGTCATGATCGGCGGTTTCGGCACGGCCGGTATGCCGTCCGAACTGATCGACGCGCTGATCGAGCAAGGCGCGCGCGAACTCACCATCGTCAACAACAATGCCGGCAACGGCGACATCGGCCTGGCCGCATTGCTGAAGGCCAGGCGCGTGCGCAAGATCATCTGCTCGTTCCCGCGCCAGACCGATTCCTATGTGTTCGACGCGCTCTACCGCGCCGGTGAGATCGAACTCGAACTGGTGCCGCAGGGCAATCTCGCCGAGCGTATTCGCGCAGCAGGTGCGGGTATCGGCGGCTTCTTCACTCCGACCGCGTACGGCACGAAACTCGCGGAGGGCAAGGAAACGCGCCTGATCGACGGCAAGCACTACGTGCTCGAGTCGCCGCTGCATGCGGATTTCGCGCTGATCAAGGCCTTCAAGGGCGACCGCTGGGGCAATCTGGTGTATCGCAAGACGGCGCGTAACTTCGGCCCGATCATGGCGAGCGCGGCGAAAACTGCGGTTGTGCAGGTGTCGAAAGTGGTGCCGCTCGGCGAACTCGATCCGGAAGTGATCGTCACCCCCGGCATTTTCGTGCAACGCGTGATCGAAGTGCCGCAAGCCACGCATGAAGCAGAGCTCGCATCCGCGACCGCAGCCTGAGGAGACCCGACATGAAAAAACTGACCCGCGATGAAATGGCGAAGCGCGTCGCTCAGGACATCCCTGAAGGCGCGTATGTGAACCTCGGTATCGGCGTGCCGACGCTGGTGGCCAACCACCTCGCTGCAGACAAGGAAATTTTCCTGCACAGCGAAAACGGTCTGCTCGGCATGGGCCCGGCACCGGCAGCTGGCGCGGAAGACGACGAACTGATCAACGCCGGCAAGCAGCACGTCACGTTGCTGACGGGCGGTGCGTACTTCCACCATTCGGACTCGTTCGCGATGATGCGCGGCGGCCACCTGGATTTCTGCGTGCTCGGCGCATTCCAGGTATCGGCCAAGGGCGACCTCGCGAACTGGCATACCGGCGCGCCGGATGCGATTCCGGCAGTCGGCGGCGCAATGGATCTGGCCATCGGCGCCAAGCAGGTGTACGTGATGATGGAGCACCTGACCAAGCAGGGCGAAAGCAAGATCGCTGCCGAGTGCACCTATCCGGTCACAGGCGTGGCCTGCGTGGATCGCATCTACACCGACCTGGCGATGATCGACGTCACCGCAGACGGCCTCGTGGTGCGCGAGATTTTCTCGGACATCGATTTCGACGCGCTGCACAAGCTGACCGGCGTGCCGCTGATCGACGGCACCCAGGCGGCACGCGCTGCGTGACCTCAGCGCGGCATTGGCGACTATGGTGTAACGTGTCTGGCGTGTCCAATGTTTCCGAAGGCCGCGCGTGCTTCGCTTGCGCGTAGATTCGGACGCGCGGACGATATCCTTTCTCCGTTTTTTCAATTCACCATGCTCGAAGCCAGCGCCCGTCTGACCGGTCTCATCTGCGGCACGCAGCCAATGAACGATGTCTGGTCGCCCCGCGCCACGCTGCAAAGAATGCTCGATGTCGAAGCGGCGCTCGCGCGGGCCTCGGCGCAGCACAACGTCATTCCGCAATCGGCGGTGGCCGCGATCGAAGCGGCTTGCCAGGCCGATCAACTGGATGCCGACGCGCTCGCACGCGACGCGGCGCTCGGCGGTAATCTGGCCATTCCGCTCGTCAAGCAACTGACTGCGCGCGTGAAGGCGGCGGACGCGGAAGCGTCGAAATATGTCCACTGGGGCGCGACGAGCCAGGACATCATCGATACCGCGACCGTCCTGCAACTGCGCGACACCTTCGATCTGCTTGGCCCGCATCTGCAATCTACCTGCGCAGCGCTCGCTGTGCTTGCCCGCACCCATCGCGCGACGCCGATGATCGGCAGGACCTGGTTGCAGCAGGCTTTGCCGATTACGCTGGGTCTGAAATTCGCGCAGTGGCTCGATACGTTACTGCGTCATCAAGAACGGCTCGATGCGTTGCGCCCTCGCGTGCTGGCACTGCAATTCGGCGGCGCGGCCGGCACGCTTGCGAGTCTGCGCGACGCAGCGCCGGAAGTAACGCAAGCGCTAGGCAAAGAGCTGGGCCTGAGCGTGCCCGCGGTGCCGTGGCACACGCAGCGCGACCGTATCGCCGAAACGGCCTCATGGCTCGGCATGCTGATCGGCACGCTTGGCAAGATTGCTCGCGACATCTCGCTGCAGATGCAAACCGAACTCGGCGAACTGGCCGAACCGGCCGCGGCGGGCAAGGGCGGTTCGTCGACGATGCCGCATAAACGCAATCCCGTCGGCTGCGCGGCCGTGCTCACCGCCTCGACGCGCGCGCCGGGGCTCGTCGCTACCGTGCTTGCAGGCATGGTGCAGGAACACGAGCGCGCCCTCGGCGGCTGGCAGGCCGAATGGGATGCGTTGCCCGATCTCGCGCGGCTCGCAGGTGGGGCGCTTGCCAACATAGAACAGATCGTGAGCGGTCTCGACGTCAACGTCGAACGGCTCGCGAGCAATCTCGAAGTTACGCATGGTCTGATCCTCGGCGAATCGGTGATGCTTGCGCTGGGCGATCGCATCGGCCGGCTCGACGCGCATCATCTGGTAGAGCGGGCTTCGAAAACAGCGGTGCAATCGGGGCAAACGCTCTTCGACGTGCTCGCCGCCGATGCCGCAGTAACCGAACATCTTCCGGCCGAGCAACTGCAGCGCCTGCTCGATCCGGCTCAATACGTCGGCCAGGCACACGCCTATATAGACGCCGTGCTGGCTCTTCACAGCGAGCGCGCTGGCCGCGCACCTTCCCAGGAGTAACGGAATGCCCTACGCCGCAGTCAACGGCATCGAGCTTCACTATCGGATCGACGGCGACCGTCATGGTCACGCGCCGTGGATCGTGCTGTCGAATTCGCTTGGCAGCGATATGTCGATGTGGGCGCCGCAAGTCGCCGCGCTATCGAAGACGTTTCGCGTGTTGCGCTACGACACGCGCGGCCACGGTCATTCGGAAGCGCCGAAGGGGCCGTACACGATCGAACAGTTGACGGGCGACGTGATCGGCCTGATGGATACGCTGAGGATCGCCAAGGCGAATTTTTGCGGCCTCTCGATGGGCGGGCTGACCGGCGTCGGCCTCGCGGCCCGTCACGCGAACCGCTTCGAACGCGTCGTGCTGTGCAATACGGCAGCGCGCATCGGTTCGCCGGAAGTCTGGGTGCCGCGTGCCGAACGGGCACGCAAGGAAGGGATGCTGGCGCTTTCCGAAGCGGTTTTGCCGCGCTGGTTCACCGCCGAGTTCATCGCACGCGAACCGCTGATCTTCTCCGTGATCCGCGATGTTTTCGTCCACACGGACAAGGAAGGCTACGCCAGCAATTGCGAAGCGATCGATGCCACCGACCTGCGTCCCGAAGCGCCTGGTATCAAGCTGCCGGTGCTGGTGATTTCCGGTACGCATGATCTGGCCGCGACGCCCGCGCAAGGCAAGGAGCTCGCAGCGTCGATTCCTGGCGCGCGCTATGTCGAACTCGATTCCTCGCATATCTCCAACATCGAGCAAGCTGACGCCTTCACGAAGACCATCCTCGACTTCCTCACGGAGCAGCAATGAACGACAACGAACGTTACGAAGCCGGAATGAACGTGCGCCGCGCCGTGCTGGGCGACGCGCACGTAGAGCGGTCTTTGGCCAACCGCACCGAACTCACCGAGGAATTCCAGAACTTCATCACGCGTTATGCATGGGGCGAGATCTGGACGCGCGAAGGTTTGCCGCGTCATACCCGCAGCCTCGTGACGATCGCGTTGATGGTTTCGCTCAATCGCAGCGAAGAACTCGCGCTGCATCTGCGCGCCGCGAAGAACAACGGCGTGACCCGCGACGAGATCAAGGAAGTGCTGCTGCAGACCGCAATCTATTGCGGCGTGCCTGCGGCTAACTCGGCGTTTCATCTGGCCGACAAGCTGTTCCGCGAGGAAGACGGGGCAAAGGCCTAAGCGTCAGCCCTGGTCAGCCCTGGTCAGCCCTATACCGAAGCTTTTTCGCTCTCTGTGCTGGCCACCTCGGCCGGCACTTCTGCCAACACCGCTCGCAGTACCGTCTCCTTGATGACCTCGCGCCAATGCGCGAGCGCTGCCTTGTCCATCAGCGACTCGCCCAGAAACGCGCCAAGCGTGTACTGATTGGCATTATAAAAATACCCTAACGACGCGATCATGATGTACACATCGCGCGCTGCGATGCTGCTACGAAACACACCCTTGTCCTTGCCCGCATCCAGCACTTTCTGGACCACAGAAATCGCGTAGCCGGAAATCTCACGCAGCTTGGACGATTTCTTCGAGTGCTTACCCTGATGCAGATTTTCGCTGGACAGCAGCGTGACGAACTCGGGGTGATCGAGGTAGTACTGCCAGACAAATTCGACCATCTGTTGCAGGCCATGCACGGGATTGTCCAGATCCAGGTCGAGCCGGCTTTCGGCTTCATTGAACTGCGAGTAGATCGTCTCGAGCACTTCGACGAATAGTTGCTCCTTGCTGCCGAAGTAGTAGTAAATCATCCGGTCGTGCGAGCGCGCTGCTTTTGAAATGCTTTCGACCCGGCCGCTTGCATAGCCTTGCTTCGCGAATACCTTGATGGCTGCTTTCAGGATCTTTGCGCGCGTATCCTGGGCCTGCTTCGCGCGGATGCCGGTAGCGCCCGTCTTGCGGGCGGCAGTTGGACTCATGGGCGGCCTCGGTTCTCTCTGGTGATGGTTCTGATGCATCTACTCACAAAACTAGGCACAAAACTGCGGGCCAGCGGTTTCCGCCGCCGGCCGTTGTCATCATACCGCCCGGATGCAAACGGGCAAGCACGTCATTAATCGAACACCGGCGACTCCACACCCAGCACCTTGTGCAGTTTAGTGCTGGTTGTTGTGTACTGCATATGAATCTTCTTGTCCGGGAAAATATAGGGCGCAGCACCGAATGCTGCCAGCGCGGCTTCATGGAATCCCGAGAGAATCAGCTTCTTTTTGCCGGGGTAGGTGTTGATATCTCCAACCGCAAAGATGCCCGGCACATTGGTTTCGAACTTCTCAGTATCGACGCCTACCTGTTTGCGTTCAATATCCAGTCCCCACTGGGCGATCGGCCCAAGCTGCGGGGAGAGTCCGAAGAACACCAGCAGATGATCGAGTTCGAGCGTGCGCGTGACGCCGTCACCGCCCGTCACCTTGATGCGATGAAGCGCTTCATGATTGTCTTCGAAACCGCTTACCTGGCCGACCAGACATTGCATGCGAAGATCGTCGCAGAGCGCGCGCATTTTTGCTACTGATGCAGGCGCCGCACGGAAGTCATCGCGCCGGTGCACGAGGATCACGCTTTGCGCGACGTCCACGAGATTGAGTGCCCAGTCCAGCGCGGAATCGCCACCGCCGCAGATCACAATGTCCTTGTCGCGGAACAGTTCGGGATCGCGCACGCGGTAAAACAGTTGCCGCCCGTGGTATTTGTCGATGCCCGCGACTTTCAGCGTGCGCGGCTGGAACGAGCCCACCCCCGCTGCAATAAAGATGGTTTTAGTCACGAACTCGGTGCCTTTGCTGGTGCGCACGAAGAAGCGCCGGTCTTCCAGACGCTCGACGATCTGCACTTCCTGCCCGAGGTGAAACGTTGCGCCGAACGGTTCGATCTGCTTCAACAGATTATCGGCGAGCTCCTGACCGGTGCAGATCGGCACCGCAGGAATGTCGTAAATCGGTTTATCCGGGTACAACTCGACGCACTGGCCGCCTACTACCGGCAGCGAATCGATGACATGCGCCTTGATTTCAAGCAGCCCCAGTTCGAACACCTGGAAGAGGCCGACCGGCCCTGCACCGACGATCAATGCGTCGGTTTCGATGGGCGATGGCGGTTCGGCATGGGTGTCCTGCATATCGTGAGAGGCGGGGTGGTCAACAACTTCGTTCATGGGTTTCTCCTGCGATCGGTTGAGGGAAAAACAACGGGGGAACGAGGAGCCGGATACGCACGCCGGGGAGGCTGCGGTGCGGCGAAATCAGGGTGCTGAACGGCGGCGGCGCGGAACGCATGGGACGCGGCATGGCACACCTCAGCGCTCGAGCAGATGCAATTTTTCCGTGACGTCTTTCCATGCATCGGCCTCGGGCAACGGGTCTTCACGCTTGCTTAGCACCGGGAACACGCCGGTCAACTCGGCGTTCAGCGCGGTGAACGTCTGCTGTGCTGCAGGCAGATCTTCTTCGGCGTAAATTGCATTGACGGGGCACTCGGCTACGCAGACCGCGCAGTCGATGCATTCGTCCGGGTCGATCACCAGCATGTTCGGTCCGGCGTGGAAGCAGTCCACCGGGCAGACGTCTACGCAGTCGGTATAACGGCAGCGGATGCAGGCTTCTGTCACGACATGTGTCACGGCGAAACTCCTTCTGCATAGGGTCGCGGCGCAGGCAATGGCGCGCCGCAACATGACCAACGACCAGGGAAAAGACGTTGCGCAGTCTATTTTGATCGAGTAGATTTCTATCAAGTTTGATGTAGTGCATACTACACGAACGGTTAGTGACCGCAACATTTTTCAAAAAGCATGCCGGTGCGGGTCACACGAATATGCCTTGAAACAAGGGCTATTTCGTCAACCGGGCAGGGCCGATTGTAATGTCGTCGTATGGGAACCCCAACATGACCGAACATACGAAGGTCGATTTCGGTGCAGACCGTGTGGATGGCGAAACCGCTTCCACGCCCGGTCCCACCGTGCTCGAAAAAGCGGCGCCCCGCAGCGAGCGGATGGCGGGCAACAAGATCGAATGCAATGCGTGTCCCGTGCTGTGCCAGATCTCCGAAGGCCGCACCGGGGCGTGCGACCGCTATGCAAATGCGGACGGGCGGTTGATCCGCGTTGATCCGGTGGTGTTCATGGCGCCGTCGCTTGCGTCCGGCAAGCCCACGGACGAAGCAGCGGTGATCGAATTTGGTGCATCCGCCGGCGTGAACGGAGCTTCGCCGACGGCACTCCAGGCTCAGGACCAGGCGCTGTTTGTAACCGGCGTAGGCGCGTCGTCTACCTATCCTGACTACAAGCCGGCGCCCTTCATCGTTTCTTCAAAGCTCGACGATGTCGACATGGTGACGGTCGTCACCGAGGGCATCTTCAGCTACTGCAGTTTCAAGGTAAAAATCGATACCGACCGCTTTCTCGGCCCCGAGCAATCGAATGTGCGTTGCCAGGGTGAGATCGTCGGCCACGTGACGACGGCCGAATACGGTTCGCAGATGCTAAGCCTCGGCGGCGTCCACCATCTGACCGGGGGCAGCAAGAAAGAGGGCCGCGTGACCTGCGAGATGATGCTCGAACTCGGCAACAAGCAGCCGGTGGAGCTGACCATCGACGGCGGCGCGAGTCTCGTGATTCGCGCCGGCGCGGCGCCGATCGTGGATGGCGTCGAAGAGCAGCGCATGCGTGTGGGTTGCGGCTCGGCCACCATCGGCATATTTGCCAAGCAGTGGTTCGGACATGTCGACGAAGTAGTGGTGGTCGACGATCACATTACCGGCGTGCTGACCGAGCATCAGGCGGGGCGATGCCTCGGCATGACGCGTTCAGGTCTGAAGATTCGCGGCCGCAAATCGACACCGGGCCGTTATTTCCAGGTGGCAAACCCCGGCACGGGATGGGGCGGCACGGACATCTCGGACCCGCTTGCCATCGTTGAGGGCTTTGATGCCGCTGTAGCGCGGCCCGGGATGCGTTTGTTGATGGTGTCCACCACGGGCGAACATGCGCAGTGGTACGAACTGGATGCGAATCTGGTGCCGCGAGTGATGGAGATGCCCGAAGCGGTTCGTCGGACCGTGGAGCGGATTGGTGAAAACTGCGAGCCATCGCTGGCTACGGTGCTTTTCCTGGGCGGCGCGGGCGGCAGCCTGCGCGCCGGCGCTACTGAGAATCCCGTTCTGCTGACCCGTGCGATCAAACAGCGTCTGGTGAACGTGACCTGCGGCGGGGCGCCTGCGTACGTATGGCCTGGTGGTGGTATCACCGTCATGGTAGACGTGACGCGCATGCCGGACCGTTCGTTCGGTACGGTGCCCACACCCGCTATCGTGGCGCCGATCGAATTCACCATGAGCTATGACGTTTACCGCGATCTCGGCGGCCACCTCGAAGCCGTTCGTTCGCTGGAAAGCGTGCTCGCTCACGGACCAGATCATGTCGAGGGAGCGCCGCTCGGGCGCCGTACCCTCGTGCGTCACCCTGACAACCCATGGCCGCTCGGCACACCGCCGATGCTCGGATGACGCCCATGACCGCAACCCGCGCGCCCCTCGACGCCACACGCTGGCACCTGCATCACGGCCCGATCGATCTGATCATCGGCGCCGATGGTGACGCCGCGGCGGTACAGGCTGCGCATGAAGCGTGCTGGGCGCGCTTCACGGCGATCCTCGACGAACTGGTGGCCGAGTTGCCGAAGTTACGCCAGCCCGTGCCGCAGGATGCGTCGAGCGCGCCATGCGAAGGCGCGGTCGCACGCCGCATGTGGGACGCCTGTTATCCGCACCGGGCCCGCTATATCACGCCGATGGCTGCAGTCGCGGGCAGCGTGGCCGATGAACTGATCGCGGCATTCGCGCGGCCCGGCGTATCGCGGGCGTTCATCAACAACGGCGGCGATATTGCGTTGTATCTTGGCGAGGGCCAACATTACCGGATCGGCGTGTTCACCGATCTGGCTGAATTTGAAGGCGCGAGCCTGGCCAATGGTCCCGGTGCCGGCTTGAATGAAGGCCTCAAGCTCGACGCCAACCTGACGCTCGACGCTGCGTCGCCGGTGCGCGGTATTGCAACGAGCGGCTGGCGTGGCCGCAGTTTCAGCCTCGGCATCGCGGATAGCGTGACCGTGCTGGCTCGCAGCGCCGCCGCCGCTGATGCCGCTGCAACGATGATCGCCAACGCGGTCGATCTGAAGCACGCGGATATCGTGCGCCAGCCGGCTTCGTCGCTGAAAGACGATAGCGACCTCGGCGACTTGCTGGTCACCGTCGACGTGCCGCCGTTGCCGCAACCGCTGGTCGATTTCGCGCTCGCCTGCGGTGCGCAGGAAGCGAGACGTCTGCACGAGCAAGGTTTGATCGAAGGCGCCGCGCTGTTTTTGCAGCGGCGCGTGAGTGTCGTCGGCATGACGGGTTTGCATGCGTCGCTGACCGCTGGCAGCGGCTTGCGCGTGACCCATAACACCCAATATCCAACGGAGGCTCCGTGTTCGAAATCCGCCGCGTGCTGACGCACGTCGAAGACATTTTTCACGAGTTCGGACCGCCGCCTGCGCAACCATTGCGCAAGGGCGCGATTGCCGCGGTGATGACGAATCCGTTTGCGGGCCGCTACGAGCCGAAGATCGAGCACGCCATGGAAGCGCTCAAGCCGATCGGCATCGATCTGGCCCAGCGTCTGCTTGCCGCGATGGCCGTCCCGCATGCGGCAATCGAGAGCTACGGCAAGGGAGCAATCGTCGGCGCGGCGGGTGAACTGGAACACGGTGCGCTATGGCACGTGCCGGGCGGCTACGCCATGCGTGAACTGCTGGAGAAGAACGGCGTGCCGACCAACGCGATCGTGCCGTCGACCAAGAAGGTCGGTGCACCCTCCACGGCGCTCGATGTACCGATGACTCATGTGAACGCGAGCTACGTGCGCAGTCATTTCGATGCGATCGAAGTCTGCGTGCCCGGAGCGCCGGCAGCGGACGAAGTGGTCTACATCCTCGTCATGAGCACGGGGCAGCGCGTGCATGCGCGGGTAGGCGGTCTCGCGAAAGAGGCGATTGTCGGGAAGGACGGCCTGTGCTAGGCCACCGCGACGTAGCGTAGTGGCAGACACGTAGACACGGTCAACGCAGGGTCAAGGCAAACCGGGCTCACGCAAACCCGGCGAACCCATACACGGAGAGCGAAATGGCAATCAAGCTTCGCAAGCTGGTAGTTCAGGTAGATGAAACACGCATTGAAATGGGCCAGACGATCGATCCGCCGACGCGTCGCGCGGTGGCCATCGCCGTCATCGAAAACCCCTACGCGGGCCGCTTCGAACCTAAACTCGATGCACTGATCGAGGCGGGTGAAGAACTTGGCGCGCTGCTCGGCAAGAAGTGCGTCGAAGCGCTGGGCATCGAACCCGGCGAGGCGCAAAGTTACGGTAAGGCGGCGATTGTCGGCGAGGCGGGCGAGTTGGAGCACGCTGCGGCGATCCTGCATCCAAAGCTTGGTGCGCCGCTGCGCGTTGCAGTGGAGAAGGGGGCGGCACTGGTGCCGTCGGCGAAGAAAATGGGCACGCTGGGTACTGCCATCGACGTACCGCTTGGCCATAAAGACGCCGCCTTCGTGCGCAGCCATTTCGACGCCATCGAAGCACGCGTTGCCGATGCGCCGCGCGCCAATGAAATCGTGGTGGCGGTCGCGGTGACGGCCTCGGGCCGGCCGCTGCCGCGCATCGGCGGATTGCAGGCGAGCGAAATCAAGGGCGAAGACGGTTTGCGTTGAATAGTTTCGCTGGTACTGTGCTGCCCGTGAGGTGCGTATGAGCGTGCCGCGCATGGGATGGATGGCAAGCCGCTAAGGATTACGATGCTTTCGAATCTGCTGGTACAACTGGTCAACGGACTCGCCGATGCGTCGACGCTGTTTCTCGTCGCCGCGGGCCTGTCGCTGATCTTCGGCGTGACGCGCATCGTCAACTTCGCGCACGGCTCGTTCTATATGTTCGGCATTTATGTCGCGTATACCTTTGCGAGCCGCTTCGGCCACACCGTAGGCGGCTACTGGTTTTCGGTGCTGGCGGCGGCGCTGGTTGTTGCGGTACTGGGTGCGCTGGTCGAAATGATCGTACTGCGGCGCATCTACCAGGCGCCGGAGCTGTTCCATTTGCTGGCGACCTTCGCGCTGGTGCTGATCTTCCGTGACGCCGCGTTATGGCTGTGGGGTCCGGAAGATCTGTTCGGGCCGCGTTCGCCGCATCTGGGAGGTGCCATCAATCTGCTCGGCCACCCACTGCCTACCTACGATATCGCCTTGATCATCATCGGCCCGCTCGTGTTGCTGTTGCTCTGGTATGCGCTTACGCGCACGCGCTGGGGCACGCTGGTGCGCGCGGCGACACAGGACCGTGAAATGCTCGGCGCGCTGGGTATCAATCAGGCCTGGCTGTTTACCGGGGTGTTTTTCGTTGGCGCATTTTTAGCAGGCCTGGGCGGCGCGTTGCAAGGGCCGCGCATGTCGGCGAATCTGTCGCTTGACCTCGAGACGATCGGCAATGCATTTGTGGTCGTGGTGGTGGGCGGTATGGGATCCATTCCCGGTGCGTTCGTCGCTGCCTTGCTGATTGCGGAGATCAAGGCGCTGTGTATTGGCATCGGACATGTGTCGATTGGCGGGATCGACTTTTCGCTAAGCCGCTTCACACTGGTTGCGGAATTCGTCGTGATGGCCGTCGTGCTCGTTGTGCGGCCTTGGGGTCTGTTTGGCCGCGCAACTGCCGCGGTGCGCGGCATGGCTGCGCCGGAAGCGCCGCTGCGGCCCGCGGGTAAACGTCTGAAGCGGCTGGCGGTAGCGGTGCTTGCCGTGCTGGTGCTCGCGCCGCTTGCGGCCAAGGCGTTCCCGTATATGCCCATCCTGCTGGTCGAGATCATGATTGCGGTGTTGTTTGCCACTAGCCTGCACTTCGTCATGGGACCGGGAGGCATGCACTCGTTCGGGCACGCCGCGTATTTTGGCCTCGGCGCTTATGGGGCTGCATTGTTCCTCAAGGTGCTCAACTTGCCGATGGAAGCAGCGCTCCTGCTTGGGCCATTGCTCGCTCTCGCCGGAGCGCTGGTGTTCGGCTGGTTCTGCGTGCGACTGTCTGGCGTGTACCTCGCCATGCTGACGCTGGCGTTTGCGCAGATCGTGTGGTCAGTCGTGTTTCAGTGGGACGATGTGACGGGTGGCAGCAACGGCGTGCTCGGATTGTGGCCGTCGAACTGGTTGTCCTCGCCGGTTGCGTATTACTACCTGACGCTAGTGTGCGTCGTGATCTGCGTCTGGTTGCTGCGGCGCATGCTGTTCTCACCGCTTGGCTATGCCATGCGAGCTTCGCGCGATTCCGGCTTGCGCGCCGAGGCAATCGGCATTGACGTCAAGCGGGTGCAATGGGCGTCGTTTGTGATTGCATCGGTGTTTTGTGGTCTCGCGGGCTCCCTGTACGCGTTTTCGAAGGGCACGATTTCGCCTGAAGTGATTAGCGTGAGCCGTTCCGTCGACGGACTCGTCATGGTGTTGCTAGGCGGTCTGCAGACCCTCGCCGGGCCGATCGTCGGTGCGGCGGTGTTTACCTGGCTGCAGGATACGGTGGCGCGTCAGACCGACTACTGGCAAGCACTCCTTGGTTTCGCCATCCTGCTGCTGGTGATCGCTTTCCCGCAAGGCATCGTAGGTTTCGTCCGTGAACGCTTCGGCGACGACGATACTGGTACGAAGAATGGTCACGCAGGTGGATCGGCCGACGCGGAGCGGGCTGCCGCCGGGCCAGCATCAACCCCGCCATCGCAGGCCACTGCGATGAAGGAGGGTCTATGAGCCTCCTGCGCGTCTCGGGCTTGTCTAAATCATTCGGTGGCCTTAAAGCGGTCGACGATGTCTCCTTCGATCTCGAAGCCGGTCAACTGCTCGCGCTGCTCGGCCCGAATGGCGCTGGAAAATCGACCTGCTTCAATATGGTCAACGGGCAACTGCGGCCGTCGTCGGGTTCGATCCGCCTCGACGATCACGAACTCGTCGGCATGCGGCCACGCGATATCTGGCGACTCGGCGTGGGCCGCACGTTCCAGATTGCCGCAACCTTCAACTCGATGACCGTGCTCGAAAACGTGCAGATGGCATTGGTGTCTCGCGAACGCAAACTGTTTGGCCTGTGGAAGGCCGCCGGATCGTGGTATGCGGATGAAGCATTCGGCCTGCTCGAGCAGGTAGGCATGGCCGCTGACGCACATCGCGCCTGCGGCGTGCTGGCCTATGGCGACGTCAAACGCGTCGAACTTGCTATCGCCATGGCGAACCGCCCGAAGCTTCTCCTGATGGACGAGCCGACCGCCGGCATGGCGCCCAAGGAGCGCAACGATCTGATGGCGCTGACCAAGCGCCTGGTCACGGAACACAAGATCGGCGTGCTGTTCACCGAACACAGCATGGACGTCGTGTTTGCCTACGCTGACCGCATGATCGTGCTGGCGCGCGGCAAGCTGATTGCCGAAGGCAGCGCAGAGACGATCCGCAACGACGCTCGCGTGCAGGAAGTCTATTTCGGCACTGGCAAGACCTTCCAGGCGCATGCGGCGCTGGACGACCATCACGACGACCAAAGCGGTCGCCAAGGGGCCTTGCAATGAGCGAGCCGATGCTGAAAGTCTCCGGCCTCAACGCGTTCTACGGTCGCGCACACATCCTGTTCGACGTTGGCCTCGAAGTCGGGCGCGGCGAGGTAGTGGCGCTGATGGGTCGCAACGGTGCGGGGAAATCGACCACGATGAAGGCGGTGATGGGGCTGTTGCCGCGTCGCCAGGGCGAAGTGCGTTTCCGCGGCACGGACATTGGATCGCTACCGCCGTATCGGATTTCCCGCATGGGAATGGGCTTCGTGCCCGAGGACCGTCGCGTGTTCTCCGATCTCACGGTGCTGGAAAACCTCGACACCGGTCGGCAACCGCAACGCGAGGGCGCGCCGCAGTGGACCCCGGAAAAGCTGTTTCGCCTGTTCCCCAATCTCGGCGAGATGCCAAGACGTCCCGGCGGTCAGATGAGCGGCGGCGAGCAGCAGATGCTGACCGTCTCGCGCACGTTGATGGGCAATCCGTATCTGGTGCTGCTCGACGAACCGTCGGAGGGCGTGGCGCCCGTGATCGTCGAACAGATGGCGAACATGATTCTCGAACTCAAGCGCGAAGGGCTGTCGATTCTGTTGTCCGAACAGAACCTGCACTTCGCCGAGCTGGTCAGCGACCGCGCGTATGTCCTTGAAAAAGGGCAGATCCGCTTTAGCGGCACGATCGGCGAACTCGCGAAGAACGAAACAGTCAGGCGCGCTTACTTGAGCGTCTGATTCCTGCGACGCGGTCATACGCCTCGCGCAATGCGCGCGTGTGGTCGCCTCGGGTAGTCGTTGCGAAAGGGAGAAGCAGATGGCAGCAGAGACGTTGACAGGGTTGTCGGGGAAGGTTGTCGTAACGAACATCGGCCTGCTGTTATCGGGCGATATCGATCAGCCGATTCTCGACGCCGACACGCTGGTGATCGACGATGGCGTGATCGTCGCGGTTGGCAAGGAGAAAGACTGCGACCTCGAAGGCGCGCGCACCAAGGTCGATTGCAAAGGCACGGCGGTGGCGCCTGGCCTGATCGATTCGCACGTGCACCCCGTCTTCGGCGACTGGACGCCGCGCCAGAACCAGATGGGCTGGATCGAGTCGAACCTGAACGGCGGCGTGACGACCATGATCTCCGCCGGCGAAGTGCACTTGCCAGGACGTCCTAAGGATATCATCGGCGTGAAGGCGCTGGCGATTACGGCGCAGCGCTCGTTCGAAGGCATGCGCGGCGCGGGCGTCGGCGGAGGCGTCAAGGTATTGGCCGGCGCGCCGGTGATCGAAAAGGGCATGGTCGAGGAAGACTTCAAGGAACTGTCGGAAGCCGGTGTGAAGCTGCTCGGCGAAGTGGGCCTCGGCAGCGTAAAGGCCGGCGAGGAAGCGGGCCAGATGGTCGCCTGGGCGCGCAAGTACGGGATTCAAAGCACGATTCACACGGGCGGCCCGTCGATCCCCGGCTCGGGTCTGATCGACAAGGACGTAGTGCTCGCGGCTGACGCGGACGTTATCGGTCACATCAATGGCGGTCACACGTCCTTGTCTTATCGTCACGTCTGCGACCTGTGCGAGCAATCCACACGCGCACTGGAAATCGTCCACAACGGCAATGAACGCATTGCATTGCTGACTGCGCGTCATGCGATCGAACTCAAGTGTCCGCACCGCATCATTCTCGGCACCGACAGCCCGGCCGGCTCTGGCGTGCAACCGCTTGGCATTCTGCGGATGATCGCGCTGATCTCAAGCCTCGCTGACGTGCCGGCGGAAATCGCATTCTGCTTTGCGACTGGCAACACGGCGCGGCAGCGCAATCTGCGGCAAGGGCTGATCGAAGTGGGCCGCCCCGCGGATCTCGTGTTCATGGACCGCGCGCAGCATACGGCCGGCAGCACGTTGCTCGAAAGCGTACAGCTTGGCGACATTCCGGGCGTTGGCATGGTGATGATCGACGGCCTGATCCGTTGCCGGCGTAGCCGTAATACGCCGCCGGCGACCGAAGTGCCGGTGGTTGTCTGAACGCGCGCAGCGACCTGCCGGCGTGGTGGCCATGAACCGTCCCGAGAACCTCACGCTTAGGGTGAATGGGGCGACGCATGTCGTCAGTGCCAGCGCCGACACGCCGCTGCTCTATCTGCTGCGTAACGACCTGGCGCTGAACGGTCCGAAGTTCGGCTGCGGGCTGGGCGAGTGCGGCGCATGCACGGTGCTGCTCGATGGTATGCCGACCCGCTCGTGCGTGACGACGGCGAGGGTTGCGGAAGGACGGGAGATCACCACGCTCGAAGGATTGGGCACGCGTGCGGCACTGCATCCGGTGCAGCAGGCGTTCATCGACGAACAGGCCGCGCAGTGCGGCTATTGTCTCAACGGCATGATCATGACCGCGAAAGCGCTGCTCGACCGCGATCCTCATCCCAGCGACGCCACCATCCGGCGCGAGTTGTCACGCAACCTGTGCCGCTGCGGTACGCATGTCGAGATTCTGCGTGCAGTGCATCGCGCCGCCGAATTGCTGGCAGCACGCCGTCGCGAGCATGAAGGGCTTGAAGGAGAGCGCGCATGACGGGGCCGGACGTAAGCGTCGAGCGTCAGCCTCTGTCGCGGCAGCAGCTCGACGACATGCAGAACGTGCTGGTCGTCGTACGGCCGCCGCAAGCGCCGGTAAAACCCGCGATCGGGCAACCTGGATCGCGCTCGTCATTTGTGCCGACGTTGGCCGATGTGTTCCTCGTCGTGCGTGGCGACGGCAGCGTGGTGGCGTTTAACGGCCATGTCGACCTGGGGACGGGCATCGGCACGGCGCTCGCCCAAATCGTCGCCGAAGAGCTCGACGTGCCGCTCACGCGTGTCTCGATCGTGCTCGGTCACACCACCGAGGCGCCAAATCAGGGGCCAACCATTGCGAGCGCAACGATCCAGATTTCCGCCGTGCCGCTGCGTCTGGCCGCGGCGCAGGCGCGGCAGTACCTGGTCGGGCAAGCAGCGTTGCGCTTTGGCGTCGGCGCGCAGACGCTGGAGGTTCGCGATGGCATCGTGCATCGTCGTGGCGACGACCGGGCGCAAGGAATCGGTTATGGCGAACTGATCGCTGGGCGGCGTATCGAGCTGACGCTAGCAGCGGATACGCCTTTGAAGCCGCCTGAGGCGTATCGGATCGTCGGCAAAAGCACTGCGCGCATCGACATTCCGGCCAAGGCGATCGGCGAACTGATGTTCGTGCATGACGTGCGTCTGCCGGGCATGTTGCACGGCCGGGTAGTGCGGCCGCCCTATGCGGGCGTCGCGCAAGGCGACTTTATCGGCAACAGCCTGCTGCATGTCGACGAAGAATCTGTGCGCGATCTGCCGGGTATCGTCAAAGTGGTTGTGATCCGCGATTTTGTAGGCATCGTCGCGGTGCGCGAGGAGGTCGCGCAGGAGGCGGTAAAGCGGCTCGACGTGCAGTGGAAAACAGTGGAAGGCCTGCCGGCGCTCGAAACCAGCGAGGAGGTCGAGGCCGCCTTGCGCGCGAATCCTTCGACGCGCCGCGATCTGCTGATCGAAGGCGATGTCGACGCGGCGCTGGCGCAAGCGGACAACACACTCGAACGCACGTACGTCTGGCCGTTCCAGATGCATGCGTCGATCGGACCGTCGTGTGCGGTGGCCGACTATCGCGACGGTGTGCTTAAGGTCTGGTCCGGTACACAGAACCCGCATTCGCTGCGCGCGGATCTGGCGTTGCTGATGTCGCTGGAAGAAACGCAGATTGAAGTGGTGCGCATGGACGCTGCCGGTTGCTACGGTCGCAATTGCGCCGACGACGTAGCTGCGGATGCCGCTTTGCTCTCCCGCGCGGTGGGCAGTCCAGTGCGCGTGCAACTGTCTCGCGAAGACGAACACCGGTGGGAACCGAAAGGCGCGGCGCAATTGATGGACGTGCGTGGCGCTGTGGACGCGAATGGCCAGCTCACGGGCTACGACTTCTCCACGCGTTACCCCTCGAACGATGCGCCCACGCTTGCGTTGCTGTTGACCGGCGCGATCTCGCCGCAGCCGCAGGTGTTCGAAATGGGCGACCGCACGTCCGTCCCGCCCTATGACTACCGCACGATGCGTATCGTTTGCGACGACACGCCGCCGATTGTCCGCGCCTCGTGGCTGCGTGGCGTGTCGGCGTTGCCCAACACGTTTGCACACGAATCGTTCATCGACGAACTGGCCGCCGACGCGGGTGTCGATCCAGTCGAGTTCCGTCTGCAGCATTTGACGGATCCGCGCGCGATCGATCTCGTCAAAGCCGTTGCAGAGAAAGCTGGCTGGGAACCCCGCAACGTCGCGCTCAAAGCGCAAGACGCGGAGGAAGAGGAAGGCGACATCGCACGCGGCAGAGGCTTCGCTTACGCCCGCTACGTGCACAGTAAATTCCCCGGCTTTGGCGCGGCATGGGCCGCGTGGGTCGCGGATGTCGAGGTGAATCGCAAGAGCGGCGAACTGGCGGTGACGCGTGTGGTAGTCGGTCAGGACACCGGAACGATGGTGAATCCAGATGGTGTCCGTCACCAGATTCACGGCAACGTGATCCAGGCGACGAGCCGCGCGTTGAAAGAGCGCGTGACTTTCGGCAAGAACGAAGTGACGAGCCAGGAGTGGGGCGCGTATCCGATCCTGACGTTCCGCGAGGTGCCGGTCATCGAGGTGGTGATGATGCCGCGCCACGGCGAGCCGCCCATGGGTACGGGCGAATCGGCGTCGCTGCCCGGTGCGGCTGCGATTGCAAACGCGCTGTTCGATGCGACTGGTGTGCGTTTTCGCAGGCCGCCGTTCACGCCGGAGGTGATTCGGGCCGCGCTCGCCGACGGCCCGGCGCAAGCGGCCGCGGCCGCAACCGCGCGCAGGAAAAGGCGCTGGCGCTTCGGTTTCCTCGGCGCATTGGCTACAGGTACCGCGGGCTGGTTAAGCATGGCCTCGTTTGCACCTCAGCCGATTGCCCCGATCACACCGCCTCTAGCGACTTCGTTTGCACCCGGGTTGATCGCACGCGGCAAACTGCTCGCCTCGCTTGGTGACTGCGCCGTCTGCCACACGGCACACAACGGCGTGCCGAACGCGGGAGGTCTCGCGCTGGATACACCGTTCGGCACGATCTACACCACGAATATCACGCCGGATGAGCAGACGGGCATCGGCAACTGGTCGTTCGACGCGTTTGCACGGGCGATGCGCAAGGGCATCCATCGCGATGGACGGCACCTGTACCCCGCTTTCCCGTACACGTCGTTCAAGAACGTATCGGACGATGACCTGCAGGCGTTGTATGCCTACCTGATGTCGCAAACGCCGGTACGCTCACGTCCGCCTGAAACGAAGCTGGCGTTTCCCTTCAGCGTGCGACCTTTGATGGCCGCATGGAACACGGTGTTTCTGAAGCGCAATACGTTCACGCAGGACGCAACGCAAACCGCGCAATGGAATCGCGGCGCCTATCTGGTCAACGGCCTCGGCCATTGCAGCGCATGTCATACACCGCGCAACGCATTCGGCGCGGAGAAAACCGGCGCGGCTTTTCTTGGCGGCGGTATAGCGGAAGGCTGGGAAGCGCCCGCCTTGACGACACTTTCGAATGCGCCGGTGCCGTGGACCGAAGACGAATTGTTCAGCTATCTGCGCTTTGGGCACGCGCCGCTGCATGGCGTAGCGGCCGGCCCGATGGGACCGGTCGTCAGCGAGCTGTCTTCCTTGCCGGACAGCGATATCCGCGCCATGGCGAATTACCTTGCCTCGCTGAACCCCGCGGGTCCTAATGCGAATCCAGAAGCGCTGGCGCGCGAATACGAGCAGGCCAGCGCGGCTACGCCCACGGCGTCGAGCATGGGCGCACGGCTGTTCGACGGCGCCTGCGCGGCGTGCCATCACACCGGCAGTGGACCGACGCTATTCGGTGCGCATCCGTCGCTCGCGCTTAACACGAATCTGCATAGCGCAGCGCCCGATAATCTGATTCGCGTGATTCTGGACGGCATCAACTCGCCTGCACGGCCCGAACTCGGTACGATGCCGGCTTACCGCGACAGTTTCAACGACGCCCAGGTAGCCGAACTCGTGTCGTACCTGCGTCAGCAATTCGCGGGCGGCAAGCCCGCATGGCAAGACGTCGAGGCAAGCGTGGCGCGTATTCGCGCGACATCGCGCGCCGATTGATTCGCTGTACCCGCATTCGCCTTCTCGCACCCACTACTGATAACGGAGAAACGCATGACCACACGCGCAGGATGGATCTCTCGTCTGACTGTTTCGTTGACGCTCTCGCTGGCGGCGCTTGGGGCCGTGGCCCAGGAGACGATCAAGATCGGCGAAATCAACAGTTATAAGGCCCAGCCGGCCTTTCTCGGTCCTTACAAGAACGGCTGGAATCTCGCGCTCGACGAGGTGAACGCCTCGGGTGGCGTGCTCGGCAAGAAACTCGAAGTCGTCTCGCGCGACGACAACGCCAACCCTGGCGATACGGTACGCGTCGCGCAGGAGCTGGTGACGGGCGAAGGCGTGCAGGTGCTGTTCGGCGGCTTCCTGTCGAATACCGGCCTCGCGCTGGCCGACTACGCGAAGCAGCGGCATGTTTTCTTCCTCGCGGCTGAACCGCTGACCGACAAGATCGTCTGGGCCGACGGCAACAAATATAC
This sequence comes from Paraburkholderia sp. GAS33, assembly GCF_050436645.1. Taxonomy (NCBI): domain Bacteria; kingdom Pseudomonadati; phylum Pseudomonadota; class Betaproteobacteria; order Burkholderiales; family Burkholderiaceae; genus Paraburkholderia; species Paraburkholderia sp. GAS33. The sequence continues at coordinate 100,511 of NZ_JBNDMP010000006.1, forward strand.
ATACCGTCTGCGTCCTTCCACCTATATGCAGGTCGCGATGCTGGTGCCGGAAGCGCTCAAGCTGCACAAAAAGCGCTGGGCGCTGGTGTATCCGAACTACGAGTACGGTCAGTCGGCGGTGGCGACTTTCAAGAAGCTGATGCAGGCTGCCCAACCCGATATCGAGTTCGTGTCCGATCAGGCGAGCCCGCTAGGCAATCTCGACGCTGGCGCGGTGACCCAGGCCATCGCCGATGCGAAACCCGATGCGATCTTTAACGTGCTGTTTGGCGCTGACCTCGGCAAGTTCGTCCGTCAGGGCAATACGACGGGATTGTTCAAGGACCGCAGCGTGGTTTCGCTGCTGACGGGCGAGCCGGATTATCTGGATCCGCTTGGCGCCGAAGCGCCGACCGGCTGGATCGTGACCGGCTACCCGTGGTACTCGATCGATACGGCTGCGAACAAGAAGTTTGTCGATGCGTATCAGGCGAAGTATCACGACTATCCGCGTCTCGGTTCGGTGGTCGGATATTCCGCGTTGATGTCGCTTGCGGATGGGCTGAAGAAAGCCGGTTCTACCGATCCTGACAAGCTGGCCGCCGCATTCAAGGGCTTGAGCGTCGACACGCCGTTTGGTCCTGTGTCGTATCGCGCGCAGGACAACCAGTCGACCATGGGCGCTTTTGTCGGCGTGACGGGCGTGAAGGACGGCAAGGGCGTGATGACGTCGTTCCACTATATCGACGGCGCGAGCGTGCAGCCTTCGGACGCCGAAGTGAAAAAACTGCGTCCGGCTGACTGATTGCATGTTAGAGCGGGCCAGGCGTGGCGGGTGCGGTGAAAATCGCCGCGCCTGCGTCCGCTACTCTTCGGCGTCGTGCTCGGCGACGAAACGCTTCAGGTAAGCAAGCACAGCCGCTTCCGCGGCGCGATGATCGGCGCAGCTTTTCGAACCGGCGTTTTCCTCGTCGCCGAACAGCGTCGACGGTGCGTTATGCACATCCACTTCCTGTCCCTCGCGAAACACGCGAATCTCGTGGACGTCCTCGGCATATTCGGCAATCCAGTGCACGCCTTCGATGTGGGCACCTGCTCGTAAGGTGGGTATCTTCATGCGGCTTCTCCCGGATGGTCCGAAAACCGTAGAGTCGGCGCAGCTGCCGCCCCTTGTTATAACCATACGCCGTCCGCGCGGATACCGCACGTTTTTGCCAAGGCACAGGGGTTGCTGCGTGATACAGGCCAACAGCCAATCTGGAGGACTGTCATGCCTGAACAGAAAACCATCCACCGTGCCCACGCGGACAAGCGCGCCGGCAAAGCCTCGAGTACCCAGGCCGGGGAGTTCGTCAAGGAAGAGGTCGACCGCGTGCGCGCCGGCAAGCACGGCGTGAAATCGGCCAAGCAGGCCATCGCCATCGGTCTGTCGAAGGCGCGCCGTGCCGGCGTCGATCTGAAGGCGCCGAAGAAGGGTACGACCAGCGAAGCGACGCGTAAGAAGGCCGCCAAAGACAACGCGGCGGGCCAGCACAAGACCGCAGCCAAAAGCACCAGCACTGAATCCAAGGCAAAACGCGCGCGTGCCGCCACTACAGCGCTAAAGCGCGAGAGCGGACGCGGCGCGTCGAGTGCGGCGATGTCGAAACAGGCGAAGAGTTCGGCGACTCGCCGGCCCGCAGCGAGCCGTTCGGCGGCGGCGAAAAAGGCGGTCGCCACCAAGGGCACCGTGGGCCGTTCGGCCGCGGCGAAAAAAGCCGCTCATACGAGAGCGGCGCGCTCGCACCATTGAGTTGGGCGCAAAAGCGGTAGAAGGGCGGCGGTACCACGCCGCCGCCTGATCTCGCCTTCCGTGCAATGCGGATGGGCGAATGTAATAAATGCAGAACCCTTACCCCACGTAAGTCCGGGTAATTTCGCGCTCCGGTCGGGCCGCTTGCATGACGCGCGGCCAGGCGATCAAAATCCTGCGTCCTCACAAAACCCTTGTACTTTATTTTTTTGTTCATCTATAACCTGACCGACAGGACAGGATTGAAGCTCGAAAAGACCAACGATGCGCGATGCATCGATGCGGCTTCCCCTTAACGACGCGACGTAGAGGTTCATCGCGCTGCAGCATGTCGACGTGAATGGACCGTTCGCCGGCCGAGGGTGGACGTACGTGTCTTTGCGCTGCACTATACGGTGCACGCTTCGGCGACGCACTGGATAAGATCGACAAAAGAGACGACAGGAGGAAGATAGGTATGCGAAGGAAAATTTAATCCGCTTTGTGACCATCCGCTCATCGTCAATTCTAATTTCCAAACAGCGAGCACAACGTGGATATCTTACGCAGTCTGTGTGGCATTGTTTTTCTGTTGCTGATCGCTTATGTGTTGTCGACCAATCGAAGTGGTATCCGTTTGCGCACGCTGATTCCCGCGCTCCTCGCGCAGGTGTCGATCGGTGCGCTAGTGCTGTTCGTACCGCTTGGCAGTGCAGCGCTGGCGGCCGCCGCGCGTGGTGTCAACAATGTGCTGCAGATGGGCGACCGCGGCGTGTCGTTCATGTTCGGCGGCCTCGTCGACGCAAAGATGTTCCAGCTCTTCGGCGGTGGCGGCTTCGTTTTCGCGCTGCGTGTGCTTCCCATGATCATCTTCGTCACCGCGCTGATTGCGGTGCTGTACCACATCGGCGTGATGAAGTGGATTATCAACGGCCTCGGTGTCGTGTTCGAGAAGCTGCTGGCTGTGACCCGAGTCGAGGCATGTTCCGCGGTAGCTACGATCTTCCTCGGCCAGAGCGAGATGCCGGCTTTCGTCAAGCCGTTCGTCCGCGAGATGACGGGCGCGGAGTTGTTCGCGGTCATGTCGAGCGGAATGGCTTCGGTGGCGGGTTCGGTGCTGGCCGGCTATGCGGGCCTCGGCGTCAATCTGGAGTATCTGCTGGCCGCGTCGTTCATGGCCATACCGGGCGGCCTGCTGTTCGCCAAGCTGATCTTCCCGACCACGGAGCCAAGCCGGGTGGTGCTGGAAGGGCTGCATTTCGACGAAAGGAAATCGGCCAACGTGATCGAGGCGGCGGCAGCGGGCGCCTCGATTGGCCTGAGAATCGCCATCAACGTCGGCGCCATGCTGATTGCGTTTATTGGCCTGATCGCGTTGCTGAATTCGACCGTCAGCGGAATCGCGGGTCTGTTCGGCCATCCGCAGATCACGCTGCAAAGCATCCTCGGCTGGGTGTTTGCACCGCTCGCGTGGTTAATCGGCGTACCGTGGCACGACGCACCGCTCGCCGGCAACTTTATCGGTGAGAAGCTGATCCTCAACGAGTTCGTCGCATACGTCGATCTGTCGCCGTACCTGAAGGGCGCCCAGTCGGTCGCGGCGGCCGGCTTGCAGGTGCTGGATCCGAAGACGCTTGCGATCGTGTCGTTTGCACTGTGTGGCTTTGCCAATTTTTCTTCGATCGCGATTCTCACGGGCGGTTTTAGTGCCGTTGCCGCGGAACGCCGTGCGGAAGTGGCGCGCTATGGATTGCGTGTCGTAGCGGCTGCTACGCTATCGAACCTGATGAGCGCCGCCATTGCAGGGATTTTCCTGTCGTTTCATTGAGTCTGTCCGTCACCGTAACGCCAGGGTCTCCTACCTTTTCTTAAGCTGATCATTATGTCGTTGACGCAGGAAATCATTCGCAAGAAACGCGACCGGCAGCCGCTGAGCCGTGATGAGATCGGCGAATTCGTACGGGGTGTGGTCGACGGCAGCGTCGCGAACGAGCAGGTCGCCGCGTTCGCGATGGCGGTGTATTTCAACGACATGGGCGTGGACGAACGCGTTGCGCTGACGCTGGAGCAACGCGATTCGGGCCAGGTGCTGTCGTGGGATGCGTTCGATCTGCCGGGTCCGTTGATCGACAAGCATTCGACGGGCGGCGTCGGCGACCTGACTTCGCTGTTGCTCGGCCCGATGGTGGCCGCCTGCGCCGGTTTCGTGCCGATGATCTCCGGGCGCGGTCTCGGCCATACCGGCGGGACGCTCGACAAGCTCGCGGCCATTCCCGGCTATAACCTGGTTCCTGAGGCGAGGACGTTTCAGCGGATCGTGCGGGAAGTCGGCGTGGCGATCATCGGTCAGACGGCGCAGCTCGCGCCTGCCGACAAACGGATCTATGCGATCCGCGACGTAACGGCGACCGTCGAATCGATCGCGATGATTACGGCGTCCATCCTGTCGAAAAAGCTTGCGGCAGGGCTCGAAGGGCTGACGATGGACATCAAGGTCGGCTCCGGCGCTTTCATGCCGACCTACGAGCAATCACTGGAACTGGCGCGCAGCATCGTCGAGGTCGGCAACGGTGCAGGCATGAAGACGACCGCCGTGCTCACCGATATGAACCAGCCGCTGGCCCCCTGCGCAGGCAACGCGCTGGAAGTGCGCTGTGCGATCGATTATCTGACCGGGCATCGTCGTCCTGCGCGCTTGCATGAGGTCACGCTGGCCTTGGCCGCGCAGATGCTCGTACTGGGTGGCCTCGCCAGCGATACCGCGCAAGCCTGTGCAAAGTTGAACGCGGTGCTCGATTCCGGCGCCGCGGCGGAGCGCTTCGCGCGGATGGTGCGAGCGTTGGGCGGACCCGCTGATCTTATCGGTACGCCCGAGCGTCATCTGGGGCAGGCGGCGGTGATCGTGCCGGTTACTGCACCGCGTGCAGGGTATGTGAGACACATCGATTGCCGCGCGCTGGGACTGGCGGTAGTCGGGCTCGGTGGAGGCCGGCGCCGCCCTGATGATGCGATCAACTACCAGGTCGGTTTGACAGACGTCGTTGAACTCGGACAATACGTCGAAGCGGGAGCGCCGTTGGCACTTGTTCATGCCAGCGATCTTCCTGCCGCCGAACAGGCGGCCCGTGACATCCTGACAGCGTGCACGCTCGCCGAGACCGCTTCGCCCGTTCCGGCCACCGTGTACGAACTGATCAGCTGAGTAACCGAACAACGCGGATTCCTGACCCCGATGCGGAGGAGTAGTGACACACGAACATTTGATTGACGAAGCCCGCAAAGCCCGCGAGCTTGCGTATGCGCCTTACTCGCGCTTCCTGGTTGGCGCTGCGCTTGAGACAAACGACGGCAAGATTTTCCACGGCTGCAATGTCGAGAACGCTTCGTATGGCCTGTGCAATTGCGCGGAACGTACGGCGTTTTTTAGCGCGGTGGCAGCAGGTTATCGTCCGGGGCAGTTCAAAAGCCTAGCTGTGATTGGACAAACCGACGGCCCGATTGCACCCTGTGGCGCTTGCCGTCAGGTGATGATCGAACTGGGCTCGCCCAAACTCGAAGTCGTACTGAGCAATCTGGATGGCAAGGTCGAAGTGACCAGCGCCGCCGCATTATTACCAGGCGCGTTCTACCTCGAACCGGACGGCGGCGCGTCTGCGGCTTAGCGTCAGGCATGGCAACGTGCGTTTCACATGCACGCTAAAGCGGTCCCATACGCAATCAACATGAGTGCCCAACCATCATGCACAAGGTAATTTTCGACACCGATCCCGGTGTCGATGACTCGATGGCGCTGGTGTTCCAGACGTGTCATCCGCAGATCGAGTTAATCGGCGTGACGTCCGTGTTCGGCAACGCGACGATCGAAACCACGACCCGCAATGCCGTGTATCTGGTCGAACGCTTCGCTGACCCGGGCGTCGTCGTGGCGCGCGGCGCAGCAAAGCCGCTGCGCAAGGCCGCACCCGAGCCGATTCCGCATATCCACGGGGAAAACGGCCTCGGCGATATCGAACTCCCCGATATGCCCGACGAGGGCCGTGCCCGCCTCGACGCACGCCCGGCGCATCGTTTCATCATCGACGAAATCCGCAAGCATCCGCACGAGATCAACCTGATCGCGGTAGGGCCGCTCACCAATCTCGCGCTCGCGCTGCAGGAGGACCCGGAGATCCAGCACCTGGTTAAACAGGTGATCATCATGGGCGGCGCGTTCGGCATCAACGGCGTGTTAGGCAATGTGAGGCCGTGTGCCGAAGCGAATATTTCTGCCGACCCGGACGCAGCCGATCAGGTCTTCACCGCTGCGTGGAAAGTCACGGCGGCAGGGTTAGACGTGACGCAAAAGGCCATCATGAACACGGCTTATCTCGAGCGCATCCGTCAGCACGGCGGCGAGGTGGGGCGGTTTATCTGGGACGTGTCGCGCTCATATGAGCAGTTTCACGTCGACAGTTCGGGCGTGCAGGGCATCTACGTGCACGATTCGTCCGCGGTTGCCTATCTGGTGGCGCCTGAGCTTTATCAGATCCGGCGTGGCGCGGTGCGCGTGGTGGTGGAAGGTCTCGCGATTGGGCAAACCATTCAGAAGCCGGAGACGATGGGCGTGCCGGCGCCCGACTGGGATGACGTGGCGAAGCAGGATGTGTGTGTCGACGTCGACGTAGAGGGCTTTCTGCAGCTCTACTTCGAGACGATCGTCGGCAGGGCTGGCTAAACAGATCGGGCAGCGGCGCCTGACGGCACGTAGCCGCGGGCGCTGCCCGATACCTCAAAGTGTTGCCGCAGTTCTTACTGCACCGTGGCGAGCACGTCACGCACGGTCTTGAAGATGTGCTGGATCTGCTCTTCGCTGATGATCAGCGGCGGCGAGAACGCCAGAATATCGCCCGTGAAGCGGATCAGCACGCCGGCCTCGAAGCATTTGACGAAAGCCTCATAGGCGCGTGCGCCTGGTGCGCCGTCGCGCGGTTCGAGTTCGATCCCGGCGATCATGCCGAGATTGCGAATGTCCTTCACATGCTTCGCATCGCGCAGCGCGTGCGCAGCGGCTTCGAACGCGGGCGCCAGCGAAGCAGCACGTTCGAACAGGCCGTCGCGGCGGTACAGGTCGAGCGTCGCCACGGCCGCCGCAGCCGCAACCGGGTGCGCCGAATACGTATAGCCGTGGAACAGCTCGATCGCACCTTGTGCGCCGGCATTGACGACCGTGTCGTGGATGTTTCGGCTGGCGGCCACCGCGCCCATCGGAATCGAGGCGTTATTAATGGCCTTGGCCATCGTCAGCAGGTCCGGCGTGACGCCGAAGTATTCGCTGGCCGTCGCTTTGCCCAGACGCCCAAAGCCGGTAATGACCTCGTCGAAAATCAGCAGGATGCCGTGCTTCGTGCAGATATCGCGCAGCTTCTGCAGATAGCCTTGCGGCGGAATCAGCACGCCCGTCGAGCCGGCCACCGGTTCGACGATCACCGCGGCAATCGTCGACGCGTCGTGCAGCGTGACGATGCGCTCGAGTTCGTCGGCCAGATGCGCGCCCCAGGCGGGCTGCCCCTTTGTGAATGCGTTGTGTTCGAGGTTGTGCGTATGCGGCAGATGATCGACCGCCGGTAGCAGCGCGCCAGAGAACGTCTTGCGGTTCGGTGCAATGCCTCCGACCGAAATGCCGCCGAAGCCCACGCCGTGATAACCGCGTTCACGGCCGATCAGGCGCGTGCGCTGACCTTCGCCGCGCGCACGGTGATACGCCAGCGCGATCTTCAGCGCCGTATCCACCGATTCGGAACCCGAGTTGGTGAAGAAAATCCGGTCGAGGCCGGCCGGCATCAGTTCGGCGACTTTCGTTGCCGCTTCGAACGCGAGCGGGTGCCCCATCTGGAAGGTCGGCGCGAAATCGAGCGTGGAAAGCTGCTGGGTGATTGCAGCGACGATCTCATCGCGGCCATGGCCGGCGTTCACACACCAGAGTCCGGCACAGCCGTCGAGCACCTCGCGGCCGTCCGTCGTGCGGTAGTACATGCCCTTGGCCGATTCCAGCAGGCGCGGCGAGGCCTTGAACTGGCGGTTGGCGGTAAAAGGCATCCAGAAAGACGACAGATCGTCGATGACGGGGCGCGAAGTCATGGTGTTTTCCTCGAAGTGGTCCCCCGAGGAGATTTCCTTCGGGGCGTTGCCGTTGCGAAACTGTAGCGTCCGCGGTTAAATGGAGGACATAAACAGTTGATGCACTGCGCTGCTAACTGTGTAGGTCAAGTTGCTGAAACTGTGCTGGTTGCTTGGGCGTCCTTTGGGCGTCCTGCAACTCGCCTCACTTGTCCATATTGCACTCCTTTTGCCGTGACTCCGCTCGCAACCTTGCTTTCGCCCCAATGATCGAACTCCAACTGGAACGCGACCGCCGCGCCGCGCCCACCCTCGTCGAGCAACTGGTGCAAGGGTTTGCGAGCGCCATAGAAGGACAGTCGTTGCGGGCCGGCGCGTTGCTGCCGTCGGTGCGGCGCCTGGCGGCCAGCCACGAGCTGAGCACCTTTACCGTGACGGAGGCCTACAACCGTCTTGTTTCGATGGGTCTGGTGGTCGCGCGCCGGGGTTCGGGCTACCGGGTGGCGTCGCGCGCGCAGGCCGCGCGCGTGAGCGCGACCGACTGGCAACCGCCCAGCCTCACCGCGACGTGGCTGCTGTCCGACGTGTTCGCCGACCATTCGGTGCCGATCAAGGCAGGCGGCGGGTGGCTGCCGAACGAATGGATCAACGAAAGCGGCCTGCAGCAGGCGCTACGCTCGATGAGCCGGGTGCCGGGGCCACGCATGGGCGATTATGGTCATCCGTACGGCTTTGCGCCGCTGCGCGAGCGCATCGCCGGGCAACTCGATCGCCACGGCTTGCCGGTCGAGGTTTCGAATGTGCTGCTGACGCAAGGTGCGACCCAGGGACTGGATCTGATCGTGCGGACCTTGCTGCGCGCGGGCGATGTGGTGATCGTCGAAGATCCCGGCTACTGCAACCTGCTGCAGATTCTCAAGCTGGCGGGGCTGGTCGTGTACGGCGTGCCGCGCACGCCGGCGGGTGTCGATACGGATGTCCTCGAAACCCTGGTGGCCGCGCATCGGCCCAAGGCGATTTTCGTCAACACGACGCTGCAGAATCCAACCGGCGCGACCTTCGGGATGGCCGCGGCGTTCCGTCTGCTGCAGATTGCGGAACGCGCGCGCATGTGGGTGATCGAGGATGACGTGAGCCGCGAGCTCGCACCGCCGGGCGCGCCGCTGTTTGCCGCGATGGAGGGTTTGCAGCGGGTGCTGTATGTGGGTGGATTCTCGAAGACGGTGACGCCTGGGTTGCGCTGCGGCTATGTGGTGGCCGAGCGCGATGTGCTGCGCGAACTGGCACGCACCAAGATGGCGGTGGGGCTGACGTCGTCGGAAACGATCGAGCGGATCGTCGACAAGGTGCTGCTCGAAGGACGCTACGCGCGTCACGTGGAGGACGTCAACGAACGGCTCAAGGCCGCCCATGCGGTGGTGGAAGAGCGGCTCGATGCGCTGGGGTTGGAGGTGTTTCACCGGCCGCGTGCAGGACTCTTTCTGTGGGCGCGTTTGCCGGTTGAACCGGAGCGTGCAGGAGAGGTGGCGACGGCCGCGCTCGCTCATGGCATCTGGCTCGCGCCGGGCTCGTATTTCCGGCCGGATGATGCGGCGAGCGCGTGGTTCCGCTTCAACGCGCCGTATTCGACCGAGGACGCGTTGTGGCGGTTTATCGAGCGCAAGGGTAAAGGGAAGCTCGATTAACCCGGTCGATTAACCCAGTAAGCGCGCCGCGATCGGATACAGCGTCAGCACGAGCGACAAGGCCATCGCTATGTTGAAGATGCGCAGCCGTTTCGGGTCCGTGAGCACTTGTCGCATGGCCGTACCGAACCCGGCCCACAGACAGATGCAGGGCAGACCGATGACGTAGAACACCACTGCCATCAGCATTACATTGCTGCCGAAGTTTTCGCTCACGTGAATCGTCGTGACGGCAGTCAGCACCATCATCCATGCCTTCGGATTGACCCATTGAAACGCAATGGCCTCGTGAAATTTCATCGGGCGGCGCTCCCCGTTGCGCAGTTTCACCTCGCCCGACGTACCGATTTTCCACGCGAGATACAGCAGATAGGCGACGCTGGCGATTTCCAGCACCGAGTACAGCGCCGGGAAACGGTGGAATGCTTCGCCGAGCCCGAAACCGACGCACAGCATCAGCAATACGACCCCGGCGCTAATGCCGAACACATGCGGGAGCGTGCGGCGAAAGCCGAAGTTGACCCCCGAGGTGAGCAGCATCGTGTTGTTAGGCCCCGGCGTGATGCTGGTGACCAGCGCGAACAGGATGCCGGCGGGCAACGCACTGAGGGATTCGAAAGACATGGGGGCGACTCCGGTGACGATACGCTTTTACGCAGTCTATCGGCCAGAGCCGGTACAGTAACGGTACAGATTCGATGATGGTATCCGGTACAGATTGTCCTTCGCCACGGGTTCTAGAACCGGTCGATCATCCCAAACTGGACACCGCGCACAGGCGCACCCGGATAAGCCGGCGCGAGCCCGGTCACGTCGACACCGCGCAGCGTGAACTCAGCGTCAGCACGATTGCGCAATATGCCGGCGCTCGCGTACAGCATCATCCTCGGCGAGAGGTCGTATTCGCATTCAGCGCTGAACTGGTCCGCGTTGTTGTCGCCACCCGACCGGTCTCGCATATAGGTGTAGCCCAGTGAGGCCCGCAGGCGCGTCGAGACCGCGTAGCGCGCCGACACCGACATGCCGTCGTCGTGATAACGCGGCGATCCGCCGTCGCCGTTGAAGAACGACACGAAAGCGGTCGTCTTGCCGATCACGTATGACACGCCGCCGAGATTCGCGCGCAGTCCCGTGTCCCCTGAGGTCTGCTGGTGAGCATACGAAATGTGGAATGGCCCGTTACGGTAATCGAAGGTCTCGTAGTTGCCGGATAGACCGTTGCCGTTGCCGCTTTGGGGCAGTGCGACCATCAAGGTCGTCGTAAAGCCGTGCAGATCGGGCGACAGATACGCGAGGCCGTTGTTCGTATACGGCGTGATCTTCGACAGGTTGTTCAGTCCGGATGCAATCGTGCCTGCGCCGAATGCGTCGAGTTGTCCTTTGAACGGAATGTAGATCGGCGAGTACTGGCGACCGAGCCGCACTTCGCCCCATGGCGCACCAACGCCGATCCACGCCTGGCGATTGAACAGGGTGCCTGCCGTCGCCAGTGCGCCGTTGCCCGCATTGAAACCGTTCTCGAGATCGAACAGGATGCGCGTATCCGAGCCGATCTGCTCTTCGCCGCGCAAGCCTATCCGCGATCCACGATATGCGCCCGAATCCACTCGTGGTGTCCACGAAGAGCCGGGGTTGGTGATTTCGATGCTGGTATCGATCAAACCATACAGCGTCACCGAACTTTGCGCGTAAGCGCACCGGGCGCCAGCGCCCAGTGCAAGCAGAACGGCAAGCGAGCAGACCGCGTGTTTACGCACGCGGATCAGTTCCCGTCAGGCAATGCGTAGGCGATGACATAGTCGCCCAGTTTCGTGCCGAACGAGCCATGTCCCCCAGCGGCAATCACTACGTACTGCTTGCCATTGATTTCATAGCTCATCGGCGTGGCCTGACCGCCTGCAGGCAAACGGGCCTGCCACAACTGCTCGCCCGTGTTGGTGCTGAAGGCGCGGATATAGTTGTCCGCGGTGGCGCCGATAAAGAACACATCGCCCGCAGTTGTCATTGGACCGCCGAGCATTGGCATTCCCATCTTGAACGGAAGAGGTAGTGGTGAGCTGTCGCGCACGGTGCCGATACGCTTCTTCCAGACGATCTGGTTGGTCTTCAGATCGATTGCCGAGACATAACCCCAGGCCGGCTGCTTGCACGGCAAACCGAGCGGCGACAGGAACGCGTTCAGCGTCACGCCGAACGGTACGCCGTACTGCGGCTGAATACCGGATTCGGTGCCGCTGCCGCCCGCATCGCTTGCGGCCGGCTCGATAGGATTGCCCGGACCACGCGGCATCAGCCTCGATACGAACGGCAGGGCAATCGGGTTGGCAATCGCGATCTGACGATCGGTGTCGACAGCCATGCCGCCCCACTCGAACATGCCGAGATTGCCCGGGAACACCAGGGTGCCGTTTACCGATGGTGGCGTGAACGTGCCGTCATAGGTCAGGCGGTGGAACATCACGCGGCACACCATCTGATCGAACATCGTTGCGCCCCACATGTCTGCGCCCGTCAATTTCCTGCTTGGCCGGAACGTCAGCTCGGAGAACGGCTGGGTCGGCGAGACGTGATCGCCAGGCGCGGCTCCTTGCGGGACAGGCTGTTCCGGAGCCGGGACGACCAGCGCGCCAGTGCGGCGATCCAGTACAAAGATGTTGCCTGTCTTTGCGGGTGCGTAAACCACCGGCACGACGTTGCCCGACTTGTCGGTGATGTCGGCCAGCGTGGGCTGAGCCGGCAGGTCCATGTCCCACAGATCGTGATGCACGGTCTGGTAGAACCAGGCGAGCTTTCCGGTCGAAGCGTGCAGCGCGAGCAGGCCGCTTGCATAGCGCTCCTCCTCGGGCGTACGGTTGCCGCCCCAGATATCCGGGGTGGTCACGCCCATCGGCAGGTAAACGATATCGAGTTTGGCGTCGTAGACCGCGGGCGCCCACGAATTCGGCGAATTCAACGAGTAATGTTGCCCTTCGCCGGGAATGACGTTCGGATCCTTGTTGCCCGGATCGAATGCCCAAAGCAGCTTGCCGGTATTGACATCGAAGCCGCGGATCACACCCGAAGGCTCGCGGGTCGAATAGTTATCTGTCACCGCACCCGCGATGACGATGACCTTGTCGGTCACGATAGGCGGAGAGGTGGGTTCATATTGACCGGGTGTGGTCACCGGCTGGCCATGCTGGAGATCGAGGTCGCCATGGTTGGCGAAATCCGGGCAGCGTTGACCCGTTTGCGCATCGAGCGCGTACAGGTGGCCGTCGTTGACCGGCAGAAGCACGCGGCGCGCGCAAACCGCTGGGGCGGCGCTCGAGGCCGTCGTTTGACCGTTGTTACCGGTATTGGCAGCGGTCGAGGCCGTTGTTTGACCGCTGTCATCGGTACTTGCCGCGGTCGAGTCGTAGTAAGAGACGCCACGACATGTCACGTGCTGGAAGCTCGGATCCGTTTTCAGGCCAGGGTCGAATTTCCACGCGAGCTTGCCCGTTGCAGCATCCAGCGCGAACAGGATCTGGTGTGGCGAACACAGGTAGAGCATGTTGCCCACCTTGATCGGTGTGACTTCGTTGGTCGTCTCGACCGGGTCGGTCGCACGCTTCGTGTCACCGGTCTGGAATGTCCATGCAACCTGCAGATTCTTCACGTTGTCGGCGGTAATCTGCTTGAGCGGCGAGTAGCGCGTGCCGTGCTGCGTGCGGCCGTAGGCAGGCCAATCGGCATCGGTGCCGCCCGCCGCCGGGGTTGCGGACGATGCTGCACTGGCGCTCAGGGTTCCGTTGATTTCCTGCGGATCGTTGAAGGACGCGTACACGAGCACAATGCCGCTGAGAATCAAGGTGGCGCCCAACGCCAGTGCCGCGGACTTCGCAGGGGCGTCGAGGGTGCGATAGACAAATGGCAGCAGCAGCCAGATGCCGAACACAACCAGCACATCGAGTCGTGGCGTCAAGGCCCAGAAGTCGAAGCCGGCTTCCCACACCGCCCATACGATGGTGCACAGCAGCAGCAGCGCATACAAGCCAAGCGCGCTCGCGTTCCGGCGGTAAAGCAGGGCGGCCGTCACCAGCATGACCAGGCCGGCGACGACATAGTAGGGCGACCCGCCGATCGAGATGAGCCACGCCCCGCCGATCAGCAGATACAAGCCGGCGAGGGCTGCGAACAGAACGCTGAGGAGATGCACTACGCCTGACGATGCCCGCTTCTGCATGATGTAGACCCCTTGGATTTCTAAAGGAACATGAGACCGCCGGAGAGCAACCCAAGCCAGACGCAAAAAAAGTGCCACCCTTGGGACGAGATCAATTTGTATCGGGTGTACGTCTGCCAGTAAGCAGTGTAAGCGGGAGTTCGTTCAAGGCGAAACCACTATTCACCAGGATTGATCTATCTGAGCCCGCTTGCTAGCCTTATGGAACTTACACGGGGACATTTTGATGCGTTACTCAAACGAGGAACACGTTGTGCTCGCGCGGACATTCGATCGCGATGGGATGGTGCTCCTGAAGCAGCACTTTCCAAAGAAAACGCTCTCGGGCTGGCGACAGGCCTTCGACGGCATCCTTGCCCATAGATTGCAGGAGAACGCAACGGCTGTGCGCGGAGCCAACCGGCACTACATCACGTTGCCGTTTGCGGGCGTGTTCGCGGATGAAAGCATATTCTGCGACCCTGACGTACTGGCTATTGTCGAACGCGTTGCAGGTGAAGACCCGGTCATGTGCCAACTCGCGACCGACACGCCACTACGCGGGTCGACGTATCAGGACGTTCATCGCGACACACCTGCCCTGTTCGACAACGAGCCGGAAACGCCGTCGTTTCAACTCGCTGTAAATTTTCCGCTTTGCGACGTCACCGCAGATAACGGCCCGTTCGAAACGACGCTCGGCACGCACCGAATGAACTCGGAAGACGCGATGCGGGCATATGTGGCGGGGGAGATTCCGTTGCATGCCATTCCGATGGAACTCGGCGACGTCATGATTCGCGACGTCAGAGCGTTGCATCGCGGTACGCCAAACAACACGGACGCCCCGCGTCCAATGGTCGTCATTGGATACAGTCGAAGCTGGTATTTCAGACCGGAAGTGCATATCGACGTTCCGCGCGACGTCTATCAACAACTTGGCCCGAAAGCAAAGCGATTGCTCCGGCACATGCCCCAGGTCGACGACGCCGGCGCCTTCCAGAGTGCCGAAAGTTACCTCAAATTCGCCTACTGACGTTCGTCACGCCGGCTTTACTTATGCTCCGCAGCCGCGTTGCTTCAACCCGAACCGGCGGAGTAGCGGCAAGCGCTCAACCTAGCGCGTATTTGCTCCGGCATACTTAATAAATTCGCGGACAGCATAGGAACGCTCATGTCGCCGAAAGGTAAGAGCTATCTCCGAGACAACAGGTTTGCCGCCAAGCGGTCGATAGACCACGCCCGGTAAGTTCAGGCAGTCGCACAATGTGCGGGGCACGACGGCCACAAAGCTTCCAAGCGAAACGCACGCGAGTACCGCAGCCAGTGGGCCGGGTCTCGGCCCCAGTTTTGGCTGGAAGCGTCCACGTCTGCCCACCTCGAATGTGCCGAACTCCTGCTCTGGAAGCGCGAAGCACGCCTCACGCAGTTGCGACGGATTGATGACCGCAAGATCTGCAAGCGGTGAGTCGTCCGGAAGGGCCAGCACGAACTCGTCCTGATAGACGCTGACAGCCCGTATTTCCTCCGGAAAGTCCAACGGCGGCCGTATGTACGCAACGTCGAGCCGGCCGTCGGCAAGCATCCCCGGAATCTGGGTCATCGGTGCTTCGATGAGCACGACATCCACTTTGGGACGGTGCTTCCGGAAGCCTCTTATGGTCTTCTGCATGATCCCCGCAAAGGCCGCCGAGGCTATGAAGCCAATCTGGATGCGACCTAGTTCGCCTCGTTCCGCCAGTTCAGCGAGTTCCTGACCGCGCTGAAGCGAGGCGAGGGCGGCTGTCGCTTCGGGCAAATACGCTTCGCCCGCCGCTGTCAATGCAACAGAGCGCTTGGTCCGGTGGAACAGACGGACCTGGAGCAGCCGCTCCGTCTCCTGGATCTGCTTGGTAAGGGACGGGGGCGCGATGCCGAGCTCTTCGGCTGCGCGAGCGAAATGGAGGTGTCTCGCGACCGCGATGAAGCAGCGAATGTGGCGTAACTCGAGTTTCACAGTGTTAATCCTTTTGTGAACATGATCGTGTCATTCGCTTGTCAGCTGGAAAGAGGCGAGTGGCTGACATTTTCGCATGGCAACTTGCGCAACAGTCAGCGCAGTCAGCGCCGACGCCGCTAAAAATTTTTGCGCTGAGCGGAATGTTTGCGCCAGCGCTGTGTTTGCTCCTAAGTACACCAGAGTGCAGCGTTCGTTCGGCGGCCGTCAGGAATCGGCCAAATGATGACTGCCTGGGTATGGTTCGTCTATGGCGTCACCACAACGAGGTGAACGAAATCCGCGAATCTCGTCCTACACATGCTTGGGAGAAGTTTCATGAAGTTGAGTTCGTTTGTTCTCGCGGGTCTGACCTGCGCCACGCTGGTGAGCGCCACGACGTCATTCGCGCAGGACAGCGCTGCGGCCCCGTCCGCACCGATCAGGAATGTCGTGCTGGTTCACGGTCTGTTCGCAGATGGTTCGAGCTGGCAGAAAGTGATTCCGCTGCTGCAGGCGAAGGGCCTGCACGTGACGGCGGTGCAGAATCCGACCACCTCGCTCGACGCGGATGTCGATGCGGTCAAGCGAGCGCTTGCGCAACAGGACGGTCCGACTTTGCTGGTCGCGCACTCATACGGTGGGATGGTGATCAGCCAGGCCGGCGACGATCCGAAGGTGGCGGGCCTCGTGTACATCGCCGCGCGTGCGCCGGACGCTGGGGAGGACTATCCGGCGCTGACGAAGAAATTCCCGGCCGCACCGGCGTCGGCGGGGTTGCAGTGGTCGGCGGATGGTTACGGCAAGCTGTCTGAGCAGGCCTTTGTGCACGACTTTGCGGGCGATCTGCCTACCGTTGAAGCTGAGACGTACTACGCGGTTCAGCAGCCGATTGGCAAGGCAATCACGATGGCGAAGACGACGGTCGCCGCGTGGCACGACAAACCCACCTGGTATGCGGTGTCGACTGAAGACCGGACGATCAACCCCGATCTGGAGCGCTTCATGGCGAACCGGATGCATGCGCATACGATCGAGCTCGATTCGAGCCACGTGTCGCTGCTGTCGCATCCGACTGAAGTGGCGAACCTGATCCTCGAAGCGGCGGGTCAGCAGAAGTGAGGTTGTAGTCAGCCCCGTCCGCGCCACGCAACGAAGGCAACACCAGCAATCGCCATCAGTCCACCGGCGATGGTCGTCAGCGCGGGGTGCTCGCCAGTCAAAAAGATCGATAGCGCGATCGCGATCGCGGGTACCAGATACAGGAAATTGGACGCCCGCGCCGCACCGAAGTGGCCCAGGGCAATCGTCCACGTCGCGTAACCGAGCGCGGCCGGGAAGACGCCGAGCACGAGCACAGCACCCAAGGTTCCTGCCGATGCCGAAGGTGCCGCAAGTGCGCTCATGGCGCCCGGCAACCACGGAGATAGCAGCAATGCACCGGCGAGCAGCGTATAAGCAGTGCTTGCGAGCGGCCCATAGATCGGAATCAGGCGTCGCTGCAACACGAAATATGCTGAGGATGCCAAAGCAGCGAGCAGGATCAGTGTTGCGCCGCTGCCGGGTGCGAGGCCGCCGGGTTGTCCACATGCAATCAGACCGATGCCTGCAAAGCTGAACACCGAGCCGAGCCAACCCCATCGATTGAGTTTTTCGCGCAGGAAAACCGTCGCCAGAATGGCGGTGAAGATAGGCGAGGTACTCATGATGAAGGCCGCTGCGCCTGGCGCAACGGTCAGTTCGGCGGTGTTCAGAAGCGCGTTATAGCTTGCGATGCCGAGGAAGCCGGACAGGACAAAGAGCAGTGAATCGCGCAGCGACGGTCGCTTCGGGCGCGCGTAAATCAACCATCCCACGACCAGCACCGCTGCTGTCGCGAAGCGCGCGGCCGCGAGTTGCATCGGCGTGAGCCCTTGCAGACCAAGCCGGATGAAAGGAAAGGCCGCGGCCCACGACAGGATTGTGAAAGCTACGGCGGCAGCCGCCCGAATCGAATTCGGCGTGCTCGGCATGCTCAGTGAAGCGGACGTATTCATGGCGGTTCCCGGTAATGGAATTCGGCTGAAATCCCTTACCCAAATTGTCCGCGACGGCGTCGCGCGTGATAAGTGAGGCTGGCGGCGATAGAGAATCCGGGATTACCGGACAATGACGAAGTCCGCACGCCGTAACTTCTGGTAACAGGGCGCCGCCCGATGATGTGTTTTCGTCATTGAAACGACGCAGTAAACGTCGCATGCTGGCGATGTTGTTAAATGGCGCGCGCGCATGGGTCCCTTTCTTGCGCGGCCGTACATCAAAACATCGACCTATATACGGGGAACATCATGTCCATTTCCAGCGTTGCCTCCTCTGTCAGCTCCGCGCAAAGCATCAGCAGCAAGCCAGCTGCACAGCAGACATCTGAACCGAAGCGCACACATGGCGGCGGCCACCACGGCCATAAGGTCGCGACGGACGCAGGGTTGAGCACGTCGTCCACGAGTAGCGGATCGTCGACCTCGACCGCCGTGAACAGCATCCTGGGCGGCAACATCAATACGACTGCCTGATAGCACCCAGGCCGCTCAGCCAACCTGGCATCGGGCCGGTTGGCCAGAGCTGCGCCTAGCGAGGCTGCTTGATAAATGCCTCGAATGCCGCTGCGTGGTCAGGATGCCACCGCGACAGCGCAGGACGGTTCTCGACGATATCGCCGGCCGCCCAAAGAATGCGCCGCTCGTCGAGCGCTCGCGGCACGTCGTTGTCCGGGCAGAGAATGTAAAAGTCGCCGGCTTCCAGACGCTCCAGCATGAACTCGACGGTTTGCTCCGGCGTCCACGCGGCGGCCGGTTTCTCGCCGCGGCCGTGACGTGTCAGTTCCGTGAACACGAAGCCAGGAATCAGCAGGTGAGCGCTGAGCTGGCAGCCCGCGGTATTGCGCAGTTCGTGCTGCAATGCCTCGGTGAACGCCTTCAGCCCAGCCTTCGCAACGTTGTAGGCCGGATCGCCGGGCGGCGTGGTGATGCCTTGCTTCGAACCGGTATTGATCACGAGACCCGGGCGACCACGTTTGATCATCTCCGGTACGAACACCTGGGTGCCGTGGATCACGCCCCACAGATTGACGCCAAGCACGCGCTCCCAGTTTTCGGCGGGCCCGAACATCTTGCTGCCCGGCTGAATACCCGCGTTGTTCATCAACACGTCCACACCGCCGAATCGTTCGACGACGGCATCGTGCAAGCGCTGCACGTCGGCGACGACGCTCACGTCGGTTTCGAGCGCGAAGACATCCTGTTTGCCGTTCGCGCTCAGCGCAGCGATTTCCTCCACTGCTTGCGCGATGCGCTCAGCGCCGAGATCGGCGATACAGACACGCAGGCCGAGTTGTGCGAAGCGTTTGGCCGCAGCAAGGCCGATGCCGGCAGCGCCGCCAGTGATCACGGCGACTGCGCCGGGAGTGAGAGCAGAATGAGTCATCGGAATCCTCGCTGGTGCAGGAATCGTGGCGTCAACCAAGGGCCGCGATTTCGATCGGTTCGAACAGGGGAGCTGATGATCCTAGCATGATCGATTGGTTTGCGTGGCCGTCGTGCCTGGCGCAAGGCACAGCCATTCTCGCGAGGCATCGCAAGTTGCTCAGCCGGTGGGACGCAAATTTTTTTATCTACTGAATCTTCATAAACATCCTTTCCGTGCCGTCGTGAGCTTGTAATAATTTTCCATTCGCCAGCGGCGCGAGACCGAGGCTGCAATGAAGGAGACAAGCGATGAACTGGTACGCGTCGTTTAGCAAAGCGGAGCGCACGACCTTCCATTCCGCCTTCACGGGCTGGGTGCTCGACGCTTTTGACTTTATGGTGTTCACCTTTGTCGTCACCTCGCTGATGACGTTGTGGGGCGTCGGCAAGGGCGAGATCGGCTTGCTAAGCACGGTGAGTCTGCTTTGCTCCGCCGCCGGAGGATGGGTGGGCGGCATCCTTGCGGACTGGTTCGGCCGCGTCAAGGTGCTGCAATGGATCATCGTCTGGTTCTCGGTGTTCACCTTCCTGATTGGCTGGTCACAGAACGTAGAGCAACTGTTTGTCCTGCGAGCGTTGCAGGGATTTGGATTTGGCGGCGAATGGGCTGTAGGCGCCGTCTTGATCGGTGAGATCGTTCGGCCGGAGCATCGCGGCAAAACTGTCGGCGTGGTGCAAAGCGGCTGGGCGATTGGCTGGGGCCTCGCCGCCATTCTCTACACGGTGGCGTTCTCTGTCCTCCCCGAAGCGCTGGCCTGGCGCAGCATGTTCTGGGTGGGGCTTGCTCCGGCATTGCTGGTGTTTTATATCCGCAGGCATGTGGCGGAACCTGAGAGCTTCAATAAAGCGCAGCAGATCATGCGCTCGAGCGCGAGACGCCCCTCGTTTCTGCAGATCTTTGCACCCGGGATCCTGCGCACAACGGTATGTTCGTCGCTGATGTGCTCCGGCCTGCAAGGCGGATACTATGCGATCGCCACCTGGATTCCCACCTTTCTGCGGATGGACAGGCACCTGTCGGTGATCGGCACCGGCGGCTACCTGGCTGTGCTGATTACCGGATCGTTTATCGGCTACGCAAGCGGCGGCTATATCTCGGACCGGATCGGCCGGCGCGGCAATATGTTGCTTTTCGCATTCCTGTCTGCGGTCATCACGATCGCCTATACGAAGGTCAACTTCAGCAATTCACAAATGCTCTACCTTGGATTCCCGCTCGGATTTTGTGCGTCCGGAATCTTCGGCGGAGTCGGTGCGCATCTCACGGAGCTGTTTCCCGCTGCGCTTCGCGCGAACGGCCAGGGATTTGCCTACAATTTCGGCCGCGGTATCGGCGCCTTGTTTCCGGCCCTCGTCGGCCTCCTGAGTGCGAAGACCGGACTGGGAAACGCCATTTGCATTCTCGCCGTTATCGCCAACGCGGCCGTGTTTGTGACGGTGTTGGCGTTACCTGAGACGCGAGGACGACGGCTCGACGATGCCGATCATCTGATCCCCGCCCAGCAGCCGGAATCGACCTCCGAGAAGTCTCTGCCGCACGGGACGTGAGCCACGCGGGGCATGCTTCGTCTTTAAGCCTGCTTCGGAGCCGCACGCATTATGGCCGCGCGGACCGGGCAATCCAACATGCAAGGATCCCTAAATGACCGGTTCAACGGAAAATCATGATGCACCGCTGTGTCCGCCGCCCGCTGCAGTGCAATCGGGGCCGTCCACCTTCGTCATGCCGCCCGGCGCCGTGGATACACACGCGCACGTGATCGGAGAGCCGCCGCGTTATCCGTGGATGCCCGATCGCTCGTACACGCCGCCAGCGGCCACCCCCGCAGCCTATCTGAAGATGCTCGACGACACAGGTTCGCAGTATGGCGTGCTGGTCCAGGTGAGCGTGCATGGGCAGGACAACACGCTGCTGCTGGAAACGCTGCGTGCGAATCCGGACAGGTTGCGCGGCGTGGTGGTGCCGTCACTAGGATTAGGCGATGCTGAGTACCAGGACATGACGGACGCCGGCGCGGTTGGATTGCGCCTGAACGTGCTGTTCGGCGGAGGCGGCATCGGTTTTTCGCAACTGGCCGAGTACGACGCATTGGCGCGCGATTGGGGCTGGCATATCCAGTTCTTGCTGGACGCGCGGAGCTTGCCTGAACTCGCGCCGCAGCTCGGCAAGCTGCGCTCGGCCATCGTGATCGATCATATGGGCCACATGCCGACCGCAGTCGGCGTTGGGTCCGCGGGTTTTAAAGGTCTGCTGGCACTGGTGCGCGACGGCGCATGGGTCAAGCTTTCCGGTGCATACCGGCTGAGTACCCAGGCGCCCGCGTACGCCGATACCGCCGATTACGCGCGCGCCCTGATCGCGACGGCGCCGGATCGCTGCGTATGGGGCTCCGACTGGCCGCACGTCGCTTTGTGGGGCGCCATGCCGACAGTCGGGCAGTTGCTCGATACGCTCGCCGTGTGGGCGCCAGATGAGCAGACCCGCACCGCGATTCTGACGAAGAACGCGCACCGGCTATACGGCTTTCGAGAGCCAACCCTCACACGGTCCTGAGAATCCGCGGCCTGGCCTCGTTTGCCGTCACGGCGTCTACCGCGGGCCCCGGCGTATTCGCGCCGTACGCCCCACGCATGGACGGAGACCGCAAACAGCTTCGGGCGCCGTCATCGACGGGCATGCTGTCCTGTCACGCCGCGCTTTGGGCGAAGCAACGCGTCGAGGTCGCGCAGGCCGAGCCGCGGCCGAAAATACCATTGCAATCTACGCAGGCGCGATGCCGATACAGTTCGCCTGGCGTGTGAACGTGATTCTGATCTGTTCATCCTGGTCCTTTGGGCAGCTTGCATTGACCACTCGCGTATCGACCAGAATTTGTAAGTGCTTTAGGTTTCGAAAGACTTCGAAAGTTAAAAGTGTGCGAAGAGTACGTGACGCGAACCGCGACGTTTGCGCTTCACGTTGCCCCAATCGCTATGGATGGAATGGAACTTGCGCTCTCCTGGTTGGAAGCAAGGCTATGAAGCCAAGCCGAACTCACAGGGAGAAAGCAGATGAAATCCAAAGTTATCGTACTGACCGCATGCATCGTCTCAATGGCGCTGGCCGGCGAAGCGAACGCTGCGGGATGCCTGAAAGGCGCCGCGGCTGGCGGCGTTGCGGGCCACTATGTTGGCAACGGCCACGCAGCGGTGGGCGCCGCAGGGGGATGCGCGGTGGGCCATCATATGGCGGCGAAGAAGGCGAAGCAGGACGCTGCCCGACAAGACCAGCAATCCGCTCAGCAGGGTCAATCGCAGGCCCGGTAAGCTTGCCCGGCAAGAAAATCCCGCGGGTGGTCAGCTTTGCCTTTGCGAGGCTAACCCGCCTGCGGTTATTGCTGCTATGTAGAGCCTGATACTGCAAACATCAGATCATTCGCTGGTCAACTTTACCTTGCACCGAGACTTCTCGGCAGCTGCTCGGCCTTAGGCAAGAGCGCGCCGATCATAAAGCCTCTCTCCGTTCGGCTCATGATCACGCGGCCTCTATGTTTAGTGGCGGTGAAATTGACAAATGCCAGCCCCAAACCGAAGCCGCTCGCTTCATTGATCACTCCAGACGGCAGCCGGACAAAGCGCTCCGCGACGCGGTCCGTTTCCCTCGCCGGAATGCCCGTGCCTTCATCCTCCACGCCTATAAGCAGACCCTCGCGCGTATCCGCAAGGATGCAGCGCACGGTCGCGTCACGCGGTCCGTATTTCAATGCGTTGTCGAGCAGGTTGGTGACGAGGCGGGTCAATAGCAGGCTGTCGGCAAGACACACCAGCGAGGTGTCGGGCGCTTCGATGGAGATGCGGCATCCTTTAGCGACAGCCTTTTCATAGAGCTGATCGACGGCAACGATCAGTATCTCGTTCAGGTTGACGATTTCGAATTGCCGCGATTCCGACTGTGCACGCGCCAGATTAAGGAAGCCGTCCGCCAGTTCCAGTGCATTGGTGGCGTGCGTGGCAATACGCTCGAGCAGCGGCGTGAGCGTCCCGTGTTCCGCGCGATAGAGTTCGAGCAGGGCCAGAATGGACGTTTGCGGCGAGCGCATGTCATGCGAGAGAAAATCCATCGCATCGTCGCGCTGGCGCAGACTAATATAGGATGCCGAATGATATCGGATTCGCGCGATCAGCTCGATTGAGTCGGGTAGTTTGACCAGGTAATCATTAGCGCCGGCAACGAATGCTGCGCTTTTTACCGTAGGCTGTTCCCGCGAGGACAGCACGATAACCGGGACGTTCGCCGTGACGGGATGAGTGCGATAGCTGCGCACGATATCCAGCCCATCTATGCCTGGCATGATGAGATCCTGAAGGATTACCGTGGGCTTTATCCGGCACGCCGTGGAGAGGGCTTCGCGTCCCTCGGTGCAGACATGGAGAAGGATGCCGGTCTCGTTCTCGAGGGCGCGTCTTATCACCTCTCCAACAATCGGTTGATCGTCGACCAGTAGTACGGTTGCGACAGGGACGATTGGAGTCTGAAGTGTATTCATGGTGACGATAGGCGATCGGAAGAACCCGAGCGCGGTCCAGATCGAACGTTCGGGAAGGGAACGCGTCGATGTCCAGGCTAGTCTGGTTATATTTCGCGGCGGAGAGCCCAGTTTAAAGGCAACGAACAGCAGTCGGGAGGCCGGGTTCGTTAAGGATTGTTAATTGATGCCATACCGTTATGGCGCGGTCCGCCGGTGTCGGAGAGAAGCGGCCTAAACAGCAGGTATTACTGGCTTTTTAAATCGTTCGACCAGAAAGTCTACGAACGCTCGTGCGCGTGCGGACTGATTGCGCTTGCTTGGATAGTAAACAAAGAGGTCTGCCGAGGGCTGCACAAACTCTGGCAGAACAATGCGCAGTCGTCCGCTCTCCAGGTATTTCGCAAGGTCCCATTCCGAGCGGACCAGGATGCCGTGTCCGTCGAGTGCCCAACCCAGCACAATGTCACCGTCGTTGCTCGACAGCATGCCTTGCACCTTTACCACTTCGGGGTGTCCTTTGTGCACCAGGCGCCAGATTCCATAGGCGTCGTCGTTCTGGCGGTGCACGATGCACTGGTGATCGGAAAGGTCGGCAAGCGTCGCAGGCGTGCCGTGCTGCTCCAGATAGCGTGGCGATGCGCAGAGGAATCGGCGATTCGACATGACGCGCCGCGCGTTGAGTCGCTTGTCGGGCAATGAACCGAAGCGGATGGCCAGATCGACACCACTGTCTACGAGATCGATCGGCCGGTCGGTGACGTCAAGCTGTACTTCCACATGCGGATGACGTTTTGCGAACTCGGAAACAAGCGGCGCGATCGTGGTGCGGCCAAACCCCAGCGTCGCGTTCACACGCAGCAGTCCTCGCGGCATCGACCGGCTGGATGAAACGGCATCTTCCATCTCCCGCACCTCGGCCAGAATTCGCGTCGCGTGGTGCAGGTAGGTTTCACCTTCAGCGGTCAGGCTGACGCTGCGCGTGGTGCGATTCACCAGTCGTACGCCAAGCCGCGCCTCCAGTTGGGCTAACCGCTTGGTCGCTGCGGGTGGCGTCAGATCGAGTTCGCGTGCGGCCGCGGTCAGATTTCCGTGGCGTGCGAGCAGGACGAAAAACTGCAGGTGGGAGGCGAGGTCAGTCTTCACCGTAAGTTAATAAAGAAGTGACTTTCAGTGAATCATAACGCTACTTGTAGGGCATAACCTAGCGGCTCTTACAGCCCGTTGCATCGACGACGCGCGATGCCGCCAGGAGACCCTCATGAAAATCGTTGAAATCCGCGAAAAAACCGTCCCTATCAGCTCACCGATCCGCAACGCCTATATCGACTTCAGCAAGATGACGCTGAGTCTGGTCGCCGTAGTGACCGACGTCGTGCGTGACGGCAAGCCGGTCGTCGGTTACGGCTTCAACTCCAACGGCCGCTACGGACAGGGAACATTGATGCGCGAGCGCTTCATTCCGCGTCTGCTGGAAGCCGCTCCGGACACGCTTATCAACGACGCCGGGGATAACCTCGACCCCCACAAAATCTGGGCCACGATGTTCTCGAACGAGAAGCCGGGCGGTCACGGCGAGCGTTCGGTTGCCATCGGCACAATCGACATGGCGGTCTGGGATGCCGTCGCGAAGATCGAAGGCAAGCCGCTCTTCCAGTTGCTAGCCGACCGCTACGGCAACGGTCAACCCGATCGCAAGGTCTTCGTCTACGCCGCGGGCGGTTACTACTACCCGGGCCAGGACCACGGAAAGCTCAAGGACGAGATGCGCAGCTATCTCGACCGGGGCTATACGGTGGTGAAAAAGAAAATTGGCGGAGCATCGCTCGACGAAGACCTGCGTCGCATCGATTCGATCCTGAGCGTGCTGGGTGACGGCCAGAAGCTTGCAGTCGATGCCAACGGCCGCTTCGATCTCGACACCGCGATTCAATATGCGAAGGCGTTGTCGCAGTACGACCTGTTCTGGTACGAGGAACCGGGTGATCCGCTGGACTTCGAACTGCAAGCGACGCTACGAAACTACTACGCCAATCCGATGGCGACTGGCGAAGACCTGTTTTCGATGCAGGACGCCCGCAACCTCATCCGCTATGGCGGCATGCGCCCAGACCGCGACTGGCTGCAGTTCGACTGCGCGTTGAGCTATGGGCTGGTCGAATACCTTCGCACGCTCGACATGCTTCGCCAGCATGGCTGGTCGCCGAGCCGCTGCGTCCCGCATGGCGGTCACCAGATGTCGTTGAATATCGCCGCTGGCCTGGGGCTTGGCGGCAACGAGTCGTATCCGGATCTGTTCCAGCCGTATGGTGGATTCCCGGATGGCGTGAAGGTCGAGAACGGCCATATCACCATGCCCGACTTGCCGGGTATCGGCTTTGAAGGCAAGGCCGATCTCTTTGCGGAGATGAAGAAGCTTTCCGCGTAAGCCGTTAGCGAAACCGCGCCGGCTCAAAGCGCCGGCGCAGCGTCCACAAAAAAGCAAAAAGGACGACAGGAGACAGACATGCTGGTTTCAACGATTGGAAAATATCTTTCCAGGCTTTATGTACAGGTCCTGATTGGCATCATCGCCGGCATTCTGGTCGGACACTTCTATCCTGAGACCGGCGATCAGCTCAAGCCGTTAGGGGACCTGTTCATCAAGCTGATCCGGATGGCGCTTGCGCCCATCATCTTCGCTTCGGTGGTGGTCGGCATTGCGCGCATGAGCGATCTTCACGAGGCGGGGCGAGTCGGCGTCAAGGCCATTCTTTACTTCGAAGTCGCATCCACCATCGCGCTCGCCATCGGTCTGCTGGTCGTGAACGTCATCAAGCCTGGCAGCGGGATGAACATCGACCCGGCGCATATCGATAGCGCGTCGATTGCAAGCTACACCCACGCGGCGCAGCAGCACGGCACGCTCGATTTCCTGATGAGCATCGTGCCGAACAGTATCGTCGGCGCGTTCGCTAACGGGGACATGCTGCCCATCATCTTCTTTTCAGTGTTGTTCGCAATTGCCCTTGCCAAGCTGGGACCACGTACCGCGCCGCTGGTCGACATGCTCGATATGTTCCTGCAGGGCATGTTCGGCGTGGTTCGAATCGTCATGTATGTCGCACCGATCGGCGCGTTCGGCGGCATGGCATTCACGATCGGCAAGTACGGAATCGGCACGCTCGCATCGTTCGGTCAACTGATGTTCTGCCTTTACCTGACTTCGATCGTCTTCGTGATCGTCGTGCTGGGCGCCGTCATGCGGCTATGTGGTTTGTCCTTGTGGAAGTTTCTCCGTTACATCAAGGACGAAATCTTCATCACGCTCGGTACGGCTTCCACCGAAGCGGTACTGCCGCAGATGCTCATCAAAATGGAGAAGCTGGGTTGTTCGCGGCCCGTCGTCGGAATGGTATTGCCGACCGGTTACACGTTCAATGCAGATGGCACGGCAATCTACCTGACGATGGCGACCCTCTTCATTGCGCAAGCCATGAACATCCACCTGACGATCTGGGATCAGTTGCTGGTGATGAGCGTGCTTCTGCTGACCTCCAAGGGCTCAGCCGGTGTCGCGGGCGCCGGATTCGTCGCACTCGCGGCCACGCTGTCGACCATGCACAAGGTTCCTGTGGCCGGCCTGGTGCTGTTGCTAGGCGTCGATCGCTTCCTGAACGAAGCGCGCGCCGTGACCAATCTGATAGGCAACGGTGTGGCAACTATCGTGGTGGCGCGATGGGAGGGCGCGCTCGATATGACGAAGGCGCGAGCGGTGCTCGACCGCGATGCCGATACTGACATCGAGGCTTCGACACCACCGTTGAAAGATGAAAGTTTTTTTAGAAATTAAATTTTATTTTATAAATGACTTTATTTTCTAAATTTCAGTTGGCCGACGCTGAAATTTCAAATGACGATCGTCCTTTGGTTCAGTTACGTCTTATGAGAATATGCAGCGCTTCCTGTAGCTAAATTGCGACATGAGGGAAGCGGCTGCCCGGGTCATCGACTGGCGATATCTCTCCCTTAGAGATGCACATTTAATGTTGTCCCTTGAGTAGCCGCGTCAATAGCCATTGAATTCAGTAACGTTAAAGTTTTATGAATTTTTGCCCTCAAAAACAGGAAGGCTGATTTCCACGATTTGTGCATTCAATGCAATTGGGCTCAACCCTATACTCCACCCGTTTTCATGGCGGTCGCCGATCGCCAGATGGGAAACGCGAACTTGAATATGGGGTGAGGTTTTGATCAAGATGCGATATCTGGCCGCTGCGTCGGCCATGCTTCTGGCTGGAGCGGCACACGCGCAAAGCAGCGTCACGCTCTTCGGGCTCATTGATACCGGCGTCGTTTACCAGAACAACGCGCGTGTGTCGGAATCGAGCGCCACATCACCGGGCGCCAGCTCCTGGTCGATGCAAAGCGGCAACGTCTTCACGTCGCGTTGGGGTCTGCGCGGCTCGGAAGATCTTGGCGGTGGGCTTGCCGCGGTCTTCTGGCTCGAGAACGGTTTTAACGTTGACAGCGGCGCCCTGAAGAACGGTGGCGACCTGTTCGGCCGGCAAGCCTGGGTCGGTCTGCGTTCGGAACAGTACGGCACGCTCTCACTCGGTCGTCAATACGACTTCATGGTCGACTACGTTGCACCTTTGAGCGCGACGGGTTCGGGCTTCGGCGGCAACCTTGCGTCGCACGTGTACGACAACGACAACCTGAACAACGATTTGCGTCTGAACAACTCGGTCAAGTTCAGCAGTGCGTCGTTTGGCGGCTTCAAGGCAGGCGCGATGTATGCGTTCTCCGGCGAGGCGGGTGATTTTGCCAACAACAGCGCATACAGCCTGGGTACGAGCTACACGTATGGTCCGTTCAACGTCGCGGCCGCATACCTGCAGATCAATCGCACGGCGCAGTCCGCGCTGGCGAACGCAACGGGTGCAGTCAGCACGGGCGACGGCGACCAGCTCACGACGGGCGGCAGCCAGCAGATCTACGGTGCCGGTGTCCAGTACAAGTTCGGCAAGTCCTCCGTTGGCGCGGTGTGGACGCATTCCATCACCGACAACGTGACGGGCATCTGGCAGGGCGGCAGCACGTCTACGGGTGCGATCGGCGGCAGCTATATCAAGTTCGACAACTTCGAAATCAACGGCCGCTATTTCGTGATGCCGGACTTAAGCCTGGGCGTAGCGTACACGTACACGACGGGCGGCTTCGGCGGCGCGACGAAGGGCTTTACGTCGGCCACGCCGCACTGGAACCAGGTGATGGCTCAGGCCGATTACTTCCTTTCGGCTCGCACGGATGTCTATCTGGAAGGCGTGTATCAGCGTGTTGGCGGCGGCAACGGCAATGCAGCGTTTGACGCCAGCGTCTACAGTCTGGATCCGTCGTCGAATAACTCGCAGGTTGTTGTGGCGGTTGGTCTGAAGCACCGCTTCTGATCGTAGCTAGCGTGTAGGTACGGCCCTGCAGTGCGCCGCGAGGCGTGCTGCGGGGCCGTGTATTTTTTGCAGACTTCCGCTCGCGGGCCGATATGAGGGCCGCGCGCAGCTTGAACTCTCAGCGGCGACCGCTACGCCCCCACACGTACCGCACCCAACGCTGCCATCTGCTGCGCGGCATGGCCTGAGCATCATGGCCGGCGCGCGCTTCGCGATCGCGTTCGACGCTCTTTTGCACCTGTTCGTGGATCTGGCGCAACGACATGCCGCCAGGTCCTTTCAGTTTGTCGGGATCGCTATCGGCGTCGGGATCAGGATCGGGTAGGTCTGTCATGGGAATGACTTGCGAGGAATGTGTCGCCCCGATCTTGATCCTTCTGGACGTTCACAGCAAGCGGGCGCTGCCGGGGTGCTGGCAATCTTCTGGGCGGCGTCAGTCTTTTCGCGGGGGAACAACTTCAAATCGGCAGGGACTGGCACAATCGAGGCGATCTTCGATCCCTTGGGAATCCTCATGCCAGACCCTGCACCGGCCTCACGGCGTATCGCGCCGCTGTTTGCCCTGTTTCCCTTCCTGCGTCCGTATGCCGGGCGCTGGGCGCTCGCGTTCCTCGCTCTGATCACTTCGGCCGGTGCGACGCTGGTGTTGCCGGTGGCGTTCAGATACCTGATTGACCGTGGCTTTGCGAGCGGCGAACGCGTGCACATCGATCGTTATTTCCTGGCGATGTTCTTCGTTTCGCTGATTCTCGCTGCCGCGACGGCGCTGCGCTTCTATCTGGTGTCATGGCTAGGGGAGCGCGTAACGGCGGACTTGCGGCGCGCGGTCTACGAGCACGTGCTGGGGATGAGCCCACAGTTCTTCGAAACCACGCAGACCGGAGAAGTGCTGTCGCGGCTTACGGCTGACACCACGTTGATTCAGGCCGTGGTCGGCACGAGCCTTTCCATGGGCTTGCGCAATTTCTTCATGCTGACCGGCGGCGTAGCGATGCTGGTAGTGACCAGTCCTGTGCTGTCGGGCTACATCATCGTTACGTTGCTCGTAGTGGTCGCACCTATCGTCATCTTCGGACGGCGCGTGCGGCGTCTTTCTCGTGCCAGTCAGGACAAGATAGCGAACACGAGCGCACTGGCGGGCGAGGTGCTCAATGCCATGCCTACTGTGCAGTCCTATACGCAGGAGCCTTTCGAGGCGCAGCGGTTTGGCGGCGCGGTGGAAGTGGCTTTCGAAACTGCGCTCACGCGTATCCGGGCGCGCGCGTGGCTGACCGCCGTGGTGATCGTGCTGGTGTTTAGCGCGATTGTCTTCGTGCTGTGGCTCGGGGCGCAGGCGGTGCTGGCCGGGCGCATGACGGCCGGCCAATTGTCCCAGTTCATTCTTTACGCGGTGTTCACCGCTGGCGCGGTAGGGGCGATCGCGGAAGTGTGGGGCGATCTGCAGCGTGCGGCTGGCGCGACTGAGCGGTTGCTGCAGCTGCTGGCCGCGCGCTCGCCAGTGGTACAAGCCGAGTCCACTATCACATTGCCGGCGCGCGGGGACGGCATCCGCTTTGACAACGTGAGCTTCTCGTATCCGTCACGCCCCGGCATCGCTGCGCTATCCGCGCTCTCGCTTCACGTGCGCGCGGGCGAGCATGTTGCGCTAGTGGGACCGTCCGGCGCCGGCAAGACCACCTTGTTCCAATTGCTGCTGCGCTT
This sequence comes from Paraburkholderia sp. GAS33, assembly GCF_050436645.1. Lineage (NCBI taxonomy): Bacteria > Pseudomonadati > Pseudomonadota > Betaproteobacteria > Burkholderiales > Burkholderiaceae > Paraburkholderia > Paraburkholderia sp. GAS33. Next base: position 131,341 of record NZ_JBNDMP010000006.1, read on the forward strand.
TTACGACCCACAGGGCGGCACGATTCTGATCAACGGTGTCCCTACGGGACAGGTGCCGCTCGATGAACTGCGCCGTGAGATTGGTGTGGTGCTACAGGAATCGGTGATCTTTTCGGGTAGCGTGCTTGATAACATTCGCTACGGCGCGCCCGAGGCCACGCTCGCGCAAGTTCAGCGCGCTGCGGAAATGGCCGCTGCGGCGGGTTTTATCGAAGAACTGCCGCAGGGCTACGACACGTTTCTCGGTGAACGCGGTGTGCGGCTTTCCGGCGGACAGCGGCAACGCATTGCGATTGCTCGTGCGATCCTGAAGAATCCGCCCATCCTGCTGCTCGACGAGGCCACCAGCGCACTCGATGCCGCCAGCGAACGTCTCGTGCAGAAGGCGCTGGACAATGCCGCGCAAAACCGCACCACGCTGGTCATCGCTCACCGGCTAGCGACCGTTCAGCAGGCCGACCGCATTATCGTGCTGGAACATGGACGCATCATTGCGCAGGGACGTCATGCCGAACTTCTTCTGAGCTCGCCGCTCTATGCCCAGCTAGCGGCGTTGCAGTTTGGTGAGCCGCTGGCGCAGACGGCGGCGGCTGGGAGTCATCAACCGGACTTCGGTTAACGCGCGCAACTCAGAACCGGTAAGTCACACCGATCTGCGCGACCGGGTACCACCTGTAACGGGCTACGTCATTATTGAGCTTCTGCTCTTCCTGATCGATGTTCGCCTGGGTCGTGAACAGTGTGTAGATCTGCGGCACGCTGTAGTCGACGTGTGGACGTCCATAGGCCACGCCCAGATCGAACGTCACCCCAAAGCCCTTCGAAACCGGCTTGTGCCCGTAACCGATGCCGAGATACGGCATCACGTGCGGAAATTCGGCGGTTGCGGATGGAGCAGCGCCGACGGCGGGCACGTAACTATTCCCGATCTTGTAGTTACCGTCCGAGTTGGCGACAGCGTGCGCCTTCAACTCGTCATCGTTGATCAGCGCGCCGGCCGTCACGCGAAAGCCGCTCGACGAAAACGGAAACAGATCGAGGTACAGCCCACCCTGTAACAGCGTGAGACGGCCATCGTAAACATTGCCGTCCACCGTGACCGAATGCGAGAGACCGAAGCCTTCGAGTTCGGCATGCACACCGGCCCACGAACTGAGCGGCAATGCAGCGCCGACGCCGGCGCCCAGCGTGCCACCCTGAACATACACTTCCTGCGCACTTACCGTGCTTGCTGCGCTTGTCGCGAGTATTACCGTTGCTGCTGTGAGAGCAGCATTCTTTACCTGTTTCACCGCGCCTTCTCCCGTAAACGAAATCCGTCTTGTGGAAGAGACTTTACGGTTCGAGCGGCGAGTTCAAATGCATGAACAACGGGGAAATCACACAGCAGTTCTGATTCGTGAAGTCGAACTTCGCGCAACCGGAATTTTCTGCGGGTAAGTATTGCCGGAATCCTAAATGATCGATTCGCCTGCGCAGATTAGACCTGCTTTTTAAGGCCTGTTCGTGAGATTGACGACGACGCCTCGCTTCGATAATCACTCTGTTCATTGGTTCGTCCGTTTCGCACACACGGACATGCAGACGAACCGATTTGTCTGATTAAACGCGGCGCACGAGCGCCTTAGTTTGCGAGTGGCGGGACCGTGTGCACGCCGGCATTTTTGAGTGGAGCAAGCATGTCTTTGTATCAGGCGTCACGGTCATTCGCTGCAGTCGCGCTTATCGCGGCATCGGCCCTGTTGGGTGCATGCGGCGGTGGCGGAGGGTCGGGTAGCGCCAGCAGTACCGCTGCTTCGAACCAGCTAAAACTCTCGACGGCAGTGCAGAGCGAACCGGTTGCCCGCTATGCGGCGGCCTTCGGAATTCTGTCCGGTCCCGGCGTGGGCTCGATCTATTCGTCAGTCGTGCAGTCGTTGGTGACCGGTGTCACGTCGAGCTCGGCCACAACTACCAAGTTGTGTCCTGGCAGTGGCTCGATCGACATCGCCACGCAGAACGCAGGTGCATCCGGTCTGCAAAGCGGGGAGACGGCAACAGTTACCTTCAACCAGTGCGTGGGGCAGGTGCAGGCTCCGGCCGTATCGAGCAGTGCGTCGGTCAGCGGTTCGGTGACGGTGCAGGTGCAAAACGCGCAGGGTGTGGTGGGCAACAATTCGGCGGACTGGTCGTACACCGCCGTTGAAACTGCGAACAACCTGACCTTGACTTCGCCTGACGGTGTCACGTCAGTCAACGGTACGGTAACGTTTTCAATGAGCTACGACGCCGCCACGGGCGCTACCACGACGACCGCAAGTGCACCGACGGTCACGCTGGCCATCACACATACGGCGAGCTCTGGAAACGTCAGCGGCACCGTCACGATTACTGCGCTTGCCTACTCGCGTCTGCACGGCGTAGATCCGTCCAGCGACACGCTGTCGTCCAGCGGCGCGATCAGCGTGCAGGCGAGCGACGCAGTGATTTCTTTCGGGGTCACCACTCCTACCGCGGTTACGATCAGCAACGGCAACCTGAAAGGCGGCGTGATTCAGCTGACGGACGACGGCGCGGTTGAAACGATTACGGCTTCAGGGGCGTCGTCGGTCAATGTTGTCGTTACCGTGGGCACCCAGACGGGGACGTATTCGGAGAATGTAGACAGTCTTGAGCAACTGACTGGAAGCTGAGCGGGAATCCGTGCAGGCCGCAGCGGCTGGTTGCGCTTCAGTAGCGGTAGAACGCGTCCTGCAGATCCGCGCTGCGTTGTTCGCTGCCAAGCGAGAGCATCAGCAGAAGCCGCGCTTTTTGCGGCACCTGATCGTCGACGACGAGCCAGTCGTACTCGTCGTCCGGTTGCGCGGCGTTGCGTATCACGATGCCGCTGCCGGTTCGAGAGGCTCGCACGATCTGCACGCCGCGGCGTCTTGCCCGCTGCAGCGCGCCGACGACATGCGCCGCGACATTGCCGTTGCCGGTAGCCGCGTAAATCAGGCCTCGTACGCCGGATTGCGCGGTGGCGTCGATCACGGCGGCATCGATGCCGCCGTGTGCATAGACAATGCCGACTTCCGGCAACTCGTCTATCGCATCGATCGACCATTGGGTAGTGAGCGTATGGCGGCGCGCCGGCGTGCGGTAATAGCGCGGGCTGCCTTCGACGACATATCCGAGCGGGCCATAGGGTGAGCGGAACGATTCGAGCTTGAACGTGCTGGTCTTGACGACATCGCGCGCACTATGTATCTCATCGTTCGCAACGACCAGCGTGCCCTTGCCGTGAGAGGTTTCGCTGCCGGCGACGAGAATCGCGTTATACAGGTTCAACGGGCCATCTGCGCTGAGCGAAGACGGTGGCCGCATCGAGCCGACTACCACCACGGGCTTTGAACTCTTCAACGTCAGGTGCAGAAAGTAAGCGGTCTCGTCGATCGTGTCGGTGCCATGCGTCACCACGATGCCGTCGATATCGTCCTGCTTGAGCAGCGTATCGATGCGTTTGCCGAGTGTCAGCAGATGCGTGGTTGAGAAGTTCTCCGAACCGATCTGCATCAGTTGTTCCGCACTTACGCGCGCAATAGCGTGCGCTTGTGGGATACCCGATAGCACTTCGTCGATCGATAGAACAGAGCACGCATAGTCCGACGTGTTGACGGACGATGCTCCGCGTCCTGCGATGGTGCCGCCTGTACCGATCACAACGATGTGGGCCTTGTCTTTCATGACAGGCAATGTACGGGTAAAGCCGGGCACTGCGATTGCACCAATCTGCAGAAAAATAGAAGAAAAGCGACAGGGGTGCGGGCTACCGTCAAGCCTCCGTTGCGGGCGCCCCAACGGAGGCGCGCAGTTTGCCGGGCGTCACGCCGTAAGTTTCCTTGAACACGCGAATAAAGTGTGCGGAGTCGGCGAAGCCGCACTCGTACGCGACGTCGGTGACGCGTCGGGCGGTGTTGAGCAACATCCAGCGTGCGTAGCGCAGGCGCATCTGCCGATAAAACTCGTTAGGCGACGTTTTCATGGCTGTCATGAAAGCGCGTTCGAGTTGCCGCACGCTGGTGCCGCTCATTTTGGCGATTACGGCGATATTCAGCGGTGCTTCGAGGTTCTCCTCCATCAGGATGATCGCGTGCCGCACCGTCACGTCTTCAACGGAGAGATAGCCTAGCGCGCGACGCCGTTCGACGAATGAGGTACCGCTTTGCCGGCTGACTGTCATCTGATGAATCACCTTCGACGCGCGGTCGGCTCCACAATGCAGGCTGATCAGACGAGTCGCCAGTTCGATAACGGAGATGCCGCCGGCGCAGGTGATGCGATTACCGTCGATCAGGTAGTCGCTGTGCGTGATGACGCGCAGCGCGGGGAACATCTGCTGGTAATCCTCAAGATGGAAGCTGTGTACGCAGGCCACGTGGCCTTCCATTAGCCCCGCGCGCGCCAGCACAAAGCTGCCTGTGCACATGCCGATTAGCGGAATCCCCGCTCGATCTGCTTGCCGGAGGTAATCCCAATAGCGTGGATGGGCGTCGTCGAGATGCGGCAGCAAGCCGCCAATTGCCACGATGTAATCGAACTGCTCCACTGGCGGAAATGCAGCCTGCGGCGTTACGGTCACGCCGCAACTCGCCTCGACTACCTCGTTCTGTTCGCCGATGATGGTCCATGAACAGCGCAAGGGCCGGCTCTGGTCGCCGAGATCGGCGGCGTGACGCAGCGCATCGCACAGCCCGGCCAGCGAGAGCAGCGGGAAGCGCGGCCAAAGCAGAAAACCCACGTTGAGCTCCGCAGAGCTGGAGCGGTTGCCGCGCTGCTCCGGCATGTCCGCGGCGTGATCCAGATGCTCGACCAGCTCACGGCCCGCGGGGCAATCGTCCCCGCGAATTGCATTGTCGGTTTGGCGCATGACGATTTCCTGATCGAAGAAACGGAACTTGAGCAGAACAAACAATTGAACACGGCCAGTATAAGGCTGGCTGGGCGCATCAATAAGGGTAATCCGCGCTGCCGCAATTCTTCTGTTTTCGGGCCGATCGGTTCAATGCCGATCTTTTCGTTCTGACTACATTCGCCCTAACCCTTAAGCCATATCGCATCTGGCGAGCGTGGCTGGGGTAGGTGAACGCGCAAGGCCGTCGTGGCCCGTTGCAGGTGTTTGTCAGTTGCTTCGCGCAGCGCGTTCCTGATTGAACCAACACTATGGCGGGTGGGGTATGAGCATGTTCGCAGGGTTTCGTCGTATGGCGACGGTCGGCATTCTGGGTGGGCTGGTTACGGCGGGCACAGGTTTGGCCCGTGCGGACGAAGTGGTCAGGATCGGTCACGTCGCACCGTTGACCGGTCCGAACGCCGAGTGGGGTAAAGACACGGAAAACGGCGCGCGTCTCGCCGTGGAAGAAATCAATGCGAAAGGACTGGTGATCGACGGCCACAAGGTGACCCTGGAACTGGACGCTCAGGATGACGCTTCGGATCCGCGTCAGGGCACGCAGGTGGCGCAAAAACTGGTCGACGATCATGTCGCCGCGGTGGTTGGTCATATGAATTCGGGCACCACGATTCCGGCGTCGAAGATTTACAGCGATGCCGGCATCGTCGAAGTGTCGCCCTCGGCGACCAATCCGGTGTACACGCAACAGGGCTTCAAGACCGCGTACCGGGTGGTGGCGACCGATGCGCAACAGGGACCGGCCCTGGCGAATTACGCACAGAAGGACCTGAAGGCGAAAACCGTAGCGATCGTTGACGACGCAACCGCCTATGGCCAGGGCCTCGCCAACGAGTTCGAGAAACAGGCGAAGGCAGATGGGCTCAACGTGTTGTCGCACGACGCGACCACCGACAAGGCGGTCGATTTCCGTTCGATTCTTACGAAGATCAAGGGTGAGCATCCGGACATCATCATGTATGGCGGTATGGATGCCACTGGCGGTCCGTTTGCCAAGCAGGCGCGTGCGCTTGCCATTACTTCGCGGGTGCTGGGTGGCGACGGTCTGTGTGCCGACTCACTGGCGAAGCTGGCGGGTGACGCCGCCGACAATGTCGTGTGCTCGATTGCCGGCATGCCGCTCGAGAAGATGCCGGATGGTCCTGCATTCGAGCAGCGTTACGAAGCACGTTTTCATCAACATGTGCAGCTGAATGCGCCGTTTGCCTACGACGCCGTGTACATCATCGTCGATGCAATGAAGCGCGCGAATTCGACGCAGCCCGCGAGCATTCTCGCGGCGATGCCGGCGGCAAATTTTGTCGGCGTACTGGGCCGTACCCAGTTCGACGCGCATGGCGATCTGAAGCAGGGTGCGATCTCGCTCTATGACTACAAGAGCGGCAAGCAGACCCTGCTTACGGTGGTGAAGATGTGAGCGTCTGGTTGGGGGCTAGGCGCTACTTCGTTTCCAGCTTCTTTTCGTGGTCCTGGTTTACTGCATTGCCGTGCAATTCAACGCTATACGCCAAGCCGCGGTAAAGTCCGGTTTCCGGTGATGTGTTTGCAACTGTTTCTCGACAGACTCGCAACCCCAGCCGCGACCGGCTCGTGATGGAGACAGGGCCCGCGGCCTACAAGGAAGCTGGCGCATATGAAAAAGCTCATCAACGATGTTTCCGCGGTAGTCCCCGACATGCTCGACGGACTCGCTGCGCTCAACCCCAACCTTTCCTTGCTGCAGGGCGGCACGATCATCGTGCGTGCGGATGCAGAAGCGGCCGCCCGGCGCGGCGAGGTCGCGCTGATTTCCGGTGGTGGCTCGGGTCATGAACCGGCACACGCGGGTTATGTCGGCGCGGGCATGCTCAGCGCAGCGGTAGCAGGTGAAGTGTTCACGTCGCCGTCGACGGATGCTGTGCTCGACGCAATCCGCGCTGTCGCTGGTCCCGCAGGCGTGCTGCTGATCGTCAAGAACTACACGGGCGACCGCTTCAATTTCGGCCTCGCCGCCGAGATCGCACGCGCCGAAGGTACCAAGGTCGAGATGGTTATCGTCGCGGATGACGTCGCGCTGGCAGCAAGCGGTGAGCATGCCGGCCGGCGCGGTCTGGCCGGCACGGTGCTGGTTCACAAGATTGCGGGCGCGGCTGCCGCTGAGGGACGTCCGCTGGCAGAAGTGGCCCAGGTGGCTCGCGAGGCCGCCAGCAAGCTCGGCACCATGGGCGTGGCGTTGACGCCGTGTACTGTGCCGGCGGCAGGTAAGGCGGGTTTTACGCTGGCCGATGGCGAGATCGAGTGGGGGCTAGGGATCCATGGCGAGCCAGGCGTCGAACGCGGCGCGCTGGAGTCCGCTGATACGATCGTCGCGCGGCTGCTGACGAAAATCGTCGACGACCTTGCGCTGCAGGTGGGCGAGCGGGTCGCGTTGCTGGTGAACAATCTCGGTGGCACGCCGCAGAGCGAGCTGAGCATTGTGGCCGCTTCAGCGCTGCGCTACCTTCGGGAGCGGCACATCAACGTCGAGCGCGCGTGGGCTGGCACTTTCTTGAGCGCGCTAGAAATGGCCGGTGTTTCGCTTACCTTATTACGTCTCGACGATCAGCGGCTGGCGTGGCTCGACGCGCCTGCACATACGTCGGCGTGGCCCGCTTTAAGCGGCCGTATTGCACGGGCGTCCATCAAAGACGCGCCGACCGTGCCTCGTGAGAACCACGACGCGCGGCTCGCCCGCGAATCCCGGTTGCGCCGTGTAATCGAAGCGGTTTGCGCGTGCCTGATCGATGCGGAACCGGTCCTGACCGAGATGGATCAACGCGTGGGCGATGGCGACCTGGGCATCAGTCTCTCGCGCGGCGCGCGTGGCATCCTTCAGGAAATCGGCAGCTACCCGGCAGAGACGGCGTCAGGTGCGGTATTGCGGGCCGTGTCCGCAACAGTCCGGCGCGTCGTGGGTGGGACTTCGGGGCCGCTCTATGCCGTCATGTTGCTGCGCGCGGGCAGTGTGCTGGATCAATCCACCGGGGCCGATGCAAAGCGTTGGACAGACGCATTTAGCGCGGGCGTCGCGGCGCTGATGGAACTCGGCGGCGCGCATCCTGGCGATCGCACGATGGTAGACGCGCTTCAGCCTGCTGCCGAAGCATTGCAAGGCGCGCTCGCGCATTCGGCTGATGTCGACGCTGCGTTGCTGGCCGCGGTCAATGCAGCCAAAGCTGGTGCGGAGCAGACGGCATCGATGCGTCCGCGGCTAGGGCGTTCCAGTTACGTCGGCAAGCGCGCGCTCGGTTTCGCCGACCCTGGTGCGCACGCAGTGGGACTGTGGCTTGCTGCAATACGAACAGCGTTGCAGGGTAGCTAGTGCGTCAGGCGCGAATCATGTCCGGAATTTCAGCCACGAGTGCATCGATCGCGCAACGGGTCTTGAGCGGCAGATAACGCGTCTTTGGCCACACCGCGTGGATGTCCTGCGCCCGCACGCCGCAGCGCTCTCTCACGACGGCGAGCTCACCTGTCTGCACGTGGCGTTTCAGCAACCAGCATGGCAATTGCACGAGGCCGAAGCCGGCAATGCCGGCGTCTGCGATTGCCTGGACGTCGTCGAGGCTTAGTTGCGGTGTGATGCGCAATTCCTGTTGATGGCCGTCGCTATCGAGCACGCGCCAAGGCGCCGATACTCCACCGCGCGAATAGGCGATGCCGGCATGCCCGTGGAGGTCGTCGAGGTCCGCAGGCATGCCGTACTGCTTCAGATACGACGGCGAGGCGCCAATGCTCATGTGCTGCACACCGAGACGGCGCGCGGCCAGACTCGTGCTGTCGTGCAGATCGCCGATGCGTACCGCCAGATCAAACCCTTCCTCGATGAGATCCACGGCCCGGTCCGTAAACGACATATCGATCTGCAGTTGCGCGTGCTGGCGTGCAAGTTCGAACAGCACCGGCGCGACGCATTGATGGCCGAACGCAATCGGCACGCTGACACGTAAGCGGCCTTGCGGGTCGGTGCGCTCACTCTCCAGGTCGGCCTCTGCCGCTTCCAGTTCGGCTAGCGCCCGCACGCAGCGGTCGTAATAGGCTTGGCCGGCTTCAGTCAGCGTTTGGCTGCGCGTCGTGCGATTCAGGAGGCGCACGCCGAGCCGGGTCTCGAGCCGCGTAATCACCTTGCCGACGGCTGAGCGCGTGAGGTGCATGCGCTCGGCCGCCAGCGTGAAACTGCCCGCGTCGACCACCTGTACGAAGGTCGTTACGCCATCGAGCCGGTCCGTCATATTGGGTCCCTGCAGGAATAATTCACGGGAAAAACTCTCGTCAATGGGGAAGTGTGGTCCCGATATATTAATCCTGAACTCGCGCCCAGCGCGATCGGACCTTACTCAACCTCCGGCGGTACCCATGACGCACACCCATAATCCGAGAAACGCCCTCGCACTGGCTGCGGTTTGCCTGACCTCATTGATGTTCGGCCTCGAAATTTCCAGCGTACCAACCATTCTCCCGACGCTTCAGACCGTACTGCACGGTGATTTCAAGTCGATGCAATGGATCATGAATGCGTACACGATTGCGTGCACAACCGTGTTGATGGCAACCGGCGCACTCGCGGATCGCTTCGGTCGAAAGCGCGTGTACGCCGCCACGATCGTGCTGTTTGCGATCACGTCGTTGCTTTGCGGCATCGCGCAGAGCGTGTCGGCTTTGATCGTGAGCCGGTTTCTGCAAGGGATCGGCGGGGGCGCCATGCTGATCTGCCAGGTGGCGGTGCTTTCGCATCAGTTTCAGGAAGGCCGCGAGCGCAGCAGGGCGTTTGCAGCCTGGGGAATCATCCTTGGCATCGGACTTGGATTCGGTCCCATCATTGGCGGCGTGATCGTCGCGGTATCGAACTGGCAGTGGGTTTTTCTGATCCACGTTTTTGTTTCGCTCGTGGCACTGGGCCTGGTCTTCGCCGGCGTGCAGGAGTCGCGCGATCCGGAGGCGCAACGTCTGGATGTGGCGGGCGTCGTCACACTTTCCGTGGCGTGCTCCGGTCTCGTTTACTACATTACGCAAGGCCCGGATCTGGGTTTCGGGAGCGTCGCTGCAATCAGCATCATTGCCGTGGCGGTGCTGAGTTTCATCGTGTTCCTGTTGGTGGAGCGGCGCAGTCCGCGGCCGATGTTCGATTTCTCGGTGCTGCGCATCCGCAGTTTTTCGGGCGCGCTGTTCGGCTCGATGGGGATGAATTTCAGTTTCTGGCCGTTCATGATCTATCTGCCGATCTATTTTCATGGGGGTCTGGGCTATGCGAGCGTTAGCGCCGGGCTGTCGCTGCTTGCCTATACCTTGCCCACACTGGTCGTTCCGCCGCTAGCCGAGAGGCTCGTGCTTCGCTACGAGGCACGCAGGGTGATTCCGCTTGGCATGTTCACAATCGGCCTCGGCTTCATCCTGATGAAGTTCGGCAGTAGTGCCGAGCATGCGGACTGGCTCACGATGTTGCCCGGCTGCCTGTTGTCCGGGATCGGGCTGGGTCTGACCAACACGCCGGTAACGAACACGGCCACCGGCGCAGTCTCTGCGGACCGCGCGGGGATGGCTTCTGGCATCGACATGAGTGCGCGGCTGATCACGCTTGCGATCAACATCGCCGTGATGGGGTTTATTCTTCTTGAAGGTGTGCTGTCGTACCTGAAACATGCGCTTGCGGCGATTGCCGACGAAGGACAATTGCAACAGCTCGCCGAAAGAGTAGCCGCAGGGGACATGAGTTTGCTAAACCATGATGCGGTACTTGCGACGATCGATTCGCATGGCGCGATCGTTCATGCCGCGCTCGTGCATGGGTTTGGTCTGGTGATGCTCTATGGTGGTCTCGGTGTTTGGGCTTTAGCGCTGCTTAGCGCCTTGACGTTCGGTCCTGGCGTGCGGCAGCGCAGGGCAGCGAACTATGTCGCATAACGGGTCGCCAAAACGCTAACCTGTCGGGCGGACTGTTGCGACGCGCCAAGCCGGTTGATCATCGCCGGGCTTTCCGCGCCGCCAGCCTGGTTTTGCGGTTCGCTTTCGGCTTAGCGTGAACATAGGGTAGCGGCCTCCACCAGCGCGTCCTGTTGTGCGGGGTTCTGAAAGAACGCGTCAAGGCTTACGTGCTCATCATTTGCAACCTTCTGAAGACACAAGGCGTTGTTGGCGGGCACGCTTGAAGCCGCTAAAACAGCAGCGATCGCAAACAAGGCAATCGCAGCTAGCGTAATCGTGATGCAAACCGTCCAGTGCCGCTTTCCTTCCGCCTTGAGCGCGCCTCGCTGAGAAGCCTCACAGACATTCAGACGCTGTACCGCAAGCTTTTTCATTCGGGCTCCCTCAATTTGATTAGCAAGGCAATCATTTGCGATGGAAAATGAGCGAACAATGATTGGCGCAGGAAAATGGACAACCGAACAAACGGACTGCGCTAATCGAGTGCCTTGCGGACGTCGTGCATGGTAGAGACAGCGGATTCGAACAAGCCGGGCCCAATTTTCCGGCGCAACGCTTTGGCAATGTCCGCGCTCGCCTCGTTAATGGGCCGCTCGAGTGCCTTGCCCGAGCGGGTGGGGTACACGCCCCATTCCCTGCCGTCCGCTTCACCCTGACGCCGCTCCACCAACTCCTTGTCGCAAAGGTTGTCGATGAGACGGGTAGCGGTGGGACGAGCGATGCCCAGTAGATCGGCCACCTGACTGCTCAAGCAACCTGGGGTTGCAAGCACGACACGCAGCACAAACCCTTGCGCCGGTGTGAGTCCAAAGCCGGCGTAGGCAATAGTCCATTCGCGCTCGACCAGGCGGCCAAGGGCGACGGAGTTGAAGTAAAGGCAATGATCGAACATGGAGCGTATTAAAGCGCAATATGATTAGCTTGGCAACTAATGTTTTCAGGCGAGGGCGACGCTAATCCACCCTGGTATTTGTTGAGCGCGTTAGCCCGACCGCTTGGCGTTGCCGTTGTAATAGCGCAAATCGCTGCTGTTGAGCAGTTGCTCCATGTACGGACCACGGCGCATCAAAGGCGCCGTCGCCAGGCATTCCTTCTTTCCACGCAGCCGGTCGTCCTGCGTAAGGTCCGGATGGGTTCGATCCGTCGGAGCGTCTTCCGCGCTCGGCCAATGCTGGCAGAACAGACTGAGCGGCTCGCAAGCGTGCCGGAAGTGCGGATGGACCGGCTCGCGCTCCGGCATGTTGATGATCGCGCGCCGCCCGAAGCGCTCGACCACTGCCGCATACAGTGTCTTCTCCAGAAAGTCGCCGTCTTTCACGCGCATCCCTGACAGCATGTCCAGGAACGCGGGCGTTGCCCTCGCGATGAAGAACTGGGTGGAGAGCGACTTTCTCTCGCGAATCCCATAGCGGAATCCAAGCGGCCTGATGGCGCTAGCGAGCCCGGCGCGCAGCCGCCTTCCGAGCAACGGCGAGCGTTTCCACTGCGGGATGCAATCGGTGCTCCAGGAGGAGGCGGCGATCATCGCATGAGGTTTTTCCGCGAGCTTATCGAGGTACCGCCTGATGACGTTCTGATCGAATATCCAGGTGTCGGCTTCGAGGTGGATAACGTAATCGGCCTGAAAGCGGTCGATGGCCGCCGTGACCGAGGCGAGCAGCAGATCGGCGGCGCCGGAGGTCAGCGGTCGCGGCTCGCGCTTGACGAGGACGTCTTCGATATAACGCGTATAGCCGTCATCCGAACAGGCATGCACCACAGGCCATTTGTAGGCCCAGTTGAGCTTGATGATCTCCATGGAGATGCGCGCGCAATCGATGCGATTGAACGAGGTCAGGCACACGACAACTTGCATGGCTGGAAATGACGGTCAGAAAATGAGCCGGACGGCGTGATGCATAGGGGAATCCCCATAGTCAAAATCGAAAGCGGACATGGCTGCGCCGCCCGGTCGATTCCAGCGGCATAGTGCATGAAGCGCGCCGCGTCACGAACTCAAGAGTCTTACCGAAAGTTTCAGCGCTTCGCGAGAAAACGCGTGCCGCGCGCGCCGCTCGAAGAGGGTAGAGTCGCGCCGGTGCTAGCGCTTCGGTACGCGGCACGGGCCGGCTGGCTGGGCGCTGCAAGCACCTCAAGAAATGCTTCGAAATCAAATCGCCAAAGCGGACCACCTGGTTGGCTTCGCGCGCAGGTTCGTCAGGCTTTCAAAATCGAAATATGGTGCAAGACTCCGAAATCCATGATTTAGCCGTTCTTGTGGCAACATTCGAGCGAATCGACTTTGGCCGGATTGACAGCATGGGGAATGACAAGGCGCATCAGGCGGATCGCACTGGTTCGATCGGCAGCGGCTTGCCTGACGTGCAACCCGACCCGCAAAGCGTCGCGTTCGTCATGTCGCCCGCCTTGGGCGACACCCTGAACCTGCTCATCGTCGCGAACAATCTTGTGCTCGCCGGCTGGCGGGTAGACGTGTTTGGCGCCCACGCCCATGCGCTTGCCGCGTGGTTCCCGAATCTGAGCGTTGCCCCCGCGCTCGAGCCGGGTGATGTGCGCAACGTGCTCACCGGTTATGCGCATGTCATCCAGATGCATCGTGACCGGCCGCTCGCTCAGGTGGGAGACTGGCATCCGGGCTTTATCGACCTGCACGACGTGGAATACGCCGATAACCCGCATTGCATGGCGAAGCGCTTCGCCGATTTCGCAGCAGCGCGATTCGATCTTCAAAACGTGGTGATTTCGAATGGCATGCGGCCGCCGGCCGATCTGGTATTTCGCAAACACGGCTCGCGTGTGGCGGTTCATCCGGAGGCGAGCACGTCTGACAAACGTTGGTCGCCGGAGCGCTTCCTCGACCTGTTTCGCCGTCTCCAGGCAACCGGGATGCAGGTGGAATTCATTCTCGCAGAGCGCGAGCGTTCGCGTTGGGAGCAACGTGCCGACCCGCTACCGCCGCTTCGTTCGTTTGCTTCCTCGGCGCAGCTGGCGGAATGGCTCTACGAATCCGGCTGGTTTATCGGCAACGATTCTGGCGTCGGACATCTGGCTTCTGCGCTCGGTATTCCGACGTTGACTATCTTCCGCCGGCGCGGCGTCGCGCAGCGTTGGCGTCCGGGCTTCACGGCCGGAGTCATTGTTTTGCCGTCATGGTGGGTGCCGACGGCGAGGCTCAAGGAGCGCTGGTGGCGCGAGAGCATCAGCGTCCGGCGCGTGATCAAGGCCTTTAGCGGGTTGCGTTCTCGCGCGGCGGGTTAGTTAGGCGCACATAAGAAGTTCAACGGGGATGTGTGGAAGATGAAGGCGAAGCTTGAAGGTGCCGCGTCGATCGCCGTAGCAATGCCGACGGCCATCGGCGATGCGTTGTTGATGATGGTGCTCGTCAACAACCTGATAAGGAATGGTTACCGCCTCACCGTCTTTAGCTGGGTGATAGCGGATCTGGCCGACTGGTTCCCGGGCGTCGACGTGCGTCACGAGCGGGAGGCGAGCGGAAAATTCGATCTGGTGATCCAGCTGCGCGCGACCCCATTGGGCGCCTCGCTCGCGGCAGATGGCGAAGTCTGCGAAATCGTCCGCTGTGAAGCGTTTCAGGCGCTGAGGCATATGATCGACATGATCGTTGCTGTGGCGCGTGACAACTTTGGCCTCGCCGACGTCACACGCCACAATGGTATTGCTGTGCCGAACTGGATTCGCTTTCGGATCCACGAGCGGCGAGTGGCGATTCATCCCACCGGGAGTCACGTGGAAAAAATGTGGCCGCGCAACAAGTTTCTCGCGCTGGTGCGCAAGCTCGTGCAGCGCGATTTTCAACCGACCTTTCTGGTTGCGCCCTGCGAACGGCACACCTGGCTGATGGACCATGAGGCGGCCCCACGGCTCCAGTCATTCGACAGTCTCGGGGATGTGGCGGCCTGGATTGCCGAGTCCGGATGGTTTATCGGCAACGACTCCGGTCTTGGGCATCTGGCGTCCGCGCTGGGGGTGCCGACTTTGTCGCTGTTCATGCGACGCGGCATCGCCCGCACCTGGCGCCCTAACTGGGGACATGGGGCGATTGTGCTGCCCTACAACCTGCTCCTCGGCGGCGCACTCAAGGAACGCTACTGGAAAGCGGCGCTTACCGATGGCCGTGTGTTGCGCTCGTTCGATCGCCTGCGCCTCGAAGTGGATCCACGCTGACGGTTAACGCGGGGTTAACGCGGCGCACGCTGAGGGGGATGGGTGCGCGTCTCTTGCGACGCCGGCCCGGCGGTCTCACGCTCGGGTAATTCAAGCTTCAGTAGCTGTTGCTCCAGACGATTGATGCGGTTGCGCTGTTGCGGCGCGATCGACGCCTGGCGCAGCGAATTGAGGCGGCCGCGCCAGTACGTGAGCGATGGGACCGTATTGGCGGCCGTGATGTGTCCGAACACATATTCGAGGTGCCGGAGTTCCTGTTCCACGTCTCGGTGGTTCATTGTTTTTTCGCTGTGGTTTCGGGATTGTTTTGATGAATGGCCGCTCACCCGGCGGTGGCGTTTTCCTGCTCCTTGGCTAGTCGAAGCGCTTCGGAGGGCGACACTCCCATTTGCATCGATTCGATCAGGCGCGCGGTTGCAGCTTCGCGCCCGCAGGCCAGTGCTCCTACGACGATGTTCGCCTTCACAAACAGGGCGAGGAAACGGTGCTGCTCGAGGTCGCCGTCGATTGTTACGGTATCCCAACCGCTGGCGTGCCCCAGGTATTCGAAGTTCATGCCGTAGTGATAAGTCCAGAAATACGGCACGCCTGCGTAAGGCTTGCGCGCCCCGTGCATGTTTCGCGCGGCGATAAATCCGTGTTGCTGCGCGAGACGCCAGTGCTCGATGCGTACGGGTTCCTGATCCTCGTATAACGGAAACGCAGCGATATCTCCGGCGGCATAGAGACCAGGTGCTGCCTGCATGCCGGCGTTGACCAGCACACTGCCGTCCTTTTGCAACGGCAGTCCTTTGACGAAACCGGTGGCGGGCGCAACACCTGTGGCAAGCAGAACCGCGTCCGCGGCGATGCGCGCGCCGTTCTCGAGCACGACGTCCCGCACGCGCGTATCGCCGGTAAGTTCCGTCACCTTCTCGTTCAGTCTGAATGTGACGCCATGGCTCTCGTGCAGGCGCTGAAACAGCGTGCCGAGACGGGCGCCGAATTGACGCTCGAAGGGCACTTTTTCAGGCGACACGATGGTGACCTGAGTGCCACGCTCGCGCAGCGCCGACGCCACCTCGAGTGCGATAAAGCTGCTGCCGACGATGACGGCATGCTGTGCGGATTTCAGCGTATCGCACAAGGCACTGGCGTCCTGCAGATTGCGCAGCATGTGCACGGATCCAAGCTCGCAGCCGGGGATGGGCGGAGCCTTGGGCGTGCCTCCAGATGCCAGTAGCGCGGTGTCGTACGTCAGTTCGCGCCCGTCCTTGAGGCGAATCTGGCGCTTTGGAACATCGAGCTCGACGATCGTCGCGGTGATGCGCTCGATTTGCCCGTTCTCCAGCCAGTGCCCGGGTAACAGCGGCGGCACATCCTTGACGGCCATCTCCCCAGACGGCACGAATTTGCTCAGCGCGGTCCGGTCGTATGGCTCCTGAGATTCTTCTCCGATCAGGGTAATGCGCCCATTGAAGCCGACTCTGCGCAACTCGGAGCAGGCTGCCGCACCTGCCGCGCCTGCGCCGATCACGACGATTTTCGGCGTATCGCTGAACTCCGTCGCTCGCGGTCTTTCCAGCTTTTGCGGCGTAACCATGACTTCACCATCGCGCACTTCGACCGGGTAACGGTCCAGCCCCATGAGTGCGGGCGGTTCGAGGACATCTCCGCTGGTAGCGTCGAACGTTCCCTTGTGCCATGGGCAAACGATATGGCCGTTGCAAAGGGCGCCTTCTTCTAGTGGACCGCCCGCATGGGGGCAGTCCGCGCTGAAAGCACGCACCGTGTCACCATCGCGTACGAGCAGGATCTTCTCGCCGTCTACCTCGACGCGTGTCGCGTGCTCTGTGGCGAGTTGCGTCAGGCTGATGACGCGCCGGGCATCTGTTGGCATGGTGGATTCCTCAAAGAACGCGAGTCAGGCAAGTCATGTGGAAGTCATGTGGGCTGCAGACGTACTCTTGCAACCCAGGCAATAGGGAGCGGCGGCGCGCGCGCCGCCGCTTTATGTGGCGCGTCTTTGCGCCGTCAAGTTGCTGGCCACGTTACTGGCCGTTCTGCATCGTGCCGTTCGGGGCCATCTGGTTCGGGCTGGTCATGTTGTTACGCGGGCTGGTGGCCGAGTTAGGCGATGCTCCTGAACCTGTACCCATCCCGCCGCCGGTAGCGGTCGTGCCCGGCGAACCGTAGCCGCTGGTGTCAGCCGGACTTTTCACGCTGCCGGGGCCGCTAGGTGCAACCGTCCCGCCTGTACCAATCCCGCCGCCGTTGCCGCTGGCTCCGCCTACGCCGGCACCCCCACCAGCACCAGCCCCGGCGCCACCAGCACCCGCGCCAGCGCCTCCGGCACCACCTGCTGCATAGACACCACCAGACAGGGCCATGACGAGCGCCGATGCAAGAATTTTCTTCGTTGTGCTGTTCATTTTCAGATCCTCCAGAACGTAGGGTTGTCACGCAGACAGATATCCATCTGCACACTTTGATGGGCCGCAAGCAGCGTGCCTCACGTTGGCGCGGCGCCAAGGCGCAGATCGCGACGAGACGAAGAGAAGGGCGGGCAGTTGACGCCTGCGCTGGATGTGGACGATGCCGGTCTGGTGTTACGTGCTGGAGGGATCGAAGATGCGCAAGACAACAATGCACGGATTGCCAAGGCAGTGTAAGAATCACTGCGCGGTGCGGGCGGCGCATTGCCAGTAGTTGAAACTGCGGATGGTCGGTTGGGTGCGTAGCCCGCCAGTTTGACAAATCAAACGGTAAAACTGACGGGTTACGCGTTTCGCGGTGTCGCTACATCTGGGTTATATCTGCCCCATCACGACCAGAACGATCACGACGATGACGACAATACCGATCGTGCCTGTCGGCGCATAACCCCATGAGCGGCTATGCGGCCATGCAGGAAAGGCGCCGATGAGCAGCAGGATCAGAACGATCAGAAGAATGGTTCCCAACATAACGCCTCCGGATACTTGTGGTTGATCATGACAGGGGCCTGAGGCCCCTGCGCTTGCAGCTACCTGCTGCAAGTGCCATGCCAGGGTCGAAGTAACCGGAAGCGAAGCTGTATTCAGCCGGCGGGATTGTCGTCGTCGGGTTGAACGGGCGTGCCTTCGCCAGGCGCGCCGATGATGCTGATCTGGAAGATGCGCGTGGCCGCGAGCGATTGAAGGCTTGGGTCCTCGGGGATATGCGCGAGCAGCGGAAAGATCACCGAGCCGCCAATTACCGCGCGGCGGCTGTTGTCCGCCGGGCGCAAGCCCCACACGTCCTGATAGACCACGGGCACCACCTGAGCGTCGCGCGTGGTGTTGCCGAGATACAGCATCACGTGGCCGCCGATATAGATGAGCGTGCGCATCGGCACGCCGTGCTCGGCAAGGTAAGCGATGCGTTGCGCTGGCGTGTCGGCGGACAGGTCGGTCATACGCCCAGCGCTCATCTGTGTCGACGAGTGACGCGGCAGCCATACGCCGAACGCGGCGAAAATGCTTTGCGTTTCGGACGAGCAATCGTTGTAGAAGTCGGCATTGCCCCAGCCATATGGCCGCCCGATCAGCGCCTTGATCAGCATCGCCAGATGGCGTGGCGTGGCTGCGAGGGGCGCAGTGGCCACCTGTGCATCGCTTAGTTGTGCGATGCGCGCCAAGGCATGACCGTTTGCGTCGCGGGCGGGGACCATCACGCTGCGCTGGCTTGCGCTATCGTCGGGTGCGACCGGCAGCAAGGTACCGGCGGGTGCGTCGAAACGGAAGGTGCCCTGGCTGTCGCGCACCGGCGCCGATGCCACGACGACGGCGGCGATTCCGTTGCGTGCCGCGCTGCGCCAGATGTCGATAAACGCGTCGTTCACGAGGCCCACCTCGTCGCTGCGCACCCAGCCTTGCACATCGGGCGTCTGCACGTAGTACCAGCCGCCGTCGAGACTGCTGCCCAGCACATAGAGCGGCGTGCCGGGACGGGCCGCCGAGACTTGCAGATTGTCGAACGGATAGCCTTCGCCAGCGAGGCGGTGATCGTAGAACGATGGGTCGATGGTCGGCAGTTCACGCACCAGCACGTTGCCGGTTGCAATGGCGCGGCGCGCAGCCGAGTATCCTGGCGCTCGCTCGAACTGGCCGACATCCATGTTCTGCTCGATGGCGTCGATCCAGGCCTTTGTGTGAGGCCGGAAGTTCTGGCCGTAGCCGAGTTCGTCGGCAGCCTTGCCGGTGTTGTCGAACTCCGCAATACGGCGGCGCTGCAGGGCGGCGATGTCTGCTCCGCCATCGCGGTAGACGCGTGTGTCGACGTAAGCGCGATTCCAAGGTGAAGCATCGCCTTCTGCTGCGCCGAAGTAGCGGGCGCGCAACGCTTCGAAATGAGTCTGCTGGTCCGCAGCGCTCAGGAACGGTTGATCATAGCCAGGGCTGGCCGGGTCGATCCAGTGATCGACGTCCTGGTCGTAGGCGTCCATCGGGAACACGCTGACCGGATCGATACCGATACGCACCTGCGTAGTGGGCGCAGACGGCGGCGTGGCGCACGCCGCGAGCGCGAGGCACAGCGCAGCGGTGGGCAGGCACAGCCACGTGCGGGAGCGAGCCCGCCACGAAGGTGGCGGGGCGATGCGAGGCAATAGCGGGGAGGCGGACTCGATGCGGGGCGCTGCGGCAGACGGCATGGTGCTCGACGGTGGGTGGCCAAGGTGCAGATAATACGACGGTCTGCCTGCCGTCCACCAGCGCGAACCGCGCAGCGCGTTATTCGGCGAGTCGTGCGGAGAACCACTTGGCCAATCACTCAGCCAACTTCGGCGAGCGTATTACTGCGTCTGAGACGAGGCGTGCGGCACGTCGGCGCCTGCGTGCTCGCCGTGAGGCGCGCGGTTGGCCTCGACGATATCCTCGGCAAGGCTGGTACGCAGCGTTGCGATGGCCTGATCCGGATTCGCCGGCTTCAGTTGTTCGCGCGCGAGCGACTCATAAATGAAATGCCGCAACATCGGGTCTTGGGTTTTGTTAAGCACATCGTGATAGACGCCGATGATTTCGCTTTCGTGTCCGGTCATCGCGTAAAGCCTGCGTAACTGTTCCAGGTCGTTGATCACGGCGAAGCCCGGACCGTGGGGCGGCGGCATGCCTTCGCCGTGAGAGGGTTGGCCATGACCCATCAGGCCGTCCATCTGAGGTGGCGGCGAGGTGTCTTGCTGTGCGGTTGCAGAGAACGTAGCGGTGATCAGCAGCGCGGCCACCGCCGTGCTCACAAAGGCCTTTTTCATATTATCGATTCCATCGGATCAGCGTCGGCACGACAGTGCGCCGACCATGTGGACACGATAGTGGAGATAGCCGATTGTAGGGTTACGGAAGTCCGTCTGGACCTTACACAACCTTGCAGGCGGGCACTAACATTGCGCCGTGAATGTCGCGAGGGGACGCCGGTTAGCCGGAGCGTTGCGAATACATCGGCCAAGTCTTACAGAATTTTCCAGCAGATCGGTTTGATAAATCCGGAGGCCTTGGCCTGTCTGGAGAAGTGTCGAACGGTGCGCAATCTGTTGTGATCCGCGATCGCGCACCGTGGGTGGGTCAAGCGTTAAAACGTCTCCCAGTTGTTCGAACCGGCGTCGGACAATGCAACGGCGGGTTGAGCGGCTGCGGCAAGCGGTTCGCGTTTGACTGCGGGGCGCATGATGGGAGCGCGCTTTTTGGCGGGAGCAGCCGCATCACGCTGCGCACGCGGCGCGGCGGCCGAATGGCTCTCGGCCACCTTGAACACGGAGACGGCCCGCTTTTGCTGCGCGGCCTGCTGTTCCAGCGACTGGGCTGCAGCCGACGCCTCTTCGACCAGCGCCGCGTTCTGTTGCGTCACTTCGTCCATCTGGCTCACGGCCTGGTTCACCTGTTCGATACCGCGGCTTTGCTCATCGGAAGCGGCAGAGATTTCCGCGTTGATATCGGCGACCCGTTTGATGGCCTGCTGTACCTCAGTCATCGTGCGGCCCACTTCTTCGGCCTGCGTCGAGCCGCTGTGAATCGTCGCGACCGAGCTCTGGATCAGGTCCTTGATTTCTTTCGCAGCACTGGACGAGCGCTGCGCGAGACTGCGCACTTCACCCGCCACGACCGCGAAACCGCGCCCTTGTTCACCGGCACGCGCCGCTTCCACGGCGGCGTTCAGCGCAAGAATGTTGGTCTGGAACGCGATGCCCTCGATCAGCGTGGTGATCTCGGCAATCTTCGACGAGCTCGCCGTGATATCGCCCATCGTCACCAGCATGCGTTCGACAACGGTGTTGCCCTTGTCCGCGATCTCCGATGCATTGCCGGCCAGCGTGGTGGCCTGACGGGCATTTTCGGAGTTCTGTTTGACGGTGGCGGTGAGCTGCTCCATGCTGGCGGCGGTTTCTTCCAGCGAAGCAGCCTGCTCTTCGGTGCGCGAAGACAGGTCCATGTTGCCGGCGGCAATTTCGCTCGAAGCGACCATGATCGATTCGCTCGAAGTCTTGATGCCGCGCACGATGCTGGCGAGTTGCGTGTCCATCTGTTTGAGCGCGCCAAGCAGGTGGCCGAATTCGTCCTTCGAGTGAACGCTGAGTTCGTTTTCGAGCTGTCCTTCCGCGATGCGCTGCGCGACATTCAGTGCCGCTCCGAGCGGAATCATGATCGTCTTCAACAGATACATGGATGCAGCGATGGCGACGATCAGGCCCAGCGCGATTGTGCCGATGGCGACCCACAGCAGCGTGTGGAACGTGTCCACGCCCTGATCCGCGGTCTGCTTGACCTGGGCCGCGTTGATATCGATGTCCTGATCGATGGTGTCGGACAGCGCGTTGCCCACGTCGCGCATTTTTTCGAGGGACGTACTGCTGGCGTCGAACGTACCGCCGTCGACGGCGGAGAGGACGGTGTCGACCTGCGATTTGAAGTCGGCGGATTGCGCGGCGATCTGATCGGCGACCTTGCGCTCGTCATCATCGGAGACCTTGCCTGGGTAGTAGTCTGTCCACGAAGTGTTGAGTTTTTTCTGCAGTTCGCGAACCTGCCCGACGGCCTGCTTTTGGTCGTTCGCATCGTGCATGCCCATCAGACGGCTCAGCATCAGCCGAATCTTCAGCGCGTCGGCTTGCGTGGCAGCGAGGTCTTCGATCGGCACGGTGCTGCTCGTGTACATGGAGTTCATGTCGGAGCTCATGGTCGAGAGCCCACGAACACCCATCAAACCGATAGCGATCATCAAGACGATGCACGCGCCGAGCGCGAGAATGATCTTGAACCTGATGGTATTGGTCAACTTGTTCATGCGGGGATACCTGTGACGATGGTGTAATCAATCTTTGCGGAGGGAATGCGCGCGTGTTTGTTTCGCCGGAATCCCCATCGCGCGACGCTGGGCCGTACCCGTGTAAACGACCTGCAGGATGAGTTCTTGAGGTATGGGGCCGCAGAATTGCACATCGATTTGCAGATGCAGTGAGGCTTATTTCATTCGGTTTACGTTCGCTTCAAAACGCGCTGACAGTGCGCACAAGCGTGGTGAATGTGCGGCGGATGAACGAGCGTAGTAAGGGCCGCTAAGAATCGCGCAACGCGGGACGATCAAACCCGGTTCGGGCCCACGGTTCTGTCCCTTAGCTGGCGCAATAGCGGCAGAAGGCGCATCATTACGTCGTGTGCTGGCACGACATGTAACTATCTGCTCTGGAGGAAATAGCATGGAACGATTTGACGCCGCCAATCCTTTTGGCGAATTCACCAAAATGCTGGAGCAGTTCAAACTACCTGGCTTCGACGTGCCCGCCATCATGGAAGCGCGACGTAAGGACGTCGAGGCGCTGGTAACGGCAAATCAGGCTGCGTTGCAGGGCATGCAGTCGCTCGCGCAAAAGCAGGCCGACATGCTCCGTTCGACTCTGGGCGAGTTGCAGACCCTGGCGGGTCAGTTCTCCGCTACGGGAGGCGCTCCCACGCAAACGGCCGAGCTGGTCCAGCAAACCTTGCATAAAGCCCTGGCCGATATGCAACAGCTCGCGCAGGCCGCGTATCAATCGCAGGCTGAGTCGTATGCGGTGATCGCAAAGCGCGTAGAAGAGAACGTGCAGGAACTCAAGACGCTCTTGCAACCGAAGCAGTAACGGCCTGGCGTTTGCTCTCGCCCCGAGAGCAAACCGATGCGGTCGAACAGATGCCGGTGCTGACTGGAAGTACGCAGTCATCGCCGGCATTTTCATTTGGAGGCCGGAACGCAGGAGATTACGGTTAGCTTTCCGCCGCGGGTCCACCTGAATTCACATGAAGCCGGTGCCGGGTTCCTCGAAGAAAATAAAGTTCGCAGAACGAAAAGTATGAGGAAAAGCTGCTTGATCTGCATTTATGTAGCGTTCATTTAATAAAACGAAACCAAGCGTCGGCGCGTCATAACTTTTTTGCTGCAAATCCTGCCCGCATAGATGCTGTTCGCTTAAAACGCGAGCCATAGCGGAAATCGACGCGTATGCACCGCGGGTGTTGGCGCCGATTCCATAAGTCAAACAACCTCTGTCACCACGCAAGTTTGGATTCCCCGCCAAACGATTGCGAGAGCAGTTTTCCTTCACTAAAGTTTCGCGCCGCCACTCCGTAGACGCATTCACGCAACCTCTCCAGGCGTGATTGCAGCACCAGTGCCCGCCGGTCGAGAAGTGCGCCCCTAATTCGTCGTTCGCGATCGCGATGAGGATCACGAGCGCTTTCACCTCGAAGGAATTCACTTGAAAACGATGCTTCATACAGGCATTGCTTGCGCAATGCTCGGGGCAATCTGTGCGCTTTCTTCGCCTGCACAAGCCGCGTTGGGTCAGAAGGTCAGCAGCATCAGCAGTGACCAGGCGGTGATGCATGCCATATCGCATAGCAGTACTTCGCAATCCGCGTACACGGTGCATCTCATCACGCTGTCCTCCGGCACGGTGGTGCGCGAGTACGTCGCACCCAATGGCACGGTGTTCGGCGTTGCATGGGAAGGGCCGACTCTGCCGGATCTGAAGACCACGCTGGGCGCGGCTTTCGACCAATACGTCGCAGCCACCGCGACACGACGCGCCACGCCGCTGGCCGTGTCGAACAGCGATCTCGTGGTGTTTTCGGGCGGTCATCTGCGTGCCTTCGCGGGACATGCGTACCTGCCGCAAGCGGTGCCTGCGGGCGTCGATGTCAACGTCATTCAATAACGGAGCGATCATGCGCCCATCTGATTCGTTCCTTAAGCTGCTCGCCGTTGCAGTCTTTGCCCTGTTGCTCGCCGCATGCGGCGGGGGTGGCGGTGGCGGCAGCAGTGCGAGCACCAGCGCGTCGAATGCTTCCACGTCGACGCAGACCGCTACCACTACCGCGCCTGCAGCCCAAGCGCTGGCCGCCAACGTCGCGACGGTGACCGTCGACTCCGGCGTGACGGACGTGCCGAACATGCCCTTCGTCAGCGTGACGGTCTGTGCGCCCGGTTCGACGCAGTGTCAAACCATCAATCACGTGCTGGTCGACACCGGCTCGTGGGGTCTGCGGGTGTTCGCGTCGCAACTGCCGGCGTCGGTGGCGTTGCCGCAGGAACAGGATGCTCTCGCCAATCCGCTGGCCGAATGCATGCAGTTCTTCGATGGCTATACGTGGGGTTCCGTGCGGATCGCCGATGTGCAGATAGGCGGTGAAAAGGCGGCTTCGCTGCCGATCCAGGTGATCGATCCGAACTACAGCGCCGTGCCGTCGGACTGCAGCAGCGTCGGCGCGTCGCGCAATACGCCCACCGCGCTTGCCGCCAATGGCGTGCTCGGCATTGGCGTGTTCAAGCATGATTGCGGCTATAACTGCGTGCAGCAGGCGGTGCCAGCGACCTATTACGGTTGCCAGGGGACCACCTGCACGTCGCTCGCCCTCGCGGAAGCGCTGCAGGTGGCCAATCCGATTCCTTACTTCAGCACCGACAATAACGGCTCTGTCCTGATGTTGCCCGCCGCCGCTTCGAGCGGTGCCGCGTCGCTTGCCGGACAACTGGTGTTCGGCATCGGCACCGAGACCAACAACGGTCTTGGCAGTGCGCAGGTGATCGGCGTCAATCCGAACAACGGCACCTTCTCGACTGTGCAAAACGGCACGACCTACACGAACAGCATCATGGATAGCGGCTCGACCGGCCTGTTCTTCCAGACCACTGGATTGCCTGTCTGCGCCAGCCCGAATAACGCATACTACTGTCCGGCCTCGACCGAGCAGTTAAGCGCAGTGATCGAAGGCGTGAACGGCATCAACAGTGCGGTGTCGTTCGATGTAGGCAACGCCACGGCGCTAACCCAGACTTCCAGTGGAGATGCGGTGATGCCACTGCTGGCGGGGCCGGCGTTCGTGACTTCGACGATATTCGACTGGGGCCTGCCGTTTTTCTACGGCCGCAGTGTCTACGCGGCAGTCGAGCAGCAATCGACACCGGGTGGCACGGGACCGTATATCGCGTACTAGGCACACCAGGCCTGCCACATCTCCCGATACGCCGCCTCGACGGTGCGCGCGAAACGCGCGCCGTCCATCAGTGGCGATTGGTCCATGAGCGGCCGCAGGGTTTGCCGTAATGCAGCCAGACGCGGCGTGTCCGCGGCAAGCTCGACGGCGATGCGTATAAACGCATCGTCTGAGTATGCTGCCAGTTCGGTCAGTCCCAGATTCGCCAGTTGACTCAGCCCGCCACGTCCCACAGCCGTCTCGCCGACCCGTGTCACGACCGGCACACCCATCCACAGCGAGTCGAGGCTGGTGGTATGACCGTTGTACGGAAACGTGTCGAGGCCGAGGTCGATCTGGTGATACGTGCGCAGATAATCGGCGCGCGGCTGGAACGGTACGAAGCCGACGCGCTGCGTATCGATGCCCTGCTGTTCCATGCGCTGTGCGAGATTGCGGTGCGCGTTGCCGGCCGGCGCCATCAGGAGCAGACGGGCATCGGGCACTTCGCGCAACACGGCGCCCCACATGGCGAGCGTGCGATCGGTCAGCTTGCAGGGATTGTTAAGGCATCCGAAGGTAATGTGGTTCGTCGTCAGCGCCGGCAACGCGTTCACGCCCGGCTCGTTCGTCAGCGGGTCGTAGCACCAGAACGAGTCCGCGAGGCGCAGTGAGCGCTCGGTGTAGTGGCCGTCGTTCGCGCCTGTGCCGTGTGAGTCGAGCGGGTCGAGATGAGGATCCGTCAGGCGGTAGTCGATCGCCTCGATGCCTGTGGTGCCCGGATAGGCGAGCCATGCCACCTGTACGGGCGCCGGCTTGCGGGCAAACAGCAAAGGCCGGCCGTCGGCCATATGCATGGCCAGGTCGACGAGAATGTCGATGCCATCCGCGCGGACCTGTTGCGAGAGGCCTTCATCGTCCAGTTCACGCACGTCGCGCCACACGTCGGCGTAGCCGG
This sequence comes from Paraburkholderia sp. GAS33, assembly GCF_050436645.1. NCBI lineage: Bacteria > Pseudomonadati > Pseudomonadota > Betaproteobacteria > Burkholderiales > Burkholderiaceae > Paraburkholderia > Paraburkholderia sp. GAS33. The sequence continues at coordinate 157,793 of NZ_JBNDMP010000006.1, forward strand.
CGAGACGCCGCGTCAGATCGTCAGGCCGCTCGACGCTCGCATAGCAGTAGATCTCGAACTGTTCATGATCGTGGTGCGAGAAGAACGGTACTGTGAAGAGCGATTGGCAGTGATCGCGGAAATCCGCCGCCACGTAGCCGATTTTCAGACGGCGGCCGGGCGTGCGGTCGTTTGTATGCGGCTTGCGCGCGGCGCGCAGCGGCGCTTCATGTTGCGCGGACCAGCGGCGGCACTCATCGAGCACGGCTTCGCCATGCTCGGCCTGAAACGTCAGCGCATAGGCGAGATTGCTATGTGCGACGACGTTGCCCGGATCGCATTCCACGGCACGCCGGTAGTGGACGATGCCTTCGTCGAGCGCGCCACAGTCTTTCAGCACGTTGCCGAGGTTGTTGTGCGAAGCCGAGTGATTTGGATCAAAGCCGAGCGCGGCTGTGAAGAGCGCCTCTGCATCAGCAGTGCGGCGCAGCGTGCGCATCAGATTGCCCGCGTTGTTATACGCGGCCACAAACCCCGGACGTGCGCGGATCGCTGCGTCGAACGCTTCGGCGGCGGCTTTGTATTCGCCCAGTTCCTTGCTGACGTTGCCTAGATTGTTGTAGGCGTCTGCGTGGTGCGGGTCGAGTGCGATCGCGTTGCGATACTGCGTCTGCGCGTCACGGCGCCGGCCGAGTGCGTGCAGCGCGTTACCGAGGTTATAGGCCGCTTTGGGGAAGCGCGGCTCGAGTTCGAGCGTGCGCATGAGCAGTGCCGACGCCTTGTCGAACTGGCGACGTTCGCACAAAGCCACGCCGAGATTGAGCAGGCACGACGGCGAATCGGGCGCGACGCGCAGCGCCTCGTTGAGCAGTTCGACGGCGGCGTCGATCTGGCCGCTCGCCTGCAGCAGGGTCCCGAGGTTGGTTAAAGCATTCGCGTGATCGCGCTGAACCGAGAGGGCGCGGCGATAAGCGTCTTGCGCGCGCTCAGGCGCGCCAAGTTGCCGATGGCAGTTGCCCAGGTTGTTCAGCGCGTCGACCTGCGCCGGGTCGAGCAAGGCGGCGGACTCGTAAGCCGACGCCGCAGCGCGAAGGTCGCCGCTCGATTGCAACGCGTTGGCGAGCGCGAACCAGAGATCGGCGGAGGTGGCGTCGAAGGCGAGGAGGGCGCGATAGGTATCGATGGCGTCGTCGAAACGTCCCATCGTCGAGAGCACCTGGCCGCGCGCGAAATGGTAGCGGGACTCCTGCGGCGCCAGCGCAATCGCCCGGTCGAGCCAGGCGAGGGCGTCGTCGTAGGCGGCGCATTGCAAGCCGAGCACGCCCAGGCGAAACATCACGTCGGCATTGGCGGGCTCGTCGGCGAGGACGGTTTCGTAGAGCGTGCGTGCGCCGTTGAGATCGCCCGCGAGGTGACGCTCTTTGGCCAACGCGAGACACTGGTCGGTCCGCATCGAAGTCCTGCCTTGTTCTTGGGGGTGGCGATTTGGGCGGAGTCAGCCGGGGCCGATCAGCCGGTGCCTCTCCGCCAGAACGGGCAGGATAACGAGCGTTTCACTACCAAGGTTTACTATTGGTAACAATATATTACGGAGCGGTTGCAGGATTCGGCGCCGGCGTGTCTTGCGGCGCTTGTTGTGGTTGATCAGGTTGCGGCGCCGGAGCGGGCTCAGCCGCTGAGGCGGTTTGGCCCGGCTGGCCCGTTTGACCGGGCTGCCCCGCTTGCCCCGTTTGACCTGGCTGGGCCCCCGGCGTCGGCCCCGGCGCCTGCGCCGCCTGGGCCGCCTGCGCAGGTTCCACCCCTGCCGCCGATTGCGCCGCAATCACCCGGTGCACCAGCCGCAGCTTCTCCACCACCGGTGCGGCAAGCGTGAACGGATACCCATCCGGCATGCCGAGGCTGCGGTTCAAACTGTTGAGCGCGTAAGTCAGCGGAAACCAGCGCTTCATCAGATTATCGAAGCTGGCGTCTTCAACTGGCGTCTGGTCGGTGAGCGTCGGATCGCTCGGGTCGAGCGGGATGAGCGCCACGCCGTACGAGGTGGCGGTGTCGAGCACGTCGACGATCAACAGGTAATGCGCCCAGGTTTCCGCCCAGTCTTCCCACGGATGCATCGTCGCGTAGGCGCTCACGTACGACTGCGACCAGTCGGCCGGCGCGCCGTCGCGATAGTAAGTGTCGAGCGCCGCGGCGTAGTCGACGCTTTCGTCGCCAAACAGCGCGCGAAACGGCTCCAGCCAGGGTGTGCCGTCCACCAGCCGGTCGAAAAAGTAGTGACCCGTTTCATGCCGGAAATGCCCAAGCAGCGTCCGGTACGGCTCGTGCATGGCAGTGCGGGTGCGCTCCCGGTAAGCGTCGTCGGCCTCCGCGATATTCAGCGTGATCAGGCCATTGTCATGGCCGGTGAGGACCTTCTCGCCGGGACTTGTCTCTTCGAGAAACTCAAACTCGAGCCCCGTCTGCGGATTCTCATGGCGCGACTCGACCTTGATGCCCAACGCCGCCAGCGTATAGAGCAGGCGCCGTTTGGCGACTTCCAGGCGGTACCAGTAGAGCCGGTTGTCCGGCGCGGTGAGGTTCGGGATGGTGCGCGTCAACTGGCAGGAGCGGCACAGCGTCTCCGGCTGGTCCGCCGGGATCATCCAGTTGCAGACGTTTTCGACCGCGTAGTTGTGGCATTGGCGATACAACGCACCTTCGGCCTTCGGATGCAGGCTGCGCCACAGCCCGTCGCCGGCTTCCTCGAAGGCGCTGAGTTCGCCCAGATCGGGCAGGTAGCCCAGCAGCGCCTCGCAGCGCTCGCAGCGGACGTTTTCGAAGAACACGAGTTGTTCGCAGCGGTTGCAGTGAAAGGTTCGCATGGCGGGGCTTCTAGTAAGGAACGGGGAGGCGTGACTGTCGCGGAGGATGCCGCAATCTTCATGCCGCATTTGCCAGAGGTCACTGGTTTAACGCACATTACGTGCATGATGGGGCATGTGGAGTGCGCCGCTTTGGTGCGCGCGGTCGGCAACGCCCGTTGCGGGGCGGGCTGGCGAAGGGCGTTCGACGCTCGCGCGCGGGCTCGCGAAGGCTGCCACGTCCACTGCGATGCGTGCAGGGTGTGTTTTTAGGCCGGCAGGCCAAACCCGGGTCGAATCAGGACCGAACCCGGAAAGTTTTTCTACCAACGGCATGAAGCTTGCTTTTTGGCGGGCTGCCATTCTTCGCCCAGGAGTCAGGTGTGTCTATACGTGTCGCGCTGAACCATGTCACACATTATCGTTATGACCGCCTCGTCGGACTGTCGCCGCAAGTCGTGCGGCTGCGTCCGGCGCCCCATTGCCGTACCCCGATCGTGTCTTATTCGATGCGCGTCGAACCGGCCGAGCATTTCATCAACTGGCAGCAGGATGCCTTCGCCAACTACCAGGCGCGGCTGGTGTTTCCCGAGAAGACCCGCGAGTTCAAGATCACGGTAGACCTGGTGGCCGAAATGGCCGTCTATAACCCGTTCGACTTTTTCCTCGAGCCGTCCGCCGAGAAATTCCCGTTCGAGTACGCGCCTGGCCTCGCAGCCGAGCTGGCGCCGTATCTGGTCAAGCGTGAGCCGACCCCGCGCTTTGCCGAATTCGTGGCGAGCATCGACCGCTCGCCCAAGGTCACGGCGGATTTTCTGGTCGAGATCAACCAGCGGTTGCAGCGCGAGATTCGTTACCTGATCCGCATGGAACCTGGCGTGCAGACGCCCGAAGAGACCCTCACCACGGCTGCCGGCTCGTGCCGAGACTCGGGCTGGCTGCTGGTCGAGACACTGCGCCAACTGGGGCTCGCGGCGCGCTTCGTGTCCGGCTATCTGCTGCAACTGGCGCCGGATACCAAGTCGCTGGACGGCCCGAGCGGCACCGAAATCGACTTCACTGACCTGCACGCGTGGTGTGAAGTGTATTTGCCGGGCGCGGGCTGGATCGGCCTCGACCCGACCTCGGGTCTGCTGGCGGGCGAGGGACACATTCCCGTCGCCTGTACGCCGGAACCGGGCAGCGCCGCGCCGATTTCGGGCGCGGTCGACGAGTCGGAAGTCGAGTTCGAGCACACGATGTCGATTCAGCGGGTGCTGGAAACCCCGCGCGTCACCAAGCCGTACACCGAGGAAGTGTGGTCCGACGTGCTGCAGATGGGCGCGCACGTGGACCGCGAACTGGAGGCCATGGACGTGCGCCTGACGATGGGCGGCGAGCCGACCTTCGTCGCGGTGCGCGACCGCGACGCCGCGGAATGGAATACAGACGCGCTCGGGCCGACCAAGCGCAGCTACGCGGTCGGGTTGATGGACAAGCTGCGCGCGCGGTATGGCGCGAATGGCTTCCTGCACATTGGTCAGGGCAAGTGGTATCCGGGCGAGCAACTGCCGCGCTGGGCGCTGTCGCTGTACTGGCGTGCAGATGGCGAGCCGTGCTGGCACGACCACACGCTGTTCGCCGACGAGCGCGAGCCGGGCAGCTATACCGCCGAGGATGCAAGGCGTTTCCTGACCCACCTGACGGGCAAGCTCGCGCTTGATACGCAGTTCATCAAGCCTGGTTACGAGGACACCTGGTACTACCTGTGGCGCGAGCGTCGCCTGCCGGTCAACGTCGATCCGTTCGAATCGCGTCTGGACGACGAGATGGAGCGCGTGCGCCTGCGACGTGTGTACGACAGCGGGCTGGCGTCGGTGACGGGCTATGTGCTGCCGCTGTCGCGCGAACGTGATCTACCGCTGCAAGGGCCGCGTTGGGTCACCGGGCCGTGGTATTTCCGCGGAGACCGGATGTATCTGATCCCCGGCGATTCGCCGATGGGCTACCGCCTGCCGCTCGATGCGCTGCCGTGGGTCTCGGAGACGGACTATCCGTACCAGCACGCGCACGATCCGTTCGCGCCGCCTGCGCCGCTGCGCAGCGCGGCGCAGTTGCGCATGCAGTATGAAGGCAGCACGGGTGGGGCGGGACGTGCGGGCGGTGCTTCTGGCGCAGATGCTAACGCGGCGGACGGCCAGGGCGCAGCGGGCCATGGTGGCGTTAGCGGCGCTGCGGCGTTGGGCACAGCCGGCAGCGGTCTTGGCGGTACAGGCACGGGCACGGGCACCGGCATTGGCGCCGACGCTTCAGACGCCTCACGCGCCTCCCTGCGCGTGCCCGAACGCGGTGAATCGGCAAGCTGGATCACCCGCACCGCACTGTGTGTCGAAGCGCGCGACCCGGCCCGCGCAGCCGGTCCGAAGGTCGAAACCGAAACCTTCGGCAGCGGTCGCAAGATGTTGCACGTCTTCATGCCGCCGCTGACCGAACTCGACGACTACCTGGATCTGCTGGCCGCCGTCGAAGCGACCGCCGCCGAACTGGGCATGAAGATCGTCATCGAAGGCTATCCGCCGCCGCGCGATCAGCGTCTGAAGTTGCTGCAGGTGACGCCGGACCCGGGCGTGATCGAAGTGAACATCCACCCGGCTTCGAGCTGGGATCAGCTGGTCGATCACACCGAGTACCTCTATCAGTCGGCGCACGAAACCTATCTGAGCACCGAGAAGTTCATGACCGACGGCCGCCACACCGGCACCGGCGGCGGCAATCACTTCGTGCTCGGCGGCGCGACGCCGGCGGACAGTCCGTTCCTGCGCCGGCCGGATCTGCTTGCTAGCCTGGTGGCGTACTGGATCAACCATCCTTCGCTGTCGTATCTGTTCTCGGGCCTGTTTATCGGACCGACCAGCCAGGCGCCACGCGTCGACGAGGCGCGCAACGACCAGGTCTACGAACTGGAGATCGCGTTCCGGGAACTGCAGCGGCAGATCGACCTGCTCGGCGGCCGCGAGGGCGGGCAACTGCCGTCGTGGATGATCGACCGCTCGCTGCGCAATATCCTGATCGACGTCACCGGCAACACGCACCGCGCCGAGTTCTGCGTCGACAAGCTCTATTCGCCCGATGGCCCGACCGGCCGTCTCGGTCTGCTCGAACTGCGCGGTTTCGAAATGCCGCCGCATGCGCGCATGAGCCTGGTCCAGCAGTTGCTGCTGCGCGCACTGGTGGCGCGCTTCTGGAAGACGCCGTACACCGCGCGGCTCACGCGCTGGGGCACGGAACTGCACGACCGTTTCCTGCTCGGCACGTTCGTGCAGATGGATTTCGACGGCGTGCTCGCGGACCTGGCCGAGGCTGGCTACGCGTTCGACCGCTCGTGGTTCGCGCCGCATTTCGAGTTCCGTTTCCCGCTGGTGGGCGAAACCACCACCAGCGGCGTGACGCTGTCCATCCGCAGTGCGCTCGAACCGTGGCATGTGATGGGCGAGGAGGGGGCGCCCGGCGGTACGGTGCGTTATGTCGATTCGTCGGTGGAGCGGCTCGAAGTGCGCGTACTGGGCCTGAACGAGAACCGCCACGTCGTGACGGTCAACGGCGTGCCGTTGCCGCTGCAGCCCACGGGCCGTGTCAGCGAGTACGTGGCCGGCGTACGCTATCGCGCGTGGTCGCAACCGTCGGCCTTGCATCCGACGATTGGCGTCGACGCACCGCTGGTTTTTGACCTTGTTGACAATTGGACTGGGCGATCCATAGGCGGATGCCAGTATCATGTGGCTCATCCGGGTGGGCGCAATTACCAGACCTTCCCGGTCAACGCGTACGAGGCCGAAAGCCGGCGGCGCGCGCGCTTCTTCACGATGGGTCATACACCTGGGCCGCTCGTGGCCGAAGCGCCGCAACGCAGCCTGGAATTCCCGTTCACGCTGGACTTACGCTACTGGTGATCTGAAAACAATTAACCTGACACGACCTTGGCCTTTCAATCGACTTTTCCCTTTGAGGCAACCGCGGCTCACGCGGATGCGCTGTCGCTCCTGCGGGTGCTGCCGGTCCGCGATGGGCACTGGGACGAGTTGCTCGATTCGTCCGGGGCGTTGCGCGAACCGTGGCGGCAGTTTTTCGATCTGCTAGGCGAAGACGGTATCGCCAGGCTTGAAAACAACACCGCCTCGGTCGCGCAGCAGATCCGCGATAACGACATCAGCTACAACGTCTACGCGGACAAGGGCGAGCCACGGCCGTGGGCGCTTGATCTTTTACCGTTACTGATTGGCGAGGCCGAGTGGGCCGAAATCGAGCAGGGCGTGATGCAGCGTGCGCAGTTGCTGAACGCGGTGGTGGCCGATGTTTATGGCCCACAGACCCTGCTGCAGAATGGGCAGTTGCCACCGGCGCTGGTGTTCGGCCATCCGGGTTATCTGCGTTCCGTGCGCGGCTTTACGCCTCCGGGCGGCCAGTATCTGCACGTTGTCGCCGTCGATCTGGCGCGTGCGTCTAACGGCAACTGGACCGTGATGTCGCATCGTACCGAGGCGCCGTCGGGCCTCGGCTACGCGCTGGAAAACCGGCTGATCGTTTCGAGCCAGTTTGCCGAGCCGTTCCGCTCGCTGCATGTGAACCGGCTCGCGCCGACCTATTCGCAACTGATCGCCACGCTGGTGGAGTCGGCGCGCGCCGTGATGCATGGTGACGCCGCGGACAGTTCCCCGCATATCGCACTGCTCACGCCAGGGCCGTTCAGCGAAACCTATTTCGAACATGTTTTTCTGGCGCGCTACCTGGGCGTGACGCTCGTCGAGGGCAAAGACCTCACGGTGCGCGACGACAAGCTGTATCTGAAGACGCTCGCAGGACTCGAGCGCGTGCACGTGGTGCTGCGCCGCCTCGACGACGCGTTTTGCGATCCGGTCGAGCTACGCGCGGATTCGAGCATCGGTGTGCCTGGCCTGTTGCAGGTGATGCGGGCAGGTAACGTGATCGTCTCGAACGTGCCGGGCTCGGGCTTCGTCGAATCGCCCGCGTTGCACGGCTTTCTGCCGGGCATCGCCGAGGCGCTGCTGGGCGAAGATCTGCTGCTGCCGGGCGTGCCGACGTGGTGGTGCGGCGAGGAAGCGGCTCGCGAGCACGCCTTCAGGCGGCTGGATGAAGCCTTTCTCGTGCCGACCTGGCCCGCGGCGCGGCGCGACAGTCCACCTGGACTGGAGCAAGGTCTACAGAATCTCGAAGCGTGGCGCAGCCGTATTGAAGCGCTGCCCGATAACTTCACGATCCAGCTTCCGTTGCCGTATTCGTGCACGCCTCGTTTCGAGGACGGCACGCTTGGCCGCCGGCCGTCGGTGCTGCGCGTGTATGCCATCGCGGATTTCGACGGCGGCTGGCATGTGATGCCTGGCGGCTTCACGCGCCTCGCGGCGGAACGGCAGGCTACCGTCTCGATGCAGTTCGGCGGCAGCAGCGTCGACACGTGGGTGCTATCGAGCCAGCCGATCTCCACATTCACGCTGTTGCCATCGCCGATGCAGCCCGCCGATCTCGCGCGCAAGCATCGTACGGTGTCGAGCCGTGCCGCGGAGAATCTGTTCTGGGCCGGCCGCTATAGCGAGCGCGCTGAAAACAACGTGCGGCTGTTGCGCCTGATTCTCGGCTCGCTCGAAAGCGCCGACGCGGACGCGATGTTCGAGACGCTGGTCGAACTGGCCTTGTACTGCGGCCTGGTGCAATCCGGCGACGTGCGCGCCGAGGATTCGCTGCAGGCCTTCGAGCGGACGCTGGTGGCCAATCTGCACGAGGCCAATGGCGCGGCCAGCATCGGCCAGGTGCTGTCGGCGCAGGCGCGGGCGAGTGGCGAGATTCGTGGCCGCCTGTCGAATGATCATTGGCGCACGATTCTCGCCGCTCGCAACGATTTCCGCGACGCGTTGCAGAGGCTTATGCCGGCGAGCGTGCCGCAGACGGGCGGCAATGGTGCGAACGGCGTCGCCGCGTCGGCCGGCAGCGGACGCTATGACCGTTATGACCGCGTTACCTTGATGGATGCGCTCGAACACCTCGCGACCCAGCTCTCGGCGATCAGCGGCGCGCAAGGCGACCGCATGACGCGCGACGAAGCGTGGCGTCTGTTGTTCGCCGGCCGGCATATCGAGCGGGTCGCGGCGATGACGTCGATCCTGCGCGTGGTAGCCGACAAAGGACAGCTTGCGACGCCCGCCGGATTCGATCTGCTGCTGCAGCTTTTCGACAGCACGCTCACGTATCGCTCGCTCTATCCGGGGCGTCTCGAAGTTCCGGCGCTAATCGATCTGCTGGTGGTCGAGCCGACCAATCCGCGTGGTTTATACGGGGTCTACGAGCGCCTGTGCGGCAAGCTCGACGAGATTTCGATTGCGGCGGGCAGCGCCCGGAGTCGCTCGTTTGTCGATCTGATGCCGCCGCCCGGCACGCTGCCATCGCTCGAAAGCCTGTGCGAAACGGATGAAAACGGCGCCTATGTCGCACTGATCCAGGTGTGCGACGAACTCGGCACCTTTGCCGCCGCGGCGGCCAATGAAATCAGCGCGCGCTATTTCAGCCACGCCAACACGCTCGCTTCGCAGGTATCGTCATGAAGACCGCGCAGACCATCCTGTCGGTTTCGCATCGCACCACTTATCGTTATTCGACGTTCGTCGAGACCGCCCAGCATCTGGCGACGATCCGGCCGCTGGAGTGCGAGTGGCAGCGTGTCATCTCGCACGAGGAGACGATCGAACCGCAGCCGTCGTATCTGCATAGCCGGGTCGACGCATTCGGCAACGATGTGCTGTACTTCACGCTCGATGCGCCGCACGAACGGTTGCAAATGATCAGCGAAACGACCGTGGAACTGACGCCGCGCTGGACGCAACTCGATCCGGACACCACGCCGGCCTGGGACGAGGTGGCCGAAGCGCTGCGTTTTCGCGTGGGCGGCGAATTCCGGCCCGAAGTCGAGTTCTGTTTTGCTTCGCCGAATATCACGCTGCGGCCCGTATTGCGTGCCTATGCGCTGCCGAGCTTCGCGCCCGGCACGCCGATCGCAGCAGGAGCGATCGACCTGATGCATCGCATTTACGAGGACTTCGACTACAAGCCTTCGGCGACGATGTTCGATACGCCGGCCGAGCGCGCCTTCGAACTCAAGAGCGGCGTGTGCCAGGATTTTGCGCAGGTGATGATCGGCTGTCTGCGCTCACTTGGGTTGCCGGCGCGCTACGTCAGCGGCTATCTGCGCAACGATCCGCCGCCCGGACAACCGCGCCTGATTGGCGCGGATGCGTCGCATGCGTGGGTGTCGGTGCATTGCCCCGGCAGCGGCTGGATCGATCTCGATCCTACCAATGACGTGCTGGCCGATATGGATCACGTGACGCTGGCCATTGGCCGCGATTACAGCGATGTATCCTTGTTGCGCGGGATGATTCTCGGTGGCGGGGCGCATCGTGTTGAAGTGGGGGTGAGCGTGCTGCCGCTTGAGTGAATCGAGCGTCGCATTGATCCTTGCATCGAGCCTTTGATTGATCCTCTTAAGGAGCGCCGCCTTGAAGCTGCATCGCCTGTTGTCTCTCACGTGTTTCGCGCTCGCCGTCACGTTCGCCGGTTTCTCCGGGACCGCTTCCGCGCAAGGCGCCAACGTGCTGCAGGTCGCCACCGACGCCACCTTCCCGCCGATGGAGTTCACCGAAAACGGCGCGCGTACCGGCTTCGATATCGACATCATGAATGCGCTGGCGAAGGTGATGGGCAAGACCGTGCAGTGGACCGATATCGACTTCAAAGGCCTGATTCCGGGTCTGATTGCGCACCGCTTCGACATTGCGATTTCGGCGATCTACATCACGGACGAGCGCGCCAAAGTGGTCGACTTCACCGAGCCATACTATGCAGGTGGTCTCGTCGCGCTGGTGAAAACCGATTCGCCCATCAAGGCACTCACCGACCTGAACGGCAAGAAGATCTCGGTGCAGGTGGGCACGAAGTCGGTCAACTTCCTGCGTGACAACTACCCACAAGTGCAGCGCGTCGAGGTGGAGAAGAATCAGGAGATGTTCGATCTGGTCGGCATTGGCCGCGTCGACGCTGCCGTCACCGGCAAGCCCGCTGCTTATCAACTGGCGAAAGCGCGCGGCGGTTTTCGCGTGATCAGCCAGCAGCTCACCACCGAGCAATACGGCATTGCGGTCCGTAAGGACGAGCCTGAACTGAAGACCGCGTTGAACACCGCGCTTGCGAAGATCAAGGCGGACGGCACCTACACGGCGATTGTCCACAAATGGTTCGGCGCCGACGCACAGTAAACGGCTAAGCCATCCAGATGGAACTCGATTTCTCGCCGGTCGTCGCAGGCTGGAGCGACATCGCACACGGTGCGCTCGTTACGGTGGAAGTGACTGCCGCGGCGCTCGCGCTGAGTTGTGTGCTCGGACTTCTTATCGGCATTGGCCGGCTTACGCCGAAACGCCGCGTGCTGTATGGGTTTTGCACCGCATATCTGACGTTCTTTCGCGGTACGCCGTTGCTCGTGCAACTGTTTTTGCTGTTCTTCGGCTTGCCGCAGTTCGGCATCCTGTTGCCTGCGTTCGTGTGCGGCGTGCTTGGGCTTGGGCTGTATTCGGCTGCGTATGTGTCCGAGATCGTACGCGGGGCGATTCAATCCGTGGACCGCGGGCAAATGGAGGCGGCACGCTCGATCGGCATGTCGTCGGGGCAGGCGATGCGCGCCATCATTCTCCCGCAGGCCGTGGTGCGGATGATCCCGCCGCTCGGCAACGAGTTCATTGCGCTGATCAAGAACTCGGCGCTGGTTTCGCTGCTGACGATCGACGATCTCATGCATGAAGGACAGAAGATCATCAGCGTGTCGTATCGTTCGCTCGAGGTGTATCTCGTCATTGCGCTGGTCTATCTCGTGTTGACCCAGGCGACGCATTACGCGCTGCATCGCGTCGAACGCCATCTGCGCGCAGGGGGCATGGTGCAATGAACGACGCATCGCAACCTATCGTTCAGATTCGCGGACTGACCAAATCGTTTGGCTCGCATGTGGTGTTGGACGGCATCGACTTCGACATTCAGCCGCAGCAAGTGGTGGTCGTGATCGGGCCGAGCGGCTCGGGCAAGAGCACGTTTCTGCGCTGCTGCAATGGGCTCGAGCAGGCCGAGGGGGGTACCGTCGATATTTGCGGACATCGTCTGGTGGATCACGGCGTCATGCTCAAGGAGCGCTCGCTCAATGCGTTGCGTGCTGAAGTGGGTATGGTGTTTCAGTCGTTCAATCTGTTTCCGCATCTGTCCGTACTGCATAACATTACGGTGGGGCCGCGCATGTTGCGCGGTTTGAGCAAAGGCGATGCTGACGCCGCGGCGCTGGCGTTGCTTGAGAAGGTTGGCCTTGCACATAAGGCCGATGCGATGCCCGCCAGTCTTTCGGGTGGCCAGAAGCAACGTGTCGCGATTGCGCGCGCTCTCGCCATGCAGCCGCGTGTGATGCTGTTCGATGAGCCCACCTCGGCGCTTGACCCGGAACTGGTTGGGGAAGTGCTACAGGTGATGAAACTGCTGGCTAGCGAAGGTATGACGATGGTAGTCGTCACGCACGAAATGGGCTTCGCGAGAGAAGTCGCCGACGTCGTCGTAGTAATGGACGGCGGCGTGATTGTCGAAGCCGGTCCGCCCTCGGAGATTTTCTCGGCGCCGACTCAACCGCGGACACAGGCTTTTTTGCAGGCTGTCTTGTCGCGGGGGTGAGGTGTGCGGTTGGCGACCTACTTGTTATTCGCCAGCGCCCCATCACTATTCTTCCCGCCAAACAACGCGGTCAGATAGTCTGCGTTGTGGCTGGTCTGCGCCATCAACTGATTGAGCGCCGTGAACTGCGCCTCATACCGCTTGGTGAGCTTGTCCGTGTAATCGGTGAGCTGGTCCTGCTGGGTGGTCAGCGATTTCAGATCAGTAGTGAGCGCTGCGGAGTGCGTATCGAGCAAACCGCCGGTCTTCAGGAACGACGTAAGCGACGTGTCCAGCGACGCAGCCAGACCGGTCTTCGAATTGAAGAGCGCTGAGACCGCTGTCGAGTCGTTGCTCAACGCGCTAGTCAGTCTGGCATCGTCGATCTTGAGCGTGCCGTCTTTCTGAAACGTGATGCCGATCCCTGCGAGATTCGCCGCGCCGCTGCCCTGTTTCACGCCGCCGCTCATCGCGCCGGAGAGCGTGTTGCGGATCGCGTTGAGCGTCGAGTCGCCGAGCAGCACGCTACCCTGGGAACCGGCCGCCTTCGTTGCATCGAAACCCGTGAACGAAGCCGCCGCGGTGACGAAGTTGTTGTACGCCGTGACGAACGCGCCAATGGCGGTCTTCTGATCGGTGACGTCCTGCGCGATCGTCAGCGTCTGCGGGTTGCCTACGGCATCGTCGGAGAGGTTCAGCGTCAAGCCGTCGATCGCCGAGGTGACGGTATTGCTCGCACTCGCGATCGCCATGCCGGAAATACTGAAATGCGCGTCCTGGCCGGCAACGCTTTGCTTCCAGTTGCCCGAATCGTCTACTACCGTGGTGGCAGGCGTCGTGGTCGAGGTGCTGGTTTTGACGCTTAGCTTGTTGAGTTCAGCGTCGCTAGAGGTGACCTGCACGTTGATGCCGTTAGCCAGCCCTGTGGAGGCAGAGTGCAGCAACAGATGCGTACCGTCCACGCCGTTGACGACCGTGGCCGACACGCCCGGATTGCCGGATGCCGAGTTGATAGCCGCGGCAATATCGGCAAGCGTGCTCTTGCCCGGTTCGATATTGATCGTGGTGCTGTTGCCGCCCAACGATATCTTCAGCGAGCCAGAGCCGAGCGCCTCTTTGCTGCTGAACGCGCCCGAGGTGATGGACTGCGAGGAGGCAATGTTGTCGACGTCGACCGTGTAGCTTCCAGCCACAGCGCCTTTGCCGGCAGTGGCGGTGAGCCCCTTGCCGCTGGTGGTGGCCGTGAAACTCGAGAAGGCGGTGCCGTTTGCGAGCGGCGTCAAGGCGCTTTGCATCAGCGAGAGGACCGACTTCAATGTGCCGAGTGCGGTCAACTGATTGTTGTCGCGCGTCGCCTGGCTGGCGAGCATGGCCGTTTTGCCGGCCACTTTCGCATTGACGAGCGCTGTGACGAGGGCGTTCACGTCAGTAGTCGAGTTGGTCGAGCCGCTGATGATCGATTGCGCGGCTTCCTGGAGTGCCGCGCTCGCTGAACTGGAAGCGGTGTTGCTGGTTACCGTTGTCATGACGTGTTAGCCCCTCGCGTCTTTTTTGATACATAGAAACGGCGGTAAGCGGGCGCTCAAACAAGTGCCCAAGCCGTTCTAACCCCGGTGAATCGATTTGTAAGATATTGTAATAACGTATTCGGGGAGATTACAAGAAGTTTTCGATTTGCTTGCTTCTTGACTCTGTGTGTACGCACATATAGACTCGCTCTCATGACCCGACCTATCTCTTACGACGAGTGCAATTGCTTCGCGCTGCGGCAAGCCGCCCGCTATGTGACGCAGCTTTACGAGCGCCATCTCGGCGAGGTGGGGCTGACGGCTGCGCAGTTCACGATTCTGGCGAAGCTGGCGCGGCGGGCACCGGCCACCATGGTCGAGATGGCCGATTCGATGGTGATGGACCGCACAACGCTGGTGCGAGCGCTCAAACCGCTGCAGCGCGATGGTTTGGTGGTTAGCGAAGCATCGGAGCACGATGGGCGGACCTATCTGCTCAGCTTGTCGGAAGCGGGCAAGGCGACCTTCGCGCAGGGCGCCGCGGCATGGCACAACGCACAAGCCGAGTTCGAAGGAAAGTTCGGCCACGCGAGGGCGAAGGCGTTGCGGGCGGAACTGTTCGGTATGACCGCTGAGTGAAGCGGCCGCCAGACACGCACGTTAGCGCTGCAAGGCTGTAAGGTTGGCGATCATCTTTTATGCTTGTAAGTGCGTATGCACTTGGAATCAGGATCGACGAGATGCAGGTGTTCCCCGATGACGATTGTTTCGCAATTCGCCAGGCCGCTCGCTACGTGTCGCAGCTTTATGACCGGCATCTCACCGAGGTTGGTTTGACGATCACGCAGTTCTCGATCCTGAGCCGGATCAGTCGCGCGGCGTCGATGACGATGAAGGTATTGGCGGATCAGATGGTGATGGAACGGACCACGCTGGTGCGTGCGATCCAGCCGCTGCAGCGCGATGGCCTGTTGCAGAGTCGCAGCGCGGCAGCGAAGGGCAGGGAACTGGCGCTTAGCCTGACCGAGGCCGGTGAGGCGAAACTCGCGGCCGCGCGCGTTTGCTGGCACGCGGCGCAGGACGACTTCGAGCGCCGTTTCGGCGCTCAACGCGCGGCATCGCTGCGGCGCGAGCTGTTCGATATGACCAAGGCTTGATTATCAGGTAAGGGGTGGCGTGGTTTTCACGCTCGCTTTGACCAATATTTAGTGCATACACACACACCATCATCATGTCCACTACACCTTCGACTATTGCTCCGCCCAGCGCCGCCGGCCTCGCAAAACCGGCACGACGTACCCCGTGGATGCTGCTCGCGGTGATTGCCGTGGCCGTGGTTCTGGCCGCGGCGCTGTCGTACTGGTTTGTGATTGGCCGCTTTGTCGAGACCACGGACGATGCCTACGTCGGCGGCGACGTCACGGTGATGGCGCCGAAGGTGAACGGTTTCGTCACCGATCTGCTGGTCCACGACAATCAGCACGTGCAGGTGAATCAGGTACTGATCCGGCTAGATTCGCGCGATTACGATGCGCGTCTCGCGCAAGCTACCGCCGACGTCCAGAGCGCCCAGGCAGCGGTCACCGAGTTGCAGGCCAGGAAGTCGCTGCAACTGGCGACCATCGCCGAGCAGGCGGCCGAGGTGAAGGCATCGGGCGCGGAGTTGACCCGTAGTGCCCAGGACGAGACCCGTTACCGCGAACTCGTCAAGGACGAAGCCGTGTCGAACCAGATCGTCGAGCGCGCCGATGCGGATCTCACCAAGGCGCATGCCGCGGTGGATCGCAGCGGCGCGGCGCTGCTGGCCGCGCAGCGCC
The DNA here is from genome assembly GCF_050436645.1 of Paraburkholderia sp. GAS33. Lineage (NCBI taxonomy): Bacteria > Pseudomonadati > Pseudomonadota > Betaproteobacteria > Burkholderiales > Burkholderiaceae > Paraburkholderia > Paraburkholderia sp. GAS33. The sequence goes on from NZ_JBNDMP010000006.1 coordinate 173,663, forward strand.
AGATCAGCGTGCTCGACGCGCAAATCGGTGCGGCGCAGGCGCGCGTGGCGACGGCGCAGGCGGCACAGCGCGTCGCGGAGCTGAACGTCGAATACACCACGATCCGCTCACCGGTGGATGGCTACATTGGTAATCGCACGGCCCAGGTGGGGTTGCTCGCCAATACCGGCGTTTCGCTGCTGACGGTCGTGCCTTCGACAGGTTTGTGGGTCGACGCGAACTTCAAGGAAGACCAGTTGAAGAAGATGCGCGTGGGCGATGCGGTCGACGTGTCGCTCGACGCTTCCAGCAAGTCGCTGCACGGCGTGGTCGACAGTCTGGCGCCTGCTACTGGCGCGACCTTTAGCGTCCTGCCCGCAGAAAACGCAACCGGCAACTTCACGAAGATCGTGCAGCGCGTGCCGGTGCGGATACACCTCGAGGTGCCTCCAGACATGCTGGGCGTGCTGCGCCCCGGCTTGTCTGCGACGGTGAAGGTACATGTCGGCAGCGGCGGCAGCACGCCGGCGCATTCGTGACCGCAGCGCCGAATCGCGCGGCTCTGCGCTCGCGTCCACGTCCGTCTGAGACCTGCCGACCATGACCCAACCCTTGAACCCTGCCGACCAGCCCACCCGCACCAAGGCGTTTGCATTCGCGCTGATGTGCCTCGGTTTTTTCATGGCCACGCTGGATATCCAGATCGTCGCGTCTTCGCTGCGGGATATTGGCGGCGGCCTGTCCGCCAGCCAGGACGAGCTCTCGTGGGTGCAGACCTCGTACCTGATCGCGGAGATCATGGTGATCCCGATGTCGGGCTGGCTCACGCGCGTTTTTTCGACGCGCTGGCTGTTTGCGTTCTCTTCCCTCGGCTTCACGATCACCAGCATGCTGTGCGGCCTCGCGTGGGACATCAACTCGATGATCCTGTTTCGCGGCCTGCAAGGCGCACTCGGCGCCGCGATGATTCCCACTGTGTTCACCACCGCGTTCGTGCTTTTCCCCGGCAAACAGCGGCTGATTGCGTCCACCACCATCGGCGCGCTCGCTTCGCTTGCGCCGACTATCGGCCCGGTGATCGGCGGCTGGATCACCGATCAGTGGTCATGGCACTGGCTGTTCTACCTGAACCTCGTGCCGGGCGTATTAGTCACGGTGCTGGTGCCGAAGTTCGTGCACATCGATAAAGTCGAGCTGTCGCTGATAAAAAAAGGCGACTACCTCGGCATGCTGCTGATGTCGCTTTTTCTTGGCTGCCTCGAATACGTGCTCGAAGAAGGGCCGCGCAAGAACTGGTTCGGCGACGACGTGATCGTGCTGTGTACGTGGGTCTCCGCCATCAGCGGGTTTCTGTTCCTCGTGCATGCGTTCACGGCCAAAGAGCCGATCGTCGATTTGCGTGCGCTGGCGATCCGCAACTTCGGCATTGGCAGCCTGCTGTCGTTCATCACGGGCATTGGCCTCTTTTGCACGGTGTTTCTGACACCTGTGTTCCTCGGGCGCGTGCGCGGTTTCGATTCGCTGCAGATTGGTATCGCGCTGCTGTCCGTGGGGTGTTTTCAATTGATCGCGCTGGTGGCGTATTCGCGGCTCGCACGGGTGATCAACATGCGCTGGCTGATGGTCTTCGGACTCGCGTGCTTTGGTCTGGGCTGCTATCTGTATGTACCGTTGACTAACCAATGGGGCTGGCAGGAATTGCTGTTGCCGCAGGCGTTGCGCGGTATCGGCCAGCAGTTCTGCGTGCCGCCAATAGTCACCATGGCGCTTGGTTCGCTGCCGCAATCGCGGCTGCGCTCGGCAAGCGGGCTGTTCAATCTGATGCGAAACCTGGGCGGTGCTATCGGCATTGCGGTGAGCAGCACGATGCTCAACGACCGCCTGAACCTGCACTACGAGCGGCTCGACGAGCACGTCACAGCCGGGCGTCCGATAGTCGAAGGGTTACTGCAACAGCAGGCTGCGCGGCTCGCCGCGATCGGCGGCGACACGCTCAATGCTGGCCATGCGGGACTGGACTTGCTGCACACGCTTCTGATGCGCGAAGCGCTGGTGCTGACCTTCTCCGACGCCTATCTTGCGGTGGCGCTTTGTTTTGTGGTGGCTTTGGTGAGCGTGGCGTTTTCGCGTCCGTTCGGCCTGAATGTTCCGCCTCCCGACGCTCATTAGATATTGATCAGGATAGCGATATGAAATCGATCGCAGCATATAGCATGGCGAGTGCGCTGCTTCTGGGACTCGCGGCCTGTGCGGTACAGCCCGAGACGCACGCGGATCTGCCGCACTCGGCTCAGGCTGTGGCGCCCGCCGCGTGGAGCGTCGACGCACCGCAGGATACGGTGGACGCAAATACCTGGTGGACGCACTTCGGTGACCCGGTGATGCATCAACTCGTCGAGTCGGTGCTGAACAGCAATCTGGATGTGCAGGCTGCGGTGGAGCGTGTCAAGCAGGCACAGGCCGTCACCACGCAACAACGCTCGACGTTGCTGCCCGAACTCGACGCTACGGCGACGGCCGCGGACCAACGGGAGAATGCGCCGCCACCGCTCGGCTACGTACGTCAGGCTGGGTTCGGCGTAGCGGCGAGCTGGACGCCCGACGTCTTCGGCGGCGAGCGGCTCGCGGTGCTGGCTGCCGAGGCTCAGGTTTCGGGCCGTGAGGGTGCGCTCGACGAACTGCGCCTCGCGCTCGCGGCCAACACTGCGTCGGCCTACATCGATCTGCGTTGGGCGCAGTCGGAGCTGCAGATCCTGAACGACAACGAGCAGATTCGAAGCCGGGCGTTGAAGCTGACGCAAGAACGGCTGCACTATGGCCTGTCGACGCAGCTCGACGTCGCCCGTGCGCAGAACCAGTTGCAGGACCTGCAGGCGCAGATTCCGCACGTGCAGTCGACGATCCAGCATCAGTTGAGTCTGATCGCGGTTTACTCGGGACGTACGCCGGAAAGCGTCAATGACCTGTTGCTGACGACGGCGCGCGATATCCCCGTGCCGGCGCAAAGCGTGCCGCAAGTTCTGCCCTCCGAAGCATTGTTGCGCCGTCCCGATGTGCGGACTGCCTATGCGAGCGTCGAACAACGCGCAGCGGAAGTGGGGCAGTCGAAGGCGCAACGTTATCCGCAGTTCAATCTGAATCTCGCGGATGGTTTGCTGGCGTCGTCGTATCTCGGCTTGCCAACCCTGACCGACAACCTGTTTAGCGCCGCCTTGAACGCGACCAGCCCGATTTTCAACGCGGGCCGTATCACCGCCAATATCGACGAGCACCAAAGCAAGCTGCGCGAATCGCAACTCGGCTTGCAGCAGACGATGCTGCAGGCGCTCAAGGAAGTCGAAGACACGCGCAGCGATCTGGTCAGCGATTCCACGCAGGTGGAGCGCCTGGGCGGTGCACTCGATGCATCCGGTCATGCGCTGCGGCTGTCTACCGAACTGTATAAAGACGGCGCTTCCAGCTTCCTCGACGTGCTGGCTGCGCAGGAAGCGTATCTGCGGGACTCCGAAGCATTGAATCAGGCGAAGCGCGAGCATGCGCTGGCGGCGGTGGCGTTGTACCGGTCGTTGGGCGGCGGATGGGATGCGCCGGCGGCGGTGGCCGCCAATTGAGGCACGCTTGCCTCGCGCATGCGGGGCGTAGGCGTGCGGTACTTCATAGCGGGAGATGATGATGAGCAAGCGAGATGTAGTGATCTGCAATCCGGTGAGAACGCCGATTGGCGCTTACAACGGGACGCTAAAAGAGGTGCCGGCGACGGATCTCGGTGCCGTTGCGGTGCGCGAGACGCTGAGTCGCAGCGGTCTTGCGGCAGAACGACTGGGCTCGGTGGTGCTGGGTAATGTGATCCAGGCCGGCAACCGGATGAACCCGGCGCGCCAGGCGGCAATCGGCGGCGGTGTGCCGGTCGCGGTACCGGCGTTGACCGTGAACCGTGTCTGCGGTTCAGGCGCGCAGGCTATCGCATCGGCGGCAAATGAAATCTGGCTGGGTCTGGGCGACGCCGCGGTGGCAGGCGGCATGGAAAATATGGACCGTGCACCGTATCTGCTCGACGGAGGCCGCTGGGGCTATCGGATGGGCAACGCTCAGGTGCACGACAGCATGCTGCGCGATGGTTTGCTGGATGCGTTTTCCGGCGAGCATTCCGGCTGGCATACCGAAGACCTCGTGACGCTGATGGACATCACGCGCGAGGCGCAGGACCGCTGGGCCGCACGTTCGCAACAGCGTTTCGCGGCGGCGCAGGAGCGCGGCCTGTTCGATGCCGAGGTAGTGAGCGTGCAGATCGAAGGACGCAAGGGACCGCAGCCATTCTCACGCGACGAGCAACCTCGTCCGGACACCACGGTGGAAACGCTGGCCAGGCTGCGTCCGGCGTTCCGCCCCGACGGCACGATTACCGCCGGTAACGCGCCGGGTCTGAACAGCGGTGCGGCAGCGATGGTGGTTGCGGAGCGCGGCTTTGCTGAGTCGCACGGCATCGAGCCGTTTGCGCGGCTCGTCGCGTACGGCGTGGCGGCGGTCGAGCCCGGTATGTTCGGGCTTGGACCGGTGCCGGCCGTACAGATGGCGCTGGCGCGCGCCGGCTGGCAGTTGAAGGACGTCGAGCGGGTCGAGATCAACGAGGCCTTTGCCGCTGTGCCGATTGCCGTGTTGCGCAGGCTCGGCGTCGACGAAGCGCTCGTCAATGTCGAAGGTGGGGCGATCGCACACGGTCATCCGATCGGTGCAACGGGCGCCGTGCTGACCACTCGTCTGATCCACTCGATGCGCCGCGATGGCCTCAAGCGCGGGATCGTGACGTTGTGCATCGGCGGCGGCCAGGGCATCGCGCTGGCGCTCGAAATTCTCTGAGCCTTGCGAAAGCGGAGCGGCGTCGCCACCAATGCGCGCGCGCAGGGAGGCGAGCTGCCCAATGCACACCGCGTCGATGCGGACCGGGAATTTTTGCTACATTCACGCAGATGCGCCGGTTCGCGTCCCGCGGCCTACAGGCGGCGGGCGGCACAGTGCCCGTGAACGGCTCAACACATTCTCCCGAGAGACAAAGCGATGCGAATTCTAGTTGTAGGTGCAGGTGCGGTGGGCGGCTACTTCGGCGGCCGTCTGGTTCAGGCTGGCCGTGACGTGACATTCCTCGTGCGAGCCGGCCGGGCAGAAGAGTTGCGGCGTGCCGGCCTTGTCATCAAGAGCGCGCACGGCGACGCCACGCTGCGTGACGTCAAGACCGTGCAGACAGGCGATACCGCCGAGCCGTTCGATCTGGTCGTGCTGAGCTGCAAGGCCTACAACCTCGACGATGCGATCGCGTCGTTCGAACCTTTCGTCGGCTCGTCGACGGTGATCATGCCGTTGCTCAACGGCATGCGGCACATCGATGTCCTTACGCAGAAGTTCGGCGCTGCGCGTGTGCTCGGTGGTCAATGCTTTATCGCAGCGACACTCAACCGCGAGCGCGAGATCGTTCACCTGAACGAATCTCAGGCAATCTCTTTTGGCGAACTGGAAGGCGGCCTGTCGGAGCGCGTGCGCGCAATTGGCGAGGTCATGTCCGGCGCAGGTTTCGACGTCGCGACGAGCGACAATATTCTGCTGGGCATGTGGGAAAAGTGGGTGTTCCTTGCAACGCTCGCGGCGAGCACGTGCCTGTTCCGTGGCGCAGTGGCCGATATTCTGAGTGCGCCGGATGGCCGTCGCGTGATTGAAGGCGTGCTCGGCGAATGCCGCGCCGTGGCGGAGCACAACGGCTTCTCGATGGGGCCGAAGTTCGACGCGCGTGCCAACCAGACACTCTTCACTCCTTCGCCGTTGACGGCTTCCATGCTGCGCGATGTCGAAAATCACGCCCGCACGGAAGCGGACCACATTCTCGGCGATCTGATCCAGCGCGGCGGATCGGCGCAACAGCGCGATTCAGGGCTGTCGCTGTTGCGCATCGCGTATAGCCATTTGAAGGCCTACGAGGCTCGTCAGGCACGCACGGCTGAATAGTCGGGCAATAGCCGGGCGTCGGGGCGCCGCTGGCGAGGTTTTGCGGCGCACGGCGCACAGCACGCCTTAGAACGAAACATGCCATGCAGTAGAATCGATCAGGCCGCGAACGCAGCGGCGGTCGTTCAACAGGAGGGCATGATGCCGAGTCCAACGGGATCCGTGGTGGCGCTGAGTTCGGCGTCGGCGACGACGTTTTCGATCGGTATCGTCTATCTCGGCTACTGGGGGATCCACGAGCCCGCGCCGTGGAGATTCACCGATGCGCTGGTCGTCCTGTGCGCGCTGGGCGGTTTCGCCTGCCTCGGTCTGGTGCCGTGGATGGCAACCCGCCCGGTCGAGTCGGAGAGTAACGACGCCGGGATTCGCGTGGCCCGGCGTCTGTTTTTGGCTGGCGTGTGCGCGATCTGGTTCTCGGTGTCGCTTTCCGTCATGATGTCCGCTTAAGCGCAGCGCGGTGCGCTGCAGCGACGCTGCAACGCACCACGCACCGCAGGTACTTACTGCTCGATCTGCCGGTTCCAGCGCGTATCCCACTGCGCGCGATGCGCGTTGATCGCATCCCAATCCACCACCGTCACCTTGTGCAGCAGATCCTCGACATTGCCGAGGCTTTGCTGCATCGCGGGCGGCATCTTCGCGAGGCGGTTGGTCGGAATCTGCTTGCCGGCGTCGGCTGCCTTGGTCTGCGCAGGAGCGGACAGCAGGAATTGCGCGAGCTTCTGGGCGAGCGCGGGGTCCGGGTTGTTGTTCACCACGCACAGGTCGACCAGCAGTAGCACCGCGCCTTCCTTCGGATTCGCGTAAGCCACCGGAATGCCCTTGTCCTGCAGATCGCTGACACCGGTCGGCGTGAGCGGGAACAGGGCGGCTTCGCCTGTCTGCACCATTTCCGAGATCTTGGCCGAGTTGGGGATGTACTCCGCGACGTTCGGCCCGACGGTCGTGGACCACTTCGTAAAGGCGGGTTCGACGTTCTGCTCGCTGCCGCCCATCACACGATTGATCGCGAGGAAGCCATGCAGGCCGAACGTGCTGCTCGACTCCGACTGGAACACCACTTTGCCCTTGTACTTCGGATCGGCGAAATCCATCCATGAGGTCGGCGGCGCCCAGCCCTTTTCGGCAAACAGCTTCTTGTTGTACGCAATGCCGGTCATGCCGAGTTGCACGCCTGCGCCCATATCGTCTTTCATGCGCGCGAACGGGTACAACTCCTTGAGCACCGGTGCGTCGTCGAGCTTTTTGCAGACGCCCATGCTGACCGCGCGCGCCATCACGCCATCGTCGAGAAACACCACATGAATCTGCGGATTGGCCTTGTTGGCGAGCAGCTTGGCGAGGATATCGGACGACGTCCCCGGCACCACGACTACCTTCACGTCATTGGCTTTTTCGAAGTCGGGGAACACCTGGCTCGTATAGGCCTTCTCCATCGGGCCGCCGTTCATGCCGATGTAGATCGTTTTGGTCTGCGACCACGCCGGCGTCGCAGCACCGAAGGCACACAATGCGGCGAGTGCCGCCATGGTCCGGAATAGTTTCATGATGGATCTCCTGGGTTTGACTAGAGAGCGTGCAGGGTAGGGACGGAGGTGAAACGATCGATTGCAAATGCGTCTAGCGGCGTAGAGGTCGCGCCGCGGGTAATCAGATCGGCGAGCACTTCGCCGACCCCGGGCGCGAGCAGAAAGCCGCCGCCCGAGAAGCCGAACGCGTGCAGCAGGCGCGGCACGGTGCGGCTCGCGCCGATTATCGGGTTGCTGTCCGGCGTCTCGCCTTCCACGCCGCTCCATGTGCGGATCAGCAGCGCGTCGCGCAGCGCAGGCAACAATGCGCAGGCATCGCGCATGACGGCGCGGGTGGTGTCGGTGGAGGGCTGGCCGTATTCGCCGTCGCCGTGTCCACGGCCGCCGCCGACCACGCAGTTGCCGCGTGCAACTTGCCGCGCGTAGATGCCGCCGCCATACACGCCCAGGTTGTGCGTGATGAAGAGCGGCAGTGGCTCGGTGACCCACATGTTCGGGTAGATCGGCTTCATTGGCACGCTTTCGCCAAAGGATGCGGCGATCTTGTCGGCCCATGCGCCGGCGGAATTGATCAACCAGTCGGCAGTGAAATGCTGATCGCCCGCGCGCAACTGGAAGTGCGTGCCGTCGTGGCTAACTTCGGTCAGTTCGGTCTGCTCACGGATATCCGCACCTGCGGCACGCGCAGCGCGAGCGAAGGCCGGCGAGACGAGGCGCGGGTTCGCGTGCCCATCGCTGGCACACAGCGAGCCGCCGATGGCCGCAGCGCCCAGCCACGGGTAACGGCGCCGGAATTCGTTGCCGCCGATCACTTGCGGATCGAGACCGTGCGTGCGCGCCATCCGGGCCCACGTTTCGAGCGCGGCGAGATCGGACTCGCTGCGTGCGAGCCGCAAATGGCCGGAGACTACAAACTCGCCATCGATGCCGATCAGTTCAGGCAAGCGGTCCCAGACGCGCCGTGCCCGCATGGCAAGCGGCATCTGTTCGGCCGGCCGTCCCTGGCAACGCACGCCCCCGTAATTGACGCCACTCGCCTGGGCGCCACAGAAGCGCCGTTCGAAGAGGCCCACGCGCAGGCCGCTTTTGGCGAGCGCAAGCGCAGCCGAGGCGCCGACCAGGCCGCCGCCGGCAATCGCGACGTCGTAGTGCAGAGGCTTATTCATCGCGGGCCTCTTCGGGTATCTCGGCGACGTCGTCGGCATACAGCGCGGGAGAGAGCGGAATCGGCTTGACCGGCGGCTGGCTGCGCAGCCGGCCGACCGCTTCCAGCGGCTTGCCGGTTTCCGCGCTCAGCAGGGCAAGCGCGGCTTCGCCACACATGCGTCCCTGGCAGCGGCCCATGCCGACGCGGGTCAGCGCTTTCAGGCGGTTGATCTCGGTTGCTCCACCGCTGCGGATGCAGCCGCGCAGCGCGCCCGCGTTCACTTCTTCGCAACGGCACACGGTCATCTCGTCAGGCCATTGGGATGCAATGCCGGCGGGCGGCGCGAAGGCGGCTTCGAGGCCCTGGCGGAACACGGTGATGCGCTGCAAGCGGCGCTCGAGCGATGCTGCGCCGGGCATGTTGGGGCCACGGGGATGGGCAATACCCAGATCGTCGAGGACGGCGAGGGCGGTGCGGCGTCCTGCGAGTTCCGCGGCATCGGCGCCGGCGATGCCCGCGCCGTCGCCGGCCAGGTAAATGCCTGGTACCGAGCTGCGTCCAGCGGCGTCGAGTTCGGGTAGCCAGCAACGATTCTGCGCGTCGAAGCGGAAACGGCAGCCGGCCAGATCGGCGAGTTGGGTCTCCGGACGCAGGCCGAAGCCGAGGCCCACTGCGTCGCAGGCGAGGGTCTCTTCAGTTGCGCCGTTGCCCGCACCGTGCCAGGCGATGGATTTGACGTGGTGCCCGCCGCCGATGCCGACGAGCGTCACATTGCGCTCGATCCGCACGCCATGCGCTTGCAACCAGCCCACGTAGTACAGCCCCTTCGCCAATGTGACGGGCTGGCGTGCAAGTTTCGGCGCAGCGGCGATCTGCTGCGAGAACGCGCTGGTGTCGAGCACGGCCACGACCCGCGCACCGGCTTTCACGTACTGATACGCGACGAGGTACAGCAAGGGACCGGTGCCCGCGAGCACGACGCGCTGGCCGATCGCGCAGCCCTGCGATTTCAGCGCGACCTGCGCGCCGCCGAGCGTATAGACGCCCGGCAGGGTCCAGCCGGGTATGGGTAGCACGCGGTCGGTGGCGCCGCTGGCGATGATCAGATGCGTGAACGGCACGCCGGTTTCGCGTCCTGCGTGCAATGTGTCGAGGCGCCCTTGCCCGCAGGACCACGCCAGCGTGTCGGGCCGGTAGTCCAGATGCGGCAGCAGCGCCGCCATCGTCGTATGCAGGGCGTCGGCCTTGCGGGCTTCGAAACCGTAGAGGGTTTGCTTCGTGCGTTCGAATGCGGCATTGGCGGGCGGCTGGCGATAGATCTGTCCGCCCCAGCGCGCATTTTCATCGAGCACCACGGGGCGCACGCCCGCTGCAACGAGCGTTTCAGCGGCGCGTACGCCGGCTGGTCCCGCGCCTACGATCACCACGCGTTGTTCGTGCTTCATGGCGTGGCTCCGTCGGCGGCTGGGTTGCCAGCATCTCGCGCGTTACCGGCGTTACCGGCGACCGCAGCAGTACCGGCAGTACCAGCAGCATCAGCGTCCCCAGCAGCACCAACGCTACTCGCGGCATTCACCGCGCAGCCAACCGGCGCAGCGCTGTGCGTAACAATGCGCATGCCTTCCGTGAGCAAAGTGGAACATGCCCGCAGACGAACACCATCTTCGCTGCGCACCCAGCAATCCTGGCACGCGCCGATCAGGCAAAAGCCGGCACGTGGTTCGCCACTGAATTCGCTGCGACGGACCTCGCGCTGCTGCGTCAGAATCGCAGTCAGCACAGTGTCGCCGTTCAAGGCACTGACCGGCTTGCCATCAAGCACGAAAGCGAGCGGCGCGCGCCGCAGCTCCGCGACGCGTACGAATTGCGGGCGGTGTTCAGCGGAGGATTCAGGTACGTGCAGCGTGCCGGACATGGTAGGCGAAGCAGAAGAAGTCATCAGTGCTGCCCGATCAAAATGCGATTGAGCCCATACACGCGGTCGAGCAGCAGCATCGCGCCGGCCGTGATAAAGATCACCAGCGCAGAGACGGAGGCCATCATCGGATCGATCGATTCGGTCGCATACATGTACATGCGCACCGGCAGCGTGACGGTTTGCGGCGAGGTGACGAAGATCGACATCGTCAGTTCATCGAAGCTGTTGATGAAAGCGAGCAGCCATCCACCGGTGATGCCGGGCAGGATCATCGGAAAGGTGATGCGGCGAAACGTGGTCCACGCATCCGCACCGAGCGACGCGGCCGCATGCTCGACGCTGCGATCGAGGCCACTGACCGAGGCGAGTACGAGCCGCATCACAAACGGCGTGATGATGATCATATGGGCCAGCACGAGCCATGCGAACGAGCCGGTTGCACCGATCAGCGCGAAAAAGCGCAGCAACGCAATGCCCAGCACGAGACCGGGAATCACCAGCGGCGACAGCAGCAAACCGTTCAGAAAGCCGCGCCCAGGAAAGCGCGCCCGGCCGATGGCAAGTGCAGCCGGCAGCGCGACGATCAGCGACAGCGTGGCCGACGCGAAGGCAAGCTTGAGACTGTTGAAAAACGCCGAGATGAAGTCGGGATAGTCGAGGATCGCACGGAACCAGCGCAGCGAGAAACCATGCGTGGGCAACGTCAGCGTCTCGTCGGGCGTGAAGGCGACCAGTACCACGATCACGAGGGGGGCCAACACGAACAGGATCACGAGCGCATGAAAGATCAGCGCGAGAGGGCCGTTTTTTCTCATCGTAGTCTCGTCGTCTGGTGGATTAGCCCATGCTCCGGGCGTACCTGCGTTCCAGCAGCCGGTAGTAGGTCAACATCACGATCAGGTTCGCGATCAGCAGCAGCACGGCGATGGTGGCGCCGAGCGGCCAGTTCAGCGAGCTGAGGAATTCGTCGTAGACAGCCGTGGCGGCCACCTTCAGGCGTCGTCCACCGAGCAGGCCCGGAATCGCAAAGGCGCTCGCGGACAGGCCGAACACCATCAGGCTGCCGGACAGGATGCCCGGCGTCAGTTGCGGCAACACGATGCGCCGCAGCGTCGTGGCAGGCGAGGCCATCAGCGACAGTGCGGCGTTTTCGGTTTGCGGGTCGAGCTTCTGCAGGGCTGTCCACACGGGGATCACCATGAACGGCAGCATCACGTGCACGAGAGCGATGACGATCGCGAAGGTCGTGTATTCGAGCTTGTATGGTCCGAGACCCACCAGGGCGAATGCCTGATTCACCAGGCCGCCCGGATTGAGCAGCATGCTCCAGCCAAATGCCCGCACCACCACCGACACCAGCAACGGCGCCAGGATCACCAGCAGGAACAGCGAGCGCCACGGATCGCGCATGCGCGACAGTACGTACGCTTCGGGTGTGCCGATCACCACGCACAACAAGGTGGTGATGAATGCAATGCCGAAAGTGCGCAGGAAGATCGTGTGGAAGTAGCTCGACGTCAACACTTCCGCGTAGTTGCCGAACTGGAATGCAGCAATCGGACCACTCGCAGGATCGAAGCGGTAGAAGGTCAGCACGAGCGTCATCGCGAGCGGGATCAGCACCAGCGCTGCGAAGAGCAGGAAGGCGGGTGCGCACATCAGCCATAGCGGGACAAAGGCATGCCATGGCGCGCGGCGTGTGCTTCCGGCGCGGTGACCACTATCGCCGTTGCTGCCGTTGCCGCTCTCGTTGGCGTTGCCTGTGCTATCGGCGTTGTCCGCGTTATCAGAGGAAAGAGGCGGCGCGCTAGCCATGGCGTGCCTCCCGCTGCACGAAGCGGATCGCGTCGCTATTCCAGTCCACGCCGACCGTGGCGCCTTCCGCTAAAGGTTCCGTACCTTCGTTCTGGCAACACACCAGCACTTCGCCGAGCTTCGAGTCCACCCGGTACAGCCATTGGCTGCCCAGGAAAAAGCGGCTGGTGACGGTGGCGGGCAGACGTCCCGCGCCCGCTGCGCAGAGCCGTAGTTTTTCGGGGCGAATGCATAGGGTGACGGCATCGCCGATGTTGACGACGCGCTCGCGCATCGGCAGTTGTGAGGTATTGCCGGTCTCGGCGAGATCGTGGCCGAGGTCGATGCGGATGTCGTTGCCATCGCGCGCGACGATCTTGCCCGGCAGCATGTTGGCCTTGCCGATGAACTGCGAAACGAAGTGGTTTTCGGGGCGCTCATACGCGCGATACGGCGTATCGACCTGCGTGATGCGACCCGCTTCCATCACGACGACGCGGTCGCTGATCGACAGCGCTTCCGACTGGTCGTGCGTGACCATGATGGTGGTCGTGCCGATCTTGCGCTGGATCGCGCGCAGTTCGAACTGCATGTCCTCGCGCAACTTGGCGTCGAGATTCGACATCGGTTCGTCGAGCAGCAGCACGGGCGGCGCGATGACGATGGCGCGCGCCAGCGCCACACGTTGCCGCTGGCCGCCGGAGAGTTCGCGTGGAAAGCGGTGTGCGAGCGTGTCGAGCCGCACCAGTGCCAGCGCTTCACGTACCCGTTCGGCGCGTTCGGTTTTGCCGATGCCGCGCATTTCCAGACCGAAAGCGACGTTCTGCGCGACGCTCATGTGCGGAAACAGCGCGTAGCTCTGGAACACGATGCCGAGTCCACGCTGGTTAGGCCTGGTATGTGTGATGTCGCGGCCATCGAGCACGATGCGCCCGCGTGTGGTCTCGACGAAGCCCGCGATCATCTGCAGCGTGGTGGTCTTGCCGCAACCGGAAGGACCGAGCAGCGAAACGAATTCGCCCTTTTCCACCGACAAATTGACGTCGGCGACGGCATGCAGGTCGCCGAACGTTTTCGTCACGTCCGTGAGTGTGAGGAACGACATGATCTGGCCTTTCGGTGGCTCGGCACCGGCTGAATCGACAACGCTTCTGATGGAGCCGACTCTAGCTAGCCAAATTATGCGTCGTCAAATGCAAATTCCGTTTGGCGGTATAAGAATGGAAAAAATTCCATTGATCGGAATGAATTGTTCGGAATGGCGGTGCATCATTCCGCTCTGTGATGCGCGAGGAATCCCTAATATTCAGGAGAAATTGCGCGCGCGAGGGGAGCGGTCGGCTATTCCATTGACGAATAAAAATCTTTATAGTGTTCCGTACAGTGGAATAAGTTTGAGGAAAAACTATGAATGCTGCCGCAAAGCGAGGGGTCCCCCATGCCGACACGCCCGATGCCCCCGACGCACCCGGCACGGGCATGCTGCAGCGCTCGTTTGCCGTCATCCGCGCCTTGGCCGATGCGCAACCCGATGGCGGGCGCGTCACCCGGCTAGCGAAAGCGGTGGGGCTGACCCAGGGCACGGTACACCGCATCCTGCACGCGCTGATCGCGGAGGGAATGGTCGAGCAGGACGAGAATTCGAAGCTGTATCGCCTGAGCGTCGAGTTCTTTGCGCTCGCGGCTCAGGCGGGCAATCCGAGCGGCATGCGCACGCTGTGCCGGCCGGCGTTGTTGCGATTGTGCGCGAGCCTTGGCGACACGATTTTCCTGCTGGTCAAAAGCAGTTTCGACGCGGTATGTCTGGACATCTGCGAAGGGCCGTTCCCGATTCGCTCGTTCACCGGCGATATTGGCGGGCGCGTGGCACTTGGCGTTGGGCAGGGGAGTCTCGCGATTCTGGCGTTTCTTCCGGAAGCCGAGCGGGAGGAAATCATTCGCTTCAATGTGCCGCGCATTCGCGGCTACGGCGTGCTCGACGAAGTCTATTTGCGTACCGAAATCGAACGGGTGCGGCAACTCGGGTACGCAGGCCGCAATAGCGGCGTGCTGGACGGCATGGCCGGCGTGGCGGTGCCGATTCTCGACCGCACCGGCGTGGCGGTGGCGGCGCTCAGCGTCGGAACGCTAGCCGCGCGTCTCGGCGACGACCGTCTGCCGATGGTGGTCGAATTATTGCGGCGCCAGGCTCAGGCACTCGGACCGCAGACCAACCCGTTCGATGTGGCATTGCGCCGGCCAATGCATGGCCTCTCACGTGTCATGACGAACGAGCGGGTGGCCTGACCGAAGGTGGCGGGGCGCCCTTATCAGAACAATCTCGGTGTTCCGACCCAAACCACCAGCGATTCGCCGCGCGCCGTATTGGCCCAGCTATGCGGCACGGTCGACTCGTAGTGCGCGCTATCGCCTGCCTGTAGCGCAAATGTCTTGCCTTCCAGTGTCAACGAGACCTTGCCGCTGATCACATACAGAAATTCTTCGCCTGCATGGGTGTTCACCTCGGAGCGTTTCTGTCCTGGGGGCATCTTCACCAGAATCGCTTCGAGTTGACGGCCGCCTGTCAGGTTGGTCAGGCGCGCGAACAGGTTCGCAGAGTCGGCGAAACCGAAAAACTTCAGCTGGTTGCCGCGGCTGACCGAGCGTTCTTCGCTGGGCGTGTCGACGAAATACTGCACGGTGACGCCGAGCGCGCTGGCGATCCCCGCTAGCGACGTCAGCGAAGGCGTGGCGAGGCCGCGTTCCACCTGCGAGAGGAAGGGTTTTGAAATGCGTGCTGCTGTGGCTGTGTCATCGAGTGTGCGCTTCAGCCGCTGGCGCAGCGCGCGTATCTTGCTACCCAGCTCGAGGGCCGGATTTTTGTTTTCAGTTTTCGTGACCATAGCGAGATGAATCAGCCCGTCAAAATATGTTTGATTTAAGTAAACAAAATTTGATAGCCTTGTAGGCCATCGCACTAGCGCGAGTATGCCCGGGGGCGTTTTTTTTCGAAATAAACTCTCTATAGTGCCAGAAGCCCATTCTGGTCGGCAGTTTGCTCAGTGACAGGTGCCGTCCGGAGGCGCAGCAGAGGATAACAGCGTCTATTTGGAATTCGCACCATTCATGCATCTGGCGCTTAAATTACGCGATGCGTTTGGAGTAATGGATGATATCGCGCGGCAGGCGCGGGAAAAATGTTCGATTGCCCTTACGTGGTGTTACCTGCATCAGTGAATTCCCTGAGTGACGCGGAGGTTGGCACTCAGGAGAATCGCGAGCGCTCGCGAAGCGGCATAAGCTTTCGGTTCGCTTGCTCCTTGAAATCCCGCGCACGGCGATCCTGGGCGCGGACATACGGGCGGCGCGCTCACCGAAGCGCGCCGTTGCCAAGAACACGAGATTAATGATGAATTCAACCGTATCCCAGACTCGATCGTTTTCGACCGTCTTCCTGATCGAGCTGTGGGAGCGTTTCGGCTACTACGGAATGGCCGCGCTGTTGGTCCTGTTCATGATCGACAAGCTCGGCTTCACCGACAGTCATGCCACGCTCACCTGGGGCGCGTTTACGGCGCTCGTGTATGCCGCGCCGTCGGTAGGCGGCTGGATCGGCGACAAGATCCTCGGCGCCCGCCGCACCATGGTGTTCGGCGCACTGGTGCTGTGCTGCGGGTATCTGATGCTGGCGATGCCGAACGATCAGCTCGGCTACATGTATGGCTCGCTTGGCGTGATCGTCGTGGGCAATGGCCTCTTCAAGGCCAATGCGGCGAATCTGGTGCGCCGCATCT
This sequence comes from Paraburkholderia sp. GAS33, assembly GCF_050436645.1. Taxonomy (NCBI): domain Bacteria; kingdom Pseudomonadati; phylum Pseudomonadota; class Betaproteobacteria; order Burkholderiales; family Burkholderiaceae; genus Paraburkholderia; species Paraburkholderia sp. GAS33. The sequence goes on from NZ_JBNDMP010000006.1 coordinate 189,797, forward strand.
ATGAAGGCGACGACGCGCGTATCGACAGCGCGTTCACGATCTACTACATGGCCGTCAACATCGGCTCGACAGTGTCGATGCTCGCCACGCCGTGGATCAAGGACCATTGGGGCTGGCATGCGGCCTTCGCCGTGTGCTGCGGCGGCATGCTGCTCGCCGTGGTGAATTACTTCATCATGTTCCGCACGCTGGCGCACGTGGGTTCTGCACCGGACTCCGAACCGATCCGCTGGGATCGCGTGGGCATGGTGGTAATCGGTGGCGCCGCGCTCGGCCTCGCAACCATGTTCGTGCTGCAGCATAAGGCGATCGCCGTGGCCTGCGTTTACACGGCAGGTGTCGCGATTCTGGCAATCTTCGGCTACATGCTCGCGAAATGCGAACAGTCGGAACGCGCCGGTCTGATTGCTGCGCTGGTGCTCACACTGCAGGCGATCCTGTTTTTCGTGTTCTATCAGCAGATGTCCACGTCGCTTACGCTGTTTGCGGTTCGCAATGTCGATCCGCATTTCTACGTGCTCGGCACTTCGCTCTTCACCTGGAGCGCGGCGCAGTTCCAGGCGCTCAATCCGATCTGGATCATGCTGCTGAGCCCGATTCTCGCGGTGATGTACACGCGGGCGGCGAAGAGCGGCAACGATGTGTCGGTGGCGGTGAAGTACGCGATTGGCTTCGCGGTCGTCGCGGCGGGCTTCTTTGTCTACGCAGTGAGCGGTCGTTATGCGGTGGACGGCCGGGTGTCGTCGTGGTTCATGGTGGGGGGCTACGGCCTGTATTCGCTCGGCGAACTGCTGGTGAGCGGCCTGGGTCTCGCGATGATCGCGCGCTACGTGCCGGCGCGTATGAGCGGCTTTCTGATGGGCGCGTACTTCGTGGCGAGCGGTGTGTCGCAATACCTCGGCAGCGTGGTGGCGAACTTCGCGCAGATGCCTTCCGGCGATCTCGATCCGCTGCAGTCGCTGCCGCTCTATACGAAACTTTTCATGGGCCTCGGCTGGCTCGCAGCGCTCGGTGCGCTGGTGGCCGTTCTGCTGTTGCCGCTGATGAACCGCCTGTCCCGCGAGCATCATCGCAGTTCGAACGAAGCGCGCGAGAACGCGCAGGCTGAAGGGCAACTGTCTGCCGTAGCGAAGTAAGCATCAGACGGGAACGGATGCCGCTTCCCGCTCGATAAACGGAACAGGGCGCGCCTTTGCGGCGCGCCCTGTTCCGTTTACGGCCTTGTTTTATGGCCGTTTCCTGTCACTGCGCTGTGCGGCTTCATTCATTCCGGAATCTTGCGAAAGCCGACCGAGATCCGGTTCCAACCGTTGATCGCGACTACCAGCATCGTCAGGTCGGCCAGTTCCTGATCGGTGAAATGCGGTCTTACTGCGTCCCACACTGCATCCGGCACATGAGTCTGGGCAACCAGCGTGAGCGCTTCCGTCCATTCGAGCGCCGCGCGTTCGCGTGCGCTGAAGAATGGCGCTTCGCGCCAGACAACGACGGACGCCAGACGCCGCTCCGTTTCGCCGCCTTTGCGCGCATCGTTGGTATGCATGTCGACGCAGAACGCGCAGCCGTTGATCTGCGAGGCACGCAGTCGCACCAGTTCCATCAGCGGCTTCTCGAGACCGCATTCGCTGACGGCCTTTTCCAGCGCCATCATGGCGCGGGTGCCGGTGGGGCTCGCTTTGTAGAAGTCGAGACGGGATTGCATGATTTGCTCCTGATTGAAAATGTCCGCAAGACGGGACCACGAACGTCAGCTTAGGCCTTAAAGTGGTCGTATAAAATAGCCATTTATCGACTATTTCAGGTAACCACTTCGATGGACATCCACATCGTAGTCGTTGGACACCGCGACCTGGCGGGACAGATCTACCGGCAATTGCGCGCGGGCATCGTCGAAGGACGTTTGGCGGGCGGCACGCGTTTGCCTTCCACGCGCGATCTCGCGGTGCAACTCGGCGTGTCGCGCAAGACGACGCTTGATGTGTTCGAGCGGCTGCTTGCCGAGGGCTATCTGAGCGCGCGCACAGGGGCAGGGACGTTCGTTGCCGAAGGTCTGCAGCGGCTACCCGTGCAACATGCGGGCTACGTCCGGACAGTTGAACCGGCGCGTGCACAGACGAAAGCCCGTTCGAAAGCGCGCGCACAGCCGCTTTGGGAACACATGCCTGCCGGATTGTCGTTGCCGGCATCGAAGCTCGTGTTGGAGCACGAATTCATCGGCGGCATGACGGACAAATCGCTGTTCCCCTTCGACGTCTGGCGCCGCTGCATCAATCAGGCTGTGCAAGCGCAGTCGCGCAGTCCAGGTATTTATCGCGACGCCGCCGGGGAGCCGGAGTTGCGTCTCGCGATTTCGCGCTATCTCGGGTTTAACCGCGCGGTCGTGTGCAACGCGGATGAGGTACTCGTCACGCAAGGCGCGCAGCACGCGCTCGACCTGATGGCGCGTGTCATGCTGCGTCCGGGTGACGTGGCGGCGCTCGAAGATCCCGGCTATCCGCCCGCGCGTGCCTGCTTCGCGGCGGCCGGGGCGAAGGTCGTTGCCGTGCCGGTGGATGCGGACGGCCTCATGGTTCACAAGCTTCCGGACAATGCGCGGCTCGTCTATGTCACGCCTTCGCACCAGTTTCCGCTCGGCATGCCGATGAGTCTCGAGCGTCGCGTTGCGTTGCTGGAATGGGCGCAAAAGCGCGGCGCAGTGATCATCGAGGACGACTACGACAGCGAATATCGCTTCGAAGGCCGGCCTATGGAGCCGTTGAAAAGTCTCGATCGCGCCGGACTGGTCGCTTATATCGGCACGTTTTCGAAAACGATCTTCCCGGAGCTGCGAGTCGGCTACGTGGTGCCGCCCGCTCCATTGCTCAGGCCGCTTTGCACGGCGCGGCAGGTTGCCGACCTGCACGGCTGCACGCTGACCCAGACCGCGCTTGCGGCTTTCATGCTGGATGGCGAGTTCGCCAAGCATTTGCGGCGCATGCACAAGGTTTATGCGGCGCGTCGCGTGTGTCTGCTCGAGCATCTGCAAGGCGGCCTCGAACCATGGTTTGACGCCGTGGTGCCGACCGCCGGCATCCATCTGGCCGCGCGCCTCAAAGGGACGATTACCGAGGAAAAGGTGATCGCAGCGGCGCGCGCGGCGTCGATCGGGCTCTACGGAATCGCTCGATTTCATCGTCGAGCGAGGCCGCAGCCTGGTCTGATGTTCGGTTACGGCGGCATCGCGGTTGAACAGATTGATGCTGCGTTAACGGCGCTTGCGAAGCTGATGCCCCGTCTCGCACGCTGAGCGCCAGGGTTCATTTTTCATGCGCCGTTTCACGTTTACCCCCTGAAATACGGGTTAAAAAGTGTTGCGGAGTCGGCGCGACGCAACAAACCGTAACGCTAATACACAAAAGAGTCGCGCAAAACGCCATAGCGCTTGTAGAATCCGGCCTTGAAGCGTGCGCATACCGCGGGCGCTTCTTGCATTCACTGACCAACAACAGGTAGGAGAAACATGCCGACTTCCGCAAAAAAGGTGGCCAAGAAGGCTGCTACGGTACCGACCAAAAAGGTTGCTGCGAAGAAAGTTCCTGCGAAGAAAGTCGTCGCAGCTAAGAAGGTCGCCGTGAAGGCGTCTGGCGGCGCCCCGTCGCCGATCAAGGACACCTTCACGAAGGCCTCGCTGGCTGCACACGTCGCAGAACTGGCTGCTGTTGAGCCGAAGGCTGCCAAGGCTGTGCTGGCCGCGCTCGAAGACACGATCCTCGGCGCAGTCCACAAGAAGGGTGCTGGCGAATTCACGCTGTCGGGTCTTCTGAAGATCGTCGTGCAAGCTGTGCCGGCGAAGAAGAAGCGCTTCGGCAAAGACCCGTTCACGGGCGAAGAGCGTTGGTTCCCGGCCAAGCCGGCTAGCGTGCGCATCAAGGCACGTCCGCTGAAGAAGCTGAAGGACGCAGCAGCAGCGTAATCGTGCAGGACGTCCCGCTGGTTATGGCCGGTTCGATAACAGCGGTTGGCGTCACGCCGAGCTGATGTGCTGAATGTTCAGGCAGTGCAAAATCCCCGCGGGTACGAATCCGCGGGGATTTTTATTGGCGCAGCGGTTTGTTGCGCAACGACGCACGGGCTGGGCGCATGAGGCTGCCAATACGCCATGGAGATGCGCCCGATGCACCGGAGTAGCGCATTGCGGGGCGCCGCAGTACGATGATGCCGAAGCCGTGCGGGCCGTATGCGCTGTTCGTGTGCATCCTTCTCCGGTTTGTGTGCGGAAAGCCAATGGCATAGCGTTTGCTTTGATGCTTGTCGAACACCCGAATGCGCAGCGCATTCGCCTTCTATCCGACAACAAGAGCGGGGCGTGACATGCGATGCTATGACGAGATGCGTCATCACGATGAAGTCGTGCGGCCTCATTACGCACGCTTCGAGCGCTGGCTCGTAAAGCAGGGCAATGAGGCAATCGCGCGCAAGCGCGCGGAGGCGGACCTGTTGTTTCGCCGTGTGGGCATCACCTTCGCGGTTAACGGCGACCTGTCCGGCACCGAACGGCTCATCCCGTTCGATCTGATCCCGCGGATCATTCCGCGCGGCGAATGGCAGTCTCTCGAAGCGGGTCTGCGGCAGCGCGTGCAGGCGCTCAATCTGTTTATCCACGACGTCTATCACGACCGCAATATCGTGCGCGCCGGCATCGTTCCCGCTGAGCAGGTCTATACCAATGCGCAGTATCGTCCGGAGATGCAGGGCGTCAATGTGCCGCTCGGCGTGTACGCGCATATTGCCGGCGTCGACGTGGTGCGGGCCGGCGACGACGGTGCTTTCTACGTGCTCGAAGACAATCTGCGAGTGCCGTCCGGTGTGTCCTACATGCTGGAAAACCGCAAGATGATGATGCGGTTGTTTCCGGAACTGTTCGTACAGAACCGCATTGCGCCGGTGGCGCACTATCCTGATCTGCTGCTCGATACGTTGCGTTCGGTCGCGCCGGAAGGCGTCGACGATCCGGTCGTCGTGGTGCTCACGCCGGGCATGTACAACTCGGCGTACTTCGAGCACACGTTCCTGGCTCAGCAGATGGGCGTGGAACTGGTGGAAGGCAAAGATCTGTTTGTCGACGACAACTATGTCTTCATGCGCACCACCCAGGGACCCAAGCGCGTCGACGTGATCTATCGCCGGGTGGACGACGACTTTCTCGATCCGCTTGCGTTCCGTACCGATTCGGCGCTCGGCGTGCCGGGTCTGCTGACCGCTTATCGGGCTGGGCGCGTGGCGCTCGCCAACGCGATGGGCACCGGCATTGCCGACGACAAATCGATCTATCCGTACGTGCCGGAAATGATCGAGTTCTATCTCGGCGAGAAGCCGATTCTCAACAACGTGCCGACGTTCCAGTGCCGCAAGCCGGACGATCTCGCCTATACGCTTGCGCATCTGCCTGAGCTGGTGGTGAAGGAAGTGCACGGCGCAGGCGGCTATGGAATGCTGGTGGGACCGGCTTCGACCACGGCCGAGATCGAAGACTTTCGCAAACGTCTGATCGCGCGCCCGGCCGGCTATATCGCGCAGCCGACGCTCGCGTTGTCGGCTTGTCCGACCTTCGTGGAGGCGGGCATCGCGCCGCGCCATATCGACCTGCGGCCGTTTGTGCTGTCGGGCAAGACCGTGACGATGTGCGCAGGCGGGCTGACCCGTGTGGCGCTGCAGGAAGGGTCGCTGGTGGTCAATTCATCGCAGGGAGGCGGGACCAAGGATACCTGGATGGTCGACTGAAGGGGTCGCGGGTCTCGCCGCCGTCCCAAAGCGGCGGCAGCCACACCCGCTGACAAGGAAAGCCGGCGCGATGCTCGCATCAGATCGTATAAGCGCCGGCGCGAACGGGTAACCAGCGCGGGCCAGGAATGCCCAGCGTCATCAATCATGGAAAGCCGTCATGCTAAGCCGCACTGCCGACCACCTCTTCTGGATGGCCCGTTACATGGAGCGCGCCGAGAATACCGCGCGCATGCTGGATATCAATCTGAAGGCGCTGCTGCTGCCGCAGACGCCGGAGCAGGAGGCCCGCGCACAGCGTTCGGTGCTGCGCATCTCCGAACTCGAGTCGGCCTTCACGCAACGCTACGACGAACCGACGCGCGAGAAGGTGCTGGATTTCATGGTGGCGGACGCTGCCAACCCGTCCAGCATTTATTCGTGCCTGCAGGCCGCGCGTGAAAACGCTCGCGCCGTGCGCGGCACGTTGACCACCGAATGGTGGGAGACGATCAACGACACCTGGCTCCAGTTCACCGAGCGGATCGCGGCGGGGCAGCTCGCCACGAGCCCGGATGGTCTGTTCGAATGGGTCAAGTTCCGCTCGCACCTGTCGCGCGGCGTGACGATCGGCACCGCGCTGCAGGACGATGCGTTCTTCTTCACGCAGCTCGGTACCTATCTGGAGCGGGCCGACAACACCGCGCGGATTCTCGACGTGCGCTTTGCCGACGTCGAGCCGAATTCGCGCGATGCCGCACGTCAGCTCGAAGATTTCTACTACTGGACTTCGATTCTCAGTTCGGTGTCGGCGCTGGAGATCTATCGCAAGGTGTATCGCGATGTCGTCACGCCGGCGCGCGTGGTCGAGCTGATGATCCTGAACCAGCAGATGCCGCGTTCGCTGCTCGCCTCCGTGGATGGCGTCTGCAACAACCTGGCGATGCTGCGTACCACGGGCTCCAACCAGTGCGAGCGGTTTGCCGGCAAGCTGCGCGCCGAGCTGGTGTACTCCGACATCCGGCAGATTTTCGAAGCCGGCCTGCACGCTTATCTGACGCAATTCCTGGCTCGGGTGTTCGAACTGGGCAATCTCGTTGCGCGTACCTATCTGATGTTGCCAGTGGCCTGACGGAGTTATTTTTATGTACCTGACCATCCGCCACGACACCGCCTATCGCTACGAATCGACGGTTCATTATTCGATCCAGCAGCTGCGCCTCACGCCTTCCAGCGGCGCCTCGCAGACGGTGCGGCGCTGGAGTATCGACGCCCCCGGCAAGCTCGATTCCACCTTCGACGCCTATGGCAACGTGCTGCATACGCTGGTGCTGAACAAGCCGCATAGCGAGATCCGCCTGCATGTTTCGGGGGAGGTCGACACGATTGCGCTGGTCGACGGCCAGCTGCGCGACGCGGTTGGTCCCATTCCGCTCGAGCACTACACCTGTGCCACGCGGCTGACCGAAGCCGACGGGGCAGTGCGCGAACTGGCACAGTCGGTGGCAGCGCTCGATTCGCCGCGCGGCCTGATCAAGCTGGCCGAGGAGATCGCACAGCGCGTGAAATACCGGCCCGGCACCACGGAAGTGACCAGCACGGCCTCCGAGGCGCTCGCGCTCGGCAACGGCGTGTGTCAGGACCATGCGCACCTGATGCTGGCCTGCTGCCGGTTGCGCGGCATCCCGGCGCGTTACGTGAGTGGCTATATCGAGCCGGGCGACGTGCCGAATGGCGCGAGCCACGCCTGGGTTGACGTCTGGCTCGGCACTGGATGGATTTCCGTCGACGTAACAAACGCGGCGTTTGCAAGCGAAATCTACTGCCGGCTGGCAGCGGCGCGCGATTACGAAGCGGCCGCGCCGATCCGCGGACGGCGCATCGGCGGACTCGAGGAAAAGCTGAACGTCTCGGTGACGGTTAGTGCACAGTTACCACAGTAAGGTGGATCGCACCAAAGGCTGCGGCGGCGTCGCATTACAATAGCGGCGTCTGCTGGTCTTCTGGATATTTTCTATGACTTACTGTGTGGCGATGTGCGTGGACGACGGACTCATCTTTTTGTCCGATACTCGCACCAACGCCGGCGTCGATCACATCAGCACCGCGCGCAAGATGACGGTGTTCGAGCAGCCCGGCGAGCGTGTGCTGGTGCTGCTGGGCGCCGGCAACCTGTCGCTGACCCAGGCGGTGCTGCAGGAGCTGAGCGAGCCATCCGACCCCGAGCGCCCTACGCTGTGGAGCGCGCCGACCATGGCGGACGCGGCACGCGTCATCGGCCAGGCAGTGCGCGACGTGCATCAGCGCGAAGCCCAGGCGCTGCAGGAATTCGGCGTCGACTTCAATTGCAGCTTTATTCTGGGTGGCCAGATTGCTGCCAGCGGCAAGGCGCGTGCGAGCCGGCCGCATCTGTTCATGATTTACGCCGCGGGCAACTTCATCGAATCGTCGGCGGTGAACCCCTATTTCCAGATTGGCGAGTCGAAATACGGCAAGCCGATCATCGACCGCGTGCTGACCCCGACCACCCCGCTCGACGAGGCCGCCAAGTGCGCGCTGATCTCGATGGACTCGACGCTGCGCTCGAATCTGTCCGTGGGCCTGCCGCTCGATCTGCTGGTGTACGAAAAGGACGCGCTGCGCGTGACGCGCTTCGTCTCGGTCGATCATGACAACACGTACTTTGAAATGATCCACCGCACGTGGGGCGAGCGCCTGCGTCAGGTGTTCTCCGAGATTCCCGATCCCGACTGGCAGACGTCGGCCAACGTGCCGACGCAGCGCCCCGAGCGCGCCCTGGTGATGCATCGCGCGCCGGTAGGTGGCGACGAGGCGGTCGAAGCGAAGCCGGCTCAGACGCTGGCGCAAGCCGAGAAGCACAAGGCGCAACGCTAGTAGACCCGTAGAACGGGTGCGCGGCGCTTGCCAAAGGTCGCGCAAACAATTCCCGCAGCAATGAAAAAAGCCAGCCACCGGCTTATCGCCTGTGGCTGGCTTTTGACAGCGTCCTGCTTCAGCTGTCCGTCAAGTCGATTAGAACTTGTGACGGATACCGAGGCTGACGATTGCTTGCGAGTTCGAAGCCGAGAATTCGTCGTAGTCAGCAACCGATGCCACTGCGCCCGTGCCCGTTGCGCGTTGATAGGCGCCAACCAGGTAGAGGTCCGTGCGCTTCGAGAGGTTGTAGTCGCCGCCCAGCGAGATCTGGTTGTACGATGCCGAGTCGCCGTTGCCCGAACCGTGCGTGAACGTGTAGCCCAGACCCAGCAATGCTGCCGGCGTCAGTTGGTAGTTCACGAAACCTGCGCCGACGTTGTAACGTTCCGTCGAGGTGAAGCCTGCGACCGAGTACGCGTCCGGCTTGTACTGAGCGTTGCTGTAACGGAGGCCGGCGGTGACCGGGCCGATAACGTATTGCGCGCCGATAGAAGCGATACCGATCGACTTGGCCGTTTCGTACGGCAGGTTGATCGAGTTGAACGTGCCGTCCGACGTGGCCGACCAGCCGGCTGCTGCGCGAGCTGCCTTGCTTTCGCCGGTGTTGTCCATGCGGATGTAGCCGGCTGCAACGCTGAACGGACCGTTTGCGTACGTAGCTGCGCCCGACCAGGTTTGACCCGAGCCAGTCGAACCTGCGACGCCGCCGAATGCGTACATCGCTTCGAACTGGAAGCCAGCGTACGTTTGCGACGTGTACTTGATTGCGTTGTTCGTACGCGAGCTGTTGTCGTTGTTGTCAACGTCGCTCGGCGTCGTGAACGTGGAGCCCCAGTAGTTGTCAGCCGTGACTGCCTGGACCAGGTCGACGACCGGGTCATACTGGCGGCCGAGCGTGACCGTACCGAACTGATCGCTTGCCAGACCGACGAATGCCTGACGGCCGAACATCTTGCCGCCTTGGCCCAGAGAGCCGTTGTTCGGGCTGAAACCGTTTTCCAACTGGAACACAGCCTTCAGGCCACCGCCCAGATCTTCCGTACCCTTCAGGCCCCAGCGGTTGCCCTGCAGGTTGCCGGCGGCGAGGCCGACGGAACTCTTGTTGCTGCCCGAAACGTTAACGTTATTAACGTACTGGATCGAATCGTCGAGCACGCCGTACAGGGTCACGCTGCTTTGAGCATGAGCGGCGCCTGCTGCGCCCAAGAGTGCCAGCGAGAGGCTAGACAGTGCGAACTTTTTCATCCATTTCTCCACGCGATGATTGGTTTAGTTGTTGCGGGATGGAGAATAGCGCAGGCCGTCTGAAGGGTAATACTGAAAAAAAATGAGTGTCTCGTAAACGTGACACCGGCCGAAAACGCTTATATATCAAGGAAAGTGGACATTGTTGCTAATACAGCAACACCGAATGTCGAAATCCGCATTATTGTTGTTTCGTTCATAGTCAGGGCGTTGGCATGTGTCACAGAAGCGTCCGTGGCGGGACGGATGTAACTTTTTGTATCTTTGGGCGGGGCGACGCGAGATCGTCAAATTCCATTGAAATCAACCCTGGATTGATTTGCGTGCTAGACAGTTGCGCCCGAATGTGAGTGTTCTCCCTGGTATGGGACGCGAAAAAGGTCTCAGCCGGCGTTATCGTCGCGGCGGCGGCCGGTCACCGCGGTCACGAGGAACCCGGCGCCGGCGGCCAGCAGTATCGATCTCCACGGATACCGTTTGACATAGCGGTCCGCCGCCGCAGCTTTGCGCCCAGCCTCCAGCAGAGTCGAGGCGGCAGCGCGAGTTGCCTGGCCCTCCGCCCGAAAGACTTTGCGCCCAATGCTGGCGGCCGCGCGGACGTCCATGGCCCGCGGGGCTGGAGATTGCTGACCGCGTTGACTCCGCTGAATCTGCTGCGCCTGTGTTTCCGGCTCGCTTGCCGCGGAGCCTGCCGGAGCCCCATTAGCAGCGGTGCTCTGCGCGTCCGAACTGTCTGGCCGTTCTGTCGGCGCCATCGCCTGCGCGAGCGTGGCGGCGGGCGAGAGACCTGCGGTACGTCCGGACATCGTCGAAGCAGCGAACACCGAGGCCATCTTCGCGCGGCTGCCCGGCGGGGCGTGGTCCAGTTGCCCCCATGCGCCACGCGGATCGTGCAGACGTCCGCGCGCCGCCGAGAACTCCGCGCCGAGCAGCAGCACGGCGGCCGAGAAGTACAGCCACATCAACAGCACCGCCAGCGAACCCGCCGCGCCGAACGAATTGGCCATGCCCGCATGGGCCAGATAGAGAGCGAAGAGTTTCTTGCCTGCCGAGAACAGCACGGCTGCCACCGCACCGCCCACAAGGGCGTCGCGCCAGCGGACCACGGCGTCGGGCAGGAATTTCAGCAGGGCGGCGAAGGCGAAGGCCAGCACCAGCAGGCCGACTGCCAACTGCATCAGGTTGCCGATTACGACGTAGGGCGAGTTGCCCCACAGCCACTGACCGATAAACGTAATGGCCGTATCGAGCACCAGCGAGACGATCAACAGAAACGCCACGCCGAGCACGAGCCCAAACGAAATGAGCCGGACCCGCACCAGCGCGATGACGCTCGACGAGCGCGGTCCCGAGAGCGGCCAGACGATGTTGAGCGCGCTATTGAGCGACGAGAACGTGGCCGACGCGCCGATCGCGAGGAGCGCGAACGAAATGATCGCCGCGATCCCGCCTGCGCTACCCGCGTGGCGGGCATTCTGGACAATTGTTTGCACGCCGGTGGCGGCTTCGTCGCCGAGCAGCCCATGGATATGAGCGAACAGTTCGCCGCGCACGGCCTGAGCGCCGAAGAACCATCCTGCCACGGCGATCACCATGACAAGCGTGGGCGCCAGCGAGAACGCCGCATAAAACGCAATGGCTGCCGCCATGGCAGCACAGCGGTCTTCAGCGAACTGCCTGAACGCACCGATTGCCCATGAGGCTTGCTGGCGCGCTGCGCTTTGCAATTTGTCGGCGGATAGCGTGTCGATGTCCATACGGCCTCTTGACGGGATCGTGGCGCCGGAAGTTGCTCACGTGCAGATGCGGCACGGCGGGTATGACCTTACGTATTGCAAGCACTATGCCTGTCACTATAACAAGGACGATCCCGCGGCAGGGTATGGCCGGCTGGGGTCATGCACAGTCACACGTACACATATAAGTAAACGTCTTATACTTTTTACTACCCACACAACATCCATGCCGAGGGCGACCATGCTGCAAATGTCCCGGCGTCAGTTCCTGAAGGTGACGGCATCCACGCTGGCCGGATCGAGCTTGGCCCTGATGGGCTTCTCCCCGGACCCCGCGCTCGCCGAAGTCCGTCAGTACAAACTGTCGCGCACCACTGAAACCCGGAACACCTGCCCGTATTGCTCGGTGGGCTGCGGGATCCTCATGTATGGCCTCGGTGACGGCGCGAAGAACGCCACGGCCAGCATCATCCATATAGAAGGCGACCCGGATCATCCGGTCAATCGCGGCACGCTGTGTCCGAAGGGCGCGAGCCTGATCGACTTCATCCATAGCCCGAGCCGCCTCTTGTATCCCGAGTATCGGGCGGCCGGCTCCGATCAGTGGCAGCGCATTTCGTGGGATGACGCGCTCGACCGCATCGCGAAACTGATGAAGGCCGACCGCGACGCCAACTTCGTCGAAACCACCGAGGATGGCAAGAAGGTCAACCGCTGGCTGACCACGGGGATGCTCGCTGCATCGGCCGCAAGCAACGAAGTAGGGTATCTGACGCACAAGGCCGTGCGCAGCATGGGGATGTTGGCGTTCGACAACCAGGCGCGTGTCTGACACGGCCCGACGGTGGCAGGTCTTGCCCCGACGTTTGGCCGTGGAGCGATGACGAACCATTGGGTCGACATCAAGAACGCGGACGTGATCTTGGTGATGGGCGGCAATGCGGCCGAGGCGCACCCGTGTGGCTTCAAGTGGGTAGCGGAAGCCAAGGCGAACCGCAAGGCACGCCTGATCGTGGTCGACCCTCGCTTTACGCGAACCGCATCGGTGGCGGACTATTACGCGCCGATTCGTACCGGCACGGACATTGTGTTCCTTGGTGGGGTGATCAACTATCTGCTGACACACGACAAGATCCAGCACGAGTACGTAAAGAATTACACGGACTTTGCGTTCATCGTGCGCCAGGATTTTGCCTTCAAAGACGGCATCTATTCCGGCTACGACGCCGACAAGCACGCGTATCCGGACAAGGATTCGTGGGATTACGAGCGTGGCGACGACGGCTTTGTGAAGGTCGACATGACGCTGCAGGATCCGCGTTGCGTTTACAACCTGCTCAAACAGCATTACTCGCGCTATACGCCCGAGATGGTCGAAAAGACCTGTGGCACACCGAAGGAAAAATTCCTGAAGGTCTGCGAAATGCTTTCCACGACGGCCGTGCCTGGGCGTGCGGGGACGATCCTGTATGCGCTTGGCTGGACCCATCACTCGGTCGGTGCGCAGATGATCCGTACCGGCGCGATGGTGCAACTGCTGCTCGGCAATATCGGCATCGCCGGCGGCGGCATGAACGCGCTGCGCGGTCACTCGAACATCCAGGGGCTGACGGACCTCGGGTTGATGTCGAACATGCTGCCGGGCTATATGACGCTGCCGACGGAAGGCGAGCAGAACTACGCCGACTACATCAAGAAGCGCGCTACGCAGCAGTTACGGCCCAACCAGCTTAGCTACTGGAAGAACTACGGCGCGTTTTTTGTGAGCTTCATGAAGTCGTGGTGGGGCGACGCGGCTACAGCCGATAACAACTGGGGCTACGACTATCTGCCCAAGCTCGACAAGCTATACGACTTGCTGCAAGCCATCGAACTGATGGATCAGGGCAAGATGAACGGCTATATCGCGCAAGGCTTCAATGTGCTCGCATCCTCGCCGAACAAGGCCAAAACCGCTTCCGCGCTGGGCAAGCTGAAATGGCTGGTGGTGATGGACCCGCTCGCCATCGAAACCGCCGAGTTCTGGAAGAATTATGGCGACTACAACGACGTCGACGCGTCGAAGATCCAGACCGAAGTCTTCCGGTTGCCGACAACACTGTTCGCGGAGGAACGCGGTTCGCTGGTGAGTTCGAGCCGTGTGCTGCAGTGGCACTGGAAGGGCGTAGAGGGTCCAGGCGAATCGAAGAGCGACCTGGAGATCATGTCGGGGATTTTCCTGCGCATGCGCAAGGCGTATCAGGAGCAGGGCGGCAAATTCCCGGATCCAATCGTCAAGCTCGCATGGCCGTACGCGAACCCGGAAAGCCCGACGCCGGAAGAACTGGCGATGGAGTACAGCGGTCGCGCGGTCACCGATCTGACCGACGCGAAGGACCCGACCAAGGTGCTGGTGAAGAAGGGCGAGCAGCTATCGGGCTTTGCGCAATTGAAGGACGACGGTTCGACCGCAAGCGGCTGCTGGATTTTTTGCGGCTCATGGACCCAGGCCGGCAACCAGATGGGGCGGCGCGACAACGACGACCCGACCGGTATCGGCCAGACCCTCAACTGGGCGTGGGCGTGGCCGGTGAACCGGCGGATTCTCTACAACCGCGCATCGTGCGATCTGAACGGCAAGCCGTTCGACCCCACCCGCAAGCTGATTGGTTGGAACGGTTCCGCATGGACCGGGGCGGACATCCCCGACTTCAAGGTGGACGAGCCCCCGGAAAACGGCATGGGACCGTTCATCATGAACCCTGAAGGCGTAGCGCGTTTCTTCGCGCGCGACGCGATGAACGAAGGACCGTTCCCCGAGCACTACGAGCCGTTTGAAACGCCGCTTGGCTATAACCCGCTGCATCCGCAGAACGCGCAGGCCACCAACAACCCGGCCGCGCGCGTGTTCCCGGAGGACCGGGCGGCCTTCGGCAAGGCAGCGGACTTCCCGCATACGGCGACCACCTATCGGCTGACCGAGCATTTCCATTTCTGGACCAAGCATGCGCGGCTGAATTCGATCATTCAGCCGCAGCAGTTCGTCGAAATTGGCGAAGACCTGGCGAAAGAGGTGGGCGTGGTGGCGGGCGACCGCGTGAAAGTATCGTCGAATCGCGGCTATCTGATTGCCGTAGCGGTGGTGACCAAGCGGATCAAGCCGCTGATGATCGACGGCAAGAAGGTGCAGACCGTTGGCGTCCCGCTGCATTGGGGCTTCAAGGGGCAGACGAAGCCGGGGTACATCACCAACACGTTGACGCCGGTGGTAGGCGACGCGAATTCGCAGACACCGGAATTCAAGTCGTTCCTCGTGAAGGTCGAGAAGGCATAGGGGGCGAGATAAAAAATGGCACTGCAATCATTGGATATCAAACGCCTGTCCGCTACCACGACTCCTCCCCCGGGGGTACGGGAGCCGGTGACCGGCACCGTGGCGAAGCTGATCGACGTCAGCAAATGCATTGGCTGCAAGGCGTGTCAGACGGCGTGCATGGAGTGGAACGACCTGCGCGACGAGGTGGGAATCAACCACGGGGTGTACGACAACCCGCTGGATCTCACCGAGCATTCGTGGACGGTGATGCGTTTCTCCGAGTACGAGAATCCGGACGGCAACCTCGAATGGCTGATCCGCAAGGACGGCTGCATGCACTGCGAGGATCCGGGCTGCCTGAAGGCGTGTCCGTCGCCGGGCGCGATTGTGCAGTACACGAACGGCATCGTCGATTTTCATGAGGAGAACTGCATTGGCTGCGGCTATTGCGTGACGGGCTGTCCGTTCAACATTCCGCGTATTTCGAAGACGGACCATCGGGCATACAAATGCACGCTATGTTCCGACCGCGTCGCGGTGGGTCAGGAGCCGGCGTGCGTGAAGACGTGTCCGACCGGTGCGATTGTGTTCGGCACCAAGGAGGACATGAAGCAGCACGCGGCGGAGCGCATCGAAGATCTCAAGGAGCGCGGCTTCGAGCACGCGGGACTGTACGACCCACCGGGCGTGAGCGGGACGCACGTGATGTATGTGCTGCACCACGCGGACCAGCCTTCGCTGTACCACGGCTTGCCGGATCATCCGCGGATCAGTCCGATGGTGCGTTTGTGGAAGGGCATTGCGAAGCCGCTGGCGGTGGCGGGGATTGCTTTGGCGGCGCTGTCCGGCTTCTTCCATTACACGCGGATTGGCCCGAACGAGGTGACGGAAGACGACGAACTGGCGGCGCGGGATGAGGCCAGGCGCATTCGTGGCGAGCGCGAGGAGCAGAACGATGAAGTCAAATGACCCGAATCTGATTGTGCGTTACACGGCGAACGAGCGGACGAATCACTGGATCACGGCGATTTCGTTTGTGATGCTGGCGTTGTCTGGGTTAGCGTTGTTTCATCCGTCGATGTTCTGGCTAACGGCGTTGTTTGGCGGAGGGCAGTGGACGCGGATCCTGCATCCGTTTGTGGGTCTGGTGATGTTTGTGTCGTTCCTGATTCTCGCGGTGCGATTTTGGCATCACAACTATCTGGACCGTGACGATGTACAGTGGTTAAGGCAGATTGATGATGTACTCGCGAATCGCGAGGAGAATTTGCCGGAGATTGGGCGGTATAACGCTGGGCAGAAGCTTTTGTTTTTCACTATGGTGGGGTGTCTGGTTTTACTGCTTTGCAGTGGGGTTGTTATCTGGCGGCGGTATTTTTCGGTTTACTTTCCGATTGAGGTGATTCGGCTTGCTGCCCTTGTCCATGCTTTTGCCGCGTTTGTTCTCATTGTTGGGATTGTGGTGCATATCTATGCTGCCATCTGGATCAAGGGGTCCGTCGGCGCTATGGTGCGTGGTACCGTCACTCTAGGGTGGGCGAGGAAGCATCATCCTAAGTGGTTTCGGGAGAGTGTTAAATAGGAAGGCCACCAGCCAAGGCAACAGAACACCCCGCCCCAAAGCGTGCGCAGCAAACAAAGAAAGAGCCGCAGTTGATATGCCCCAAAAAATCCTAGACCCGTCACAAATAGCATCCCAGGACCCCTCAGCGATCCCGCGCATCCGCCTGCCGGAGCGGGCGACAGTATTTGAAACCCGCGCAGCGAGACTAAAAAACCTCGCCGCTGGCAATCCGATCTCCGCTTACATCAGACTGATGTCAACAGTAGCCGCGGCCCAGCACCTGCAGCTAACAACCATCACCCTAAACCTCCCATCGCGGGAAGCGATCACCCAGGCTCAACACCACTCCATGCCTCTAATCCCGGCCTTCTCACCGGATCGAGACCCGCAGTGGCGCGCCGTCCTCCACCGCTTGCTGGACAAAGTCGAAGCCGCCGGCGCCATCACCCCCGCACTCGGCAACGTTCTCGACACCCTGCGTCTAAAGACCCTCGAAGAACTCGATACCCAGGCCGACGCGGTCCTGGCCCATCGCTATAACGAAATCGATCCCGCCTCCGCCCCGTTTATCATGGCAGCCCTCCAGGTGGTCTGGACCGATCTTGCGAGCCGTCTCGATCCGCGTGATATTCCCTATCTCGACACGCCAGGCGTCTGTCCCGTCTGCGGCGCTCTGCCAGTTGCCAGCATCGTGCGCGTCGGCGGTCAGTATCAGGGCTACCGTTATCTGCAATGCGGTCTATGCTCCAGTGAATGGCATGTGGTCCGCACCAAATGCTCGAATTGCGATTCGACCAAAGGGATCGCCTATCATGGCATCGCGGGCGGTAACGAGGCCCTCAAGGCAGAATCCTGCGATGAATGTCATACGTATCGCAAGATCGGCTATCAGGAGAAAGACTTCGAGTTCGAGCCGCTCGCAGATGACCTCGCGAGCCTCACGCTCGATCTGTTGATGAACGAAGCAGGCTATCGGCGCAGTAGCCCCAATCCGTTGCTGTGGCCTGAAGTGCCATCGGATGCCTAAGCAGGAGAAACGTCGCGTGAGCGAAGTGCAGGGAAACCCGTTAAACGCGCTGCTGGCACGTGTGCCCGCCGTGGAGCGAGTCATGTCGTCCTTAGCCGTGCAGCCTTTGCTCGCCGAATACGGCCGCACCCAGGTGCTCGCCGCCGTGCGTGCCGCGCTCGACAGGCTGCGGCAGAATCTGCAGGCCGGCGCTGGGCTTGCCGCCGAGCGGCAGGATGATGGACACGCCACAGCGTCTGCGATGTCTCACGGCGGTCCGGACGTTCTGCAGGGCGGCATGTCACTTGACGCCGCGTGCAACGAATCTCACGTCGTCCGTCAGGCCGCCATTCTGCTGGCGCAGCGCGCGCAGAGCCGTCTGCACGCCGTTTTCAATCTTACCGGTACGGTGCTGCACACCAATCTCGGCCGTGCGCTGCTGCCCGACGAGGCCGTGCGCGCCGTTGTTGAAGCGCTCACGCGTCCGATGAATCTCGAGTTCGATCTCGCAACCGGTAGCCGGGGCGACCGCGACGATCTGATCGACGACATTATCTGCGAGCTGACCGGCGCTGAAGCGGCCACGGTAGTGAACAACAACGCTGCGGCCGTGCTCTTGACGCTATCGGCGCTTGCGTCGAAGAAGGAAGTGATCGTGTCGCGTGGCGAACTCGTTGAGATTGGTGGCGCGTTCCGCATTCCCGACATCATGTCGCGCGCGGGCGCAAGGCTGCGCGAGGTCGGGGCGACCAACCGCACGCATCTGAAGGACTACGAAGAGGCTATCGGTCCGCGCACTGCGATGCTGATGAAAGTCCATTGCAGCAACTATGCGATCAGCGGCTTTACGAAAAGCGTCGAGCTCGATGAACTCGCGCCCCTTGCGCGCCGGCATGGTTTGCCGGTTGCAGTCGATCTGGGCAGCGGCACGCTCGTCGATCTCGCGCAGTGGGGATTGCCGAATGAGCCAACCGTGCGCGAGAACGTAGTCGCCGGGGCCGACCTCGTGACCTTCAGCGGCGACAAGCTGCTTGGCGGTCCTCAAGCAGGCCTGATCGTCGGACGCGCCGATCTGATCCGCAAGATCAAAAAGCATCCGCTCAAACGTGCGCTGCGTGTGGGCAAGCTCACGCTTGCGGCGCTCGAGCCTGTCCTGCGCCTTTATCAGGCGCCTGAATTTCTGCGTGAACGCCTGACAACGCTGCGTCTGCTGACACGTCCAGCCGCGGAAATGCAGGCGTTTGCCGAGCGCGCGTTACCGCTTTTGCAGCACGCACTCGGGGAGAGTTTTATCGTGAGCGCCGAGCCCATGTTCAGCCAGATCGGTAGTGGCGCGTTGCCCGTCGAGCAGCTGCCTAGCTACGGACTGGTGGTGCGCCTTGCATCCGGCAAGCGTAGCGGCCGAGCATTGATGAAACTCGAGAAAGCGCTTCACGCATTGCCGCGACCGGTCATTGGCCGCATTGCCGACGATGCATTGCGGCTCGACCTGCGCTGCCTCGAAGCCGTCGATGAAGCCACGTTCCTCTCGCAGTGTGAGGCGTTGCACGCATGATCGCCGGGACTGCTGGACATATCGATCACGGCAAGACGACGCTGGTGCGCGCGCTGACGGGCGTCGATACGGATAGGCTCAAGGAAGAAAAGGCGCGTGGCATCTCGATCGAACTCGGTTATGCCTATACGCCGCTAGAAAACGGCGACGTATTGGGCTTGATCGATGTGCCCGGCCACGAGAAGCTCGTTCACACGATGGCGGCGGGTGCATGCGGCATCGACTTTGCATTGCTGGTGATCGCCGCGGATGACGGCGTGATGCCGCAAACGCGGGAACATCTGGCGATCTTGCAACTGCTCGGTGTATCGCACGGCGCAGTGGCGCTGACGAAGACCGACCGTGTCGACGCGGCGCGTCTTGCGCAAGTGCGTGCAGAAATTGATGTGTGGCTTGCTGCATCGTCGTTTGCTGGAGCGCCGGTGTTCGAAACCAACGCGACGCAGTCAGACGACGCCGGGGTAGCGCAACTCAAAGCCTATCTGCACGAAACCGCGCTCGCATGGCGAGCGCGTTGCGATGACGGGCTATTCCGCTTGGCGATCGATCGGGCGTTCACCTTGACCGGGCAGGGCACGATCGTGACGGGAACCGTTTTCGCCGGACGCGTGACCACCAGCGATACGGTAGTGCTCGCGCCGGCCGCGACGACGGTGCGCGTACGCAGCATTCATGCGCAGAATCGCGCAGCGGAGGCGGGCCATGCCGGACAGCGCTGCGCGCTCAATCTCGCCGGTATCGAAAAGGAAGCGATCGCGCGCGGCGACTGGATCGTCGATGCGCGATTGGCCGAGCCGTCGGAACGGCTCGATGTCGAACTGACGCTGTTAGCCGATGCCGGCATTGCATTGCAGCACTGGACGCCGCTGCATGTGCATATCGGCACGACGCATCGGGTCGCGCACGTAGCGTTGCTGGATGGCGATACCTTGCATGCTGGCGAATCGGCGCGAGTGCAACTCGTTTTTGATTTGCCCGTGTGTGCGTTGGCCGGCGATCGCTTTATCGTGCGTAATGCGCAGGCTAGCAAGACCGTTGGCGGCGGCCGCGTGCTCGATCCGTTTGGTCCCGCGCGCAAGCGTCGCACTCCTGAACGTCACGCGTGGCTCGATGCGCTGCGAGCATGGATCGACGCGCGCACGATCGAGCCGCTGCTCGAGCAGGCTCCGCACGGCATGCTGCGTTCGACTCTCATGCATGTAACGGGGTTGCCGGCAAACCTGCTGAGCGTGCCGGAGACCACACTGACTATTCCCCTGCACGGAAAGACCGCGGACGATGCGGTGGTTGTGCTGCGTCGTCATTGGGAACAGTTGGGCGCGCAGGTCGTGAGTGCATTGGAGCAGTTTCATCTGCGCATGCCCGACGAGCAGGGCCCGGACGCCGCGCGCTTGCGTCGTATCGCGGCGCCGCTGTTGCCGGATGGGTTGTGGCGCGCGCTGGTTGACGCGCTAGTAATGCAAGGGACAGTGGTGAGAAGCGGTGCCTGGCTGCATCTGCCGGAGCATCGTGTCGCGCTCGACGCGAGCGAGGAAGCTTTGGCCGCGAAGCTGTTGCCCTTGATCGCGCAAGGCCGTTTCGATCCGCCCTGGGTGCGCGATCTGGCAAGTGAGATTTATGAGCCGGAAGAGAAGGTGCGGCAACTGTTGCGCAAGCTTTCGCGGCAGGGCGGGGTGTACCAGGTGGTGCGGGATCTTTTCTATCACCCGGACGTGGTGTATGAACTGGCGCGCCTGGTGGGTTCGCTCGCGCAGGAGCACGGCGGTGGGCTGGGCGCGTCCGCATTTCGCGATGCGAGCGGTTTGGGACGCAAGCGAGCGATCCAGATTTTGGAGTTCTTCGATCGCGTTGGATATACTCGTTTCCAGCGCGATCTTCGACTCGTGCGCGGCGACAGTCGTTTGCTCGAGACGCTTTGAGCGTGTCCGTGCCGTCGCCGTGTCCGGGGTATTCATCTTCCCGAGAAGGAAGGCATTCGCATCTGGTGGTGCGGCTGGACTTCAAATCCAGTAGGGGGTGTCAGACACTCCCTGGTCGGTTCGACTCCGGCTGCCTTCCGCCCTGCAAGGCTTCCCGGCTATTCCAGCATCTTCCGCAGATGTCCTCCAGGTCGCTGATTTTAAAGCGGTTTATGGGTAACGACGTGCTTGCTGCTTCCGCCAGAGTCCCGCACAATTTCCGTACGAATTATGGGTGGCGGTATGGGTTTTGTGGGCAGGAATGGAGCGGAATTCCAGGGTCCAGTCGTGATCGGGTCGATACGCACAGTTCAACGCATGACTCGTACTTTTCCGCACGCGAGTCCGCTCGCGCTGCGGACTCATAATCCTCGCCGAAGGGACGCCGCGGGTTCGACTCCCACCCGGCCCACCATTCGCTGTTCCAGCAGGTCCCGGACGTTCCGTCCAAATCTTTCCCACTCTTGCCGCACACGCGTTTCATCAATGCCTCCTCGCTTCCCGGAAGCTCGTGTGTCACCCGTTGACATCCTCAAGTTTGCGGCGAACAACCGTGATTGGTCCGGAGGGGGCAGGGCTTCTATCGCGCGAAGGGCGTTTTCTATTGCCAGCGTGTGGTGTCACGCGCCGCCGCGATTGCCGCCGTGTGCAGCAGGAAACGTCAACGACACTGCAAATCCCCCATCGGGCGCATTCTCCGCGCTAAATGCCCCGCCGTTATACCGCACGAGGCGTCGGACGATTGCAAGTCCCAGTCCGCAATGGGCATTACCTCCACGAGCTTCGTCGAGCCGCACGAAGGGTTGCAAGGCACGCTCGAGTTGCCCGGCAGGGATGCCGCCGCCATGATCGCGCACGCTCAACACGTACTGGCCGTTGCGCCTGAAGGTTGAGATGTCCACTGGCGGTTCTCCGTACGTCAACGCGTTTTCGATCAGGTTGGCGAGAATCCGGTCGAGGTCGACCAGCGGCAAATTGAAACCATCACCGGCGTGCAGGTTAAGCCGCACCAGCGCATCGTCTGCGAGACTGTCGCCGTAGTGACGGTGGCAATGTGCGTCGACGCCCGCGTGCGGGGACGTATCGGCCGTCTCACGCGCGAAGTCGAGGAACTGCGTCACGATGCGCGACAGCGATTCGGCGTCACGCAGAAAGCCGCTGCGGTTCGCTTCGTCGGGGAGGAGATCGGCGCGCACCTGCATTCGCGTGATCGGGGCACGCAGGTCATGCGCAACGCCCGCCAGCATCACTGCGCGCTCCTGTTCGGCTTGCGCGAGTTCATGCACCATCTGATTGAAGTCACCGATCAACTCTTTCACTTCACGCGGACCACCTGGCTGCACCACGGGCGCGCGGTGGCCGACACGGAATTCGCGCGAGGCTCGCGCAAGCCTGTGCAGCGGCCGCTGCAAATACCATGCGCCGAGCAGCGCGATGATTACGGCTAGCGCGAGCATCAATAAAGATGCGCTCAGGAAACGCCGCCCGGGCAACGCCGCGTTTTGCAGTTTCGCCCAGTCCGCATTGCCGGCATAACGCACCCACACGGCGCCGTTGTCGGGATCGAATATGACCTGACTGCCCGGTGGCAGCTTGCTGCGCAGGTCGCGGTCGAACGGCGTGTTCGTGTTCGTGCAAGGCGCGGGGCAGCCGTACTGGATCGCCTTGTCCGCCGGCACGTAGGTCACGCCGAGCGTCGCAGCGATGCTCGAGGCGGCGAGCGAGCCGTCGTGCTCAGCCTGCATGGCAAGCTGTACCGCGTGCTGCATATGAGTCGCATCGAGCTGACCACGCTCCGAGTCGACGATGATCAGCAAGGTGACGTGAACCAGCACGATCAGCCCGACCGTCATCAGCGCGAGGCGGCCGAACAGCGTGTTAAGCGGGTTTTTCATCGTCGCTGTTGCCTGGTACGAACATGTAGCCGATGCCGCGCAATGTCTGGATCCGGCGTGGATTGGCGGGGTCGTCCTCGAGCAGGCGGCGCAGGCGCCACACCGGTACGTCGATGCCGCGTTCGGTCACTTCCGCGTAGGGGCCGTGCAGCAGGTCAACCAGCTTCGTGCGCGAGAGCGCCTCCATGGGATGCAGCGCGAACACTTCGAGCAGCGCGTATTCGCTACCAGTGAGTTTGAGTGGGTCGTCATCGCGATACAGGGTGCGCGTCGCGAAGTCGAGACGAAAGCACCCAAAGCGAAACGCTTCCCGCCGTTCCGCCTGGACCGCTAACGGAGCTTGCGCGTGGCGGCGCAGTACGGCGTGAATGCGCGCGAGCAGTTCTTGCGGCATGAACGGCTTGCCGAGATAGTCGTCGGCGCCGAGTTCGAGACCGATCACGCGGTCCACGCCGTCGGCGCGCGCCGTCAGCATGATCACAGGAATGGTGTTGCCGCTCGTGCGGAGTTGTCTGAGCGCGGTAAGTCCGTCGATGCCCGGCATCATCAGGTCAAGCACGACGATGGAGGGGCGCTCGCGTTCGAGGCGGCGCATCAGTTGGTTCGCATCGTGCAGCACCGAAAATTCGATGCCGCGTTGCTGGAAAAACGTTCTCAGCAGATCGCGCAGATCGGCGTCGTCGTCGACCAGCAGGACCTGGATTGGCGTGTCGGACATGGTTGGGCCTGACGAGGTGAGCGCTGTTGACGCTGGAAGCGGCGGTGTGTATCCGCACAGGAGCATGGCGAGGCGCACGAGGGCGAAGATTCCGTCGCGCCGGTTGCTGGCCGGTCGCACACCGAAATATAGCGAAATACCGGGCCGCGCCGGTTGCTGGTTCTTAGCGGCGCTTACAGTTTATTACGCGACGGCAAAGCAGAGGGTGGGCATTGGGTTACACGTTGTAATCAACCCCTAAGCCACCGTAATCGACTGGCCGCTAATCTGGGTCATCCATAGCCGCTGGCATGGCATTGCGCGGTTTCCCTCGAGCCTGGCGCCGCTTCTGGCGCCGCGCTCCGTTGTGCGCGAAATCAGGCGCATTCGCAGGCGACATATCCTCGTTCTCCTTACGCGTTTGAAGGACGCATGCGTCATTGCATGCCAGGCGGCCCTTTGTCGAACCCAGTCGAAGGATGCCCTGAGCATGACACGAGTTCATATTTTGCCGGCACGTTCGCCGCGTGCAACGGTAGTAAGCCCGCTTGCCGTCGTGGCGGCGATCGCCGCCTTCGCCCTCGCGGGTTGCGGTCAACAGGCGCCGCAGATGCCACCCCAAATGGTCCCCGAAGTCGGCGTGGTAACCATCGCGCCGCACGCTGTGGTCGCCAGCACGGAACTGTCCGGCAGGCTCTCCGCCATACGTGTGGCCGAAGTCAGGCCGCAGGTAGAGGGCATCGTGAGAAAGCGCCTCTTCACGGAAGGCGCGGTGGTCGCGGCGGGCAGCGTGCTTTATCAGATCGATCCCGATAGTTACCAGGCCGCTTACGATCAGGCCGTTGGCACGCTCGCGAAAGCGGTGGCCACGGCCGCCGCGGCGCAAACCAAAGCCACGCGCTACACGGCGCTGTGGAAGGTCCAGGGCGTCAGCCAGCAGGACTATGACGACGCGATCTCGTCGTTGCAGGAAGCGCAAGCGGATGCGGTCGCCGACCGCGCCGCGTTGAAGACGGCAGCCATCAATCTTGGCTACACGAAGGTGGTCGCGCCGATCGCCGGACGCATCGGCAAATCCAGCGTGACAGAAGGTGCGCTCGTCACGGCGGAACAGACCACCGCACTGGCCACGGTTCAGGCCACGGACCAGATGTATCTCGATGTGACTCGCTCGTCGGCGGACTGGCTGCGGTTGCAGAAAGAGTTCGCCAGCGGTCAGTTGCAGCAGGCCGGCAAGGATGGCGCGGTGGTTCATCTGGTGATGGAAGACGGCTCTCCCTATGCGCAGGCCGGCAAGCTGCTGTTCTCCGATATCACCGTCGATTCGACCACCGGTTCGGTCACCTTGCGTTGCGTGTTCCCGAATCCCGATGGCGTATTGCTGCCCGGCATGTTCGTGCGTGCGCGGCTTGAAGAGGGCGTAAACCAGCAGGCGATCACCGTGCCGCAACTTGCGGTCTCGCGCGCCTCCGACGGCTCGGCCAGCGTGCTGACGGTCGATGCCGCCAACAAGGTGGAGCAGAGACACGTCACCGCAGATGCCGCCAACGGCGCCGACTGGATCGTCACCCGCGGGCTGAAAACCGGCGACCGGGTGATCGTCGCGGGTTCGCAGAAAGCGCGTACGGGCGCTCTCGTCAAGCCGGTGGAGAGTCCCGCCACGGCGGACACCGCTGCCACTGCAGCGACCCGCGCGCCGGCCGCCGGAGCGCTGGCCGCACTTCCGACAACCGGTAGCTAAAGCGAGACTCTCATGGCTGGATTTTTTATCAATCGACCGATCCTCGCGTGGGTCATCGCCATCGTCATCATGATGATAGGCGGGGCTGCCATGACGACACTGCCGGTCGAGCAGTATCCGAGCGTGGCGCCTGTCTCCGTGCAGATCACGGCGACCTATCCGGGTGCCTCCGCTGAAACCGTCGCGACCACTGTCACGCAGGTGATTGAACAGAAGCTGAGCGGTATCGATCATCTGCTGTATATGTCGTCCACCAGCAGTTCAGCCGGACAGGCCACCATCACGCTGACGTTCCAGCAAGGCACCAACGCGGACATCGCCCAGGTGCAGGTGCAGAACAAGGTGGAGCAGGCAACCTCGTCGCTACCCCAGACGGTACAGGATCAAGGCGTGCAGGTCGCGAAGGCGGCCAACGCGTTTCTGATGATCGTTTCGCTGTCTTCGAGCGACGGCAGTGTGAACTCGATCGACCTTGGCAACATCATCGCCACGCAGATCGAGGACCCGCTTACGCAGATCAACGGCGTCGGCGACGTGACGCTTTTCGGTGCGCAGCACGCCATGCGCATCTGGCTCGACCCGGTGAAGTTGCAGGCCGTCGGCTTGACGACCAGCGACGTCACGACAGCCATCACCAATCAGAACGTCCAACTCTCGGTCGGGGAAATCGGCGGCAAGCCGTCCACCACGGCTCAGGCGATCAACGCGACCATTTCGTCCTCGAGCCTCCTCACGACGCCCGCGCAGTTCGGCGCCATCCTGTTGCGGGTGAATAGCGACGGCTCGAAAGTGCAGCTCAAGGACGTGGCGCGCGTCGAAGTGGGCGGCGACGACTACAGCACGGATTCGCGTCTGAACGGCAAGCCGGCGGCGTCGCTCGCCATCAAGCTCGCGAGCGGCGCCAACGCGATGAATGTCGCCAAGTCGGTGCGCGCGAAACTGACCGAACTGGGCGCGCAACTGCCACAGAACGTGGTGGTCGATTACCCGTATGACACGACGCCCTTTGTGCGCATCTCCATCGAAGAGGTCTTCAAGACCTTGATCGAAGCGGTGATGCTGGTGTTCGTCGTGATGTACGTGTTCCTGCAAAATCTGCGTGCCACGCTGATTCCGACCATCGTCGTACCGGTTGCGTTACTCGGCACTTTTGGTGTCATGTCGTTGGTCGGCTTTTCGATCAACGTGCTGTCGATGTTCGGGCTGGTGCTGGCCATCGGGCTGCTGGTGGACGATGCCATCGTGGTCGTGGAAAACGTGGAGCGGCTCATCGCAGAGGAGGGGCTTTCGCCAGTTGAAGCGACGCGCAAGGCGATGAAACAGATCACCGGCGCGCTGGTGGGCATTACTACCGTGCTGATTGCGGTATTTATTCCGATGGCGTTTTTCTCGGGTTCGACTGGCGCGATTTACCGGCAGTTCTCGATCACGATTGTCGCGGCCATGCTGCTATCCGTCTTCCTTGCGCTGACGCTTACGCCGGCGCTGTGCGCGACCTTGCTCAAACGTTCGGATGTCGAGCATCACGAGAAGCGCGGTCTCTTGGGGTGGTTCAACCGCGTGCTGATGCGCGGCACTCACCGGTACGACGCGGCGGTGGCACGCGTGATCGGCAGGCCTCTGCGCTATATGGTGATTTACGCGCTGATTGCGGGTGTGGTGGCATTGCTCTTCATGAAACTGCCTTCCTCATATTTGCCGGATGAGGATCAGGGCATCGTTATCACGTCGATCTCGGCGCCCGTCGGCACGCCGGCTTCGGTCACGCTAGACACTATCAAGCAGGTGGAAGCGTATTACCTCGGGCTGCCGCAGGTGGACAAGATCATCTCGATCACGGGCTTCAGCTTCAACGGTTCGGGGCAGAACAACGCGCTCGCCTTCGTCAGACTGAAGGACTGGAGTGTACGGCGTGGTGAAATGAATTCAGCGGCGGCGATTATCCAGCGCGCCAACATGCATTTCGCGGCCACCCGCAACGCGCAGATTTTCGCGCTCAATCCGCCGGCCATTCAGGAGCTCGGTACGCAGAGCGGGCTCGACTTCGAACTGGAAGATCGAGCAGGGCAAGGTCACGACAAGCTGATGGCGGCGCGCCAGCAACTGATTGCCCTGGCCGCTAACGACAGCGCGTTGTCCGGTATGCGCCCGGGCGGTCTTGACGATACGCCGCAGTTCAACGTGAATATCGACCGCGAGAAAGCGAGTGCACTCGGCCTTTCGATCGCCGACGTAAATGACACGTTGCAAACGGCGTTCGGCTCCACGTACGTCAACAACTACGTCGATACGGGGCGTATCCAGAAGGTCTACGTTCAGGCTGACGCGCCGTACCGGATGATGCCGTCGGACATTGGGCGCTGGTACGTGAGGTCGAGCAGTTCCAGCACGACGACCAGTTCCGGTAGTTCGAGCAGCGCCAGCAGCTCGGGCGATTCCAGCAGCACGACCACGACCAGCTACGACGGTGAGATGGTGCCGTTTTCTGCTTTCGCCACCGGCAAGTGGACCTTCGGGCCGCCGCAGATCGAGCGCTTTAACCGCACGCTGGCCATGGAGATCACCGCGCAGACCGGCCCGCACGCGAGCACCGGCCAGGCTATGGCCGCCGTCGACGCGCTCGTGAAGAAGCTGCCGGCCGGCTTTGGCATCGACTGGACCGGGCAGTCGTATCAGGAGCGTATGGCTGGCTCACAGGCAATCTATCTGTACGCGATTTCGGTGATCGTGGTGTTCCTGTGCCTCGCGGGCCTGTACGAAAGCTGGTCCATCCCGATCGCCGTGATTCTGGTCGTGCCGCTCGGCGTGCTGGGGGCGGTGCTCGGCGCGCATATCCGCGGCCTCTCGGACGATATCTATTTCAAGGTCGGCCTGCTCGCGACCATTGGACTCTCAACCAAGAACGCGATCCTGATCGTCGAATTCGCCAAGGACCTGCAGGCGCAGGGCCACAGCCTGATCGACGCCACGCTCGAAGCCGCGCGCCTGCGCCTGCGACCGATCCTGATGACCTCGCTTGCCTTCGTGTTCGGCGTGCTGCCGCTCGTCATCAGTACGGGGGCGGGATCGGCTAGCCGGCATGCGATCGGCACCGGCGTGATGGGCGGCATGATCGCCGCGACCTTGCTCGCGATCTTTTTCGTGCCGGTGTTCTTCGTCGTCGTACGGCGGCTGTTCGGCGAGCACGGCCATACCCCGAAAAACGAAGGTAATGAATGATGAAACTCAAACTGGCCGCCTGCAGTGTGGCACTGGCGGTTGCCTCGCTTACGGGCTGCACGCTCGATCCGCATTACGAACGGCCCGCTGCTCCGGTTCCGGCCGCCTATCCGCAAGGCGACGCCTACCAGAGTACGACCGCGGCGCAAAAGACGATCGCCGACGCGCCGCTTGCAACCGATACCGATTGGCATCAGTTTTTTCGCGATCCCCGTCTGCAGCGGCTGATCCAGATCGCCCTCGACAATAACCGTGACCTGCGCGTAGCCGCGCTGAACGTGGCCGAGTATGAGGCGCAATACCGGATCACCCGCGCTGCGCTCGCGCCGACCATTAGCGCGAGCAGCAGCTTGACGCGTGAGGGCGTCGAAGGCGTCACGACGGGTGACAATGAACTGAATGTCGGCACGACGTCGTGGGAGATCGATTTCTTTGGCCGCCTGAGGAGCCTCAAGCGCCAGGCACTGGAGAACTATCTCGCCACCGACGCATCGCGCGAGAGCACACGGATCAGCCTGATCGCAACGGTGGCAACCGACTACCTGACGTGGTTGTCCGACGAGCGGCTCCTGAAGGTGACCGGGGACACGGTCAAAGCGGATCAGGCCACCTACGACGTGACGAAGCGCATCCAGCAACTGGGTAATTCTTCGCTGCTGGATGTGCGGCAGGCGGAGAACACGCTGGCGAGCGCGAAGGCAAGCCTTGCGTCTTACCGGCGTGCGGTGGAGCAGGATCGCAACAACCTGGTTGCGGTGCTCGGCGCGCCGCTTCCGGACGATCTGCCGCCCGAGCCCAAACTGGACGATGCGTTCGACGACGGTTCGATGTTCGCCGACATCGGCGCAGGTGTGCCGTCGATGCTGCTCACGCGTCGTCCGGACATCGTGGAAGCCGAGCATACGTTGAAGGCGGCAAACGCGAACATCGGCGCCGCCCGCGCGGCATTCTTTCCGAAGATCGAACTGACAGCTACTGCCGGGGCGTCGAGTTCGACGCTTTCCAGTCTGTTCAAGGCAGGCAGTGGCGCGTGGGTATTCTCGCCGAGCATCTCCGTGCCGATCTTCGACTACGGCAGCAACAAGGCAACGCTCGATGTCGACAAGATCGAAAAGAATATCGACGTCGCTGATTACGAAAGCACTATCCAGACGGCGTTCAAGGAAGTGGCGAATGCGCTTGCGGCGCGGGCGACGTATGTCGATCAGGTGCAGGCGGACCGCGAGTATGTGGCGTCATCCGAGAGCTACTACACGCTGGCTCAAGGGCGTTACAAGGCGGGTACGGATAGCTTCCTCACGTTCCTCGACGCGCAACGCACGCTTTACACCGCGCAGCAGCAACTGGCGTCGGATAGCTTGTCGCGCCAGTCCAATCTCGTCACGTTATACAAAGTGCTCGGAGGCGGATGGTAGTGAATGGTGCTGCGACCATTAGTTCGGATTTGCGCGATTCCGTTGCGGCAATTCCGACTGGCCTCATCCGCCAGATCGGATATTCTGCGCTCACGCGTCAGTAGACGACCAGCATTGACTTATCCGGCTGCATGTCCACTACTGATTGACTTGCTGATGTGGTTGTCTATCACGTCAATGCACAGGAACGCGGCCTCCGCGATCTGATCGATTTCCGCGTCGATGTTCGTTCGCGGGGACATCGTCAGGCACTTGCGAAGAGACCCGCTCAACGTCCCATGGATGAAGGCGGCCGCCTGCCTCGTGTCGAAATCCGCGGACAGTTGGCCGAGCGCCACCGCACAGCTCAACGCAGCCTCGATCTGTGCTTCGGCGTGGATACCCGCCATGTGAATGCGTTCGCACAACTGCGCTGTCTCCGATGCGCTCTCGCATGCGGTGAACACAATGCCATACAGACTCCGCGTCCGCGCGTTCTGCAACACGTCGCGCAGACACCGATGCAGATCGGTGCGCAACAATCCAAGCGGATCGCCGTCGCTGCTGCATGGTTCGATCGAGAACGGGTCGAGCGGCAGGCTGGAGCTTTCGAGCATCGCATGAAGCACCGACTGTTTGTTCTTGAAGTGGCCGTGCATCGTGCCGCGCGTCATGCCGGCCTCCTTCGCGATGTCGTCGAGCGACGTACGTGTCGCGCCTCGCAGAAGAAAGATACGTTCCGCTGCGGCGATGATCTTCGCCCGCGTATCGAAAGCGCGTTGCCTAGCCCTGCTCATACCTTTTGCTCATTCGTTCAGTACATCGTCGCTCGAAAAGACGCACCCGTGATGCGGCTGATTTAATCACCAGTCAATCTTACGGCGATGTCGCGCGCGTTTGATTAGTGAATCTTACTAACCCGGCCATTCCAATTCCTTTTCTTCCGCAGACGTCCTCCAGGTCGCTGACTTTAAAGCGGGTTGTGGGTAACTGCATGCTTGCTGCTTCCGCCAAGGCACCCAGCTGCCATAGATATAGTTTGCGCGGACCATGGTCAACTGCCTTGCAAAATGTCGTCGGCGGGCAAATATGGCACACTGTGCTATATTTCACTTGCTGAAGCGTTTCCGGTGGCCGCATGCATATTCCAGAACTTATCGACAAACGTGCGCTACAACACGCCCGGCGACTATGGCTGCACTACGGTGTCTTCTGGTTGGGCGCCATCGCTACCGGGCTGGTGGCCGTTTTCTACGCGAAGCTGATCGACGTCGGCTATGACACCTTCCTTCGCTACGCGACGCGGTACTGGTGGCTACCGCTTCCCGTCACCCCGGCAATCGGCGCTCTGGGTGTGTGGCTCACCAGACGCTACTTTGCTGGCGCCGAAGGCAGCGGCATCCCTCAGGTTATGGCCACACTCCATGACAGCGGCGATCTTGCGCCACGTCTGCTGAGCATCAGGATCCTGATCGGCAAGATTCTGGTGTCGTTCCTCTCGATACTCGGGGGATTCACGATCGGCCGCGAAGGGCCGACGATCCATGTGGGTGCCGCGCTCATGTTCAACCTGAGACGCTTTTATCCGCAGCGATTCCGGGCCATCCGGGGCATCGAACTGGAGCGGCGTCTGGCTCTCGCCGGTGCCGCCGCAGGTCTGTCGGCGGCGTTCAATGCGCCGCTCGCGGGAGTCGTGTTTGCCATCGAAGAGTTGACCCGCAGCTTTGAGCAGCGCACGAGTGGCGTGCTGATTACTGCGATTATCTTTGCTGGGGTCGTCTCGCTGGGCCTGCAGGGCAACTACACGTATTTCGGAACGATCGATATCGGCAGTCGCTTCCCCGATCTGCTGGCAGTGGCGGTTGTATTGATTGGCGCCGTATCGGGCGTTGCCGGTGGCATCTTTTGCTGGCTACTACTGAATACCAATCGCTGGATGCCTGCGTCGGTGGTCACCTGGCGCGCGAACCGGCCGGTGGCATTCGGAGCGGCATGCGGCCTCGTGGTCGCGGTGATCGGTGTCGCATCTGGCGGCCACACGTTCGGCGGCGGCTACGCCGAAGCGCGCGCGATGCTGGAAGGACGTGCGCAACTAAGCGCTGCTTATCCGGTCGTCAAAATGGTTTCGATGGTCGGATCGTATCTGCCAGGCGCGCCCGGCGGCCTGTTTGCGCCGTCGCTCGCAATTGGCGCTGGTATCGGCAATGCGTTACACCTGCTGTTTGGCCAGATGCAGTTGCCCATGCTGATCGCCCTTGGCATGGTGGGCTATCTGGCAGCGGTTACCCAAAGCCCCATTACCGCTTTCGTGATCGTGATCGAGATGATCAACGGCCATGCGCTTGTCATCTCCCTCATGGCCACGGCGTTGATCGCCAGCCAGATATCGAAACTGTTTGCGCCTGCACTTTACGAAGCGTTGTCTGAACGTTACAGCAGGCTCGATGTAGCGCCGGATGTCGTACCACCCAGCGCTACCGGGGAAAGTTCATCGCAGGGGGATCCGACTGACGATCCGCGCACGGCACAAGCCGCGGAACGCCTGTGACAGGTCACCGAGGTTGGGAGGACGGAAATGCGCGCCCAGCTCTCCGTGCGGCCACCCTAATGGATTTGAAAACATGACTCTCCGTCATTTGTATTAATCGCCCATCGCTGTTCGCGAGGTTAACCACCCTCCGCTCTGGAGCGATCACGGTAATCGTAAGTAGGCGCGATCGCGCCTTCGGTCAGAGGAGACCTACCATGACCAGGACTGGATTTTTCGCTGCCACGCTCATTGCGATCACGCTCGCCGCGTGTCATTCGGGTGTCAGGGTGGAGCCGCAAAGCGGTGCCACCCAGGGCAGCTCCACCGCCAGCCAGCCGGCAAACGTGGCGCCCATAACGGCCGATGAACTCAACAATCCTAATAGCCCACTCGCGAAGCGAAGCATCTATTTCGATTTCGATAGCTATATCGTCAAAAGCGACTATCAAGCGCTGCTTGAGGCCCACGCGAAATATCTGATGGCTCACCCGAACCGGCATGTTCTGATTCAGGGCAACACCGATGAGCGCGGAACGAGCGAATACAATCTCGCGCTGGGTGAAAAACGCTCGGAAGCCGTACTCCATGATCTGGAGACCCTTGGCGTACCCGACTCACAGCTGGAAGCGGTTAGCCTGGGGAAAGAAAAGCCGCTCGCTTTGGGCCACGATGAGGCATCGTGGGCACAGAACCGGCGCGCAGACCTCGTCTACCGGTGAGACCGCGTGGCCCGAAGAAAGCTGGATGTCCCGTTGTCAACGCCGCTAGCGAATTCGAAGTGACCGTCCAATGTGGCCAGCAGCGTGACTTTGTTCTCGGTGAGGACACGAGACTCTGCCGCACACAACGGTTGATGTTCATTGAACAAACGGGTGACCTGCAACTCGCCAGGTCCGTTCCGCCCAGCTCCGTTTAAACCCGGCCAGCCGCAGATGGATCAACCCCGTCCCCAGCTTGATTGTTACGCATTGTCGATCTGCCGCAGAGACGTCCACGTTTGCTGTCGAACTACCTGTCACCGCTGTCTCGCACCATTCAGCGCCTTTGCAACTGCTAATTCTGTTCTAAGTTTTGTGGTCCAGGCTCAGATGGCGGTTGCAGCCCAGGCGTCGCAACCGTAGTCGCAAAACACGATGGAGACAGATCGGGACCGCCGGTACAGGAGTTCGCTATGTATGGAAGATTCGCTGCGAATTCTCTAAGCCGGCGTCTTTGCTTTTGGCTACTCTGCACATTGCTCACCGTCGGTTGTGCGGGAATAGCCGGAACCGTCCTGGTTGCTCGCAAGTTCGAAACTAGCGTCAGCCAATCCGCCGCGGCTGCTGCGCCGCAGAACGCGGGAGAGGTCGTAGATACAGCACGCGGGTCAGATATCGCAAGCAGTGGAAACAATGAGAAGGGCGGTGGACTGCCGCTGGACTGCGTCGCACCAATTGCCATGTCCCTGCTGCTCCTGGCGCTCGCAAATGTCCTGATAGTGTGCCGATGTCTGCGCCCGCTGGATCAGTTGCAGCACCTGGTCACTTCGCTTGATCCTGAACGACCAAAACCGCTTGAAGCGGGAGATGCGCCACTCGAGTTAAAGCCCATCGTCGATACCATCAATGGTTTGGCTATGCGGCTTTCATCGCGCAGCGAAGTGGACAGGCGATTTACGCGTAATGCGGCCCACCTGCTGCGCACTCCGATTGCGGCCGTCAGCGTTCAGGTTGCCAATCTGAACAACGCGCCGAGCGGGCAGCATGAAGAGCGCCTGGCCGAGTTGCAGCAAGGCGTCGAGCGATTGACGTCACTTGCCTCACAACTCCTCGATCTGGCGAACGCGGATGGGGAAGCGCCCCGCGATATTGTTACCAACGTTGCGCTGAGCCGGGTTGTCCATGACGTCGTCGCGAACCTTTTCCCGTTCGCCATTCAACGCGACGTGGACCTCGGCGCGGGTCGAATACAGGAGGTGAAAGTCCGTGCGTCAGAGGCAGATCTCAGGATCCTGCTGAGAAACGTCGTCGACAACGCGATCCGTTACAGCGGTGCAGGTGCACACGTCGATATCACAGTATCGTGCATAGACAACGTTGCGGTCATTCTGGTCATCGACGACGGGCACGGCATGACTGCGCAGCAAATTGATCAGGTGTTTGAAAGATTTCAGCGCGATGAAACGCACCGAGGCAACGGGAGCGGACTTGGTCTTCCAATCGCGCGGGCCCTGGCCAGGCGCTATGGTGGAACAGTCGAACTGGAGACCCGTTCGCCCCGGGCGACTGGCATGATAGTACGAATTGAAATTCCCGCAATACCTGACCGCGAAGATCAAGACGATGTGTAGAGCACGCCAGGACTGAACGTGACGCAAGCGCGTTTTTTCATTGTGCTTCAGCGTGCAGTGAACAAACAGAACCATACCGGTTCAAGAGGCCTCTTCAGAAAGAGGCTCCGGCTTTTGCCATAGCGACGTTCTGGACCAGCCTTGAACGAGTAGATGGATGCCTCCGGCTAATCGCACACTTCGAACAGAACGCCGCAGGACACACGATTGAGCAACGAAGTATGGTTCTCCCCGGTCCACCAGCGTGCAAAGAAGCCTTCGGGATGGTGACCAATAACGATCAGATCAACTTTCAGTGAGTTCGCGAGACATGCGATTTCTTCAACGACGCTCCCAACAGCAAAATGCCCTGTCGCCGTGACACCCCAGGCATGAAGCTTCTCGATTCCTTCTTGGAGTATCTCTTTTGCCGTGCCTTCGTCAATGTCGGGCTTCACCGTAGAAAAGAAATCATAACCACCTGAACACCACGAGAAACTTAGAATCGCGAGCAAATGGGTTTCGGCCTGCAGTTGCCGCGCAAGGGCCGAGCCGCAGCGTAGCGCCAGCCTCCCTTCGGGGGTGCCGTCATAACAAAGAAGAATCCGGTTAAACGGAGCCATTATCCAGATCACCTCCAACGACCCGCCGGAGATCGTCACCCATGCGGATCCGTTGTCACCGCACAGGTATCGCCGGTACGTTCGCGACCACCACCTACCCACGCCGGGCGAGCTAGCCGAAGACTGTAACCGCCTCGATCAGCGCCAGGCCTAATAGCGTGCCTAGCGCCGCACTCCGCAGCTTCGGATGCCATCGTTCGATACGCAGCGCTGTAAGCAGGCTGTCGGTGAAAATGATTCCGAGAAGTGCAAAAGTCACGATCAGATAGCTGATCCCGAAGTCGCTGTTAATGAACACGATGTCCTCCCAAAATCCACCCTTCAATTCTATGTCACGCTGTGACACATGCAAGATTCCATGAGCGATCTGGCACAAATTCAGACTGTCGAGTCTCATTTTTCGCACCGGCTCAACCGCGCGGGTTTGTCCCTACGTCGTCTTTAAGTTTCGCTTAAGCCCTTCATCCTAGATTCGAGCAGGTGGTAACGGCTCATGGCATCGTCGTCTGGCAGTATGTCCGAAGAAGCCTATGTGCCTTGATATTCGAATGCGGCAAGTCCGAATATGCTTGCGGGCGGGAACTGAACCTTGAGAGCACGGCCTCGCGTGCTCGTTGCAACTGGACTGCTAGAGGTGGCCAGACAGCCCTATTCCCTGTACCGGGGCTGACTTTGAGGATCCGGACGTAAGGCCGGATCCGTTTTTTTATGCTGGGTGACACGGTGCCTGACGCGTCGCGACAATCACACCTCCACGTCACCGTCCCGTTCGTCCATTCCGAGTTTTACGAGTGTTCGACATCGGACTTCCTCCTTCCCCGCAGCGATGCGAACAAACTCCGTCTATACGATAGTTGTCGAGGTATGGAATGAAGAGACTGCTCAGTCCGCACGAGATTGCGATGCTGTTTGTGTTACTCACTTCGCCAACCGCGGTCGAACTTTCGGACCCCGACGTGGCAGGCCTTCAGCGGGAACGTCTGGTCGAAATCGTCACAACAACGATTGATGCCGCCGAGTTCAAGCTGACGTCGGAAGGCGCGGAACTGATCAGGCGGTTTGGATCGATGAGGGACGATGGCTAGCCTGGCAACATTGACGGCGTGCGGATCCGCGGATCTTCAGTCTTCTCCAGTCGTCTGGTTGAACGCCCAACCGAATGCTTCGATCTCCGGTTTGTGCTTAGACGCGAGCCGTGCGAGGCACTGTGCCCCTTTGGCCGTCAGGTGTACTTCAACCTGACGCCCGTCTGCCCTGCTGGCACGACGCAATACAAGCCCGTTGGCCTCGCATCGCGACACGAGCGCGACGGTACCATTCGGCGCTGCCTGAAGCCGCTCCGCCAGTTCTCCGACCGTGGCCCAGTCACGTCCCGGGAAACCGCGGACATGCAGCATCAGTTGATACTGCAGAGGCGTGACACCTTCGGCATGTGTCACCTCCTCCGAGAAGCGAAGAAATCGACGCAATCGATAGCGGAAAAGTGACATCGCTTCGAGGTCTTCCTTATCCGGCATACTCTGTGGATCTGCTGGTTTCCTGTGTGTCGCCATTCTGTAGGTTCCCGTAATCGGAATGGGCTGGTTGATCCGACATCATACCCACGATCTCCCCGCGCATGCACACACGCGTTTCAACCGCCCCGCGATCTGGGCGCCGAAATGGCTGATAACAATACGGCGGCATCAGCGTATTTTTACAGATATAGATCGTGAATCACCGAGCAGAATTATATTCGTTGTGGTGACTCTATACGTTGTACTTAGCATCAGTTTCAAGCGATAGCGTTCTCGGGTCGCGGGCACCATGAGCGTGGCGACGAGCAGTATGGTAATGAATGGTAGTGAGAGTGCGAACCACGCCAGTCTGATGGGTGCGGCGGGCACCGCCATCCCCACCCAGGTCAAATGGATCGGCCAGCCGTCGGGCGAAGGGGTCGCCGTCAAATGGACAGGGCAGAGCGCTACCCGGCCATTCCTTTGAACGGTGCGTTTGCACTCTCTGTATCTAACAGACACCGGTATGCCAGCGTTCAAACAGGTCGCTGGCTACACCGTGCGTTTCGACTCTCAAACCCTTAGCACACTAGAATTTCTAAGGCTTACCCAGGCAGCTTGTCGGCCAGCACGTCGGCTCGCCGTATCGACGGAGGATTGGTCAGCAGTTCGTCTGCGCGTCCTAACAACGCCTCAGCAACACGACCGTTAAGATGCGCTTCCCGACCGGCCTCGTCGCCGAAGGCATCGAATATTCCAAAAGTATCTGTATCGAACCGCACGGCGAACCATGCCGTTGTTGCCGGCTCCTGTAGCACCAGAGCCTGCGCACTGGCGAGAAAAGCTGCCACTACGTCCTCTTTGCCCGGCTTGGCTTTTATTTCCACGAATAACGCAACATTTGTCATAGCTATGCTCCTGATCAATCGTTTGCGCCGTCGGTGCGGCGATGGAATCCGATACGTCTGCGTAATGTGGTACCGGTCAATGCCCCAGCATACGAGGCAGTCTATACGTGAATTCGGTGGTCGGCTGTAACGGATTACATCGATGGGAAAATATTCTCTTCGGTCATGCTTCAGGCGTTAATAGTTTCGGGGCCGGCCTGTCCGGGCGCCTGGAGTCTGACGGTACAAAGACTTCCGAACAATACGATCCATGTGATGTTGCAGCAAGAAGCAAGTCGCCAGCGTTTCCGGCTCAGCGTCTGGGCGCACACCGCCGGATTTGGTTCATCGGCGTGGCCTTCAAAGACCGTGGCCCGAGTCCGGAACTGATATGCTAGTTCGCTTCAAGGAGCGGAATGTAACCCTCAGTCGGCAATAGAGCAGTGTGCATTTCCGAACGTGCGCCCACCGAATTGAGGGTGTCGACTGTCGAGCGTCGATTTGACAGGATGCGCCATGG
This sequence comes from Paraburkholderia sp. GAS33, assembly GCF_050436645.1. Classification (NCBI taxonomy): domain Bacteria; kingdom Pseudomonadati; phylum Pseudomonadota; class Betaproteobacteria; order Burkholderiales; family Burkholderiaceae; genus Paraburkholderia; species Paraburkholderia sp. GAS33. Next base: position 228,142 of record NZ_JBNDMP010000006.1, read on the forward strand.
CACCGCTCGTGTAGGTGAGGCCGGATCCAACGCTCTGTATAACTCGTCGAGCATTGCACGAGGAGGGAGCGTGTACGTCACAAATCCCTCATTGGCCAAAGATGCGGTATGAAAACCAGCGTTGCCACACAGACGCTCTTTCACAGGAACATCGTGGATGGCTACGTCACGCGAGTTCCGGATCAGGTCCGCCGTGATGGAATCCACAATTTGACCGCCTTTGATAAATGAGGGCTTGTCGGCGGCCCAGGCCTCCGGCGGGCAAGCCTTGTGTGTTGGCATCAGTTCAATGAAAGGATTGATTTCAGCCGGATAGATTCTGCACACATTTGGCCTTGCCTCGTATCCGCCGCATCGCATATCCGGTTGCAGGTGCGGGCAGGCGCCATCGAAGGCGGCAACGACTGTCACCAGCACGCGGATTGCAAGTTCACCGCTTTCGGCGGCAAAAGAGCGGATTCGCCTGTGTTTCACCTGACCATCATCCGTCGATGGCTCAACGGGCCAAGGCATCGCTTCGCAAAACACCTGGACGTCTCCCCCTCGTTCTAGCCAGCGTATGGCTTCGTGAACGCTGAGGGGCAGACGAAGGTTATGACAACAATCGCCGCACATCGTGCATGCGAAACTTATATCCATGGCCATATCGATCTCGGGGTTCAGAACGCGAAGTACAGGTACACACAAAGGGAAACGAAAGACAGCCCAACCGCGGTTGCAATCGATCCTTTGCTAGTTCGATCTGAAACCCGTTTCGGTTACATCCGAACGTGAAAATAGCCTCCGCTTCACCGGACGCTTCTGGGTTCGTCGAGATCTACGAACAGGGGCAACAGATTTGAGCCGCGCTGTAACCGATGTTGCCAAATATCCGAACTAGGATGGGGTACCGACTTTTTCCCTCCTTCCCAACCACCAAAGGGGCCTAATCATGAACCGGTTGCCATTCGTTAAACATATCGTGGGCGCAGCGCTCCTGGCCGTATCAGCCACTGCATTCGCGGGCGAGGTGGCCTTTACTCAGGCAAGCTTCGATCAGACAGTCTCAGCGGGCCTGCCTGCCGTCGTGTACCTGCATGCGAGTTGGTGTCCCACTTGCCGGGTTCAAAAGCCGATCGTCGACCGTCTTTCTGTCGACCCCAAGCTGAAGGCGGTGACGGTTTTCATAGCTGACTTCGATTCGGAAACTAAACTGAAAAGAATACTGAAGGTGACTCAGCAGTCGACCTTCGTCGTCTTCAAGAACGGCCACGAAGTGGCGCGTTCGACAGGGCAAACCCAGGAGGCTGCAATCCGGGCCGTGTTTGAAAAGGCGCTGTGATGCAATTCGCCGTCGCAACGTACGGATTGGGTTTCGTCGCGGGGGCGGCATCGGTACTGTCCCCCTGTGTGCTCCCGCTACTGCCAATACTCGCGACGTCAGCATTGGCTAAACACCGCTTCGGCATCGTCGCGTTAGCAGGGGGGCTGGCTATTTCGTTTGCGGGTGTTGGCATATTTCTCGCCACGCTAGGAGCGTCAGCCGGGCTGGACCCTGAGGTTCTTCGACGCGGCGCAGCGGGCGTGATGGTGTTTTTCGGCCTCGTCATGTTATCGGGCACCCTTCAAAGGGCTTTCTCCCGGCTGAGCGCCGTCATCGGTGTGAAGGGCCAGCAGGCGCTCGACGATGTGAAAGGAAACGGACTGCTCGGGCAGATGATGGTGGGATTGCTGCTCGGAGTCGTTTGGACCCCCTGTGTCGGGCCAACTCTGGGTGCGGCGACTTCGCTGGCGGCACAAGGCCAGGACCTCGGACACATCGCTATCCTGATGGCGCTGTTTGGCTTGGGTGCGGCATTGCCGCTGGTTTTGCTCGGAACGATCTCGAGAGTTTCGCTTATGAAGATGCGAGGCGCACTCGCCACGTGGGGTAGTACGGTCCGCTGGACGCTCGGTACGCTCTTCGTGGTGATGGGGATGATCGTCATCACTGGCTTGGACCGTCAACTGGAAACCCTTCTCCTGTCCGCCAGTCCGGCGTGGCTAACCGCGCTGACAACATCGATATGATCGGGTTGGCAGCATCGGCGGCAGGCGGACGCAGACTCAGCTGGCGCTTAAGGGTGTCATCGCATCTGACGCTGGCAGCCTGATCGCCATTGCAGGTGAAACACCGCCGCGTGCTGCTCGGCGCGGACGGCCGTCTTCGTGCGGGCTTGCGAGGCTCACGATCCACCAAACCAGTTATAGCCTTGATCGACCCAATAGCCGCCCGGAAACGTGTTGGTTACGAATATCTCCATGATGTGCTTGGGATTCTTGTAGCCGAGTTTCGTGGGCATTCTGAGTTTCATCGGATAACCGTATTTTGCAGGCAATTGCTGACCGTCATACGTAAAGGTCAACAGCGTCTGCGGATGAAGCGCCGTTGGCATATCGATGCTTTCGTAGTAATCGTCAGCGCATTTGAAGCCGATGTATTTCGCCGATGTGTCCGCACCGACGCGCTTGAGAAATTCCGAGAACGGCGTGCCGCCCCATCGGCCGATGGCGCTCCACCCTTCGACGCAGATATGCCGCGTGATCTGGTCGGCCTTCGGCAGTGCGTAAAGATCGGCAAGAGTCCAGTCCCGCCTGTCCTGCACGAGACCGCTCACTTTCAGGCGGAAATCGCTGCCATCGACCTGCGGCACATCGTCGATGCCATAGAACGCATTGAACGGGAACGGGCGTGTGATCTGTGCTTCGGTGTAGGTCGGCGCGAGACGGCTCGGATCAAACAGCCAGCCCTGCACGCTATCGTTCATTCTCGACACGCGCGATAAAAACGTCTCAACCGACTTGTCGTCCGACAGGCTGCATCCGGTCAGCATCGCAAGGCCGCCGAGCGTGATAATGCGCTTGCCGAACAGTCGCCGTGACGGCATATCGAGGTTACGACGCACGTCGATACTGAGCGACTCGTGATCGACGCTCCAGGAGGAAGGTTTGAATAGCTTCATAATGGAATACCTCGGCTAGTGGCCACGAATCATCGTAAGCAGCGAACGCGGCACAAGAGCGACCATTGTCAGATGGACGACGATAAAACCGGCCAGCAGTGACATCGCGCAGAAGTGAACGACGCGCGCGCGGTCATATCCGCCCATCAATTCGCGTAGCAACGGAAACTGCACCGATTTCCAGATCGCGAGACCGGATACGATCAAGACGGCGATGTCGAGCATCACGAACAGGTACGCGAACTTCTGCACCGCGTTGTAATGGCTCGGGTCGGCGTGCGACAGACGACCTTTCAGCGCTTCGCCGAGGTCGTGCAAGATCGCGCGAGGCGAAAGCGGGAAAAACTTCGACATGAACCGTCCGGTGACGAGGTTCATGGCCAGATAGAAGAGGGCATTGAAGAACAGCAGCCACATCGCCGCGAAGTGCCATTGCAGCGCACCTCCAAGCCAGCCGCCGAGCGTGATGCCGGGCGGAATCATAAAGTTCTGAAACACGGGCGACGCGTCGTAGATTCGCCAGCCCGACAGCATCATTAGCACCGCAGCCAGCGCGTTGAGCCAGTGCGTGATCCGTACCCACGCGGGTTGAATCGTGCGCGCCGCGTCGTGCGATGCACGGGGCTTAAGGATTGCATTCATGTCGAATCTCCGGGATTGGCGTCGACGCGGGAGAAAACTTCGTTTGCTTCATGATGGTGCACGCTGGGAGTTCCCTGAAATCAACGCCGCGGCGACAGACAGAAATGATGTTACCCGCATGACTGACTCCCGCTGGATAAGCGAAGCGGTATGAGTATCCGGCGGTGCGTTCCCGGCATGCCGGGAACGCCTTGGGCACTTATTTGCTCATCGCGTCGTCTTTCTTCATCGCGTCGGGTTTCATCGTGCTGCCGTCCTTGCTCATCGAATCTTTGGCCATTGCGTCCTTGCCCATTGAGTCTTTGGACATCGAACCTTTGGCCATCGAGTCTTTGCTCATCGCGTCTTTCGACATCGAATCATTGGACATGGCGCCGCTCGCCTGTGCGAACGCCGAACCACCGCTGACGAGCAACGCTGCGGCGAATGCTGCGATTGCAATACTTTTCATGACGACTCCTTGGATGTTGTTGACCGGGCCGGTGCGGCCAATGCGGCGTATGCGGCCCATGTGTGTATCGGGTGAACCTGCTGTCCAGCAACTACCGATGCGTTATCCTCGCGCATCTGTAAGGTAGTTCGTCACGTGGCCCGATACGGTTACAGCAGGCAAAAAATTTTTTTCTTACGCGGATCAAAATGGGACGCGCGGCGCGTCCGTGTTAAGGCAGAGCGGGAGTCAAACCTGGCGGCGCTTTGCGGGCAACCGTTGGAATCGGCTGCCTTCCGCCAGTTCGGGCTTTCCGTGCATTCCAATATCTTCGGTAGACGTCATCCAGGTCGCTGATTTCAAAGCGCTTTGTGGGTAACGACGTGCTTACTCTTCCGTCTGACGTCCGGATCATGTTTCCCGTCCCGCAACGCCGATAGGCCATTAGCCTCTTATTCGACACGCGCGGGCCAATAACGCGCGAGAACGTGGCCCGTGTGTGAGTGGACCTATTGTGTCGGCTTGACCGGCAACACCTCGACAACGTCGTGTGCGACAGCCCAAGGCGTGTTCGCTACCATCTCCACCGCCTCCGCCAAGGTCGCAGTTTCAACTATTCGGGAGTGCCCGTGACACCAATCAGAACGCCTGTCCCGTTTGCGACAACGGGCTGAATGAAAGCGCCGCGACGCGGCGCCGGCACGTCAGGAGCAATCAGAAGCGAATTTGCACGTTTTTTCGGGCGGGAATAGGCGTAAGTTTCTGCGCCGTGCGCGCATCCCAAGCGGATTCCAGCCGTGCACGCCAATATGAGCGCTCACGGGAATGAGGTTTGCTTGGCAACTGGCTTGCAGAAACCTCAAAGTTCTTACCTCGAGGCAGCCGTCGAGCAGGGCGATTTGTCCCAACCGTCAGGAGTTCCGTCATGACCGAGCAGTCCGCTCCCATCCGTATCGTCGACCCGACCGTTGGGCCGAAGGCCGAGGTCCCGCAGGCGCAAAGCCATACGCGTGCCACCGAGCCGGTGACCATGCCCGTTGAATTGAAGATAAACGGCAAGCAGTACCAACTCGCGCTCGACCCGCGCACCACGCTGCTCGATGCGCTGCGCGAGCACGTGCTACTTACCGGCACGAAGAAAGGCTGCGACCACGGCCAGTGCGGTGCATGCACCGTGCACGTCAATGGGCGACGCGTGAACGCGTGCCTGTGTTTCGCGGCAAATCACGAAGGCGACGAGATTACGACGATCGAAGGCATCGGCAATTCGCAGTCGCTACATGCCATGCAGGCCGCGTTCGTCGAATGCGACGGCTATCAGTGCGGATATTGCACTTCGGGCCAGATCATGTCGGCGGTCGCGTTGCTCGATGAGCCCGTCGGCCCGAGCAACGCCGACGTGCGTGAAGCCATGAGTGGCAACCTGTGCCGCTGCGGCGCCTACCAGAACATCGTCGCCGCGATCCAGATCGTGCGCGGCAAGGCCTGAGGAGCGTGCCATGGAACTCTTTCAACTGTCCCGCGCCTCCAATGTCGAAGATGCCATCCGCGTCGGCGCGACCTCCCATACCGCACAACAGGGCGCCGAAGTGCGCTTCCTCGCGGGCGGCACGACGCTGCTCGACCTGATGAAGCTCAATGTCGAAAAGCCTGGCCGCGTGATCGACATCAGCCGCCTCCCGCTGGGCGCCATCGAAGCGACGGCCGCTGGAGGCGTGGAGATTGGCGCAACCGTGCGCAATGCCGATCTCGCCAATCATCCGCTGATCCGTGGAGCCTATCCGGTGCTCTCCCAAGCGCTGCTTTCGGGTGCCTCCGCCCAGTTGCGCAACATGGCGACGACCGGTGGCAATCTCCTGCAGCGCACGCGCTGCGTCTATTTCCGCGATACGGCCATGCCGTGCAATAAGCGTAACCCCGGTTCGGGTTGCGCCGCGAAGACGGGCTTTAACCGTACACAGGCCATCCTCGGCGTGAGCGATGCTTGCATTGCGTCGAATCCATCGGATATGAACGTAGCGCTGATGGCTCTCGAGGCGTCCGTGCACATCCAGGGTGCGCGCGGCGAACGCAGCGTGCCCATTGACGAGTTTTTTCTGCTGCCGGGCGATACTCCCGAACGCGAGACAGTACTCGAACCCGGTGACCTGATCACACACGTAACGCTGCCGCCGCCAGCGCCAGGCGGCCGTTCCTTGTACCTCAAGCTGCGCGACAGGGCGTCTTACGAGTTCGCGCTCGCCTCCGCCGCGGTAATAGTCACCGTGGTAGACGGGAAGGTAAGCCATGCGCGTGTGGCGCTAGGCGGCGTGGGCACGAAGCCATGGCGCTCACGAGAGGCGGAAGCCGCGCTCACAGGGGCCGCTCCGGGCGCGGAGGCGTTCCAGCGCGCCGCAGCCGATGCCCTCGCTGATGCGCAGCCGCAATCGGAGAACGGCTTCAAGGTCGAGCTTACGCAACGCTGCCTCGTGCACGCGCTGACGCTCGTCACGACGCCGGCCTGATCCCGCCCGTCCTCCAAACAGGAAGCAACCATGTCCGACGTTCTCCATTCCGTACACGAAGTCATCGGCCGCGCGCATTCGCGCATCGACGGTCCCGTGAAGGTAAGCGGCGAAGCCACCTATACCTCCGACATCCATTTCCCCGACATGCTGCATGCCGTGCCGGTCTGCAGCGCGATAGCCGCGGGCAAAATCGTCTCTCTCGATTTCGCCGCCGCCGAAGCGATGCCTGGGGTGCATGCGGTGCTGCATCGCGGCAACATCGGCCAGTTCTATCGCATTTCCGGCAACTCCATGGATACGGGCTTTGTAGACGAAGCGCGGCCGCCTTTTGAGGACGACGTGATCCGCTACTACGGCCAGTACGTGGCGCTCGTTATCGCCGAGACCTTCGAGGCGGCCAGCGCAGCCGCGGCGGCCGTCCATGTAAGTTATGAACCGGCGCCGCACGACGTGAGCACGGCGCTCTCCACCGACGAGGAACTGACGGTGGAAAGCGAGCGCGGGGACGCGGACGCGGCCTTTGCCAGCGCGCTGGTTACCCTCGACGAAACCTACGTGACGCCCGTCGAGACGCACAACCCGATCGAGCTGCACGCAACCGTCGCGCGCCTGGACGGAGACGCGTACACCTTCTATGAGACGTCGCAGGCTGTCTCGAATCATCAAGGGACGCTCATGCAAATGCTAGGCCTTCCGAAGGAAAAAGTGCGCGTAGTGTCGCGCTATCTCGGCTCTGGCTTTGGCGGCAAACTCTGGATGTGGCCACATTCGCTACTGGCCGCAGCTGCGGCACGCCATACGGGCCGCCCCGTGAAGCTCGTTGTCAGCCGCAAGATGATGTTTCAGAACGTCGGTCACCGGCCGCTCACGCAGCAGCGCGTGCGGTTATCGGCGTCCCAGGATGGGAAGCTGAGCTCGCTCGCGCATGAGTACCTGAATCACACAGCAATCGCCGATGTCTACGCCGAAACCTGCGGTGAACTCACTCCCGGCCTCTATAGCGTACCGAACCTGCGGGTTGCATCGACGACAGTGAAGCGCAATGTGGGCTCGCCCACCGCCATGCGCGGGCCCGGCGCAGTGCCAGGATTGTTCGCCATTGAGTCAGCCATGGACGAACTGGCGGTCAAGCTCGGCATCGATCCAGTTGAGCTGCGCATCCGCAACGAGCCGGAGGTGGATGAATCAAGCGGCTTGCCCTTTTCGTCCCGGCACCTCGTCGAATGCCTTCGGACCGGCGCCGAGAAGTTCGGCTGGGCTCAACGCACGCCCGGCGTCGGCTCGATGAAACGCGACGACGGAGTCGTAATTGGCTGGGGCGTGGGCGCGTGCAGCTGGCCCGCCCTGCGCTTTTCGGCGGAGGCGACTGTGGACTTGCGCGACGATGGTACGGCTCGCGTGGTCTCGGGTACGCAAGACATCGGCACGGGCACGTATACCATTCTCGCGCAGCTGGTCGCTGCCCAGACGGGCCTGCCGCTCGACCGGATCGAAGTCGGTCTTGGCGATACGGCATTGCCGCTTGGCCCGATCTCGGGAGGCTCGGCCGCAACGGCGTCACTCGTGCCGGCGGTGTCGGATGCAGCGCGCGCCGCGGTAAAGGTTTTGCTGACGCGCGCCGGAACGCTAAGCGACTCTCCCTTTGCCGGTATGAACCCCGACGAACTGCGCATGAGCGATGGCCGAGTACACCGCAAGCACGAGCCGGCGGAGAAAGGCGTGCCGTACCAGCAGATCCTGTGCGCAGCGAAGATGCGTTCGGCCTCCGGTAGCGGCAGCGCGAAAGGCGGTTTCGACGACCCGCTCAAGAAGAAATATTCGCTCCACTCATATGGTGCGCACTTTGCTGAAGTGACGTGGCAGCCGGAGATCGCGCAACTGCGCGTGTCGCGTGTGGTGACAGTGATCGATGCCGGCCGCATCCTTAACTTGAAGGCGGGGCGCAACCAGATCGAGGGTGCCGTGGTGATGGGCGTAGGCATGGCGCTCTTCGAGCACACGAGCTACGACTCGCAGTCAGGCGCGCCGATCAACAGCAATCTGGCCGACTACATCATCGCGACGAACGCCGACACGCCTGAACTCGACGTCACTTTCCTCCACCACCCCGACACGATCTTCAATGAGCTTGGCGCCCGGGGTATCGCGGAAATCGGGCTCGCCGGGATCGCACCAGCAATCACAAGCGCGGTGTACCACGCAACGGGCGTGCGGGTGCGCAAGCTGCCGGTGATGATCGAGGATCTGCTTGCGGCGAGATGAGAGTGTCGCATCCCGAACGGGCGCCGCGCTGGGACCTCTTGCAGATCGAGGTCGAGGTCGTGCTTCAGCTTCGGCCCCGATTGGTTGTCGCTTGAAGCATTTTTTTAAACGGCTGCGAGTGGGCCGGGCGGGAATTCTGCTGTGGGCTCAGAATTTGTGTACGAGGCCGACCCCGATGCCGCGCGTGTCGGTGCCGGGAGTGATCGCCAGGCCCGAATATGCCGTGCCGGCCAGCGTGTAGGCCGCCTGATTCCTGTTCTGGATAAAGCCGGTGGCGGTGGACACGCAGGACAAGACTAGGCCGGATGCGAAAGTAATCAACCTTTTCATGCGGCATCTCCATTTTTATCCGCATCGAAATATCGATGCTTTTATAAATATCTATTTGTTCGGTATAACTAAATGTTGCGTAGTGAGCCGTTCGAGCGTCCCGATACGCCCGGATACGTCATGGTTTTACAGAGGGACGGTCGCTTTCGATGCGAGCCTTCGGATTGTTGAGGACGGCAACGGGCGGGGCAAGCTAACGGTCTTTAACATCACTTTTGTCCAAAGCGGCGCAAGCTCTCCAAAGGAGGGCATTCCACCAGAGCTGTACGCGGGCTCGGTGAACCTGAATACCTGCGACGCCCTCAGTTACGCAAACCTTGCCCAGAACTACGATGATGCCGCAGCGGCCACGAGGAATGGATTGAATGGAGAGTATCCGGCCTTTGCGCAAGATATCTGCTGGCTAACGCGGTCGCCGTCATTTGTCGCGATGCCCGGGAATTACCGCATCCAGTACCTGCTTCGCTGTCTCGACGATCACGTTGCCCTCGTTCGGGTCGCGCCGGATCAATGTGGACGCAAAAGCCTTGGCCTGCGCCAGCGTGATGTGCGGCGGTAGCGGCGGGATGTTCGGATCGGCTTTCACTTCGAGCACGACTGGACGGTCGGCGGCGAGCGCCTCGTCCCAGGCGGCGCCCATGCGCTCGGCGTCGTCCACGTAAATACCTCGCAGCCCGATCAGTTCAGCGAAGCGGTGGTAGGGTACCGACGGGATATCCTGTGATGCCTCGAACTTCGGGTCGCCCTCCATTGCGCGTTGTTCCCATGTCACCTGATTCAGGTCGCTGTTGTTCAGTACCATGCAGATCCAGCGTGGATTGGCCCACTGTTTCCAGTACTTTGCGACGGTAATCAGTTCTGCCATGTTATTCATCTGCATCGCGCCGTCGCCGACCAGTGCAATCACGGGACGCTCCGGATAGGCGAATTTGGCCGCGATTGCATAGGGCACCGCGGCACCCATCGACGCGAGTCCGCCAGACAGGGAGCACATCATGCCGCGCTGCACTTTGAGGTCACGCGCATACCAGTTCGCGCACGAACCAGAGTCGCTCGTGACGATGGCATTGGAAGGCACGCGCGGGGACAGCTCCCAGACGCTGCGCTGTGGATTGATGCCGTCTTTGCCGGGTTCATGAGCGCGTTTGTCGAGCGTATTCCACCAGTCAGCAGTCCAGCCTTCGATTTTCTTGCGCCACGCGCGGTCCTCTTTCTGTTCGAGCAAGGGCAGCAACGCGCGCAGCGTCTCCGCGCTGTCGCCGACGAGATTGACTTCCATCGGATAGCGCAGGCTCAGCATGTCGGCCTTCGTATCGATCTGCACACCGCGTGCAGCGCCTTCTTTCGGTAAAAACTCCGCATACGGAAACCCTGAGCCGATCATCAGCAGCGTGTCGCACCCGGTCATCAGGTCGTAGCTTGGCCTGGTGCCGAGCAGGCCGATCGACCCGGTGACCCAGGGGAGATCGTCAGGCAAGACCGCTTTACCGAGCAGGGCCTTCGCGACACCCGCGCCGAGTTTTTCTGCGACAGCAATCACTTCGTCCGTCGCGTGCAGTGCGCCGGCACCGACCAGGATGGCCACTTTTTTGCCGGCATTGAGCACGTCCGCTGCCTGTTGCAGGTCATCCGGGTAGGGCGTGACCCGCGGTGCGCGGTAACCAATACCCGAATGCAGTGTGCCGTGTTTGCGGCCCGGCGCTTCGTAGGGCAGGTCCTGCAGGTCGTTTGGAAGCACGATCGCCGTGACTTTGCGCTCGGAGAGTGCGGTTCGCACCGCGCGGTCGACGAGATGGCGTACCTGCGAAGGCACGCTCGCCTGTTCGACGAAGGCGCCGGCGACGTCCTTGAACATCGAGACCAGATCGAGCTCCTGCTGATAGTGGCCGCCCATTGCTGCCCGCGCTTGCTGGCCGGCGATGGCCAGCACAGGCATGTGATCCATGCGGGCGTCGTACAGACCCGTGACCAGGTGCGACGCACCCGGTCCCGAGGTGGCGATGCACACACCCAGTTCGCCGGTGAACTTCGCATGGGCCGATGCCATGAAAGCCGCCATTTCCTCATGGCGCACCTGCACGAACTCGATTTTTCCTTTCGCCCGGTTGAGGGCGCCAAATACGCCGTTGATGCCGTCTCCCGGGTAGCCGTAGATACGCCTTACGCCCCAGGCATGCAGTCGTTCGACGATGAAGTCACCAACGGTCTGGCTCATTGCGATCTCCCAATAAACAGATGACGACGACGGCTCGGCCACCGGCGCATGCCTGGGTGGCAGGAACCTGATTTTGGAAAGCCTAGAGGATGGGCGCGCCGCCCGTCACTGCGATGGTCGCGCCGGAGATGTAGCTCGCTTCGTCGGAGGCCAGCATGACGTACGCGGGTGCCAGCTCGGCAGGCTGGCCGGGCCGCTTCATCGGTACCTGCGCGCCAAATTTTTCGACCTTATCCGGTGGCATCGTTGCCGGAATCAACGGTGTCCAGATCGGTCCCGGCGCGACGCAGTTCTCACGGATGCCTTTCCCGGCAAGCAGTTGCGCAAGTCCCCCCGTGAAGTTCTGGATCGCACCTTTCGTCGTCGCGTAGACGAGCAAGGCCGGATTCGGATGATCGGCGTTAATCGACGCCGTGTTGACGATCGACGCGCCCGGTTTCATATGCCGTACCGCAGCCCGTGTGATCCTGAACATGGCGCCGATATTGGTATCGACAGTACGATGCCACTCTTCGTCGGTGATCTCGTCAAGCGAGGCATGCGTCATCTGGTATGCGGCGTTGTTGACCAGTACGTCGAGCTTGCCGAAGGCATCGACCGCTTGCTGCACGATGGCGTTGCAATGGTGAGCTTCCGTCACATCGCCACGTGACAATATGGCCCGCTGGCCAGCTTTTTCGATCCAGCGCGCGGTTTCGTGGGCATCGTCGTCTTCGTCGAGATAGGCGATCAGCACATCGGCACCTTCGCGCGCGAAGGCAATCGCCACGGCACGGCCAATGCCGCTGTCGCCGCCGGTCACGATCGCCGCCTTGCCGGCGAGCCGTCCTGAGCCTTTGTACGATTCCTCACCGTGATCCGGTGCGGGATTCATCGGAGCGGTATGGCCTGGCACGTCGCTTTGCTGCTGTGCCGGAAAGGGAGGGGCGGGACGATTGGCGTGGGACATGACATTCTCCGTCGAATTCAACATCGCGAGCCACGTGAAGTCACGTGCTGCGTCCTCAATCGGTCGCAGCAAGAGGCGATCCCGATAGTGCATGCAACCAGTACGATTCGATGCGATCGTCGAGGAGAGAATTTTGCGGCAACCGCGGCGGAGTCCCGTGTTGCGCTAAAGATGACCGTCACACCGCATAGATAGTGAAGCGATCAACCAGTGGGGACCGCTATGTCGCGTATGAAAATTCTGCGACCGGATTGAAAAGAGTGCATTACGCCCGATATTCCGGTACTCGTGACCGGTCAGAATTCGCAATCGGCCAAGGCGACGGCGAGCCTGGTTGCAGCACTCCTTGATAACTGAATCTCTCTCCAAGCGAGCTGAATGTGTCCTCTTTGAATGGCATCAGAACTCACGACTTCGACCTCTATCTGGAGTCCGTTCGCGGCGCTGACGCGCAGGCGCCTTCCCAGGAACGCGAAGGGGCGCATGCGGTTCTCCAGAATATTCTGCTAAAGCGAACGGTCGCGCTCGGCAAGAGTGTTCACCATCTCTGCCATGTTCTCGGTTCCCCAAGTGCATAGCGGGACGATTTTATCGGCCAGACTACGACCGAGCGGAGTTAACGCGTAGTCCACGCGTGGCGGCACCTCCTTATAGTCGGTCCGCGCCAGCACACGATCGGCCTCCAGTTCCTTCAATTGCTGGATCAGCACCTTGGCGCTGACACCGTGGACATTGCGTTTGAGTTCGCCGTAGCGCTTCGGGCCGTCGAGCAGGAAGTAAAGGATCAACGGTTTCCACTTGCCCGCGATGATGCTGAGGGTGGCGGCGAGCCCGTAGGAGTACCGGCCACCGCATTTTTCAGAGCAGTCATTCATTTGACAGTTACCAAAAGGTGCATACTTGTACTGAGGTTATCAGAACTGCATACTGGTCTCAAGTAAGCAGTTCGCTGCTTCCCAATCACGCCAAGGAAGGATGCACATGATGACCAGACTGAATGGAAAGACCGCTGTGATCACCGGTGGGGCTACCGGCATCGGCCGGGCCGCAGCAAAACGCTTCATCGAGGAAGGTGCCTTCGTTTTCATCTTCGGCCGCCGGCAGGGGGCGCTCGACGCCGCTGTCGCCGAACTTGGGCCCAATGTCCGCGCGGTGAAAGGCTCGGTCTCCGATGAGGCCGACCTCGACCGACTCTACGCGGCGGTGCAAGCCGAGCGCGGAACACTCGACATCGTCTTTGCCAATGCCGGGGCGGGAAGCATGCTTCCGCTTGGCAAGATCACCGCCGAGCACATTGACGAAACCTTCGACACCAATGTGAAGGGTACGATCTTCACAATCCAGAGGGCGCTGCCGCTGATGAGCGAGGGCGGTTCGATCATCCTGACCGGATCGAGCGCGGGCACCACGGGCGCGCCAGGAATGAGCGCGTATAGCGCGAGCAAGGCGGCCGTGCGCAACCTCGCGCGGACCTGGGCGCAAGATCTCAAGGGCACTGGCATCCGGGTAAATGTGCTGTCGCCAGGCGCGACGGCCACGGAACTCGCGAAGGAGGCGCTGGGCGAGGAAGGACAGAAGGCCTATGCCTCGATGACGCCACTTCAACGCATGGCCGATCCGGCGGAGATCGGAGCGGTGGCGGCCTTTCTCGCGTCGCAGGACAGCAGCTTCATGACCGCTAGCGAGGTCGCCGTCGACGGTGGTCTGGCGCAACTGTGACACCAGGCATATACGTATAGCAACTCGATGCGCCGTGAGCTATCCATCGCGGTCAAGGCGACATGCATTGATGTAGTCCACTGTGAGCGTCGAGTTCCTCCCTGGATGCTCTCTGGGCTTCTGCGGGCATCGTCGATTCAGTGCAGGGTCGCCTCGGCAATGCCGGCCAGCGCGCAGACCACAACGACGGCGAGCGGTGGAATCTTCCAGCGCGTCAGCAGGAAAAAGCCGATGGCCGCGACGGCAAAGTCGAGTTCCGAGCGAATCGCACTGGTCCAGATCGGCGAGTACAGCGCGGTGGCCAGGAGTCCAACGACCGCAGCATTCACTCCTGCAAGAACTGCCGCCATCGATTGGCGAGCGCGCAGCGCTCGCCAATAAGGTAGCGCTGCAAGCACAAGTAGAAGGCCTGGCAGAAATATTCCCACTGTAGCGAACAACGCGCCGGTCCAGTGATTCGGCGCTTTGATCATCATCCATCCAAGAAATGCCGCGAATGTAAACAAGGGGCCCGGGACCGCCTGCGCGGCGCCGTAGCCTGCCAGAAAATCGTTCGAAGTGACCCAGCCGGTTGCGACAGTTTGCTGTTGCAGAAGCGGCAGCACGACGTGACCGCCGCCAAACACCAGGGCACCGGAACGATAGAATGCCTCGAAGACCTTGAATGCCTGACCCGCGCGAAGTCCATCAAGGACAGGAAGCCCGAACAGCAAGACACAGAACAGGATCAGCGCGGCGGCGCCCACCGTGCGGGAAACAGGGAATTCGTGTGTGTGTCGTGGTACATGGCAGCCGTCTGACGATGCCGTCGTGTGGCACAACGCAGATCCGAGCACAGCACCGAGGCCGATAACGATGAGCTGTGCATAAGCGGTCGTCAGAATGCTGAGCACCGCTATAGCGATGAGCGCGATGGCCGCTCTGCGGTGATCGGGACAAAGGCGACGCGCCATGTCCCAAACTGCCTGAGCGACGACGGCGACAGCGACAAGCTTCAGACCGTGTATCAAGCCGCTACCGACCGGGCCACCCAGGTTCGGGGCGATGGCAGCGAAGCAGAGTAACAGCAGGACCGAGGGTAGCGTGAAGCCACACCAGGCAGCGAGTCCTCCGAGCCACCCTGCTCGCAGAAGGCCGATCGAAAATCCCACCTGGCTACTGGACGGTCCTGGAAGGAACTGACAAAGTCCGACCAGATCTGTGAACGTTTCGTCATCAAGCCAGCGAAGCCGCTCGACGAATTCGCGGCGAAAATATCCCAGATGAGCAATCGGACCGCCGAAGCACGTCAGTCCAAGCTTGAGGAAGACCGCGAGAACTTCCACGACGGCACCTCCTCGACTCGAGTGCGGTGATGCGATATCAGTTTTCATACGTGGGTGTGAAGTGCCACCGCGCCGTCATCTTGGCTCGTTGAGATTGCGATTGGCATCGGCGCCGGGAAATGAAACATGGACTGCGAGCCCCCGGCCGCCGATGCCAGTATCAAAGTCCAACCTTGCTCCAAAGTACTCCGCAATGCGGGCGACGATTGACAGGCCGAGTCCGCTGCCGTTCGCACCATTGCCAGTCACGCGAAAGAAGCGATCGGTCAGACGCGTGATGTCCTCCGTATCCACGCCGGGGCCGTTATCTCCGACTGTCAGCACGACCGCATCGGCGTCGCGCCTGATAGAGACCTCGACTCGGCCGCCCTCATCGCAATACTTGATCGCATTGTCAATCAGGTTGTCGAGCACAATGTCCATCAAAACCGGCTCTGCCATGACCATGTAGTTAGCGTCGCCGACCAGAGCGACGGTCATGCCTTTTCGTCGAGCGTCTGGCTCGTTGGTGGCAATGGCATCCTTGACGAGCGCAGCAAGTGCAACAGGTTGCGCAGGTACCTTGCGATGTTCGTCGAGCCGGGCCAGCAGAAGCAACTGTTCGGCAAGATGGGCGCTGCGATCCACGCCCTGTACGACCCGCTGCATGGCAAGTTGTTGCTGGGCGGCGTCCTGTGCCGCGAGCGCAACTTGTGCCTGAACCTTGATCGCGGCCAGCGGTGTCTTCAGCTCGTGCGCGGCGTCAGCGGTGAATGCTCGTTCGCGGTTGATTGAAAGTCCTAGTCGTGACAACAGTTGATTGATTGCATCGACAAGTGGACGGACTTCGACCGGCGTCGGCCCGATCCTGATCGGCTCGAGTTTGCTGGCATCTCTTGTCCGGATCGCCTTCGAGAGCGCCTCAAGAGGCGCCAGACTGTGACCAATACTGATCCAGACCAGCAATGCGAGAACTGGCAACGCCAGAGCGATCGGCTTCGCAATACGAAGTGCTACCCCGGTGGTCAGGTCACTGCGCTGATTGGTTGACTCTAGCACTCGTACCGTACGACCTGACACACCATCGTGAAGCATATAGGTATGCCACGGCTGGCCGCCAAGTGTTACCCTTCGCGCGCTTGCTGTGGCGTCGGCTGGTACCTCGAACGCATCCAGGGACTCGAGCTGCGCGCTGCTGGCCAGGACGCGTCCCTGCGCATCGCGCACCTGGAAGAGCGCTTCGCGCGGCGACTTGTCGCCATCGTTGCCGTTTGTGTGGCCGGGACCGCGGCCGTATTCGGTACGCGCGTCGATACGCGTCCTGGACAGGACCGAGAGGTCGTTCTGATCGAGCAGAACGATGAACTGCGCGAGTTGAACAAGGCGCGCGTCGTCCCATTCTCCCACCTCGCGCGTCGCCTCACGGTAACTCCAGCCGAGGGCGATAGCCCACACCAGGATAATGCTCGCGAGCACTAGCAGCGCGAGTCGACCGCGTATCGATCCTGGCATCATGCCTGCTCCATCACGTACCCGATACCCCGGACGGTTTTGATCAAATCCGCCCCAAGCTTTTTACGCAAGTTGGATATATGTACTTCAATCGTGTTGCTTTCGACTTCTTCGTGCCATCCGTACAAGCTTTCTTCAAGACGAGATTTGGATTGCGGCACGCCCTGGTGCGTCAGCAACTGATGCAGCACGGCCCATTCGCGAGCAGTCAGCGGAATGCGGACATCGTCGCGCAACACGGTCTTGGCGGCCGGATCGACAGTCAGAGCGCGATATCGGAGGACTTCGACGCCGCGCCCCTGCGAGCGCCTTAAAAGCGCACGACAGCGTGCAATGAGTTCCGTCAGGTCAAAAGGCTTGCCGAGGTAGTCGTCCGCACCCGCCTCGAGGCCGCCCACCTTGTCGGCAACCGTCCCTTTTGCGGTGAGCACAAGCACTGGCACATTCTTCCCACAGCCCCGCAACCATCCCAGGAGTTCGAGGCCCGACATTCGGGGCAGTCCGAGATCGAGCACGACCAGCGCATAGTCGGTGGTTTCGAGAGCCAGTTGCGCGTTGCGACCGTCCTGCGTCCAGTCGACCGCAAAATTTGCGTGACGAAGTCCTGCTTCGACACCACTACCAATCAGATCGTCATCTTCGACAAGAAGTATTCGCATACAAGTGCGCCCAGAGAAGCATTCGACAAAACTGTCATCGACGCGGCAACGCGCCTGGCCATATTTGCCAGTGTAACCACGTTGGGGCAATGAAAGCGCATGATGCCGACCTGCTTAAGATTTCCTTCAGGTTCGGCCATTAGTATCAGCTAACCGCGCATGGATGCACAGTTGTCACCTGGAACCAGCCGAGGTCCATCGGTTGATCGATCGCTACAAGGAAAATGAAAGTGCCTTCGATATCTACGTTCATCCGCATCGGCGAGTTGCGCCATGACATCATCCACGATCGACATGCTACGAGCCTGTCTCCTGACAGCGTTAACTGCTGCCACCGCGATAGAGGCCGCGGCACTTCTGGCTATCGGCCCGTTCCGTGTTTCCGAAGACGTGCTTACATCGATGACCTTTCGCGCAGCAACGGAGGTGGCGATTGCGTGCATGCCGCTGGTCACAAGACGACTTGCGCGCCCGCGATTGCTTCGGTTCTGTCCGGATGCCTGTGGTTCTTCATCTCCGGTTCAATCGCAAAGCTTTCGAGTCGGCCGGGTGTTAGCGGTAGCATCTTCGAAACTGATGTTCGCGGGTTCCGTTGAATCCACGGGCGAGCAATGAACGCAATCAAACCAGGCGACCACTCCATGGCGGATTTTCGACGATCGGCTGAAGCACGTTATGACGGCGTAGCGCGTCTCCTTCACTGGTCAATCGTAGTGTTGATCACCATTCAGTTCGTGATTGGCTGGACGATGCCTGATGTTCATCACGATACAAAGCCGGTTGGACTGATCGCGTGGCATCTCGGCGTCGGTGCGACGCTGGTTGCCGCTATGGCGCTAAGAATCATCTGGCGACTCACGCATCGGCCTCCGCCCGACGCATTGTCGCCAATATTGAGTGCCGCTTCCCGGATCACCCATCTGCTTCTCTACGCCGCGCTGATTATCGTGCCGGTGTTGGGATGGATCAACGCATCTTCACGTGGCTGGACCGTAAATTTTTTAGGCGTCGTGCCATTCCCCGGCTTGACCCCGACAGGTTCCGCATTCGGACACGCGATGGGGGACGTCCATGGAGTCCTGGCGTGGGTGCTGTTTGCACTGATCGCGGTACATGTTGCTGCGGCGTTGTTTCACCGCTTTGTGCTTCGCGATCAGGTCATGCATCGGATGTTGCCGTAATGTTAGCAATTCCGGCGCAATCGGAAAAATGCCTTGGCCAATAGGGCTCAGCGTTTGGCCCGATGCAGCCGATACATCGTACAGGCCCGAATACATAACTCCGAATCCGGCCGCCGCGATCGCGACTCGTGAATTTCGGTCAACCATCCCCTGTGGGTCGTTCTGAGTCGATCGCCGCCGGGCTCATTGCGGCCACAAACCGTCCAAGCCAGCGAGGGAGAGAACGATGGGGATGGCGGGCGGCGTCCAGTCCGGCAGGAGTTAATGAACCTCGCCGCTCGCCAGTTCGTGATCGAAAAGCCACATCGGTGAATATGAATAGCGTCCGTGTCGAATCGGTGTGTCAAGCAAAGAAAGCGATCGCCTGGCCGTTCAACTTTGGCTTATCGACAATCGGACCCAGGCAGCGCCCGTCGGCGAAGTCGAACGCAATGACGGTGTCCTGAGCGACGCAAAACAAATATCCCTCGGAGTCGAAGCGCAGACCCCGAGGACGATGAAAGTTCGTCTTCCGATCCACCCGGAACACGCGGACAAGGCTACCGGTTGAACTGTCGTACTCGCGGACGGTACATACCGCGTCCGGTTTTCCGAAGGGAAACTCGCTGGACACAAGCACGTTTCCGTTCGGCCCGATCGTGAGATCCAGTGGACTCACTGCGTCGTCCGTAATGAAGCGGGAAGCATGCAGTTCACCGTCCTGATCAAACACGACGATGTTGTTTTCACCCTCACCGTCCGGACCGATGCCGGACGCAAGGAAAAGCTTGCCATCCGTGCCGAAGGCGAATCCGCGAGGGTACGGAACCACACCGGCGGGCAGTACGGATTGCGCGGCGCCGTCGAGATAGGGGGGGAACGCGGCAATTGTCCGCGCGCTACGCAGTCCAACGTAATAGCGGCCATCGGGTCCTAGGTGGCCACCTCCGGCATTCAGTCCTGGAACGGCACCTGTGTCGCGTACCACCGTCCCTTTGGTGTCGAGTGTAAGGATGCGGTCGTTTCCGCTATTGACATAAAGATGCTGCCGATCCGGACTGACGCTCATGCCGCGAGGATCGACGATGCGAGGGTCGTCGCTGAACGAACCAATGAAAGTACCGTCGAGTCGGAACGACAGGAGCGCCCCGTATCCATCGCCGTTCGAACCAGAAGCGCTGGTAACCAGAATGCTCATATCGAGTCCTGCGAGACAGGTGGGAAACTCTCGCCCTGCCGTGCCGTAGTGGCCAATGCAACGACTGGCGCTACGTTGGCGCAGGTCGCTGCGTCGTTCAGGGCGTGCTTATGTGACGGGAGTCAAGCACCGGAATCCGCTCTTCCGGGTCTGGATGGCGGGGTGCAGAATTACGCCGCCTGCGTTTCAGCATGGAACGGGTAGTCGGTGTAACCGCGTGCGTTTCCGCCATAAAAAGTACTCCGGTCGTACCGGTTGAGCGGCAGATTCAACCGCAGGCGCTCGGGCAGATCGGGATTGGCGATGAATTGGCGGCCAAACGCGACGATGTCTGCGTGGCCCGCTTCGATGATCGCGTCCGCAGTCTCTTTCGTGAAGCCGCCTGCAGCGATTAGCGTGCCGGTGAACTTCGGGCGCAGATGGCGCGCCGCGACCGGATCGTGAACTTCGCCGATCGTTTCCGTGCCCTTGATACGTGGCTCGACCACGTGGAGATAGCCGATGCCGCGCTTGTCCAACTGCTCCGTCACGTAACCGAAGGTGGTTTCTGGGTCGCTGTCATGCATCGAACCATAGGTGCCACTTGGTGCAATGCGCACGCCAACCCGATCCGCTCCCCACACCGAAATCAGTGCGTCCGTCACTTCGAGGAGGAAACGGGCGCGATTTTCAATCGGTCCGCCGTACTCGTCGGTGCGTGTATTCGAACCGTCCTGGAGAAACTGGTCCGGCAGGTAGCCGTTTGCGCCGTGCAGTTCCACACCGTCGAAGCCCGCGCGCAGTGCCCGCTCGGCACCCCTGCGGAAGTCCTCGACAATGGCGGGGATTTCGTTCAATTCAAGCGCGCGGGGCATCGCGAATTCGACTTCGCCGTTCACCGAATACGCATGGCCTTCGGCTTTCAGCGCGGACGGAGCAACGGGCGACGCGCCACCTGGCTGAAGATCGGGGTGAGACTGACGGCCTACGTGCCACAACTGGAGGAAGATGCGCGCGCCTTTGGCGTGCACGGCATCCGTGATGCGGCGCCACCCTGCAATCTGATCGTCGGAGTAGATTCCCGGGGCCATTGCGTAGCCGTAGCCTTGAACCGAAACGGGGGTTGCCTCCGTGACGATGAGACCACCTTCGGTTGCGCGCTGCGTGTAGTACTCAACCATCAGATCGCCTGGCACATCGCCGGGCTCCGAACGCATGCGTGTCAATGGCGCCATCGCGACGCGATGGGAAAGCGTGTAAGGACCTACTTTGACGGCTGAAAACAACTTGCTCATGAAGTTACTCCTTGCGGATCAGTTAGCACCGGCTTGCGGCACGAGTGCGGTAACACGTTCGATGGCTCTTGCAACTGCGGCAGCGAGCCACAATGGCGATTTGCTGTCGGTCAGACCTCTCCTGGTAGCGGTTCGCCAGACAGCGGTTTTGCCCAGTGGGTGCATGGTCAGTGCAAAGGTGCGCGCTTTCGTCGCCTGGACCGAGGAGATATTCGGCCCTCAGATTGAGGCCTTGCCGATCGAGGCGCCGCCGTCGACAAACAACGTTTGACCCGTAATGAAAGCAGCATCGTCGGACAGCAAAAAAGTGATGGCTGCGGCAATCTCGTCTGGCTTGCCGAAGCGTTTCATTGGGACGGCAGCAAGATACCGCTGCTCTCCTTCGCTTCCTGGCGCGTTGTTGGCTCTAAACAGTTCGGTTTCCGTGGGGCCGGGTGCGACGGAATTGACCGTGATGCCGGTGGTCGCCAGCTCAAGCGCCCAGGAGCGCGCAAAACTAACCAGGGCGGACTTGGCGGCCGCATAAGCCGTACGTTCCACGATGCCAAGGACAGTGAGGCTCGTTATGTTGACGATTCGGCCCCAGCCTTGGGCGCTCATATGGGGCAGCAGAGCTTGCGCCGCCTGTATAGCTGGATGCAGATTGAGCGACATGACGGAGTCAAGCGTGTGCAGATCGATGGCGCCCAGCCTCTGCGGTTTGACGAGGCCAACGTTATTGACCAGGCCGTCGAACTTGTATTTCGCCACAAGACTATCGAGCACATCCTGCGTTTTCACGCGGTCGGAGAGGTCGACAGACACGAGTGTTCCTGGGAAGGCAGGGTCGTCTGCCTGACGCGCCAGTCCCACTACCCGGTGCCCGTCTGCGTTCAGCCGCGCTGCGACGGCTCTGCCGATGCCTTTGCTGGCACCGGTTACAAGAAAAGTGCGTGATTTCATCTTGCCTCGATGTTGATGTAACGGTTTGCCTGTTCAATCGTTCCCGGCGGCTTACGGCCGGGAACGAAGCAGGACCGATTCAGGATACCGAATCAAGCTTCTTGCGGAGAACCGGCAACATATCCTGAGGCTCCGGACGGCGCGTATAGTCCGGGTTGACTTCGGAGTACACGATCGTTCCGTCTTGCCCGACCACGTAGCGCGCCGGCATTGGCAACGTCCAACTATCGTCGCCGTTGAACGCCGGTAGATCGTTCTTGAGATTCTTGTACAGATCCACGAGATAGTCGGGCAAAGCAAAGCGGATGCCGAATGCGGCTGCCACATCGTTGTGCGTGTCGCTCAGGATCGGGAAGCTCAGCTTGTTGGTACGGATGGACTTGCGGCTGTTCACGGCATTCTGCGGCGAGATCGCGATCAGGCTGGCGCCTTCGGCCTTGAATGATGGTAGCGCTTCTTCAAGGGCCGTCAGTTCAAGATTGCAATATGGGCACCATACGCCACGGTAGAAACTGATCACGATCGGTCCCTGCTTCAGCAGTTCGACAGACGACACGGGTTTGCCATCCGGATCATTGAGGGTAAATTCCGGCGCGACGTCGCCTGCTTTCAGAGCGCGTGCAGCCTGACCGGACGCCGCGAGTTCGGCTGTCGCACGTTCCATGATCGGATGGATTTCCGGCGGTGCAAAGTACGGGGCCTTTCCGCCTTTGAAATCGGTCTTGAATGCGTCGAGCCTGGCTTGAAGTGACATGACAATTCCTTTCCTGATGAGGTTTAACGCACATTGCGTGGTAGGAATGGTCAGTCAATGCAAACCCGCGGAGAAGACAGCATGCATGCATAACTGTCATTCCTGCTGGGCATGGGGGATGACCAAAAGAACAGAGCGGCGGCGTGGGCAAGTGGCCGCGCGGCGCTCGTCAACGCGCGTGACCTGGGCGACGTCCGGTCTGCGGGTATCAGCAGACATTGGACCTTGAGATGCTATCGGCCGCTCGGGTCGAGGTGAGCCAATCACGATTGGGCCCAGTGCGGCCAGGAAGGGACATTCGACAGAGAGACGTAGATCGTCGACAATCCGACGACACCGGCAGGCACACAGGGGAAAAAATGCCGCTACGTTCGGAAGAAATCCACATTGAATCAGAGCGGCTTTCGATTCGGCCGTTCTCGGCTGACGATGCTGATGCCAGCTTTCGCTGCATTACGCCTTCACTAACTCGTTTCATGTCGTGGGAGCCACCCGCCAACAGAGACGACTTCGATCGCATCTGGCTGAGTTGGTTGCCGACAATAGCCGAGGGGACGGACTTTGTGTTTGCAATCCGTCAACGGGATGATGGGAATTTCCTTGGATTGGCCGGACTCCATCGTGTTCGGAACGCGAGCGCGGAATTGGGCATTTGGATTCGGGAAGACTTTCACAAGCAACGCTTTGGTCGTGAAGCTGTAGGTCTTGTTGCGAGGTGGGCAAGCTTGGCGCTTGGCGTCGAGAGCTTCACTTACCCGGTAGCCGAACAAAACTATTCGAGCCGCCGCATCGCCGAATCTCTTGGCGGTGTCATCGTGGAGCGGCGCGGGACACCGAAATACACGTCCGTGATCTACCAAATACCTAACCAATCAGCGCTCGACCAGGAGCGAAAGATGTAGTGTTGCGGCGAGCTTCGGCCAACAACGGCCGGTCGACAGCGCCCACCGATCGGTAACAATTTAGGCATGTAGATTCCTACGAGCCATGCGCGTATCCAAGGCAACCCACTACGCTAAAGAGCGCAATTGCCGTCAGGAACAAACCCAGCAAGAGGTGCGCGAGGAGAAACTGGATGGGCGATTCGGACTTGTATACTACGCCGCCGCGAGTATGTGCCTTCTCTTCTGTCTGGTAAGCAGATTTTGTCGCGAGTATTCCTGCGACTGATGCGAGGAAGGTTCCAAACCAGCCAAAGTGAATGGAGCTGGATACGTACGCATAGCAAATCCCCCACGAGAGTATGGCGAGCACGAGAAGAAGCCAAACCGTTTTTTTCATGGGAATTGATAGTGTATGTCGGGTGCTACGCGGCAAGTTTTCACCGGCCCATTCGGACGCGACTTATGCTTCTTGCGTGAGACGCGCGGCCAGGGCGATCGCGCCCGTTAGGCGGAAGCACGCCATTCGCGGAATCGCTCAAATATTCGAAATCCAACGTAGTCGAGTTTTCGCTTGTATAGCCAGCGATAATAGCAGTCCCAATAACTCACCATCCGATCGTGTGTCCGTTTCAAGAACGTCGCGTTTTCCCGGAAGAACACCCCGTAGACGCACTGATCCATTGACGACAAGTTCGCTTCGATCACGGCGAGAATTTCGACGACGTACTCACCGCAGAGGTGCACGACGAACGGCGCAACCCAAGGTTCGGACGAAGTAATCAGCCGCTCGATATGGCGTTGGCGTACGTGTCCGTCGTGGTGCCTAGTCAGCACACACGCATAGATCGCCGCCTGAACCTCGTTCAGCCGAGGGAATAGCATGTCGTCGCAATCATGGTGAATTCGATACGGAATATTGAGTGATTCGCCTCGAACAACGACTGACGATCCGGGATGAGTCGCCGTGTTGGGTCGAATCAAATCCGCGACGACGGTCACTTCGGAGCGAAGCTCTGCAGGAAAGGCCGCCGCCAATGGGCTGGTTTGAACAGCGCTGCCCGCAGCTTGCGTGTTTGTCATACGGTGTCGCCGTCAGCCCAAATACGTCGATTGTGTCATACGTGGACCGGCGGTCGATGATCCACGCGAATGTCCGCATTGGGTTTCCGCGACCGTCTCTTCAGGGTCTTGCTTTGTCGATCGGCACCGAAGGGGGGCGGGCCGCCGATATGGGTTTGCATGAAGCAGTGCGCGGCCAATTTGAGAGATTCGACATCCGCGCATCGATAGCTAACAATGGAGCATCGCTTAGGGCTTAGCGTATGCATCTCAATCCAGATAACTACATGCAGACCGATGCCGGTCGAATTTTCACGGCCGAACGTAACGCCGCAGCTTGGGCGCGGCTGTATGCGGATTTGTCCACGGAACTCAAGGAGCGCCCGCGACGTGTCGTGATGGTCGTTGGGGTCCAAGGGGCAGGGAAATCCACCTGGACCAGGAAATGGACGTCGGAGCCCGGCGATGCCATCTATGTTGATTCGACGTTCGCAACCGTGACTCGCCGCTCACGGGTCATTGAGATTGCGAAAACAGCTGGAGTTGAGGTTTCCGCGGTGTGGGTGAAGGTTTCATTAGAGACCGCGCTGCACCGGAACAGGGGACGTCCTGCCGATGAAGTCGTTCCTGATGACGCTGTGGAAAACGTGTTCAGAATCTTCGAGCCGCCAACGCTTCGCGAAGGATTTCAAGAAGTGATTGTCGTGGGCGAGGACGTGGGTGCGGCCTCACCCGTTGACGCCTCCAAGCGATCCTGAGGTGGTGGTCATGGGCTCAGTGCGGCCAAAAGGCGAAGCCCGACGTATGCACCTCAAAGCAACCGCTCACGCCCGCAGCGGTTAACTTTATTCCACGGTCCGACAGATATTAGAATCTCGGCTTCCTCATCGAGCTTGTTCGGAGGGGAATCTCGTGAGGAACGAATCATATGGGTAGTCGCGAACGGTTCGCGCTCAGCGCTAGCGTTTTTGCTTACGTCGAATTCGATAACGCGGTGTTAATGCTACGTCGCTCGAATACCGGGTGGCACGACGGCGATTTCAGCCTTCCGGCAGGTGCGCTGGACGGCAAAGAGCGACTGGAAGTGGCGGCCGCTCGGGAACTCGCGGAGGAGACCGGCCTTACTGTTTCACCGGAATCGTTCCAACTTGTCCACACCATTCACGTTCGCAATCCTGACGGGGCTGAATGGCTCGGTTTCTTCTTCGCGACATGCAAGCCAGAAGGCGAACCCGTACTGATCGAGACCGATAAACATGATTTACTGGCATGGAAAGATAAATCGAATCTGCCAATCAATACGATCCCTTATGTCCGCCAAGCCATAAGCTGCATTCGAGATGGAGTCACCTACTCAAGCTACGGCTGGCCGTGAAGGTTGGTTGACGGCCACTTTGGGTGACGTCACGGGTCCGCGACCCCCGAGCGTCCGCTTTGTGTCGAGCTGAAGGTCTGTAGTGGGTCGCGTGCTGTCGATCGCGGCCGTGTGAGATTCAGCCAGTCCATGCCGCGCGCATAAGACAGTGATCGGCCAGGAACGGACCTTCGACACGGAGACTTAGATCGCCGACAATCGATGGTCGAACCTGCGCGAATACATACGTCGAAACCACGGAGCTCGTCTTGCCGATCCCATTGAATAAAATCGTTCAGACTGCGGCCAAAGATGTATTGCAACGGTTGGTTGGACATATAACACCCGAGTCCACGGAGACTTCGATCGCGACCGCAGCGGCGGCTATGCTTGCTGAACGCGGTTATCCAGACACGTGGTACTACAACTGTCCGGCGTTTGTTTTACTGGGTTCTCGCAGTAAGGCTGCATTGTCGGGGCGGATGTACCAGCCAAGTACGGAACCTGTCGGCTTGAGAAACCTTGTGACGGTAGATCTTAGTCCGCGAAGTGGAGATATCTGGGGCGACTGTGCGCGGTCGTTCTACATCGAAGAAGGCGTTGCACGCATAGAGCCGACCACTCCGGAGTTCGTGTCCGGATATGAGGCGGAAAGCCGTCTGCATCAGAAGATGCGTGCGTTCGTTCGCCCCGATACTTCTTTCCACGATCTGTATGAGTTCGCCAATTCGCAGATCAGTGAGGAAGGATTTGAAAACCTCGACCTTCGAGGTAACGTTGGCCACAGCATCTGCCAACATAGAGACGATCGGCAGTATATCGAGGCTGGGAATCATTGCCATCTCGGCGAGGTAGCATGCTTCACCTTTGAACCTCACATAAGCCAGCACGGTGGCCGCTGGGGTTTCAAGCACGAAAACATCTACTACTTCGATAATTCGGGCGCTGTGATAGAACTCTAAAATGCTCGCGGGCGAATCGGCCGTCGATATATTCCTGATGGCGTTCCGAGCATCGCGGTCGGTTGAATGAGGAGCGTGTCGGACCATGGTCGTCCCGGTTCGGACGGCCGGGACAGCTGTGTAGATCGTCGACCATCTGTTGAGGCATTGCTTTTATGAACGTCGCGGATGCGATGTTCCCCCAGTGATAGACGCTTAGTCGCGAAACCACTTGACCAGTTCTGAGGAAAAGGCTTCCCTGACGGGCGGAGCGAGGCGCGCGTATGCCTCAGGCGCTTTTAGCCATGAGACCAATTCCAGGTCATCCCCCGGCCGCGCGACGTTCGAAGTCGCGTGGCAACGAAAGTAGTTCAGAGTTACGGTCGTATCGGCGAGGCGCTGCAGATACTCGCCCAACTTCTGCACAATACGGACCGCGAGGCCGGTCTCCTCATATATCTCGCGCACAAGGGCCTGTTCAAGAGACTCGCCTTCCTCGACTCGACCACCGGGCAATACCCAAAGGCCGCCGAGACCTGCAGGATGATCGCGATCTACTTTCTTGCCAACAAGGATGTAGTCACCGTGGGTGATCAAACCCAACACGACACTCACGTATTTCATGCCACTCCCGTTAAAGATGATGACGCATGGCGATGGTCAGCAAATCAGTCGTCGCGAGCCAATGTTACTAGGCCCCAGCGGCTGACACACCGCTTTGGAAAAAATAAGCAATCTGCGTGAATCGCTTTCCGTTGGCTGTCCACGGGAACGGTGGGGCAAAAGTATGCCAACCGCATCTGAAGGCGCGCGGGCCAAGAACGGGCAGCCAGTGCGGCGATGTGAATTGGCGAAAATTCTGATTCGAAGTACCCTTGCGGATTGTCTCTATATCGTCCTGATCCCCTGATATGCTGCCGTCTGTCGAGGAACTCCTCGCGCTTGATGCGCTGACCTTACGCGAACACACGGAGCGGGCTGGTGACGCCTTCGACGTAGAAGAGCACCGAGTACAGTTGCGAAAGTCCCTGGAGGTCAACGAGGTGTGCTCAGTGCGACGGGAAGGCAAACTCGTTGCCTACGCGACGCTTAGACCGGAATCAGGGGCCTGCTGGTTCGTTGGCGCATTTGGTACACATCCTTTGCATCGAACGTACGCCGTTATAACTGAGTTGCTTGCGAAGATGGCGACGCTGGCGAGTGAACGAGGGATCGGTGAGCTTAAAAGTCATGTCTACAAGACCAACCGATTGTCTATCGCTTTCCATCGCAAGCTCGGATTTCAAGTGACGCGTGAGAACGACAAAGCGTTCGAGTTTTTGATTGGAATACGTGAATTGACCACGAAGCCAGCAGTTCGACGCGCAGCTGTCAGAGTGACATCGTGTCCCAGGTAAGTCGTACTAGCCGCATGCTTAACCTTAACGGGAGGCGTGTTGCAGCACCCGAGTGGCGGCTTTTGGGAGAGGCATCTGACCGTTCAGGGTTATGCCTTTCCCATATCTGCTGCGATAAGCGTTCGATTGAGGTCTGCGTCGGACCGGGCACGGCCAGTTCGAGACGTTGGACACTTCTCGCTAGATCGCTGAAAATCGACGAGCGAACTCCACATCACACAAGCCCAGTCCTTGACGCCGGGCCACCCTTTGCTATTGCTTCACGGGATGGGCGGAACACTGCTAACGTGGGCAACAGTTATTCCCCATCTCTCAAAGTCCCATGAAGTCATTTGCATGGATCTTCGAAATCATGGGCACTCTGGCTCAGGGTCTTGGAATTGGGACGCAGTACTGGATGATGTAGAGGCAGTGCTGACACACTTTGATGCAAAGGACGCGATTATCGTCGGGCACTCACTAGGCGGTACCATCGCCACTCTTTATGCAAGAGCGCATCCCGACATACAAGGTATTGTCATCCACTTCACGATCGCCCGGATCGCGATGCGAGAAGCAGCTGCTGGTGCCCGTCTCCAGCGTTGCGACGACCATCATGTCATCATCAGACAGCTCGTCGAATCAGGCGGTAGCCTTCAGGGCGGCCGGGTAACGATCGCCGTGAATCTCGACGTTCGCGAGCGCCTGGTCGATGTGCTGAAGCTCGGTCCCGGTCAGTTCCACTTCAGCCGACCCAAGGTTTTCCTCCAGGCGATGCAACTTCGTCGTGCCGGGAATCGGTACGATCCAGGGCTTCTGGGCGAGCAGCCATGCGAGTGCAACCTGAGCTAGCGTCGCACCTTTGCTCCTGGCTATGGCCCCGAGCGCGTCAACAAGTGGCTGATTTGCCTGAAGTGCCTCGGGCGTGAAGCGCGGTACCTTGCTTCGAAAGTCGTCGCTGCCAAAGACCGCGTTTTGGGCGATTGCGCCCGTGAGAAAACCCTTGCCGAGGGGGCTGAACGGCACGAAGCCGATGCCGAGTTCCTCCAGCGTAGGCAGGATCCTTTCCTCGGGCTCGCGCCACCACATTGAATACTCACTCTGAAGCGCCGCCAGGGGCTGCACAGCATGCGCGCGCCGGATGGTCTGCTCTCCAGCCTCTGAGAGGCCGAAGTGCTTTACCTTGCCTGCCTGGATGAGTTCCTTCACCGTGCCGGCGACGTCCTCGATAGGCACCTCTGGGTCCACGCGGTGCTGGTAAAGCAGGTCGATGACGTCGGTTTTGAGACGCTTGAGCATCCCTTCGACCGCCGACCGGATATGGTCCGGCCGGCTGCTCAAAACTTGCTGTTTTCCGTCATCGCCGAAGGTGAAGCCGAACTTGGTCGCGATGACTACGTGATCGCGGACGGGCGCCAGTGCTTCGCCAACGACCTCTTCGTTGAGATACGGCCCATAGACCTCGGCGGTATCGAAAAAGGTCACGCCCCGATCGAAGGCGGCCCGGATTAACTCCACAGCCTTTGATCGACTGATGGCCGGGCCGAAACCGAAGCTCAACCCCATGCACCCAAGGCCAAGCGCTGAAACCTCAAGTCCAGAACGGCCGAGTTGCCGCTTATCCATGATGCGCTCCTTGCAGTTGACGACGTGGGCAAGTGGCCCGATGTCCTCAACTTTAGAAGTCTCGGTTTCAAGTGACTAGTAGAATAAATCTTGTATCAGTATCAACTTCAGCTTGATACTGGGCGCTGTGTCAGACCATTCTATTCGCCCTCCATCAGAAGAATTGACCATGTCTGTCAATGACTTTAAGGCCATCGCGATGTTCGCCAAAGCCGTGGAACTCGGCAGCATCCGGCAGGCTGCACTGGCTCAAGGCGTCACACCCCAGGCAGCCAGTCAGACCATCGCACAACTGGAACTGCATCTGGGAGTTCGTCTGTTGCATCGGACGACGCGTAGCCTCGCTCTGACCGAGGAGGGCCAACGATTTCTGGAAAATACCCAGCCCGCTCTGGCGGCATTGGACAGGGCCGTGGCCCAAGCACGGGAGTCCAAGGATGAAATCGCGGGCCCGCTGCGCATCGTTGGACCGAAATCGTCGTTCGCCGCGCTCCTCATGCCACTGCTCGACGAGTTCTGCCGCGCGCACCCCGGTATCCAGCCGGACGTCCAGCTCGATGACGGTATCGGCAATTGGGTACTGGATCGCGTCGATGTCGGTTTCAGGATCGGGGCGTCGGCCGGTGAGGGCGTGATCGGTCGGCAGCTTTTCCCGATCCAGATGATCGTATGCGCTGCGCCCGACTATCTCAAGGCGCACGGAGCGCCATCGACAGTCGATGACCTGGCGGCGCACCGCTGCAGCGTATTCCGGCATCCGGACACCGGCAAGGTAGCGCCCTGGTACTTGACGGTGGATGGCAAGCTCGAACATCGGCAGGTGTCCCCTGCGTTCGCGACGGACGATTCAGAGCTGGAAGTGCAAGCAGTGCTCGCGGGGCAAGTCATGGGGCAGCTCTCGAGTCTCTCGGCTGCGTGCCATATCCGCGCGGGACGACTGGTTCCCGTTCTCTTGCCGCATATGAGCACGTACTTTAGTTTGCACGTTTACTACGGAAGCCGAACTGCTCAACCCAAGAGAGTCCGAGCGTTCCTGGATCTCGCCATTGCCCGCTTGCACGATTGCGGCGACTACGTGCTCGCTGACAAAGAGCTAGCGCAGTTCAATTCGCGATTGAGGCGAGCCATCCGGGCGCGGTAGCGCACCCAGCACGCGGTTCGGTTCGGATCGTTCACCTACCGACTGATCGACCGAATTCGGCTGCGAAGCGATCATCCGCCGGCGTCGAGCGAAGTCGACTTGGTGCGGTCGCCATCGGCCCGGTCTCGGCCATCTGCAGTTGTTCGAGTGGGCGCCGGTTCCATGTTGAGTATCAACCTGTCGTTGGCGTGCGTCCCGCTGACGTCGGATTTGAACTGCCGGCAGACATGACCTTTGAGATGGTGAAGATCGACAGGGACGTGCTGGGAATGGAGCCCGATGAGCGCTCCAGAACGATCAGTGCGTTGACAAGCATGGGCCATGAGATGGGCGCCGTGGTCGTGGTCG
This sequence comes from Paraburkholderia sp. GAS33, assembly GCF_050436645.1. Classification (NCBI taxonomy): domain Bacteria; kingdom Pseudomonadati; phylum Pseudomonadota; class Betaproteobacteria; order Burkholderiales; family Burkholderiaceae; genus Paraburkholderia; species Paraburkholderia sp. GAS33. Next base: position 259,709 of record NZ_JBNDMP010000006.1, read on the forward strand.
AAGGAATTGAGACCGCGGCGCATCACAACGTCGCGCGGGCAAGCCGGGCCGAATTCGGTCAAGGTTTCTTCTATAGCCGTACGCTCGGTGCCAGCCAGCTGAAAGCATTTCTCCAGACCGCCAATGCCCCTTCCTCAAAGCCGGCGGGAGCTGCAACCGTGCTCGGCGCGTTAGCGGAGGCGTTGCGTCAGCATCCGGTACAGGTTTGCTGGTTTATGACGACGCTACATCAGCCCACTGGCGCGACGACCACTTGAATCAGGACGATGGGCGGCGAACCATCGAGGTCCGCTCATGTGGCAGCGGGGGCGTTCATATCCGGCCCAATCGACACTTGACGCAGTTCGTCAGCGATGATCGAGATCAACGCGTCAGCCGCCGCACTCAGCGGCCGGCGCGGGTGGCTCACACAGACGATATGGCGCACGATGCGCGGCGCGAGGATCGGATAGGCGCGCAACGTGCCTTGCCGCACGGCACGTTCGACGGCGATGCGCGGCAGGATCGTGGCAAAACGCGTGCTCTCCACGAGCTTGACGATGGTGGAGAGCACATCGATTTCGAAGCGCGGCGCAAGCAGGATGTCTTCATGCTGCGCGGCTGTATCGAGCACGCCGCGCAGACCATGACGTTTGGTCGGCAACACGAGCTCCAGTTCGGGCAACTGCGCCAGTTCGATCGCGTGCGGCAGATCGGGGCCGTGGGTGGCGCTGGTGACCAGCACCATCTCCTCATCGAGAAGCGGCTGCGCGTCGAGCGACAGCCGCGAGCGGGGCTTGTTGATCAGCGCAGCGTCGAGCTGGCCGCCCGCCACCCAATCGATGAAAGTGGCGCTATAACCGTCCGCCACGGTCACTTCGACGTGCGGATAACGCGTATGAAAGCGCGACAGCGAATCCGCGAGGACGCTCTCCGTCACCGAGGCGATCAGTCCAATCGCGACGTGACCGGTCACAACTTCGTCGCGCTGCACGAGTTGCTGCCGGGCATGGGCGAGATCGCGCACGATCGGCAGGAACAGGCGGTACATCAGCCGCCCCGCCGCGGTCGGGGCCATGCCGTGCGCACCGCGTTCGAAGAGTTGCTGGTGCAGTTCGTCTTCGAGCCTGGCAATCTGCATGCTCAATGCGGGCTGCACGATGTTCAGGCGCTTTGCGGCACGCGTGACGGAACCGTCTTCGAACAGCGCGATGAAATACTGGATTTGCTTGAGGTCCATAGCGATCTGAATGGGACATCAACCCGGGTGCGTCAATCCGGGGACCATCAACGTAGCTAATGAGCTCCGTCCACATTATCAGGTCTGCGCCGAAAAGCGCACCAATGGATGTTCCGGATGGTGCCGCTCCAGCCTGCCTGACACGGAAGTTCTATGGATATCGTTTTGTAAGCCGGGTGTCATTGGGGCTAACACGGATATCAGCATTAGTGATTAAAAACATCAAAAAACAGTATTAGAACTTATACAGCGATCTCGCTACGCTTCATTGCATATCTCGCAGCGACCGTTCCCCGGCGCAAAGCGAGGCATTGATGGAGACGTAGATGAACACACGCGATGCCGTCACGAACGGCACCTCTTCCTTGCCGTGGGCCCCGCAATCCGGCGTGCTGACGTTGCGCGACTGGCTCGCGCATCTCGCAAGAACGGATCGTCTGGCGACGATCGACAAGCCCGTCGCGCTCGAACATGAACTCGCCGCCATTGCCAAACGTCTCGACGGCGAGCAGGCCGCGTTTTTCACGAAGCCGGCTGGCCATGACATTCCGGTCGTGAGCGGCTTCATGTCAAAGCGCGCCTGGATTGCTGAAGCTATGGGCGTGGCTGAGTCTCAACTGCTGACGCGATTTCGCGAAGCGGCCGGGCAGCCGGTTGCGTCGCAAGTCTTGCCGCGCGACGCTGCGCCGTGCCAGCAGGTGGTGCTGACGAAGGATATCGATCTGCGCGCGTTGCTCCCCATTCCCACGCACAGCGAACATGACAACGGCCCGTATATCACGGCGGGTCTCGTGATCGCGCGCAATCCGCGCACCGGCGTGCAGAACGTGTCGATCAACCGCATCCAGGTGCATGGCCCGGACCGCATGGCGATCCTGCTGCTGCCGCGTCATTTGTACGCGTTTCAAAAGGCCGCGGAAGAAGCGGGCGATGCGCTCGACGTGGCAGTCGCCATTGGCGTCGACCCGCTGACTATGCTCGCTTCGCAAGCAATTACTCCGATCGATCACGACGAGCTGGAAATCGCCGGCGCGCTGCACGGCATGCCGTTGCCGGTCGTCCAATGCGTGACGAACGGCGTGCATGTGCCCGCGTTTGCAGAGATCGTGATCGAGGGCCGCATTCTGCCCAACGTGCGTGAGCCGGAAGGTCCGTTTGGCGAATTTCCTAAGTACTACAGCGCACGGGAAGCGCGTGAAGTGATCGAAGTCACTGCGCTCACGCATCGCGAGAAGCCGATTTTTCATACGATTGTGCCGGCGGAAATGGAGCATCTGCTGCTCGGCGCGATTCCGCGTGAGGCGACGCTGCTCGCTCACCTGCAGCGCAGCCATCCGGGCGTGAAGGACGTGCACCTTTCGGTAGGCGGAGTGTGCCGCTATCACCTGTGGATCCAGTTCGACAAGAAGCGGGAAGGAGAGGCGAAGAATGTGATCCTCTGCGCGTTCGGCGCGCATTACGACATCAAGCAGGTGGTGGTCGTCGATACCGATGTGGACCTGCACGATCCGGCGGAAATCGAATGGGCGGTGGCGACGCGTTTTCAGGCGGATCGCGATCTGGTGGTGATCGAGGGCGCACAAGGCTCGCCGCTCGATCCGTCCACCACGGTCGGCCAGCCCGAGGATGCGCCGCTTCATCTGCAAGGCGTGAGCGCGAAGATGGGGCTCGACGCCACGCGGCCGGTCGTGTATCCGGCGCACGTGTTCACCCGCGTGCGGATTCCCGGCGAGGACAAGGTCGATCTCGATGCGCTGGTTGCGGCGGACAACGCCAGCTTCGCTGCTTATCTGGGTGCTGACGTGGGCAAGCACCATGACTGAGCGTCAGCGCGAGCGCATTGTCGTTGGCCTCTCCGGGGCCAGCGGCGCGGTCATCGGCGTGCGCTTGCTCGCCGCGCTGCGCCGGCTTGGCACGCATGAGACCCATCTCATCGTGTCGGCCTCGGGCGCGGTGACGGCCGCGCAGGAGTTAGGTCTCAGCCGTAGCGACCTCGACGGCATGGCCGACGTGGTCCATAACGTGCGCGATATTGGCGCCTCGGTTGCGAGCGGTTCGTTCCTCACCTCCGGCATGGTGATTGCACCGTGTTCGATGAAAACGCTCGCGAGCGTCGCGAACGGCTTCGCCGACAACCTGCTGACGCGTGCCGCCGATGTCATGCTCAAGGAACGCCGCCGCCTCGTGCTGGTGGCGCGGGAAACGCCGTTGAACCTGGCCCATCTGCGCAACATGACACTCGCCACCGAGATGGGCGCGATCGTGATGCCGCCGGTCCCGGCGTTCTACGCGCACCCGCAGACTATCGATGATGTGGTCGATCACACGGTGGGGCGGATTCTGGATCTGTTCGGCATCGAGCATCGTGAGATCGCACACCGCTGGAGCGGCCTCGCCGACGAATTTGCAGGCCGCGATGAGGGCACAGACCGATGAACCAGCGCGATACGGCGTTCGCCGAAATCAAGCCGCGGACTCCGGCCGAAGCGAAAGAAGCGGCTCCGGGCGCAGCACCACGGCGGCACGTCGGCCGCCCGATGCAGCGCCTCGAGGACCCCGCGATCCTGACAGGCCGCGGCCGTTATGGCGACGACATCGGCGTGAAGCCTGGCACCCTGCATGCCGCGATCTTGCGTTCGCCGCATGCGCATGCCGAACTTGCTGCAATCCGCACCGAAGACGCATTGAAGCACCCGGGCGTGCGAGCTGTGCTGACCCGCGATGATCTGCGCGCATGGTCGCGGCCGTTCGTCGTCGGCGTGAAGTCGCCCATGGAGCAATGGTCGCTGGCGATGGACCGCGTGCGTTACGTCGGCGAACCGGTGGCCGTCGTGCTGGCGGAATCGCGTGCGCTGGCGGAAGACGCACTCGACCTGATCAGGGTCGACTACACGCTGCTCGATCCGGTGACGTCAATCGAACAGGCGGCCAGCGACGGCGCTCCCATTCTGCACGAGCGCGTCGATACCAATGTGATCAGCGATCGCCACTTCCGCTATGGCGACCCCGAGGCCGCGTTCGAGAAGGCGCCGCACCGGGTGAAGCTGGAGGCGCATTATCCACGCAACAGTTGCGCGCCGATTGAATGCGGTGTGGTGATTGCCGAGTTCCTGTCAGGCGACGAAGGCTACGACGTCACATCGAATTTCATGGGACCGTTCTCACTGCACGCGGTCATGGCGATGGCGCTGAACGTGCCGGCGAACCGGCTGCGTCACAAAGCGCCGCGCGACTCGGGCGGCAGCTTCGGCGTGAAGCAGGCGGTGTTTCCCTATGTAGTCCTGATGTGCCTCGCCTCGCGCAAGGCCGGCGCGCCGGTGAAGTGGGTCGAGGACCGGCTCGAACATCTGAGCGCGGCCACCTCGGCGACGGCGCGCTTTTCGACACTCGAAGCCGCCGTGGAAAACGACGGCAGGATCATCGCTCTCTCCTACGACCAGCTTGAAGACTGCGGCGCCTATCTGCGCGCGCCGGAACCCGCGACGTTCTACCGGATGCACGGTTGCCTGACCGGCGCCTACGCGATCCCGAACCTGCTGGTGCGCAATCGTGTCGTGCTAACCAACAAGACACCTACGGGGCTCGTGCGCGGCTTCGGCGGCCCGCAGGTGTATTTTGCGCTGGAGCGGTTGATACAACGGATTGCGCTCACGTTGAAACTCGATGTGCTGGAGGTCTACCGGCGCAATTTTGTCGCGGCGGATGCGTTCCCTTATCGCGCTGCAGCCGGTGCGCTGCTCGACTCGGGCAACTATCAGGAGGCGCTACGTCGCGCGTTGTCGGAGGGCGGCTACGACGAGCTCGTTGCGCGCCGTGAAGCAGCCCGCAAGGAGGGCCGCCTCTACGGCATCGGCTTTGCGGCGATCGTCGAGCCGTCAGTGTCGAACATGGGATACATCACCACAGTGATGCCCGCCGAGGCCCGCAAGAAGGCGGGGCCGAAGAGCGGCGCGATTGCGAGCGCGACGGTGAGCGTCGATCTGCTGGGCGGTGTGGTGGTTACCGTGGCGTCCACTCCGGCGGGGCAAGGGCATATGACGGTCTGCGCGCAGGTCGTCGCGGACGTGCTCGGCATCGAGCCGCAAGACATCGTTGTCAACGTCGAGTTCGATACGTACAAGGATGCCTGGTCGGTTGCAGCGGGCAATTATTCGAGCCGTTTTGCGGGCGCGGTGGCCGGTACGGTTCATCTTGCTGCCGTGAGGGTGCGCGACAAGCTGGCGCGGATCGTCGCCAACCAGTACGGCTGCACGACCGATGAAGTGTGTTTCGAAGGCGGACGTATCTATGTGAAAGGCGCCGAAGACAAGGCGATGCCGTTCGGCCGTGTCGCCAGCAATGCGCCGCATTGGGCGCCCGCTCTATTGCCGGAAGGCGAGGAGCCGGGACTGCGCGAAACCGTGTTCTGGACGCCGGAAAACATGGACGCGCCCGACGAAAACGATCGCATCAATACTTCGGCAGCCTATGGTTTTGCCTTTGATTTGTGCGGCGTCGAAATCGATAGCGCCACCGGCCGGATCCGCATCGACCGTTACGTGACGGCGCACGACGCCGGCAAGCTGCTCAACCCCGCGCTCGCCGACGGCCAGATTCGCGGCGCGTTCGCTCAAGGGCTGGGCGCGGCGCTGATGGAGGAGTTTCGTTATGGTGCAGACGGCAGCTTCCAGTCGGGCACGCTCGCCGATTATCTGATGCCAACCACCTGCGAGGTGCCAGATCCGGTCATCGTGCATCTGGAAACGCCGTCGCCGTTCACGCCGCTTGGCGCGAAAGGGCTCGGCGAAGGCAACAACATGAGCACGCCGCCGTGCATTGCCAACGCGGTAGCCGATGCGCTCGGTGTGGAGGACATCCGTTTGCCGCTCACGCCATCGAAAGTGATGGCGTTGATCGGCATCGACGATCCCGAACCATCGCGACCGGAGCTCCGTGAGGCGCCTGCCGCGAAACCGGCCGTGCCGGGTGGCGGCAAGGCGCTGACCGCGCAAGGCACGGTAGATCTACCCGCTACGCCCGAGGCAATCTTCGCGGTGCTGATGGATCCGAACGCGCTCGCCAAGGTGATCCCGGGCTGCCATGCGCTGGAGTCGACGGACACCAACCAGTACCGCGCGGATGTCACTGTTGGGGTGGGCATGATCAAGGCACGCTTCGAGGCGCAAATCGGGCTATCGGATCTCGATCCGCCGCATCGGCTGACACTGGCCGGCGCGGGAATCTCGCCGCTAGGCAGCGCACGCGGCAACGGCCTGATCGAACTGACGGCGACCGAGCAAGGCACGCGGCTTTCGTACGACTACGAAGCGCAGGTGTCGGGGAAGGTCGCAGCGGTCGGCGGCCGCATGCTCGAGGGCGCGGCGAAGGTCGTGTTACGCCAATTGTTCGAATCGCTTGGACGTCAGGCGTCGGGCAAGCCTCTGAAAATGAGCGGATCGTGGCGGTCGCGCCTGTTGGCGATCTTCAGGAGAACGACATGAAACCGGCGCCATTCGATTATCTGCGCGCCATGACGACGCAGGATGCGCTCGATGCGCTGGCCGAGACCGGCGAGGACGCGCGCGTCCTCGCAGGCGGCCAGTCGCTGATGGCCGTGCTCAACATGCGGCTCGCGCAACCGCGTCTCCTGATCGACATTTCGCGCACCGAGGAACTGAACACGGTACGCGTCGACAACGAGGCGGGCTATCTGGTGGTGGGGGCGGCGGCGACACAGGGCAGCGTCGAGTGGCGCGAGTGGCTGGTGAACGAAACGCCCTTGCTGATGATGGCCTTCCCGTACATCTCGCATTTTCAGATTCGCAACCGCGGCACGGTCTGCGGCTCGATTGCGCACGCCGATCCGAGCGCGGAATTGCCGCTGGTGCTTACTGCGCTGGGCGGCGAGGTGGTGCTGCGCTCGAAGAAGAAAAAGCGTGTACTGGCCGCCAAGGATTTCTTTCAGGGCATGTTGATGACGGCACGCGCGCCGGACGAACTGGTCGAATCGGTCCGCTTCCCGCTTAAAAAGCCGGGCGAACGCTATGGCTTTACGGAGTTCTCGGCACGGCACGGTGACTTCGCCATGGTGGCCTGCGCAGCAGTCGTGACGCCTGACTCCATCAGCCTCGCGGTGGGCGGTGTGGCGGACCGGCCGGTCGTCGAACGCTGGCCGCACCTGCAGGGCGATGATCTGCGCGGCGCATTGAACGATTTGAGCTGGAAGCTGGGCGCGCAGGACGACGCGCATATCAGCGCGAAATACCGCCGGCATCTGGTCCGGCAACTCGGATGGCGCGTGATCGAGGAGGCGAAGTGAGCAAGGCATCAAGCAATACCATGCGGCAGGGCGAAACGCAGCGCGTCGCGCTGACGCTCAATGGCCGCGCACGCAGCGGTCTGTGCGAGACGCGCGACCTGCTGTCGGATTTCATCCGCCACGAACTGGGTGCGACCGGCACCCACGTCGGCTGCGAACATGGGGTGTGCGGCGCGTGTACGGTACATATCGACGGTGTCGCGGCGCGTTCGTGCCTGATGCTGGCCGTGCAGGTGCAAGGGCGGCGTGTCGATACCGTGGAGGGCCTCGCGCCCGATCAGACGCTCGGCGATCTGCAGCAGGCCTTCCAGCGGCATCACGCGTTACAGTGCGGGTTTTGCACGGCGGGCATTCTGATGTCGTGCGCGGACTATCTGCAACGTGTGCCGGATCCGACTGAGGAACAGGTGCGCGAGATGCTCTCAGGTCATCTGTGCCGCTGTACGGGCTATACGCCGATCGTCGCGGCCGTGCTGGACGTAGCTGCGCGCCGCAAGCAGCGCAACGAAAGCCCGGAGGCCGTCCATGCTTGATCTCGGCCGAACGTTTCTGCAATGCGTTGAACGCAGTCCGAATGCGCTGGCGCTCGTGGATGGCGAACTGGAGCTAACGTACGCAGCGTGGCATCGCGTCATTCTCAACGTGGCCGACGGTTTGCGCGAGTTCGGTCTCGCACGTGGGGATCGTTTGCTGGCGGTGCTGCAAAACCGCTGGGAAATGGCGACGCTGCACTGGGCCTGCCAGTTCGCGGGCATCGTCATCGTGCCGCTGAACTGGCGCGCCAAGCCCGAAGAACTCGATTACTGCGTGACCGACGCGGGCGTCAAGGCTATCGTCTACGAACCGGTATGCGCTGACGCTGTGAGCCAGAGTCCCGCCGCGCAGAGGCTGCCGCGCATCGGACTCGACGGGGTGCCCGGCTGCACGGCCACATTCGACGCGCTGCTCGTCGAGCGCGCACATACCGGCGAAGCGGTCCATGCCACCGCCGACGACTACTCGCTGATCCTCTATACCTCCGGCACGACCGGCAAGGCAAAAGGCGTGCCGCGCCGCCACCGGCATGAGCGTGCCGCGGCGCTTGCGCACGTTGCGCAGAACCTCTATCGGCATGGCGAACGCACGCTCGGCGTGATGCCGCTTTACCACACGATGGGCGTGCGCTCGCTGCTGGCGATGGCGCTGGTCGATGGCCTGTTCGTCTGCGTGCGCCGCTGGAACGCGCGGCTCGCGCTCGATTCGATCGCCGCGTACCGGCTCTCGTGTCTGTATCTCGTGCCGACGCTTTATCACGATCTGCTCGCCGATCCGGGCTTCGCCAGCACCGGCACGTCCACGGTGACGAAGCTCGGTTTCGCTGGCGCGCCGATGAGCGACGGCCTGCTCAAGCGTCTGCAGCAGGCGTTCAAGCCCGAGCTGTTCGTCAATCACTACGGCTCGTCGGAGGTGTACACGTTCAGCATCGAACAGGACGCCACCAGGAAACCGGGCTGCGCAGGACGCGCCGGTATCAACACGCGCTTGCGGGTCGTGAAACTCGACGCACGCTCGCCGGACCAGCTCGCGCAAGTCCACGAAGAAGGCCAGATCGTCGCGGACCTGCTCGGCGACGAAGCCTTTGAGGGCTATTGGAACCGCCCCGACGCCAACGCGAAGTCGCTCCACGACGGTTGGTATTTCACCGGTGACACGGGCTATTTCGACGCCGACGGCGAGCTGTTCGTCACGGGCCGCGTCGACGACATGATCATCAGCGGCGGCGAAAACATCTCGCCGGTCGATATCGAGTCGGTGCTGTCGCTGCATCCGGCCGTCGACGAAGTCGCCGTGACCGGCATCAAGGACGAACGCTGGGGTCAGCGTGTGGTGGCTTTCATCAAGCGCCGCGAATACGTCGACGCGCAAACGCTCGACGCCTACTGCCGAACCTCTGATCTGGTCAATTTCAAACGGCCGCGCGACTACGTGTTTGTCGACGACATTCCGAAGTCGCCGGTAGGCAAGATTCTGCGCCGCAAGCTCTCTGCCGGCGAGTACGTGCTCGACGACCGCGAGCCCGTTGCACAACCTGTTCATACCACCAAGGAGTATCCGAAATGACTGACTTGACCCATCGCGGCCAGACGCTGCTTCAGGAGCTCGATGGCTTCTCGATCGAGATCGATGCCGCACGTGAGCGCGCCGACATCATCCTGCATCGCCCGCCGTTCAACGTCATTTCAATGCATGCCCGCGACCAGTTGCGCGCCGCGTTCGAAGCGCTCGATGAAGACGAGCGCGTGCGGGTGATCGTCGTACGCGCCATTGGCGAACACTTCTCTAGTGGCGGCGATATCAAGGGCTTTCTCGAAGCATCGCCGGAACATGTGTCGAAATTGGCATGGAATATCGCAGCGCCTGCCCGGTGCTCAAAACCTGTGATCGCAGCGAACCGCGGTTTCTGCTTTGGTGTGGGCTTCGAATTGTCGCTGGCTTGCGATTTCCGTATCGCCACGGATACGACGTTCTACGCGCTGCCGGAGCAGAAGCTCGGCCAGATTCCGGGCTCGGGTGGCTCCGCGCGTCTGCAGCAGATGGTCGGCATTGGCCGCACCAAAGACATCGTGATGCGCTCGCGTCGCATTCCTGGCAAGCAAGCTTACGAGTGGGGTATCGCCGTGGAGTGCGTGCCCGATGCACAACTCGAAGCGGCAACCGACGCACTCGTCGATGAGCTGCGCGCTTTCTCGCCGCTGGCACAACGTACCGCGAAGAAGCTCCTGAACGACACCGAAGACGCGCCGCTGTCCATCGCAATCGAACTGGAAGGGCATTGCTATAGCCGTCTGCGCACCTCCAACGATTTCCGCGAGGGCGTTGAAGCGTTTCATGGCAAGCGCAAGCCGGTGTTTCGCGGAAGCTAAGGACCACGATCAAAAAAAGACATAGCGGAGGAGCGAGGCATGGAGCGTTTCGATTACGTGATCGTCGGCGGCGGCTCGGCCGGATGCGTGCTCGCGCATCGGCTCTCGGCCGTGTCGTCGGTTCGGGTCGCGTTGATCGAGGCGGGCGTGGATACGCTGCCGGGCACCGAGCCCGCGGAGATTCTCGACAGTTATCCGATGCCGGTTTTCTGCGGCGATACGTATATCTGGCCCGATCTGAAAGCGCGTGCCACCCGGCAAGCCGCGCCACGCGTCTATGAACAGGGCCGTGTAATGGGCGGCGGTTCGAGCATCAATGTGCAATCGGCCAACCGCGGGCTGCCGCGCGATTACGACGACTGGGCTGCGAACGGTGCGCCGGGCTGGGCCTGGCGGGACGTCCTGCCGTATTTCTGCAAGCTCGAATGCGACGAGAATTTTCCGCAAAGTGCCTTGCATGGCGGCGAGGGTCCGATAGCGATTCGCCGCATCATGCCGGAGGATTGGCCGCCGTTCTGTCATGCGTTTGCCGATGGCCTGCGTGCCAATGGCTTCGCCACCTTGCAGGATCAGAACGGCGAGTTCGGCGATGGACTGTTCCCGGGCGCCTTTTCGAACCGGCACGACAAGCGCGTGTCTGCGGCGGCGGGCTATCTCGACGCGCCAACGCGCAAGCGGCCCAATCTGAGCATCTATGCGCAGTTACGCGTCGAACGCATCGTGATGGATGGGGCAGCGGCGCAAGGAGTGATCGCGGTGGCAGAGAACGGCGAACGCCTGCGCTTCGATGCCGGTGAGGTTGTGTTGTGCGCCGGGGCATTGCAATCGCCCGCGCTGTTGATGCGTGCCGGAATCGGCGAGCAGGGCGCGCTTGCTTCGCTCGGCATTGAATGCGTGGTCAATCTGCCTGGCGTCGGCCGCAATCTGCAGGATCATCCGTCGTTGACCTTTTGCCATTTTCTCGAGCGCGGCTTCCGCATGCCGCTCGCGAGACGCCGGGCGAGTATGACGGCGGCCCGCTTTACCTCGGGCGTGGTGGATTGCGAGGCCTCCGACCTGTATCTGTCGAGCGCGACGCGTGCCGCGTGGCATGCATTGGGTAACCGGCTCGGCCTGTTTTTCCTGTGGTGCAATCGTCCGCATTCGCGCGGTCATGTTCAACTGGTGTCGCCCGATCCGGCAGTCGCGCCGCACGTCGAGCTCAATCTGCTCGATGACGAGCGCGATCTCAAACGGCTCGCCGCGGGGGTGCGCATGCTGGCGAAAGTGGTCGCAGCGTCGGGACTGAGTCAGGATCAGCGCGACTTTTTCCCCGCTACTTTTTCGCCGCGTGTGAAGGCATTGAGCCGCGTCGGCAAAAGCAACGCCATGCTGACCTCGCTCGCCGGCCTGTTGCTCGACACACCTGCACCGATCCGCCGTGTGCTGATTGAACGCTTCTTTTCCCGTGGCCAGCAGATGGCCGCGCTGCTCGCCGACGAGCACATGCTGCACGATTTCATTCGCGCCAACGTGTTCGGCGTGTGGCACGCAAGCGGCACCTGCCGCATGGGCGAGGCCGGCGAACGGAGCGCCGTCACCGACACCGAAGGCCGTGTACACGGCGCGCAACGATTACGCGTCGTCGATGCGTCGCTGATGCCGCGCCTGCCGTCGGCCAATACGAACATTCCGACCATCATGATCGCCGAGAAGATTGCCGACGCGATGGTCATGAAGCGATGCCAGCGCGGAGAGCGGGATACGGTCCCGACTGCGGCGTCGCCTTGCTGACTGATTTCCTTCACGCAACAAGAGCACGCATATCAAGCGTGCCTGACACCGGTCCGCTCAAAAGAGAAGCCGGTAACCTTCAAGGAGATGGAGATGTCCGTAGCCGCACAAAATGGAGCCGCCTTACCCGCAGTCGACCAGAAACAGGTGATGGGCGCAGTGTTTGCCTCGTGTCTGGGATGGGCGCTCGACTTGTTCGACCTGTTCGTGCTGCTCTATGTGGCCCCGGTCGTGGGGCGACTGTTCTTTCCGTCCGAACATGCAATGTTGTCGCTTGCCGCGGTCTATGCGTCGTTCGCGGTGACGCTGTTCATGCGGCCGCTCGGCTCGGCGTGGTTCGGCTCGTACGCTGACCGGCATGGTCGCAAAGGGGCAATGATCTTTGCAGTCGTCGGCGTCGGGCTGTCGACCGCGGCCTTCGGCCTGCTGCCGACCGTCGCCCAGGTGGGGATGGTTGCGCCACTGCTGTTTGTCGTCCTGCGTCTCGTGCAGGGTGTGTTCGTGGGCGGCGTGGTCGCCTCGACGCATACCATCGGCACTGAGTCCGTGGCGCCGAGGTATCGCGGCGCGGTGTCGGGTCTGATTGGCGGTGGCGGAGCGGGACTAGGCGCGTTGCTGGCTTCGCTCACCTTCCTTGCGATGTCGGCGTTGTTCCCGGGTGAGCAGTTCGATGTGTGGGGGTGGCGCTGCATGTTTTTCACCGGAATCATCAGTTCGATGCTCGGACTCTTTGTCTTCAACAGTCTCGAAGAGTCGCCGCTGTGGAAAAAACTCGCGGCCGAGAAGGCCGCCAAAGCGGCTGCGATTGCTTCACGCGGCGGCATCAGCAACGCGCCCGCCGAGGTTGTGCGCTCGCCGCTGCGCACGCTATTTTCCAGGGACTATCGCTCGATCCTGTTCGTGAACCTGTTGCTGACCATCGGCGGTGGCAGCGGCTACTACCTGACCTCAGGCTATCTGCCGACCGTGCTGAAGGTGGTCAGCCACGTGCCGAATGGCTCGGCGGCTGCGATCCTGATGATCTCCAGCATCGGCGTCGTGATTGCGTCAGTCGCGGCTGGACATCTCAGCACCTTCATCGGCCGCAAGAGCACATTCATATGGATTGGCCTGATCCGGCTGTTTGCGTTGCCCGCACTGTGCCTGCTGCTGCCTACCGCGCAGAGCATTACGATGATCGGCGTCTATGCGGTAGTGTTGAGCGCGCTCGGTAGCGCGGGCTATGCGCCGATCCTGATCTTCCTGAACGAACGGTTTCCGACGGCGATTCGCGCGACCGGCACGGGCCTCTCCTGGAACATTGGCTTTGCCATTGGCGGCATGATGCCGACCGCCGTGTCGCTTGTGGCCAAAGACGCAAGCGAGTTGCCGCTGACGCTGGCGATCTTCGTGGGCGTGATCAGCGTGATCTTCCTCGCCGGCGCGTTTGTCGTGCCTGAGACGCGCGGCAAGCTCGACAAAACTGCTTCCCGCGAAGCGGTTTAAGGCATGCTGAGGGCGTTGGGCGAGCGCCCATGAAGTACGTCAGCGCACAGACACACCGGTCGTCACTCGGCGAATCTCGTCTGTGATGATTTCGATCAGCGCGTGCGCTGCCGGACCGATAGGCCGCTTCGGATGGCTCACGCGAATGATGTGCCGCACGATCGGCGGCGAGACGATGGGATAGGCGCGCAGCAGGCCTTCGTCGACCTCGCGCTGCACGACAACACGCGGCAGGATCGTCGCCACCTGACTCTGCTCGACGAACTGCACAATCGTGCTCAACAGGTCGATTTCGAACGTCGGCTTGATGACGATATCGGCCGCCATCAATTCCGCATCGAGCACGCCGCGCAGGCCGTTGCGCCGCGTCGGCAGCACCAGTTCGACGGCAGGTAGATGGGCGAGGTCGATTTCCGCGGGCAATTCGACGCCGTGCGTGGCACTCGTCACGAACACCATCTCTTCGTCGAGCAGCGGCACCACATCGAGTGAGAGGCGCCCGCGCGGTTTGTTGATGATGGCCGCATCCAGCCGGCCCGCTTCAACGGCGTCGATCAACTGCGCGCTGAACCCGTCAGCCACCGAGACTTCCACTTGCGGAAACAGCGCGTTGAACTTCGCGAGCGATTCAGGCAAAACGCTTTGCGCCTCGGACGCGACCATGCCAAGCGAGACCCGGCCGGTGACGATCACATCGCGCTGGCTCAATTGCTCGCGTGCATGGTCGATGTCGCGCATGATCGGCGTATACAGGCGATACATGAGACGCGCCGCGTCAGTGGGCGTCATGCCGTGCGGGCCGCGTTCGAAGAGCTTCTGGTTCAGTTCCGCTTCAATCTTCGAGATCTGCATGCTGAGCGCGGGCTGCACCATGTTCAGCCGCTTTGCCGCGCGCGTGACCGAGCCGTCCTCGAAAAGGGCGATGAAATATTGGATTTGCTTGAGATCCATAAGCCAGGAAGCGCAGCGTGTAGGGTTGAAGCTTCGAGTGTAATCGCTTGCGTGCCCGCAGATACGTGGCAGGCGATGCATTGAACGTACAGGGTGTCTCGAGCAAACGGCGCAGGATGTGTCCACTGGGCAATGCTCACGACATTCAGCGACAACAATTTCGACGTTTGCCCGGCAAGCGAAACCTTTCTTCCTGAAGCGATCGAACTGGGTGGAGCAGGCTGTATCAGCGCGACAGCAAACGTGAATCCCTCGGTGTGGTCGGCCGTTCGGCAGCGCTGGTAGTCCCATTCGACTTCACCCTTCAGCGTCACGTGTCCGTCCCTGACGACCGCCTTGATGTCGTCCGCCGCATAAGGCAGCTCGGCCTTCAGTCCGGCAATGATCTCGCGCACGATTTCCGGATCGGGCCGTTTGTTGACTTCGAGAGTTCGTCCATGGTCCGGGCAAGAGCCAGCTCGAGCCGTGCCCACTCTTGCTCCAACCCGGGTAGCCCGAAGCGCACGCTGGGGATAGCCGAAAAATAGCGCGTCCAGATCCCTTGCCGGGCGAGCCCCTGGTGCAGTGCCTCTGCACGTGGATCCGGCAACCAGGCAAACAGGGGAGTGCTCAGTGCGACCAGGCCGTGAGCCTGCAGCAACGCTACAAGCCGTGCGCTTTCAGACGCAAGTAGCATACGCATCTGATGTTGCCACGCATGGTCGCGGAACGCGTGTGCCACTGCATGGCGGGCGGGTCCGTTGACGGTCCAGGCGCCGAGATGGAGGCGTAGCGCTGCAAGTAACTCGGGCCGGCCCAGCGCGAAGCCGCAACGCGCTCCGGCGAGTCCGAAGAATTTTCCCGGTGAGCGCAGGACCACGAGTCCCTCGCGATCGACATACGCTGCCATCGACGAGCATGTCTCCGCAGGCAGTGCGTCACCGAACGTTTCATCCACGATCAGCGTGCCGCCGACCGCCGAAAGTTGCGCATGCCACTGCAACAGACGGTGCGGGTCCACTTGCTTCGTTGTCGGATTGTTGGGCGTGACGACGACCGCGTGGTTGACGCCGCAGGGCAACACATCGTCGTCGATGTCGAGTGGCACGACGGTGTGGCCCGCGCGCTCGAACGCAGGGGCATATTCGCCATAGGTTAGCGGAGCAACCGCGGCGACTCCGCGCCGAAGCAGTTCGGGCAGCGCCCGGATGGCTGCCTGGCTACCCGCCACTGACGTTATATGGTCGGAACTCGGCGCGCCATAGTACCGCGCGGCATCGGCGAGCAGGCCATCGCCATCGTCGGGCAGGCGGCGCCATATCTCGGCAGGAATGGGGGGCACCGGATAGGCGTGCGGATTGATACCGGTCGACAGATCGAGCCACGCGTCAAAACTGATACCGTAGCGCCGCACGGCTTCGCGCAGATTGCCACCATGCACGATTACGCCGGGGACGAGTGTAGGGTTGGGTGAAATCATGTCGTGATTGTATCGACAGGGGTGACGCAACGGTGGCAATGGGATAATCGTAAACCGTGTGATGTCTCTCGCACCTCTGCAAATTGCGTTGTGTGCCCCAACTCATCCATTTTTGATCGAGCCTCAGTTTCCTGATGACTGTTCCGAACGATTTCGCACCGGCTGTGCCTGGCGGCACGCTGATGATCCAGGGTACAACCTCCGATGCAGGCAAGAGCACGCTGGTCGCCGGTCTGTGCCGGCTGGTGTCGCGCCGCGGCGGACGGGTAGCGCCGTTCAAGCCACAGAACATGGCGCTCAACAGCGCAGTCACGATCGATGGGGGCGAGATTGGCCGCGCACAGGCGCTGCAGGCGATTGCGGCCGGCATTCCCGCGCATACTGACCTGAACCCGGTGCTCCTCAAGCCGACCAGCGATCGTGGTGCGCAGGTGATCGTGCATGGCAAAGCACGAATGAATCTTGATGCGCGCGCCTATCACGACTATAAACCGCTGGCCTTCAAGGCCGTGCTCGAATCTTACGCGCGCCTGCAGAAGCAGTACGACACGATTCTGGTGGAAGGGGCGGGCAGCCCGGCGGAGATCAATCTGCGTGCGAACGACATCGCCAACATGGGCTTTGCTGAAGCGGTCGATTGCCCGGTGCTGTTGGTGGCCGATATCGATCGCGGCGGTGTGTTCGCGCATCTGCTCGGTACGCTCGAATGCCTGTCCGAATCCGAACGCGCAAGGGTCTGCGGTTTCGTCATCAACCGGTTTCGAGGCGATCCAGGTCTGCTGAAGCCTGGGCTTGACTGGCTGGAGGCACGTACAGGCAAGCCGGTACTGGGGGTGGTGCCGTATCTGCACGGATTGGCGCTCGACGCCGAAGACATGCTGCCGCGTCTGGCGCATAGCGGTGCGGCCGATGCCGTGCAGTCTCTGCGGGTGGTCGTGCCGGCATTGCCGCATATCAGCAATCACACGGATTTCGATGCGCTCCGCGCGCACCCGCAGGTCGATTTCAGCTATGCGCTTGCGGGTATTCCGCCGCCGCCCGCGGATCTGGTGATTTTGCCCGGCTCCAAGAATGTGCGTGGAGATCTGGCCTGGCTGCGCGACAACGGTTGGGAAGAAGTGCTGCGTCGGCATTTGCGTTATGGCGGCCGGGTGATCGGTATCTGCGGAGGCATGCAGATGCTCGGCCAATCGCTGAGCGACCCGCACGGCGTGGAGGGCCAGCCGGGTACCACGAAGGGTCTCGGCTGGCTCGATTACGAGACCGTCATCACACGCGAGAAGATACTCAGGAACGTCACGGGCGCCCTGACGTTGAACGGTTCGCCGGACGTTTGCGGCTACGAGATTCACATGGGCGAAACCCACGGCCCCGCGCTTGCTGCGCCGGCTTTGTACCTCGTAGCGGATCAGTCGGACGGGAACGGTACACGTCCCGATGGTGCAATGTCGGCTGACGGGCAGATTCTCGCCACTTATGTGCACGGGCTGTTCGACACGTCGGCCTCCTGCAGTGCCTTGCTCGCGTGGGCGGGGCTGGCCGGTTCGCAAGCATTTGATTATCCGGCGTTGCGGGACGCGTCGCTCGACCGGCTCGCCGATACGCTCGAGGAGCACCTCGACCTGGCTCGGGTGTTCGCCGCTATCGGCAAGCGTGCGGACGCGTCACCCTGACTCCAGCCGACCCAGCTCAACTGAGCGCTTATTGCGCATGCAGATGCGCTTCGAGTTTGTCGTAGCCCTTGATCCGGTAAATCAGGAACGACAGGACCCAGGAGACGATGAAGATGCCAATGATGACGAAGCCGAGGTTGTTGAAATTCTCGTTCAACGTATCGACGGTCTGCCAGAACAGGCCCTTCTGCCTGATCTGGTCGGCAATCATCCCCAGCGCCTCGATACCGCCTATCACGACCGCGACGAGCACAGAGACCAGCGTAATCGTGAGGTTGTAGTAAAGCTTGCGGATCGGTCGCACGAACGCCCATTCATAGGCACCAAGCATCAGGATCCCGTCGGTGGTGTCGATCAGTGTCATGCCTGCGGCGAAGAGTACCGGAAACACCAGCACGATCCAGATCGACAACCCTTGAGATGCCTGGTGTGCCGAGATGCCGAGCAGGCTGACTTCGGTCGCGGTATCGAAACCCAGGCCGAACAGAAAGCCGAGCGGCAACATCCACAATGAGTTCGATACAAGCTTGAACAGCGGCCGGAACATCCGTGCGAGCAAGCCGCGACTGTTGAGTAAGAGGTCGAGATCGTCCTGATCGTACGGCTCACCACGCTTTACTTTCTTGAACGCCCGCCACACGCCGCGTAGGATGATCAGGTTCATGGCCGCGATCAAAAACAGGAAGATCGCTGAGACGCTGGTCGAGATCATGCCGCCGACGTTTTGCCAGGATTCGAACCGGCTTTCGAGCGCAGAGGCCGTAGCGGCAACCGCTGCCGCTACCAGCAAAACCACGGCCGAGTGACCGATGGCAAAGAAGAAACCGACCGTGACGGGCCGCCGGCCATCCTGCATCAGTTTGCGTGTGACGTTATCGATGGCGGCGATGTGATCGGCATCGACTGCATGGCGCAAACCGAAGCCGTAGGCGACCAGGCCGGTGCCCAGTAACAGCGGGTGACCGTGGAAGGCTATGAAGGCCCAGATCCAGCTGCCGACGTTGAATAAAGCGAGGACGCTGTAGATGGCAATCAGCCGATAGCGCAATGCGTCAGTTGGAACTGACCTTGAGTACGTGATGGACATGCAAGAATCCTGAGGTTCGGGCTGTCCTTACAGCAGGTATCCATTCGCGCAAACGGATACTTGGCGACTCGGACATCCCCGTCCGATCCGGCTGAGCAGACCTCGGTCGATGGCAGGTCTCCTGACTCGCACGTCACGATCCGGCACCGACCTTCCCGGTTGCCCAGTGGTCAAGCATGGTGTGGACTCGGCGCTTACAGTTGCGGGGGCAGTCGCAGACTTGAGCCGAGCGCTCTCACTGCGTTCCCGTTTAATCCCGGTGAGGGGAACCATCAAGGCGCAAGAGTACAGAAGGCTGCCGGAGGGCGTCAATCTCCGCTTGAATAGCGGTTCGGACGGAGGAATCTTTCCCTTTCCAACGATTTTTGTTCAGAACGCCTCGCCGCGGAACAAGGCGGCGGCGAATACCGGATTCGACGGCCAGTAAGCGTGCATGTAGGTTGCGACGATTGCACCGTGCCGATAGAGGGCTTCCCCGCTGGTTGCGCTTTGCGGCCGAACCGCGGTCGTAACCGGTGCGAGCGGCGTGTTCAGCTTCGAATAGTGGAACGTGTGTCCGGTCATGACGCCGTGTCGTCCTTCGATCTGTTGCATGGCCAGTGCCGCGAAGCGGGTCTGCATGCTGGCCTCGCCAGGCAGCAGGCCGAGCATCGGGGTAGAGGCACCGTGCACGTCGATCAGTCGGTCTAGCAGATAGAGCATGCCGCCACATTCGGCGATCAACGGTTTGCCGGCTGCGGCGTGTGCGCGAATCGAGTCGGCACTGCATTTCCGGTCCGTCAGGGTCCGGGCATGGAGTTCCGGGTAACCGCCGGGAAGATAGAGGGCGTCGGCAGCCTGAGGTACCGGTTCATTGGCGAGCGGCGAGAAATACGCGAGTCTGGCGCCGAGTGCTTCGAGCAGTGCGAGATTGGCTGGGTAGATAAAGGAAAAGGCCGCGTCCTTTGCAATTGCGATCAGCCTGCCGTCGAGCAGGCGTGGCAGGCTGTTACGCGGTGGCGCCTCGAAGTCGATGGCCGGCGGCAGTTCGGCCAGCGGCGTTGTGGCGAGCGCATCGGCAACCTGGTTGAGGCGTGCATCGAGATCCGCGATCTCTGCGGCCTGGTGCAAGCCGAGGTGCCGGTCCGGCAATTCGATCGAGTCGTTGCTGTTCAGATGGCCGCACCAGCGCAGCGAGGCCGGTAATGCCTCTTCAAGAAGTTTCGCATGATAGGGCGAGCCGACCCGGTTCGCGAGCACACCGTAAAAAGGCACCCGCGGCTGGAATTGAGCGAGACCGAAGGCCAATGCGCCAAAAGTCTGGGCCATGGATTTCGCTGCGATCACCGCCAATACGGGTATGCCGAAGGCGCTCGCCAGATCGGCACTGCTGGGCCGGCCGTCGTACAGCCCCATGACCCCTTCGACCAGCATCAGATCGGCGTCGCCTGACGCTTCGGCCAGCAGTGTACGGCAGCCGGCTTCGCCGACCATCCAGAGGTCGAGCGAAAACACCGCCGCACCGCTCGCGTGCGCGAGGATAGTTGGATCGATAAAGTCCGGACCGGTCTTGAACACGCGCACACGCCGTCCGAGGCGGCTGTGGTAGCGGGCCAACCCTGCCGTGACGGTGGTCTTGCCCTGACCCGAAGCCGGGGCGCTGATGAACAGCGCTGGACAGGCGGCCATGGCTTAGAACTCGACGCCGCGCTGCGCTTTGACGTGTTGCTCGCGGTATGGGTGTTTGACGATGCGCATCTCGGTGACGAGGTCTGCGGCCTCGATCAGTCCGTCAGGCGCATGCCGTCCGGTGACCACCACATGGAGCATGTCCGGACGCTTGCTAAAGACGTCCAGCACTTCGTCGAGCGGCAGATACTCGTACTTGAGTACGGTATTGAGTTCGTCGAGAATCACCATCTGATATTCGCCGCTTTCGATCATCCGGCAGGCTTCGCTCCAGCCTTTGCGTGCCGTCGCAATGTCGGCTTCCCGGTCCTGCGTGTTCCAGGTATAGCCGTCGCCCATCGTGACGAAATCGCAGTTTGGCAGACTGCCCAGGAAATCGCGCTCGGAGGTATGCAGTGCCCCCTTGATGAACTGCACGACACCGAGGCGCATGCCGTGTCCGAGCACGCGCACGGCCATGCCGAAAGCGGCTGTGCTTTTGCCCTTGCCCGTGCCCGTATTGACGATCAACAGTCCTTTTTCGATGGTGGCCTGCGCCTGTTTCTTTTCATGTCCTTCGCGGCGGCGTTGGGTCATGCGCAGATGCGATTCCGTATCGGTTTTCATGCAGTCAGGTCCTGGTGGTTGGGTTCAATCGGCGCGCCCCGGGCGCCTGCGTACAGAATTCGGCCAGGCAGGCAATTGCCACGGTGACGCCAGGCGAAGCCGTTTTGCCGGCAACGAGGCTGCCGCCGGGCGCTCCCAGCAGCGCGCAAGGTTCGCAGATGCCGTCGACGCCGAAGCGGGCCTGTACCGCTTTCGAGGCCGTTGCGCGAAGCATGCCGCCCGGGCAGGCGGCGATCGCTTCACGGCTGAAGCTATGCAACATTAGCGCATGGCGGGCACAGAATGTCAGGAGGCCGGGTTCTCGCGCCTTTGAATCGATGGTCGAGATCGAGGCGATCGATTCAATCGCCTTGGCCCCTTGCACGCCCAGTTTGCCAAGCGTCGCGAGCACGACGGCCTCGATCGCCTCGGCCGAAACTTGCTGCCGACAGCCAATGCCGATGCTGAATTGCTTCATGTTGTGTCGTAACCGTCCGCGCGGGCCGTAGGCATATGGCGTGTCGGTTTGCAGATATCTGGCGCGCTACAATACACGCGTTGGCGGTCGCTCGCCAGCGTCGCTTCTTGACGCTGCCTCGCGGCCCAGCCTAAACTCGTCCCACTCTGGTGCCCGCCGACGCGTTATCGCGCCGGCAGTTAAACGGGAAACAGGAGGCTTGCCGCACTAGCGCGAGCCCAACCTGTGCTGCCCCCGCAACGGTTCAGCGAAAGCGTCGCTTAGGCGATGCGAAGCCGGCTCCATGTCCGCGACCAGGATCGCGGGCAATCAACCACTGCGCGAAAGATTCGCGTGGGAAGGTGGAGCGGTGCGTTCGCCAGCCCGGATACCGGCCAGAGAAGAGGTGTTGGCGCTGCGGGGATGCAGCTGGCCATCCACGCCTTTATCGCGTTCCTCTGTTGCGACCGCAACGTTCCGTATCGTCCCCACGTCCTGTTTACGTCCTGCGCCAGACGCTACCGCTCGCGTCTGGTCTGGAGCGAGTGCCCGACGAGCTGGCTCGTTTGCTTGTTTAATAACGGAGTGATCATGCAGAACCCCATGCGCAAGATCCCTGTGACTGTCGTCACGGGCTTTCTTGGGAGTGGCAAAACCACCTTGCTGCGCCATATTCTTCAAAACGCGAACAATTTGCGGATTGCTGTCATCGTCAATGAGTTCGGCGAGCTCGGCATCGACGGCGAAATTCTGCGTGGTTGCGGAATCGGCTGCGACGAAGAAGGCCGCGAACAGGCTGGCCAGCTCTATGAGCTCGCCAACGGCTGTCTGTGCTGCACCGTGCAGGAAGAGTTTTTCCCGGTGATGGAGCAACTGGTCGAACGCCGTGGCGAAATTGACCACGTTCTGATCGAAACCTCGGGGCTGGCGCTGCCGAAACCGCTGGTCCAGGCGTTCAATTGGCCTTCGATCCGCAACAGCTTCACCGTCGACGCGGTGGTGACCGTGGTGGACGGCCCTGCCGCAGCAAGCGGACAGTTCGCCGACGACCCGCAGGCCGTGGATGAGCAGCGCCGAGCCGATCCCAATCTCGATCACGAATCGCCGTTGCACGAGCTGTTCGAAGACCAGCTCGGCTCGGCCGATCTCGTGATCCTGAACAAGACCGACCTGCTCGACGAGGCACAGCAGGCTGCCGTGGAAGCGGAGATTCGCGAGGAGTTGCCGCCCCAGGTCAAGATCGTGCGCGCCCAGCGAGGGCAGCTGGATCTGCACGGCCTGCTGGGTTTGCAGGCGGCGTCCGAAACCACGATTCATCTGCGCCACGATCATCATGGCTCGGCCGACGATCCCGATCATCACCACGACGAATTCGATTCCGTGATCGTTGAAGCGCCCGCTGCATCGCGCGAAACGATCATCGCGGCGCTGCAGGGTTTGACGGAGCAGCACACGATCTACCGCGTCAAGGGTTTTGCAGCGCTGCCGGGCACACCAATGCGCCTCGTGATCCAGGGCGTGGGCCGGCGCTTCGACAGCTATTTCGACCGGCGCTGGCGCGAAGACGAAGCACGGGCCAACCGGTTCGTGCTGATCGGCGAAGATCTCGATCAACCTGTGCTGCAGCGCGCGCTGAGCACCGCGTTGGCTGCCCAGGCCCAGCAGTCCTGATCCGTTATGCATCTGCTACGCACCGTTCCGGGCGGTTTTGTCGACGATACCGAAGGCGTCATCCGGATCGATCAGCGACCGGCTGAGATCGTGGTGCTGAGTTCGGCCGACACGACGCTGGCGCTGTTGGCGAGCGTGGTGCCGAGGCTCGGCGCCGGCTTCCCGGAGATCCGGCTCACCAATGTCAGCTTTTTGCGGCAGCCTGCATCGGTCGATTTTTACGTCGACGATGTGCTCCAGCATGCGCGTGTGGTGGTCGTCGACCATCTGGGCGGCGAAGCCTACTGGCCTTACGGTATCGAGCAGCTGGTCGAACTGGCCGAACGCAGGAAGCAGGTGCTGGTGATGTTCTCGGGCGACCTTCAGGAAGACCCGCACCTGCTCGCGCGCAGTACCGCCGATCCCGCCTTGTGCCATCAGCTCTGGCGCTATCTGCGCGAGGGCGGCCCGCTCAATGCCGAAGCCTTCCTGCGCTGCATCGCGTATCGCGCGCTCGGCTGGGGCAGCGAACCGGCCGCGCCGCGCGTGTTGCCCGCTGCCGCGCTTTATCATCCAAAGCACGATACGCCGAGCATCGCCGACTGGCAGGCGCGCTGGCGCCCCGGTGCGCCGGTGGCACTGATCCTGTTCTACAAGGCGCATTTGCAGGCGGCCAATACGCGCGTGTTCGATGCGCTGATCGAGGCGCTCGAGGCGCAAGGCGTGAACCCCTTGCCGCTCGCCGTGACTTCGCTGAAGGATCGAGTGAGCCTCGCTGTATTGCAGCAGTTGAGCGTCGAGCATCGGGTCGCGCTGGTGCTGAATACCACCGCGTTTGCGGTCTCTTCGATCGATGCCCCGGATGCCTTTGCCCTCGCGGGCGATGCACCGGTGCTGCAGGTGATCCTGAGCGGCGGGAACCGCGAGACGTGGCTCAAGGACAATCATGGCCTCAATGCGCGCGATATCGCGATGCATGTGGTGCTGCCCGAGGTCGACGGCCGCGTGATTACGCGAGCGATCAGTTTCAAGGGACTCGACTACCGCTGCCCGCATACCGAGGTCGACGTGGTGCGCTATCAGCCCGATCTCGAGCGCATCGCGTTCGTGGCCGAGCTGAGCCGGCGCTGGTGCCGGTTGCGCACGCTTGAGAATGCCGACAAGCGGCTCGCGCTGATCCTCGCGAATTACCCCGTCAGCGAAGGGCGGATCGGCAACGGTGTCGGACTCGATACGCCGGCCTCCGTCCTTACGATCCTCGCCATGTTGCGTGACGAGGGTTACCGGCTCGATCCGTTGCCGGCCGATGGCGACGCCCTGCTGCGCACGCTGACTCAGGGTGTCACCAACGACCCGGTTGTGCGCGACTTGCGTCCTGCCTTGCAAAGCCTGGCGTTGGCCGACTATCGCCGCTATTTCGAGCGTCTGCCTGCCGAGGTGCAAGCCGCGCTCAATGCGCGTTGGGGTGCGCCGGAACTCGATCCGACGATCCGCCAGGGGCGCTTCATGATCGCCGGCTGGCGCTGCGGCCAGGTGTTCGTCGGGATTCAGCCCACGCGTTCCCGTGACGCCAGCGACTACGCGAGTTATCACGACGCCGAACTGGTGCCGCCGCATGCCTATCTGGCGTTCTATTTCTGGCTGCGGCACCGCTTCGAAATCGATGCCGTGGTGCACGTCGGCAAACACGGCAATCTCGAATGGCTGCCGGGCAAGAGCGTCGCATTGAGCGGCCAGTGCTGGCCCGATCTGATTCTTGGGCCGCTGCCGCATCTTTATCCGTTCATTGTGAACGACCCGGGCGAGGGCAGCCAGGCCAAGCGGCGCGCGCAGGCCGTGATCATCGACCATCTGATGCCGCCGCTCACGCGTGCCGAGAATTACGGTCCGCTGCAGGATCTCGAACGCCAGGTCGACGAATACTACGACGCCTTGATGGTCGATCCGCGGCGTGCCAGGTTGCTGCGCGGCACGATCCTGAAGACGATCGTCGAGCATCGGCTGCATGAGGAACTGAGTCTGGCCGCACCCAGCAGTCCCGATGCCGAGGATGCGCTGCTGACCCAGGTCGATGCGTGGCTATGTGAGTTGAAAGAGGCGCAGATTCGCGATGGTCTGCATATCTTCGGGCACTCGCCGCAGGGCGTGCAGCGGCGCGACACCTTGCAGGCGCTGGCGCGTTTTCCGGTGGGCAACGGGCGGGAGGCGAACGCGGGGCTGATCGATGCGCTTGCACGGGATCTCGACATCGCCCGCCTGTTCGATCCGCTGGCGCCCGACTGGTCGGCGCCATGGGACGGTCCTCGCCCGGCACTGTTGCAGCAGGTGAGCGATGCGCCCTGGCGGCATAAGGGCGATACGCGCGAGCGGCTCGAACTGCTCGCCGCGGAATTGCTTGCTGACCTGTGCGGTTTGTCCAGTGCCAATACTGAATCTGGGCCTGCACACGGTCTGCCGGCGCCGGGCAGTCTGCCGCATGCCGAGCAGGTTCTCGAGCGTTTGCGCGATGACGTGCTGCCGCGCCTCGACGCATGCGGTGGCGAAGAATTGCGGCAGTTGCGGCGAGGCCTGGCCGGTTGTTTCGTGCCGCCGGGGCCGAGCGGCTCGCCCTCGCGGGGGCGCCCCGATGTGCTGCCGACGGGGCGCAACTTCTATTCGGTCGACACGCGCGCACTGCCCACCCAGGCCGCCTGGGCGCTCGGACTCAAATCGGCACAGCAACTGATCGAGCGACATTTGCAGGAGCAGGGCGATTACCCGCGCGCGGTCGGACTGTCGGTGTGGGGCACGGCGACCATGCGCACGGGCGGCGATGATATCGCGCAGGCACTTGCGCTGCTCGGCGTACGGCCGAAATGGGCAGCCGGCAGTCATCGCGTGACCGATTTCGAGATTCTGCCGATCGCAACGTTCGATCGGCCGCGCATCGACGTCACGCTGCGCGTATCGGGATTTTTCCGCGATGCGTTTCCGAACCTCATGCACCTGTTCGACGCGGCGGTGCAGGCGGTGGCCGAGCTCGACGACGAGCCTGTTGAGCTGAATCCGATCCGCGCGCGCGTGCTGCGCGAGCGCGATCAGTTGATCGCCGGCGGTCTGGAGGCTGGCGAGGCTCGCCGCCGCGCGGGCTGGCGTATCTTCGGCGCACGCCCTGGTTCCTATGGCGCAGGCTTGCAGGAATTGATCGACACCAGCCAGTGGCAAAGCGACGCCGATCTTGCGCATGCGTATCAGCAGTGGGGCGGTTACGCCTACACCCAGCAACGTTCGGGCGAGGCCGCCCACGATGCTTTCGGCATGCGCCTCGCTGCGATCGACGTGGTGCTGCAGAACCAGGACAGCCGCGAACACGATCTGCTCGATTCGAACGACTACTACCAGTTCCAGGGCGGCATGGCCGCAGCCGTGCGGCACCTGAGCGGCGCGCAACCGCAGCTTTACCATGCCGACCACAGCAACCCGGAGACGCCGCGCATCCGGCCGTTACGCGAGGAGATCGCACGGGTAATCCGCTCGCGCGTGGTGAATCCGAAATGGCTCGAAGGCATCAAGCGGCACGGCTATAAAGGCGCTGCCGAAATCGCTGCGACGGTCGATTATCTCTATGGCTACGACGCCACCGCACGCGTGGTTGCCGACCATCAATACGCGCTGGTCACGGACGCGTACCTGAACGACGCGGATACGCGGGCGTTTTTGCAGCGCTATAACCCGCGTGCGTTGCACGGCATCTGCGAGCGGCTGCTAGAGGCCATGCAGCGCGGCTTGTGGCAGCATCCCGGCACGTACCGAAGCCAGGTCGAACAGCAACTGCTGGCGGTGGAACAGCATCTCGAAGGACGTTCATGACAAAAATCGACTCGCCCAGGACGCTCGTCTTCGGTACGCCCGGCGCCACGCGTACGGTTTTCCCGTTTGCGGCGCTGCTTGGGCAGGCGCCCTTGCAACAGGCGCTGCTGCTCGCTGCGATCGATCCGGGCATTGGCGGCGTACTCATCAGTGGTCCGCGCGGCACAGCCAAATCGACGGCTGCGCGCGCGCTTGCCGACCTGCTGCCAGATGGTCAGCTGGTGACGTTGCCGCTCGGCGCAAGCGAAGAGCACCTCGTCGGCACGCTCGATCTCGAAACGGTGTTGCGCGACAACGCCGTGCGTTTTTCTCCCGGACTGCTGGCAAAGGCGCATGGCGGCGTACTGTATGTGGATGAGATCAACCTGCTGCCCGATTCACTGGTCGATCTGCTGCTCGACGTGGCAGCGAGCAGCGTCAATACGGTCGAGCGCGATGGCATTTCGCACAGCCATGAGGCGCGTTTCGTCCTGCTGGGCACGATGAATCCCGAAGAAGGGGAGTTGCGGCCGCAATTGCTCGACCGGTTTGGTTTGATGGTTGAGCTAGAAAACTGCTTTGAGCCGGCGCTGCGCGAACGGATCGTAAAGGCTCGCCTCGCATTCGAACTCGATCCACAGGGTTTCCGGCGTGGTTTCGACGTGCAGCAGGACGACTACGCACGGCGGATTCGCGCTGCGCGCATGCGTCTGCCGTCGCTCGAATTCAGCGAAACGGTCCATGCGCGTGTGAGCGAGCTCTGTATCGCCGCGGCCGTCGACGGAATGCGCGCCGATCTGGTGATGCTGCGCGCGGCTCGCGCACTCGCGGCGCTCGAGCAGGCTGAAGCGATTGCGGTCGAGCACGTCGATCGTGTGGCCGAAGCGACGCTACGTCATCGGCGGCACGCAGAAGCTGGGACGCAACCGGATGGCGCAGACCCGGCACAAGCTGCACAGCCGCCAGCCGAATCCGATACGCGGCAGACCGATACGTCAAACGCTGCATCGCCTCCTGCCTCGGCCACCGCAACACCCGCAGGTCGGACCACCGATACAGACTGGGGTTACCTGCCGCCGGTGGCTGCGGGAATCGAACCGGTCAAGGCGGTCCGGCCGCTAGACGCAAAAAAACACTGAGCCATCGGGAGCGCGCCCCCGCGGGTTTGCCCGCCGGGTTTCGATGGCTGGAAGGCGCGGGCACTGCAAGCCGCAGCGGGATGCGGGGCGTGCGGCGCATCGCCTGGCCGGCGACATTCGCCAGCAAGGGGGCGGCGCGCCTGCAAACGCAACATCTGCGTTTCCGGCCGGAGAGGAGCGGTCAGAAGGCGTTGCATTGCTTCCTGCTCGACTGCTCGGGTTCAATGCTGGGCGGACGGCGTCTCGCGCTTGCGAAGGGCGTGCTCGCCAGCCTGTTCGATCGTATCGGACAGGCACGCGATGAGGCGGCGCTGATCTGTTTTTCCGGCACACGCGCTGAGCGTCGCTTCGGGCCGGCGGTGCCGCGCTGGTGGAACGAGCGCTGGCTGCGCCCGCTTGGCGGGGGCGGCGGCACGCCCTTGAGTAGCGGAGTGCGCAGCGCGCGCCAGTTGCTGGCGAGCGCTGCAACCGGTCAGGCAACGCGACAGCGTAACCTATGGATTCTGACGGACGGCCGTAGCTTGGATCAGCCGCCTTTTCCGGCCGAGGCCGACCGGATCGTGCTGGTCGACTTCGAAGCCGGCCCGCTCAGGCTTGCACGTTGCAAAGCGCTGGCGGAGAGTTGGGGCGCCCTGTATCTCAGACCTGAGGATCTGCTAGGCCAGGATTGAGCTGAGTTTAATGCACGACGGGAAACAGTTTCAGGCGTCTTTAACAGCTTCAATCCCGGTCTGGGACACTGCGTCCTTCGCATCCGGATACCAGCGCGGCGTATAGATCCACTCACCATGCGGGCCACCCGGAATACGGCGCGTCGTCGACGAGCCGACGATCACCATCGTGCGCATATCGACCTGTTCCGAGCGCAGCATACCGAGCGTGGTTGAATTGAGGGTCGCGCCTGGCCGGCCGATATCGCGGCCCAGCACCACCACGGTATCGGGTGTGCGCAAGGCGCGCAGAATTTCCAGGGCGCGGTCGAGCTGCCAGGGCCGTGCACGCGAGATGGGGTTATAAAAGGCCATCACGAGATCAGCCTCGGCCGCATGTCGCAGCCGCGTTTCGATCACACTCCACGGCTTCAGGTTATCGGACAGCGAGAGCAGGCAGAAATCGTGGCCGAGCGGCGCACCCGCCTGAGCTGCGGTAGCAAACGCGGCCGAGACGCCGGGTACGATATTCAGTTCGACGCTGGCCCAGGCGGCATCGTCGGAATTATCGAGCGCTTCCAGTACGGCCGCGGCCATCGCGAACACGCCCGGGTCGCCAGAGGAGACGATGGCGACCGAGCGCCCCAGGCTTGCGAGCTCGAACGCATGACGCGCGCGCTGCAACTCTTCGCGGTTATCGCTGGTATGCAGTTGCTGGCCGACGCGGAACGGGCCAGCCATGTTCACATAGGTGGCGTAACCGAGGATATCGGTGGCCGCGTCGAGTGCGCGGCGCGCGGCTGGAACCATCAGGTCCGCGCTGCCCGGGCCGAGGCCGACCACGCTGAGCGAGCCACGGCCATGGCCGATCTGCGCAGGATCGACGGGCGCCGCGCAGGACGCCAAAGCGAGCCCGGGTTCGCTGCCGTCGAGCCTCCGCCAGG
Source organism: Paraburkholderia sp. GAS33 (assembly GCF_050436645.1). NCBI lineage: Bacteria > Pseudomonadati > Pseudomonadota > Betaproteobacteria > Burkholderiales > Burkholderiaceae > Paraburkholderia > Paraburkholderia sp. GAS33. The sequence continues at coordinate 289,478 of NZ_JBNDMP010000006.1, forward strand.
GCAACCGAAGTGCTGCGTTCAAGAGAGCATGCGAGTCGCCCGCCTCGACGCCTGTTTCGACAAATCGCAACGGGACGCCGAGCGTGTCCGCTGCCTGTCTGAGTGCCGCATCGTTCATGGTCCGATGCGGTGCGAGCAGGGCCGCGAGCGAGAGCGGCGCGATGCGCGCGTCCTGCAAGGCCTGTTGGACCCGTGCGGCTGTCTGTTCGTCGCCTTCTAGCACCGCCGCTACCACACAGCGCGGATGGATCAGAAGTTCATCCGCCGTCCCGGTGCCCAGTTGTTCGCTGATGCGGATCGACAGCCTCGCTCCGGGCGCCTGCGGCAGGTTCGCCTGCTCGAGCCAGGGGGCATGCCCTTCGATGCGCGTGCTCTCGCCGGCGAGCAGGTCCGAGACAAAGTGTTTGCCGTGCTCCAGGCTGGCGAGCACATAACCGTCAGGCGGATCGAGCAGGCAGGTGCCGAAACGCAATTCGCCACTGGTGGTAATTGCGGCGGATACTTCGAGTGCTGAGGCGATCTCGCGTGCCATGTCGTTGACACCAGCCAGGCCGCCAAGCAGCGGCACGACCGCGCTGCCGTCCTCGGCGACGGCGAGCACGGGCGGCTCGGCCCCCTTGCTGGCGAGTGCCGGGGCGAGGCAGCGGATCACGATGCCCGCGGCGCACAGCACAATCAGCGGTGTGCCTTGCGCATAGAGTGCGCGTAAATGTTCGCCGAGCGCGGCATAAGCTTCGTCGGCGGCGACTCGCGCCTGCAGACCGTGCACCCGTGAGCCGGCGTAACAGACCTGGATCCTGCGCGCCGTTGCCAGCGCGGACGGCCCCAGAATCACGATGGCGGGTGGGATCAGGCTTGCCAATTTTTACCCGGCACGATCAGTAGTGAAAAATATGGCGAGGCCATGGGGTCGACCTCGTCGAGCGCCACGATGCGTTGATTGGCCATGGTCGCGCGTTCGACATAGAGCGCGCGCTGCGCCAGCCCAAGCTCGGTCAGCACGCGCCTGACCTTTTCGAAGTTGCGGCCGAGTTTCATGATGACGGCTGCGTCCGCCGTGGCGAGCCGCTCGCGCAGCTCTGTTTCGGGCAACACGCCGGACAGTACCGACAGGCTCTGATTCCGGTACACGAGCGGCGAGCCGAGCACCGCCGCACCGCCGAGCATCGAACAGACACCCGGCACGACCTCGGTCTCGAAGCGCGCGGCGAGCCGGTCGTGCAGATACATGTACGAGCCGTAGAAGAACGGATCGCCTTCGCAGATGACGGCGACGTCGCGTCCGGCATTGAGATGCTCTGCGACCGTTTCGGCCGCTTCGTCGTAGAACCCGGCGATGATCGTTTCGTAACACAGCGGCGGTTCAAGTGCTTCGGTCGTGACCGGATAGACCAGTGGCAACTGCGTCTGGGCTGGTTGCAGATGTGCCTCGATGATGCTGTAGGCGTTGCCTTTCTTGCCTTTGGCCACGAAATAGGCCACCACGTCGGCGCTTGTGAGGCGGCGCAGTGCTTTCAGCGTCAGCAGTTCGGGGTCGCCGGGGCCGACGCCAAGACCGTATAAACGTCCAGCTGGTTTCACTTATTCGATCTCCGAGGCGAGCGCATTGACCGCTGCTGCGGCCATCGCGCTGCCGCCGCGGCGGCCCGCGACGCAGACATAGGGGAGGCTGAGCGTATTGGCGGCCAGCAGGGCTTTCGATTCGGCCGCGCCGATAAATCCCACCGGAAAACCGAGGATGAGCGCGGGTCTGGGCGCGCCGGCCTCAATCATGTCCAGCAAATGGAACAGGGCGGTGGGCGCGTTGCCGATGACCACCACGCTGCCGGCCAGATTCGGTCGCCACAATTCCACGGCGGCAGCCGAGCGGGTGTTGCCAAGCGATTCGGCCAGTGCGGGTACGCGCGGCTCGCCGAGCGTGCAGATGACCTGGTTTGCCGCGGGCAGGCGCGCGCGTGTAATGCCTTCGGCAACCATGCGCGCATCGCAGAGAATCGGCGCACCGCTCATCAGTGCTTCGCGGCCAGAGCGCCCCGCGTCTGCAGAGAATTCCAGCGCTTCGACGATTTCGACCATGCCGCAGGCGTGAATCACGCGAACGGCGAGTTTTTCCAGATCGGCTGGGATGCGTGACAGATCCGCTTCGGCGCGAATCGTGGCGAAGGACTGGCGATAGATTTCCTGTCCGTCACGGATGTACTCAGACATCGATAGGGCTCCGGGCGGTTGTTGTAAGTACAGTCTTGATCTGTTCAAGGTTCAGATCGTGCGCAACGAGGCGGCCGAAGCCGGGGCCGCCATCGCGTTCGTAAAGGTCGTAGTGTCCGGGGGCCACGGCGAGCAGCGTGTGAGCCGCGCAATGAGCCGCCGCGCATGAGCGCTCGCAGCCGCTCAGGTGCAACTCGAGTGCTGCGGGGCGAAGTTGGGGCAGATGTTCAGCGAGGTATTGCGCGTCGGCCTTGGTATCGGCTCGCGCTTTCGCACAGCCGCGTGAACCCGCGCAGGCAATCAGGCCGGCATACGCTGCCTGGGGATCGCAGATAAAACCGAGCCGCTCCATGGCGGCGACGGTTGGTGCCACTGCCGTTTTGGCGAGATCCGGAATCAGGATGCTTTGCCAGGGCGTTACTATCACCGTGGCCTGTGTGTTTGCCGCGTGCGCGAGTTCGGCCAGTGCATGCAGGGTGCGCGTGTCGAGCCGGCCTAGCGGCGGCTGGCCGCCGACCCACCACAAACCGGCTGTAGCTTGCGGGTGGGGTCCAAAGCGCAGGGCCGGATCGGCGATACGGCGAGTCCATGCGCGTACTGTCCGCGGCTGGAAGTCGAGATACGTTTGCGCACGCTGCAGGATTGAGCTGGCCGCGTGTGTCCGTAACAGATCGCGCATGCGCGGCTGCTGCGGCGTGGCGAGATCGAGGAACGCCCGCAGCAGGGCATTGAGCAACGCTGGGACCTGTTCCGGACCGACGATGCCGAGCGCCGGTATATCGGCGCTCGCCTCCGGCGCTGGGTTCAGCATGTTGCCGCCGGCCTTGTAGACACCGGACGATGGGCAGCCGGCGAGGCCGAATGCGAAACCCACACCGGTCCCGTCCGGTTGTGCCGCAAACCAGATATCGTGCGGATGTTCGAGCATGGCGAGCCGCTCGCCGCCATCAAGCTGAACTGAGAATTTGGGCGAGAGCGCAGCGAAGCGCGGTTCGTTCTGCAAAGTGTCGAGCAGGCTTGCCGCAAGCGCTCGCGTATCGATTAGCGCGTTAGGATCGCGACCGGCTACGGGGCTGAGCATCAGGTTGCGACGGGCGTCCGCCGCTTGTGCATCGGCACGGCTGGTTTCGCGGTACCCACCGGGGCCGAACCCTGCCTCAAGCAGCGCCTGGCTCAGCGCCGTTTCGTGACCGGCACGAATGCCCCGCAATTGCAGATTCGCGCGGTTCGTCAGTTCGACAGGGCCGCCCGCATGGCGTTCTGCTGCGCTAGCCAGGGCGTGCAGTTGAGCGGCCCCGATCGCGCCGCCAGGCAGCCGGATACGGCACAGCCCGCCATCTCGCGCAGCGACGATATGCAGCAACCCGGGACAGGCCGATGAGTACGGAGCAACGTTGCTGCTGGCGGGGAGTGGAGGGCGGTTCACGTAGGGCCGGAAATGCATGGATCACTTCACGCGTGCGCGAGCGGCGCTGCCCGCGTGTTGTGCGGGCGGGCCTCAGCGTTCGCTCAGTGTCAGGGCAAAGAAGGCCGCAAGGAAGGCTGCCTAAGCGCTGTATTATGCCTGTTTTCGATATCTGAAACGACGCGGCGGCCGTGCGGCTCAGGCGTTCGCAGAACCTCTCGATGCATGCAAAAGAATTTGGGCCAAGGCCAGCCTGGTTGACCGTGGTCGGGATTGGCGAAGACGGTTTCGCCGGACTCGGCCGGCCGGCACGCCGTGCGCTGCTCGACGCACACATTGTCTACGGCGGTGCGCGTCATCTGGCGATGCTGCCGCCACGTCTGCGGGCGCAGCGCGAAGCGTGGCCTCAACCGTTCGATCTTTCGGCGGTGCTCGCGCGGCGTGGCACGCCGGTTTGCGTGCTGGCGAGCGGAGACCCGATGCTGTTTGGTGTCGGCGCGGTGCTGGCGCGCCAGTTACCAGCGGAGGAATTGCATGTTCTGCCGGCGCCTTCATCTGTGTCTCTGGCCGCAGCGCGTATGGGCTGGGCCTTGCAACAGGTCAAGACGGTTTCGCTGGTCGGCCGTCCGCTGGCCGCGCTGAGCACGGTGATGCATGACGGCGCATGTCTGCTCGTGCTGAGCGCAGATGGCAACACCCCGGCAGCCTTGACCACTCTGTTGATGGCGCGCGGTTACGGCGCGAGCAGGATGACCGTCTTCGAACGTCTGGGCGGCGGCGTGCACGAGCGGCGTATCGACGGACGTGCCGATGCCTGGTCCGCCGGCACGGTCGCTGCACTTAACCTGATCGCCGTCGAATGCCGTGCGGATGGGCAAGCCCTGCGTTTGCCGCTGACCCCCGGCTTGCCCGACGAGGCATATCGCAACGATGGCCAGTTGACAAAGCGTGACATACGCGCGATCACGCTCGCACGTCTGGCGCCGGCGCCCGGCGAACTACTCTGGGATGTCGGCGCGGGCAGCGGTTCGATCGGTATCGAGTGGATGCGTACGCACCCGGATTGCCGCGCGATCGCGATCGAAAGCCACCCTGAACGGCAGGCTTTTATCGAGTACAACCGTGAAGCGCTCGGTGTGCCGACGCTGCAACTGGTTGCCGGGCGGGCACCCGCAGCACTCGAGGGGCTGGATACTCCCGACGCGGTTTTTATCGGCGGCGGTGTGACCGGGCCGGGTGTGCTGGATACCTGCTGGGCGCGTTTGCGCGAGGGCGGACGTCTGGTCGCGAATGCGGTCACGGTGCAAGGCGAGGCGGCGCTGTCGGCCTGGCACGCGCAACACGGGGGCACGCTAACGCGCATTGCCCTGTCGGAAACCGAGCCTCTTGGGCGCTTCGATACCTGGCGTCCGGCTCTGCCGGTCACGCTGCTCGAGGTATGCAAGCGGGAAGACCGGTATGCGTGACGAAACCCCCGAGCAGTCTGCGCCCCTGCGCTCCGGATATACCACTGGCAGCTGCGCGACCGCGACTTCGCTGGCGGCGGCGCGGCTGCTGTTGACAGGGGAAACGAGTGACGCGGCGGAAATCGTGCTGCCCAAAGGGCAGCACGTCTCCTTGCGGCTGACCTTTTGCCGGCTCGCTGGGGGCGAGTCGGGCACGCAAGCCGAAGCCGGCACGATCAAGGACGCGGGCGACGATCCCGACGTGACGCACGGCGCGCTGGTGTTCGCCCGCGTGCGTCTGAGGGCCGAACCTGGGGTGGGTTTTCATGCCGGCCCAGGTGTGGGCACGGTCACGCGAGCGGGGTTGACGCTGCCGGTCGGTGAGCCGGCAATCAACCCGGTGCCGCGCCGCATGATGACCGAACATCTGACGGAACTTGCTGTTGCCTGCGGCTATGGAGGTGGCTTCGAAGTGACGATCGGCGTGGAGGGGGGCGAGGCGCTCGCGCTCAAGACGATGAATCCGCGGCTCGGCATCGTGGGCGGCCTGTCGATTCTCGGTACCACGGGAATCGTGCGGCCGTTTTCCTGCTCGGCCTATATCGCCTCGATTCATCAAGGTATCGACGTAGCTCGTGCGAACGGGTATCGGCATCTGGCGGCCTGCACGGGTAACGCAAGCGAGGAGGCGATGCGGCAGCGTTACGGCCTGCCCGAGATCGCGTTGATCGAGATGGGGGACTTTGTCGGAGCAGTGCTCAAGCATCTGCGGCGCGCTCCGGTCGAGCGCCTGAGCGTGTGCGGCGGTTTCGGCAAGATCAGCAAGCTCGCTGCCGGCCATCTGGATCTGCATAGCCGCGTATCCAGTATCGATCTCGCGCAGCTGGCCGAATGGGCCGGCGAGTGGGGCGCCGATTCGAGTCTGCAGGCGTCGATGCGGGCCGCCAATACGAGTCAGGAGGCGCTAGCGCTGGCGCACGCTCGGGCGGTGCCGCTCGGCGATGCGGTATGCCGGCGTGCGCGCGATGTGGCAGTTGGGATTGCGCCGGCCGGCGTGGCGCTCGAAATGTTCGCGATCGATCGGGTCGGGAATCTGGTTGGGTCTGCCTTATGATGCGCATCCTTGTCCTCGGCGGTACAGGCGACGCGCTGCAACTGGCGCGCCGGCTCGCGGGCGAGCATATCTACAGTCTGGCAGGCCTCGGCCGGGTGCCGGAGGATTTGCACTGCCGGGTCCGCGTTGGAGGTTTCGGAGGCAGTGAAGGTCTGGCGCGCTATCTGGTTGACGAGCATGTTTCGCTTTTGATCGACGCCACCCATCCATACGCTGCGCGAATCAGCGCGAACGCCGCGGCGGCAAGCCGGGAGGCCGGCGTACCGTGCTGGGCGCTGCGTCGCCCAGGCTGGATTGCGCAGCCTGGCGACGATTGGCGCGAGGCCGACGACTGGGCGGGGTTGGTCAAGTTACTCGCTGCCTTCCACCGACCTCTGTTCACGCTCGGGCGTGAGCCGCTCGCGCATCTCGACGAGATTCCGCCGCAACAATTCTGGACCGTGCGCTGTCTCGATGCGCATGCAGGCAACGCGCGTGCGCGCGTGATCGATGCACGCGGTCCCTTTACGCATGAAGGCGAACGCGCGCTGTTTGCAGAGGCGGCGATTGACGTGGTGATCAGCAAGAATAGCGGCGGACGCGCGACCGAGGCCAAACTCGACGTGGCTCGCGAGCGTGGCTTGCCGGTTCTGATGCTAAGGCGCCCGGACCTGCCGGCGGCGGCACGCGTATTCGATAGTGGCGCCGCATTGCTCGGTGCTTTGGAAGATTGGCCTGACGCACTGGCGCCCTGACCGACGGCACGAGCGGGCAAGAAAATTTTTGGAGTGGTTTATGACGGTGTTTTTTATCGGTGCGGGTCCCGGCGACCCTGAACTCATCACGGTCAAGGGGCAGCGTCTGGTCCGCACTTGCCCGGTGATTCTCTATGCGGGATCGCTGGTGCCCGAGGCGGTTATCGCAGGCCATCGCGCCGGGCAGGTCGTGAATACCGCCGAGCTCGACCTCGATGCCATCGTAGCTTTGCTCGAGCAGGCACATCGCCGCGGGCTCGACGTTGCGCGTGTGCATTCCGGCGATCCGTCCTTGTACGGTGCGATTGGCGAGCAGATCCGCCGGCTCCGCGCACTCGATATTCCCTATGAAATCGTCCCCGGTGTCACGGCGACGGCGGCCTGCAGCGCAGCGCTGGGTTGTGAGCTGACGCTGCCCGGCGTTTCGCAGACGCTGATCCTGACGCGCTACGCCAGCAAGACCGCAATGCCCGATGGCGAACAGCTTGCCGATCTGGCACGGCACCGCGCGACGCTCGCGATTCATCTTGGGGTCCGGCATCTCGCGCGTATCGTTGAGGAACTGCTGCCGTTCTACGGTCCGGCCGGTGCGATCGCCGTGGTGTACAGGGCGAGCTGGCCAGATCAGGAAATCATTCGCGGAACGTTGGGCGATATTGTGGGCAAGGTGCAACCTACCGATGCGTCGCGCACGGCCCTGATTCTCGTGGGTCAGGTGCTCGAATCGCAGGATTTTCTGGACTCGACGCTGTATGGCGCGGCCTCCGGCCAACCGTTTTCGTAGACGCACTCGGCGAGAGGTTTCCGTTGGGCCCAGCGTTCAGTTTCCAGCATGGGTTCGGCATAGAACTGCCGGACGTGGCCCAGGCAAAGTATCGCGACCGGCTTCGCGCCCGCCGGAATGCCGAGTACGCGGCGCACTTCGTCCGTGTCGAACAGCGAGACCCATCCCATGCCCAATCCTTCGGCGCGTGCGGCCAGCCACATGTTCTGAATCGCACAGGCCACCGAGGCGAGGTCCATTTCGGGCAGCGTGCGACGCCCGAACACATGCTTTTCCCGGCCATCCATCAGGGCGACGACCAGCAGTTCGCCGCATTCGCGCATGCCCTCCACCTTGAGTTGCATGAATTCGTCGCGGCGCTGGTCGAGCGCGTCGGCGGTGCGCAGGCGCTCATGTTCGACAATTGCGTGCAGTTCGGATCGTAGCCCGGTATCGCTAATGCGGATGATGCGCCAAGGCTGCATATAGCCGACGCTCGGTGCGTGGTGGGCCGCTTCGATCAGGCGTTGCAGCACCTCCGGGTCGACAGGCGTGGACACGAAGTGGCGCATGTCACGTCGCTCGTAGATTGCCCGATAGACGGCGGCACGCTCGGCGTCGCTGAATGCGTGGCCATCACGCTGCACGTTTTCCGAGGGGGGTGGAGGAGGAGACTGATGCATAACCTGGGCGCCTGGAGCAATACGCCATTTTAGCGCCCGGTTGGGCATGGTGACCCTCCAGGCATCGTCGAAACCACAAACTTCCGGGGTATCAAACACCTGGCGTGGTAACCTTTCCGCGGGAATCAACTGTCTCGTCGGCCCCGGGGGCAGCAGAACGTCCACAGTCACTGAAGCGATGAATTTCTGTTTCAGTGCGTCCGGTAGAAGAAAGAAAAAGAAATAACGAACAGAACCTTATCTATTACGAACGTCTATGATGTCGTCACTCGCCTTACCTGTGGTCGAACCGCTTGACCAGACGCTGCTCGGCACGCTGCAACACCTGATCGACACGAAGACCAAGCCGCCCGGCAGCCTGGGGCGGCTCGAAACGCTGGCTCGGCAGATGGGCCTGATCCAGAAAACGACGCATCCCACGGTACAGCGCCCGGCCATGATCGTGTTTGCCGGCGACCATGGCATCGCACAGGAAGGGGTGAGCCCTTATCCGCAAGCCGTGACCGCGCAGATGGTGGCGAACTTCCTGGCAGGCGGCGCTGCGATTAACGCGCTCAGCCGCGTGGCCGGCATTGCGCTCGAAGTGGTCAATGCAGGTGTCGCGACGCCGTTGCCGACTACCGAGGGTCTTGTCGATATTCCGGTTGGCGCGGGCACGCGCAACTTCGCCCAGGAACCTGCGATGACGCGCGATCAGGCGCTCGCAGCGATGCGTGCCGGAGCAGAACGCGTCCGTCACCACGCGTCGCTCGGCACCAACGTGATCGGTTTCGGCGAGATGGGGATTGCCAATACCTCGGCGGCAGCCTGTCTGATGAGCCGCCTGTGCGGCGTGCCGATCGACGAGTGCGTCGGTCGCGGCACCGGGCTCGACAACGCGGGCCTCGCGAAAAAGCGCAATGTGCTGACCTCGGCGCTGGCGCATCATGCGCCGAGCGAAGATCCGCTGGTTGTGCTCGCAACCTTCGGCGGCTTCGAAATCGCGATGATGGCCGGCGCCTGTCTCGCCGCGGCCGAAGCGCGTATGACGATTCTCGTCGACGGTTTCATCGCGACCTCCGCGCTGCTGGTGGCCGACGCGTTGGAGCCCAACGTACGCGACTACTGCGTGTTTGCGCATGCCTCGAACGAAGCCGGGCATCGGCGCATGCTCGACCACTTTGGCGGCATCCCGTTGCTTGCGCTGGACATGCGGCTCGGCGAAGGCACCGGCGCGGCACTCGCCGTGCCCTTGCTGCGCGCCGCAGTGGCGTTTCTCAATGAAATGGCGAGTTTCGAGTCGGCCGGTGTCGCGGACCGCGATGCCTGAGCGGTTGACCGGCTCCGCACGCTGATGAAGCCGCTCATGGAGTTGCGCTACTTCTTTACGGCGCTAGGCTACTTCACGCGCGTGCCGGTGCCGCGCTGGGTCGGCTATGAGCCGCACTATCTCAATGCAGCTGCGCGTTATTTCCCGCTTGTCGGCGTGCTGGTGGGCGGGCTCGGTGCGCTTGTCTATCTAGTGGCGTTGCATGTGTTTCCGCCCGGTGTGGCCGTGCTGCTGTCGATGGCATCGACCTTGCTCGTCACAGGCGCTTTCCACGAGGACGGTTTGGCGGACTGCTGCGATGCGTTCGGCGGCGGCTATACTCGAGAGGATGTGCTGCGCATCATGCATGATTCGAGGATAGGCGCGTTCGGCGCGATTGCGCTGATGATTGCACTCGCCTTGAAGTGGCAAACGCTCGCGGCGGTGCCGCCGCTGCGTGTCGCAGGTCTGATGGTTGCAGCGCACGCCGCGAGCCGTACCTGTGCGATCAGCTATCTGGCGACACTCGATTACGTGCGCGCGGAAGGCAAGGCGAAGCCGGTTGCGCAGCGCCTGAGCGGCGTAGCGCTCGCCGTAGCGGCGCTGTTTGGATTGCCGGCGCTGTTCTGGCCGGATTGGCGCTTCGGTTGTATGGCGCTTGTGATGCTGGCGGTGCTGCGTGTGGCCATGGGTCGTTATTTCGTCAGACGCATTGGCGGCTATACCGGCGACTGCCTCGGCTTTGCGCAGCAGATTTTCGAACTGGCTATCTATCTGGCGGCAATCGCCTGGACATCGGCATGGATATCGTCCTGATTCGTCACCCGGCCGTCGCCGTCGATGCAGGCGTGTGTTACGGCCATAGCGACGTCGCGCTTGCCGACGATCCGACGGCATCTGCCGCTACGCTGGCGGTGCATCTTGCCACCTTGCAGGTGCCCCCGCCGCGGGTACTGCTGTCCAGTCCGCTGCTACGGTGTGCGTCGGTTGCCGCGGCGTTGGCGGGGGATTTCGGTTGCGCGCACAGTGTCGACGAACGCCTGAAGGAAATGAATTTCGGTGCGTGGGAGCAACAACGCTGGGATGCAATCGACAGGGCAGCGCTCGATGACTGGGCGGCTAACTTCGAGCACGCCCGTGCTCACGGGGGCGAGAGCGTCGCGCAGTTTGTCGCGCGGGTGCAGGCGTGGCTCGATGCGTTCGGACAGACCCGCGAATGTTCGCCGGCCTATGTCGTCACGCATGCCGGCGTGATACGGGCGATCGCCTCGCTGGTGCTCGGTGTGCCGGTGGAGCGTTCCACTCAATGGTCACTCGCTACGTCCGGGGTAGTCTGGCTGCGGCGTGACGACGAGCGGCTGCTTTGGTCGCTGGTGCGGTGGAATGCTTGAGTGGTTAGCGTTGTCGCCTTGTCGGGCCGCTCCTGAGGCTATTGCGCCGCACCCATCTCACTGTTCGCCCACTGCTGGCCTGCGTGAGCGCGCTACCTCCAGATCCTCGCAAAGCTGCTCGGCGCCTTGTGCAATGCGAGGCGCAGGACGATCGATCAGATCGCCGTCGATCGCGAACAGGTTGTTGCGCGCCACCGCTGTGAGGCTCGGCCAGGTGTGCCATGAGTCCAGTTTTGCCAACGGGGCGTCGGGCTTCGTTGCGCCTGCCGAGGCAGTCACAATCGCTTCCGGGTTGGCCGCGATCACCGCCTCGGTCGATACCGTCGGGACCAGCGGTGCAAGTTTCGCAAACACATTGCGACCACCGCATAGCGTAATCACGTCGCTGATCATATGCGTACCGTTGAGCGTCATTAGCGGTTGATCCCAGACCTCATAGAACACGCTGACGGGCGGACGGTTCGCATAGCGGGTGCGTAGGCGTTCGATGTCCGCGCGGTAGGCGCTTGCTGCTGCATCTGCAGTGCCCGATGTGCCCAGCAAGCTGCCGAGCCGGGTGAGGGTCACCGCGACGTCATCGAGTTGATGCGGTTCGCTGAAGAAAAGCGGTATATGTAGTTCGCGCAGGCGCTCGAGCTGGGCCTGCGCGTTGCCGTGCCGCCAGACGACGATCAGATCGGGTTTCAGCGCGACGATGCGTTCGAGGTCGAGCGCCTTGTTGTCGCCGACACGCGGCACCTTTTGCGCTGAGGGCGGGTAGTCGCTGTACGACACCGTGCCCACCAGTTTCGCGCCGCCGCCCGCTGCGTAGATCAGTTCGGTCACGTGCGGTGCGAGGCTGATCACGCGTTGGGCCGGAGCGGCAAGCGAGACGGTGGCGCCGGTGTCGTCGGTTGCGCTGACGGTTGCGTGCGCGCGTGATGCGAAAGCGCAGGCGACAAGAACTGCGCAGGCAAACGAGGCGGAGCGTGAATTAGCCATGAAACGGCACGCTCATCAAGGCGAGTACGATCAGCAGAGCGAGCCACAGTATCACCGTGCGTTCGACCAGTCGCAGCGCAGCGTCGATATGCGCAGTGCCGGCGGCTTGCCCCGCGCCGAGCGTCGGGCGTGCTTCGATGGTGCCGTGATACACGGCGGCTCCGCCGAGCAGCACGTTGAGGCTGCCTGCCCCGGACGCCATGACCGGTCCCGCATTGGGACTGTCCCAGCGCGGCGCCTGCTCGCGCCAGCAGCGCCACGCGGTGCGCGTGTCGCCGAGCAGCGCATAGCTTGCGGCAGTCAGGCGCGCAGGAATCCAGTTCAGCACGTCGTCGATGCGCGCGGCGGCCCAGCCGAAACGCAGATAACGCGGCGTGCGGTAACCCCACATGGCGTCGAGCGTATTGGCCAGGCGAAATGCGAGCGCCCCCGGACCGCCGCCGACGGCGAACCAGAACAGTGCGCCGAAGATTGCGTCGTTGCCGTTTTCGAGGGCTGATTCGACGGCGGCACGCGCAAGTGCCGACTCGTCCGCATGCGCGGTTTCGCGTGAGACGATGAGCGCGGTCAGTCGTCGCGCTTCTGCGAGGTCGTGCTGAGCGAGCGCGCGGGCGATCGGCGCAATGTGATCGTTGAGGCTCCGGGCGCCGAGCGCGAACCACAGCAGCAGGACGTGCACCGCGCAAGTCAGCATGAACGGCAGCACGGTGACCAGCCATACGGCGATCAGCACCGGAGGCAGCACTGCAAGCGCCCAGGCGAGAATGCCGAAGAGCCGCCCGTGCCGCCCGGTGTTCAGGCGCGCTTCGATACGCATGGCGAGCTTGCCAAAGCCTACCAGCGGATGCGCGGTGCCGGGTTCGCCGAGCCAGCGATCTACGCAGACGCCGGCGGTGGCCAGCGTGGCGGTCAGGGGGAGCGACAGCATCGTTAGCGGGCCGCGGTCTTGAGTGCGAGCGGCAGGCCCGCGACCATCATCGTGACCTGGGTGCTCAAGGCAGCGACGCGCTGGTTGAGACGTCCGAGTTCATCGACGTAGAGACGCGTCGCCGCGCCGAGCGGCACGACGCCCAGGCCGATCTCGTTGCTGACGACGATGATCGTGCCTTTGGCCGAGCCGAGCACGGCCTCGAACGCGGCGACACGTGCGAGGTAATCGTCGCGGGGTGCGGTGCCATCCGGCGGGCACAGCAGATTGACGAGCCACAGGGTCAGGCAGTCGATCAGGATGCAGTGGCCGGGCGCATCGGTTTGCGCGACGGCGCCGGCGAGGTCCAACGAGGCCTCGAGCAACTGCCAGTGCGCCGGACGCCGCGCGCGATGATGGGCGATGCGGGCGGCGAATTCCTCGTCGCCTGCGCGCTGCGCGGTTGCGATGTACGTGACGGGCCGCAAGCTGTTGATTGCGAGTTGCTCGGCGTGCACGCTCTTGCCCGAGCGGGCGCCGCCGAGAACGAATGTTAGATCGTGAGGAATCATTGCCCGATTGTAGCGTTTCGACGAGACAAAGGTCACTTTGAACAACCGGCCTGGTCTGCTATTGCGATGACGATCGTTATCTTGGCGAGACGGGCGGGCCACCTTTCGTCGGGCCAACGGACAGAACAGGACAGTGCGGTCTGCCGTAAGCCATGGACGCCTGACGAAATGTCAAACGTGCTATTGCCAGTCGACGGTACCGATGTCCTCAGGGAACACATTTTTGTCCGAAACTGACCTCGCTTCACTCCCGTCCTGTGACTAACATCAAATCGGTAGATCGAGGACATCATCTGCGACTGGTGATCGTGGATCTGCTCGCGCGACATAGAACATCAAATCTGACGGAGACATCACCGTGCACATTCATTCTCGTAGCTCGAGCGTCGCGCGCATGATCACGCTCGTCGTCGCCTCGGCGGCCTCGACCTGCGGCATTGGCGCGACCTTGCCTGCAGCCCGCTCAGGTGCGTGCGAACGCCTCCAGGGTTTTGTTGTGCCTGCCTCCGAGATCGGCTTGCCAACGTCTGGCGCGAGCGTAACTGCGGTCAAAGAGGTCGCCGCCAGTGGCAGCGGTTCAGCGGCGTTGCCCGACTACTGTGAGGTGACGGGCAAGATCTCGCCTGTCGACAGATCGGCGCCCGATATCGACTTCGAGGTTGCATTGCCTGCGCAATGGAACGACAAGGTCGTCATGTTCGGCGGTGGCGGCTTTGACGGTACCATCCCTGATGTCACAGGCAATGTGCCCAACGGCCCTGTCGACAAACTCGTGCCGCTCGGTCGTGGCTACGCGACGTTCGCGAGCGACTCCGGCCATCAGGCGAATGCGCTGGCTTCCCAGGACGGGAGTTTCGGCTTGAGCGACGAGGCAGTGAGGAATTTCGGCGGCGACGCGATCAAGAAGACGCGCGATGCGGCGCTTGCGATTATCAAGGCTCGCTACGCGCATGCTCCTCGCGAAGCCTATTTCGCAGGCGATTCGACTGGCGGAAGGGAAGCCGTGACGGCAATCCAGCGCTGGCCGTCGGACTGGGACGGCGCGATCGCATGGTACCCGGCATGGAACGACGCAGCAGCACTGCTAGCAGGTCAGCGTATGAATCGCGCGCTGGCGAAACCTGATGCCTACCTTTCCACGGGGAAAAGGGAGGCCGTGTACGACGCTGCGATGGAGGCCTGCGATGCGCTTGATGGCGTTGTCGATGGCCTGATCAGCAATCAGCAGGAATGCAACGCGCGCTTCGATCCATCAACCGCTACCCTTCACGGTGCTCCGTTGCGCTGCCCGAAAGGGGCGGACACCGGCGACAATTGCCTGTCGGACGCGCAGATCGAGGCCTTGAAGACAATCAATACGCCAACCTACTTGCGTTTCCAGCTCGCCGATGGTGAGACAGAGTACCCCGGCTACAACGTCTGGGGCGCCGATCTTGGCATAACGACCCGTACTTCACCCATAGAGCCCGAGGTCACGTTCCTCGCATTCGGAACCTCCCAGCCGGCGAATCCGATGCCCCTGACAGCACCGTACGTCAGCGTCCTGACCGACCAGTGGTTCAAATACTCCGTTACGCGCGACCCCAGCTTCGACTCGCTGGCACTCGATCCGGAGCAGCCGGGTGTGTGGGCCAACCGTATCAATCAGCTGAGTGAAGAGCTCGATGCGAGCACCGATATTTCCGCTTTCCGGGCACGTGGCGGGAAACTTCTGCTCGTGCATGGCATAGCTGACGTCCTGGTCAGTACGCGCGCCACTGAGGAATACTATCGGCGGCTTCAGGCGCAGTTCGGCATCGATCAGGTCGATTCGTTCGTGCGTTTCTATGAGATTCCCGGCCTGGGCCACGCGGTAAGCAGTACTTTCAATGCAACGTGGGATTCGTTGTCGGCACTTGAGCAATGGGTGGAAAAAGGCAGGGCGCCGGTGGACCAGGTAACGACCGATACTGCGGGCGTTCCCGGGCGCACGCGACCGCTGTGTGATTTCCCCAAATGGCCGCGGTACCAGAGCGGCGACGTTAATCTCGCCGCTTCGTTCAAGTGCGTTGAATGAAAGGGCGTGAAGGCGGCGCCGGGCGAACTGTGAATGGCAAGACATGACGTGTATCGTGCCGTGATCCTTCACACTGCCGCATTGCGACCTATGCATGCGAAGCAGGCACTCCTGCCATGAGCAGAGCCAAACCCGTTTGGGTAGGATGATAGGTAGACCGCGTTAAGGCAACGCAGAGCGGGAGTCAAACCTTGCGGCGCTTCGCGGGCAACTGTTGGAATCGGCCGCGTTCCGCCGATCAAGGCTTCCGGGCATTCCGATATCTTTCATCGTCGTCCCGTGCGCCCCGATCTTAAAGCGGTCTATGAGTAACGACCGCAGCCAGCCTAGAATGCCGTCCCAATCTGGAACTGGAATTTCTGGTACTGGTCGCCCGCGTGCTTGACGAGCGGGAAGCCAAGGCTGAGCTTGAGCGGCCCGATCGGCGAGATCCACGCGAGACCCGCACCGTACGCATAACGCAGACCGTTCGCGCCGGTACTGTTGCCTTCGTTGCCCCAGACGTTGCCGCCGTCGAAGAATGAGAATACGCGCAGCGTGCGATCGTAGCCGGTGCCCGGCAGCGGGAAGGTCAGTTCGATGTTGCCGACCAGCAGCTTCGAACCGCCGATCGGATCGCCCGTGGTCGCATCGCGCGGGCCCAGCGAGCTCGGCTCGTAGCCGCGCACCGAACCGATACCGCCGGCGTAGTAGTTCTTGAAGATCGGGAACGGCTTGCCGTCGAGACCGTTACCATAACCACCCTGGAAGTTCAGGCCCAGCACGAAGCCTTTCGAAAACGAGTAGTAGTACTGCGCCTGAAGGTCGGCCTTATAGTAAGGTGTACTGCCCAGAGGCGAGCCGTATTCTGCGTTGGCCTGCGTAAAGTAACCGCGGCTCGGCACCAGCGCGCTGTCGCGATTGTCGCGCGACCAGCCGATCGTCAGCGGCACGTTGTTCGACACGCGGCCGAAGGAGTTGACGTAGTCAATGTAGCTTTGCGGTGTAGTTGAGTCGACGTCGAGACGGTTCTGTTCGATACCGAGACCGAAGTACACCATGTCGGCTTCGGAGAACGGGATGCCGAACTTCAGGTCCGCGCCGACCGTAATGATGCGAAAGCTTGTGTCGTTAACGCTGGAGAAAACGAGTGGTTCGCTGGTGCGATAGTAGACGTCGGTAATGCGCTTGATGCCGTCCACCGTGAAGTACGGATCGACCTGCGTGACTGTCAGCGTACGGAACGTCGTTGCGGTATTCACGTTCACCGCGAGGCTCGTACCCGAACCGAACACGTTGTCCTGCGACACGCCCGCCGAAATGATCGGGCCTTCGCCGGAACCATAGCCAAGACCGAGGGTGACGGAGCCAGTCGGCTTTTCCGTCACCTTGACGGCAATATCGACTTCGTCGGCGGTGCCTTCGACTGGCACGGTGGTGACGTCGACATCCGTGAAGTAGCCGAGACGGTTGATCCGGTCTTTCGACAGTGCAAGGCGACTCGAATCGAACCACGAGCTTTCGAGTTGACGCATTTCGCGGCGGATCACTTCGTCGCGCGTGCGGGTGTTGCCCACGATGTTGATGTTCCGTACGTACACGCGGCGGCTCGGATCCACTTGCAGTGTCAGGTTGACCGTATGGTGTTGCTGGTCGATCTGCGGCTCCGCGTTCACGGTTGCGAACGCGTAACCGTATTCACCGAGCTTGTCGACCACGGCCTTCGTGGCAGCCTTCAGCTTTGCAGCGGAAAATCGGTCGCCCGCCTTGATCTTGACGAGTTTCGAAAGCTCCGCCTCGCGGTCCAACAGGTTGCCGGCCAGATGGATGCTCGAAATCGTGTACGGCTCGCCCTCATGCAAGGTGAGCGTGAGGTACATGTCCTTCCTGTCTGGCGACAGCGAGACCTGGGTCGAATCGATATTGAACTCGAGGTAGCCGCGGTCGAGGTAATACGAGCGCAGGTTCTCGAGGTCGGTGGTCAGCTTGTCTTTCGAGTACAGGTCGTTCTTGGAGTACCACGAGAACCAGTTTGGCGTGGACTGCTGCATTTCGTCGTGCAGCGTGCCGTCGCTGAACACCTTGTTGCCGATGAAGTTGACCTGGCGGATCTTCGCGCTCGGACCTTCGATCACCGAGAACAGCAGGCCGACGCGATCGCGGTCGATCGGCGTGACCGTGGTCGTGACTTCGGCTGCATAGTAGCCGTGCGTCAGGTACTGGCGTTTGAGCTCCTGCTCGGCGCGGTCGACCAGCGACTTGTCGTAATAGCGGCCCAGCGACAAGCCGACCGAGTTCAGCGCCTTGTTCAGGTTGTCCTTGTCGAATTCGTGCAGGCCCGAGAAATCGATTGTGCCGATGGCAGGGCGTTCCTCGACCTGCACGACGATGACATCGCCTTCGGCCGAAATCCTGACGTCGTTAAAGAAGCCCGTTGCGTACAGCGCGCGGATCGCAGCGGACGCCTTGTCGCCAGTGAAGATGTCGCCCCGTTTGATGGGCAGATAGGAGAAGACTGTGTTTGGCTCGACACGTTGCAAGCCTTCGAGCCGGATGTCGCGAACCACGAATGAGTCAGCGGCATTCGCCGACATTGTTGACGCGCTTAAACCAACGAGGGTCAATGCCCTCACGCAGCGGGACAACAAGATTTTTACTTTCATACAGAGTGAGCGAAAAGAAATCCACGCAGACACGAAAACCGCTGCCACGTGAAGTCCAATGGACGACTCGCGAGGTGCGGAGGGAAGAGCGACCCGTTGTTCTATTTCAATCTGAAGTCCGAGACGTCGTTGCCCTGGACGAGATCTTTGACTTGTGCAAGCACCTCCTGTCCGTTCACGAATGTCCATGTCTATCGTCCACGAAACATCACAAGAGCCGAACACGGCACGAGCATGACGATCGCAATGTGCTCGACGAAGAACGTCACCAGTCGCTTGCCCTCATCAAAAGGACGGCAAGAGCATTGATCCAATGAGTGACGCGAACCGGGGCGGCGTCATGGGTGGAGAAACGGAACCAGGATCGCGAATATTCCAGCGCGTGAAAAATAAAGTCATACCTTACAAACGCTCCACCTCGAAAGCGAACAGGTCAATGACAGGAAGCACCCGAGGTGCGAAATTTTCATGGAATATTCGAGGGTCGCCGTTCGTTATACAGAGATCGTTGTGCCGATAAGGAATGGAGACATGATGTCCAAATCAATCGTGATGTTGACGCTTTGGGCCGGTCTGGCTGCGCCTCTCGTTTCCCCAGGTGTCGTGTTTGCCCAGAATTGCACCCCCACTCTCGCAGACGGTTCTCTTAACCAATGTCCTCCGATGGGCGGCGGCGGTCACGTAGACCACCGACCCGACCGGTTGCCTCACGGCGACAACGATTCCCACGGGAACAATGGCATTCACGGTACCCCGAGCGTCCACAGTGCTGGCGGAGCCGCCACTTTTAACGGCGACGGAGCTCACAGCGCAGGCATGGGGCACGGCGGAGGCGCCGGAAGTGGCGCGGGTGGCGGCCACGGAAAATAGAGGTTGGTGCGACCAGCTGTGCCGCACGTTTTCGATGCAGTGCATTGGCAGGAGAGGGGAAGGAGCGTCAATTGAAACTGGCACGTGGGGTGGATGTTGTCCGCAAGCGCATGAGCAGGCTCTTTCACCTGAATGCACTGAAACGTTCATCCGGAGCCGGAGCGCAGTCCATGCCGGAAGTGGAATGCGAGTGGGTGATTGCGTACCGGACGGCGCATGGTTTCTGTTGCATTTACCGCGGAGTGCCCATTGATTTTCGCACTATGTTCGACCTCCAGATCTGGGTCGAAGAGCACAATGTGCGGACCTACTTCATAGGTTCCTGAAGCGCGCCTTGTACAGGGTCGCCGGCTACTCTTGAGAGTTTGAACACGGCAGCCGTGATCGTTGACGATCATGGCTGCCGTCACGTTGCCACATATCGCCTCATTCCCAAAGCAATTGCCACATCTCGGTCATGTTCGAAGCTCATTCTTGCGGGTGCCTTCCCCGGTTGTGAGTTAACAGTTGTCTCCCTGTAGCGCGTGCCGTGAATCCAGGAGTCCTTATCTTCTGGTTGCACTGGACGTCGTCTCCCTCAATAAACGGCAGATAAACAGCGAACATGACATCAAACAGTCGACGTGATTTCCTGCGAGCCGCCGCGCAAGCGGCCGGTGCGGCCACCGCACTGGGTGCAGTACCTATGGGTATCCGCAGTGCACTGGCGATACCTGCGCACAATGCGACCGGCACGATCGAAGACGTACAGCACATTGTCGTCTTCATGCAAGAGAATCGTTCTTTCGATAACTACTTCGGGTCACTGCGCGGCGTGCGCGGCTTCGGCGACACACGTCCGATTCCACTGACTACCGGCAAGTCTGTATTCTTCCAGCCCGCCAACAACGCGGATGGTTATGTCTTGCCTTTCCGCCCCAATCTTCCGAACCTCGGTCTGCAGTTCGTGCAGGATCTGGACCACAGCTGGCCTGGCACGCATGCGGCATGGAACAGCGGCCGCTACGACCAGTGGGTGCCGGTCAAGGGCACGACGACGATGTTCCATCTGACGCGCGAGGACATCCCGTTTCACTATCAGCTGGCTGACTCATTTACGATTTGCGACGCCTATCATTGCGCAGCCATGACGCCGACCGATCCGAACCGCTACTACATGTGGACGGGCTGGGTAGGCAACGACGGAACCGGCGGCGGCCCCGTGATCGATAACGCCGAGGCCGGTTACTCATGGAGCACGTTCCCGGAAAAGCTTGAGGCTGCCGGCATATCGTGGAAGGTCTACCAGGACATGGGTTCCGGTCTGAATCCGTCGACCGGCTGGGGCGACGACGAGAACCCCTTCATCGGCAACTTCGGAGATACCTCGCTTCTGTTCTTCAAGCAGTATCAGAACGCACAACCCGGCAGTCCGTTGTTCGAAAAGGCACGCACGGGTACGCAGGTCGAAGTGAGCGGGACCTACTTCGATATCCTCAGAAAGGACGTGCAAAACAATACGTTGCCGCAGGTTTCGTACATCGTGGCCCCGGAAGCGTTTTCGGAACACGGCAACTGGCCGCCGAACTACGGCGCGTGGTATGTCGACCAGGTCCTTCAGGCACTTACGTCCAATCCGGAAGTATGGAGCAAGACGGTACTGCTTTTGACCTACGACGAGAACGACGGCCTGTTCGATCACATGCCGCCGCCGTATGCGTCTTCCACGCCTGCAACAGGCCTTTCTACCGTCTCCACAGCGAACGAGTTTTTCGCGGGTTCGAGCGGCAATCAACCTGGTCCCTACGGTCTTGGGCCACGCGTACCGATGATTGCCATCTCGCCATGGTCAAAGGGTGGTTACGTGTGCTCGGAAGTCTTCGATCACACATCGATCATCCGGTTTATCCAGAAGCGTTTTGGGCACGGTAACAGCCTGGAGGAGCCGAACATCACGGCATGGCGCCGCACGGTCTGCGGAGACCTGACATCGATTTTCAACTTCAGGAACCCTAACGACGGCTTCCCGCAACTGCCACCCACCTCGTTTCCAGCGGACAAGAACCGTCATCCGGATGTGGTACCTGTCGTGCCGAGCAGTCAGTCGCTGCCGAAACAGGAATCTGGAGTACGGCCGGCACGCGCATTGCCATACGAGTTTTTCGTTCGCGGTGGCGTGAGCGGGCAAGGCAACGCGTTCCGGTTGCACATGACGAACACGGGGCGCGCGGGTGTCAACTTCCAGGTCTATTCGGGTAATGCGACGGATCTGCCGCGCAGCTATACGGTTGAAGCAGGTAAGGATCTTTCGGACGAGTTGATGCTCGCTCCGGGAGGAAGCTACGACTTTTCCGTGTTCGGACCCAACGGCTATCTGCGCCGCTTTGTGGGCAAAGCAAACTCTACAGGGGAGCAACAAACAGCGTTTCAGATTGCCGACGGCTACGATGTCGCAAACGGCAATCTGCAACTGCGTCTGACAAACCCGGGTAAAGAGCGGTCCGTTTTCAAGGTCGAGAGTGCCTACAACTCGCCGATGAGCGGCGATCTCAGCGTGCGTGGCGGTGATGTCAGCGTTCTGATGATTGATCTGCGAAATTCATTCGGCTGGTACGACCTGACAGTGACGGTCAACGCGGATGCGAATGCCCTGTGGCGCATTGCTGGTCACGTAGAAACCGGGCGTGACAGCGTATCGGATCCAGCGCTTGGAGGGTGATGTTGAGTCGCTGATGGCAGCGGTCTATGACTCTGCCACATGAACCATGAGCGGGCCGGTACGGCCGCTCATGGTTTTATTTTCCGCTCCATATCGGCAGGATTGCAGGGCATGTTTAATGACAATGCTTCTGGGAAACGACTTCGAAACCGCCAGTCAATGCCTCTCGGGCATTCCGATGTCTTCTGCAGGTTATAGGGCTACGGTTCCAGTAGACCGTCTTGGCAGAAAGTGAGTTTTGGCGATTCGCTGCTGGAGAGAGCCTGCAGTGGACGTGCCGAGACCGGACGTTATGTCGAGGACGTGGCGAGCGATGTCAGTGTACGGTTGCACAATGGTCGCAAGCGGAGGGGCGAGGAATCTCGCAATGCTGTCGTCGAAGCCAATGAGCGACAACCGTTGCGGCACTGCAATGTTCAACTCCTGCGCTGCCTGAAGAATGCCGGCGGCAAGAACATCGGCGCCGACGATTAGCGCCGTGGGATAGTGTGGGCGCGACAGTAGTTCGATGCCAAGCGTGTATCCATGAAGCGGTGCGTTCGGAATCACAAGGTCATAAGGCACAGTTCTGATTGTGCAGTGCTTATGGTCTACATCATGTTGCAGCAGTGCCTTGGTAAACGAAGCAATGCGGCATTCTTCGACGCTTGAGTTTCTGTGGGGACCCGCCTCTCTCGTGCTGGTGCCGCTTACATACCCGATGGACCGGTGACCGAACCTGACCAGATGCCTGACCGCCTCTTCAATTCCAGGTGTGGGGTCAATGCCGACCCGATGCACATCGCCAAGGTTGTCGCGCTCAATCTGGATGAGTGGAATCCCTGCGTCGCGGACGATATCGTAGTTCTCCAAAATGAATGGGTGGCACACGACAATTGCTTCGACATTGTGGTCGAGCAGATGTTTGAGCCCGTCCCGTTCGAGGTCGACGTTATATTCATGATCGACAGTCAACAGCGAATAACCTGCGGCGGCGGCCTCCATGCGCATCGCGTGTGAGATGTGTGCGAAGTGCGCGTTGTTGGTCGCGGAGTCGATCACAAGGCCGAGGGTGTAACTACGCTGGTTCCGAAGGCTTCTAGCCTGAATGTTGGGTCTGTAGCCGACCTTTTCGACGGCTGCCAGTACCCGCGCCCGGTTCTCTTCGGAAACATACCCGTTGTTGTAAACGACTCGTGACGCGGTCGAAGCGGAGACGCCGGCCTCCCGGGCGACGTCCGTCATCGTTGCGCGACTGGCTCGTGCGTTCATGATTTTGCCTTTACAAACAAATTGGATCTCACTACTCGGGTTTGCGCGCGGTCGTGCTGTGTCGCTGCTGTGCAGCATAGTCTATCGAACCCGCCGGACGGCCTTCCGGCGGACTTTGCAACCCGACCGAATTTTGCCACGAACAGAAATGGGGTGGTGACGTCACCATCGCTGTCAAAAAAGGCCTTGCAGCTTTTCTTCGATCCCGATATGGTGACGTCACCACAGCGTCCTCGCTCGGAAATGAACTCAGGTTCTAAAGTCGGGAGATAGCAATGAAAAAATCCTATCCACTGTCTTTTCAGATGTTTTCAGCGCGCGATACCGTTCCGCTAAAGACACAGCTTGCTGAGCTTGCGAAGCTGGGCTACGAGAACGTAGAGCCATTTGGCGCCCTATACGCCGACCCCATTGAGTTTCGCAAGGAACTGGACGCCAACCGCTTGTCGGCGCTCAGTGGTCACTTTGATCTGTCGATGCTCGAAGCCGATACAGAGAAAGCGATTCACATTGCCAATACTCTTGGTATCGAGATTGTGATTGCGCCATGGCTCGACCCGTCATTGCGCCCAACGGATGCGAACGGATGGAAGGCTTTGGGAGCACGGCTGGCCGTCCTTCAAAAGAAGTTCGCCAAGGCCGGTCTGACGTTTGCCTGGCACACCCATGACTTTGAGTTCATCCGGCTACCGGATGGTTCGTTTCCGGTTGAGCACATCTTCGAAGGCAACAGCGTCGGCCTGGAGCTTGATGTGGCGTGGGTTATCCGGGCAGGTGCCGACCCGCTGGTGTGGCTCGAGAAGTACTCGGACCGTCTGGTGGCGGTGCATGTGAAAGACATCGCGCCGCAGGGCCAGAACCTTGAACAGGATGGATGGGCTGACCTCGGAGTGGGTGTGGTGGACTGGAAGCGTATCTGGCCCGTGGTCAACCGCGCGGAGCCGCGCGTGGCTGTTCTCGAACACGACCGTCCTGGCGACTGGATCAGGTTTGCAAAGAACAGCGCGGCAGCTTTCCGGGCTCTTGTCAGCGAGTGAACGACATGAAAATCAACATTGGCGTGATTGGTTGCGGAAACATCTTTGATGCGTATATCAGGAATGCGGTGCACTTTCGCGACCTGAGCTATGTCGCATGCGCGGACCTCAATACGGAACTTGCGCAGCGTAAGGCTGCGCTCTACGGCCTCGAGGCGATGTCGATTGACGCGATGCTGGGCCGCGACGATATCGACGTGATCCTGAACCTCACGGTGCCCAACGCGCACGCCGAGGTCTCCCTCATGGCGATTGCCGCAGGCAAGCACATCTATACCGAGAAGCCGCTGGCGGTGACGTTGGCAGAAGGGGCTGCGATTCTGGATGCTGCGCGGCAGCGTGGTGTCAGGGTGGGATCCGCGCCCGATACGATACTGGGGCCGGCAGTCCAGTCGGGGCGCGCGATCGTCGACTCTCAGGAAATTGGCAAGGTTGTGTCAGGCCTCGCCACGGTGCAGAGCCACGGTATGGAGCATTGGCATCCGAACCCCAGCTTCTTCTACAAGAAGGGTGGCGGACCGGTGCTCGATGTGGGGCCGTACTATGTGAGCACGCTGGTCAACCTGTTAGGGCCGGTCACGAGCGTGAAGGCATCGGGCACGATCGGCTACCCGGAGCGAGTCGTGACGACGGAAGGGCCAACGAAGGGTGACGTGATCAAAGTGGAGACGTACACCACCCTGCATGCCTTGCTCTCGTTCGCCAGCGGCGCTCACGTCACACTGCTCGCTAGCTGGGACGTCTGGAATAGCGATCTTCGTCCGATTGAGCTTCACGGAACGGAGGGTACGCTGCGGCTGGCTGATCCGAATTCGTTCAGCGGCGAGGTCGCCGTGTCAGTGGGCGCCAAAAGCTTCCGTAGCATCCACACGAACACGATGCCCTTCGGCGCTTTCAACCGTGACTGGGTTGGCGATGGCGTATGCCGTTCCAGCTGTTATCGGGGACTCGGGCTGGCTGACATGGCTTCGGCGATCCAGGCCGGTGTGGTTCACCGGTGCAACGGCGAGTTCGCATTCCACTTCCTTGAAACGATGCTGGCCATCGAAGATGCCGCGGCTAGCAACGGCACCGTCAATCTGAGGAGCTCTTGCAGCCGCTCGCCTCTGCTTACCGGGGAGGATGCGATGCGGCTGATGGCCTGAAGTCAACGGCACCAATGACAATCGGTTCGGTTTGTATCGTGAAGGGAGTGAAAGAGGTTAACGAATGGACTACTAAACTTTTGCCGCCTGCCGCTCGAACGACGCACAAAGCGATTCCGTCAACGCGTCTATAGCAGGTTTCAGGTTACCCGTCTGACGTGGATAAACCAGCCAGACGCCCAGGCTCAGCTTGAAATCGCTGACGTCCAGGATCTCCAGCTGGTCGCGAAACGGACTCGTGCGCAACACGTCGAGCGGCACGAGGCCGAGCCCCAGGCCAGCACCGACCAGCCGCAACTGTGTGTTCATTGCTTGAGTGTCGACGCTAATCCTGAGCCGCTGGCCAGCGGCTTCCATCGAGCGTTCAAGGGCCGCTCTATATCCGCAGCCGTCCGGGTTGAGAATCCAGCCATGCCCGACTAACGACCGTATCGAACTCTTACGCTTGACCAGCGGCTTATCCGCGCTCTGGATGACTTTCACCTCGAACGTAACGATCTGGCGGCCGGTCAGTCCGTGGGGTAGCCCCGTGCCCTCGGGAAGCATCAACACCGCAGCATCCAGTTGACCCTGTTCCGTCGCCTGCTGCAAGGCGGGACTCCATTCCGTGTGCAACCTGATCTCCAGCGCGGGGAACAGTTCGTTCATCTTTAACACCGCGTCAAATAGCGTTGCATCGGCCACCGCGTGCGGCAGGCCGAAGCGGAAAGTGCCAGACGGTGCAGCGCCCTCGTGAGCAACATCGAGCAGATGCGACCAGGCGCCAAGCAACGTTACGGCCTGTTCGTACACGCGATTTGCCAGCGCAGTGGGCCGGGGTGGCTTCGAGTCGCGGTCGAACAGTTCGGCCCCAAGCAATTGTTCGAGCCGCTGGATGCGTTTCGAAATGGCCGACTGCGACACGCAGAGGATGTCTGCCGCGCGCGTCAAAGACGCCTCATCGATCACCGTCACGAACGTTTTCAGGTCGTCGATCATAATTCCAATATGTCATGTTTAACATGACATTTATTCTCTTGAGGAAAGTTGTGAGCAAGCTTAACCTGATCTCACTTCGCGCGCCAGTTCAATGACTGGCGAGCACTGACCAACGACGCCATGCCGTCATTTGCAGGAGCAATCGAATGCCTCTCGTACGCATCAACCTCTCAAGAAATGCCACACCACAAGTTGTGCAGGCAGTGAGCGAGACGGTCTATCAGGCGATGGTGGAGATCGCGAACGTGCCGCGAAACGACAAGTTTCAGATTGTCACGCGCCACGCTGAAGACGAACTGATCTATCCGGCCGAAGGCTATCTGGGTATGACTTACTCGGCTTCCATCATATTCATTCAGGTGACGTGGAATGCGGGCCGCACGACAGGGGTCAAGAAGGCGTTCTACAAGGCGATCGCGGACGGTATTCACGCGAAAACGGGCGTTCGAAAGGAGGATATCGTGATAAACCTCGTAGACGTCGCCCGGGAAGACTGGTCCTTCGGCAACGGCGAAATGCAATACGCGCCGAAGGAGTGATTGGGGGATCGACACGACCTTGACCCCGATTAAAGCAATGCCCACAACACCGGATCGGTCATTTCCTGGCGGCGGGTCGACAGTATTCGCACGCCCGTTTCATACCGGAGGCTTCAAGGAGGGCAAACAAGCCGACGAACAGGGGCGCAAACCTGATTTCAAATGGTACTAAATTGCCTGAACTGAATCGATAAGATTGTTCCGCAGCGCCACGATCGCCTTCTGCACTTTGGCGAATTCATCTGGCGCGAGGCCAGTCGCCCCATTGAGACTCATGGTCAGGGCTCTTTCGCGCAGCCGCCGACCGTTTTTCGTGAGCCTGACTCGCACCTGACGCTCGTCTTCAGGATCGCGCTGCCTTTCCAGATAGCCCATCACCTCGAGCTTCTTCAGCATCGGCGTGAGCGTGTTGGATTCGAGAAACAGCTTCTCGCCCAGACCGCTGACGGTTGGGTTGTCTTCCTCCCAAAGCGCAACGATCGTGATGTATTGCGTATAGGTGAGCCCAAGCTCCTCGAGCATCGGCTTGTATGCCTTGCCAAACGCCAGGTTCGCGGAGTAGATCGCAAAGCAGAGGTAGTCTGACAGCGGTGCAGCCGCAGCGAGCGCCGGATTGGTAGTTTTCATCTGCATCCTCTTTGGCTGGAGCCTGATGTTTCACAAGACATACGAACAAATATACATCGCATGCGATTATATCGCAATATGGTGTATACCCCAAAATGAAGGCACGTGCCTCAGCGAGATGCACGTGCCTTGGCGGATTACACCGTGACGATGGTCGTGCCGACCTCGATGTTGCCGCGCACAGATTTCGAGTACGGGCAGATCTGATGGGCCAGGTGCGCGATTTCCTCGGCGACTTCCGGTGCCAGACCCGGCACGCGGACGGTGAACTCGGCGCCGAGGAACCACGCTGCACCGGTCTGTCCGATGTTTACCTGGATGTCCACGGAATAGTCGGACGGCAGCGTGACCTTCTTCATCGAGGCTGCAATTCCGAACACGGTCGTGTAACAGGCCGACCACGCGCCCGCAAACAACTGCTCGGCTTGCGGGTGCGGCTCGGTGGCGATGAAATCGAGGCTTTCAACGCCGGGCGCAGACAGCTTGAGGTCGAAGACACCAAACTCGCCGCGCTGGACACTGGGGTCGCGATTGACCGTGGCGTGAGTGTTACCTGAGGCGAGGACTTTTTCGATCTTTTCCATGATGGATTCCTTGGTGAATAAGGGTGTTACGTTAATTTAAGGCGCAGGCGATTTGATCGCGTGCGATATATTAGGGGAGGTACCTGGCGAGATCCGCAAGCCTTATCCGGTCACTGCGTGACGACGTTCAGGCCGACCTCGATGTTGCCGTGCACAGCCTTCGAGTACGGGCAGATCTGATGAGCCACGTGCGCGATCGACTCGACAACGTCGGCTGCCAGATCCGGCGCGCGGATGGTGAACTGGGCGCCGAGGCAATGCCCGGTACCGACCGACCCAATGCTGACCTGAATGTCCACGGAATAGTCGGACGGCAGCGTGACCTTCTTCATTTTGGCTGCAATCTCGAACGCGCTGATGTAACAGGCCGACCACGCGCCCGAAAACAGCTGCTCGGCTCTTGGGTGCAGTCCGGTAGCGATGAATTCGCGGTTTTCAGCGCCGGGAGCTGAAAGTTTGAGATCCAGCGCGCCGTGCTCACCGCGCCGGGCATTAGGGGCGCGATTGATCGTAGCGTGGCTGTTGCCGGAGTGGAGGACTTGTTCGATCTTGCTCATGACGGATTCCTTCGTGAATACGGGGGTTAGGTGGTTTAGATCGCATGCGATGTAATCGCATGAGCCGCATGATGGGCGAGAGCGTTTTCTTTGTCAAGCGTATAAGATTTAATCGCATGAGATTTGTGATAGGCAGCGATGAGAACCTGCGTCCCGGAAGCAGTCAGACCTGCCGCTCGGCGTGCCGGCAGGTCTGAGGGCTGGTCATGCAAAAACACGGCCGCGCAAGCGAGTGCTTATGCCGGCAAACGGACGTCGGACAGATCTTCACAGAGTGCAATGAGCCGCTTCTGGAGAACGGGATCATCCGCCTGCGGGTTGGGAGCGAGTGGGTGCAGGTGGTAAAAGTACTGCCCGGTCACCTTGGCTTGCGGATCGTCGCTGGCGGCGAGCCAGGCCTGGGTGCGATGTGCCTGATCCATGTCGTCGGGCGCACCGGGGCCACCCATCCGGGTAGGCACCCAGCCAGGTTCCAGCGCGGTGGAAAAAACATCGGGCCAGCGACGGGCGATCGCGAATGCCAACATGGCATCATGCAGCTTGCTCTCGGCATAGGCTGCGGATCCGTTCCAGCGACGCTTGCGCCAGAGGATGTCGTCGAGATTGGCGTCAGCGTGGTGGTGCATCCCCGAACTCAGATAGACGAGCCGCTCCGGCTTTTCGATCAGGGCCGTCAGGATATACGCGGATAGTGTGTTGATCGCGAAGACGTGCGGCAGACCATCAGTGGTGAGACGCGGGCCTTCGCGATAGCCGACCGCGGCATTGTGGATCACCGCATCGAAGCGGCCAAGTTCGTTGACGCGTGCAGCAAGCGCCTTGGCGCCGGCAATCGTTTCAAGGTCGCCTACGACTACGGCCTCGGCCTCAGGTAGCGCGCGCCGGGCAACTTCTGCGCGGGCGGCGTTTCTGGCATGCAGGACAACCTGGTGTCCTTGCGCCACAAGCAGTTGGGCTGCCATGAAGCCGAGGCCCGTGGACGAACCGGAAATGAATATGCGTGTCATGTGAATTCTCCTGTACTGGTTGGCGAACCGGCGACATGGTCGTTGCCGGTTCCGGGAATGGGATGCTCAACGTGCGGAGCGGCGGCTGATCAGAACGAGGACCGCTCCAAGAATCGCGCTTGCCGCGCCGAGCAGATAGACCGCGGCATATCCGAAGTGACCGGCGACGAGACCCGCCGCTGGCCCGGCAATGCCGTAGGCAATGTCGAGGAAGGCGACGAAAGCGCCCATCGCACTGCCGCGATTCGCGGGCAACACGCGCTTGAGCGCCTCGACACCAAGGGCCGGAAACACCAGCGCGCAGCCAAGACCGGTGACAAACGCACCTGCGAGCGCGACGATCTCGTACGGCGCTGCCCACAGTACCGCCTGGCCGATGGCTTCGATGCCAAGTGACCAGAGAGCCACACGGTAGCCGCCGATGCGATCGGGCAGATGGCCGAACACCATCCGCATCAGGATAAAGCCAACGCCGAACGCAGTCATGACGAGTCCGGCATGGCCCCAGCCACGCATCGCGAAGTAGAGCGAAGCAAATGCCGTCAGCCCGGACAGCCCCACGCCTTGCAGCATCAAGCCCAAGCCTTCTCGCCAGATCTGGCTGATCACGCGATAGAACGGCAGTCGCTGGCCGGCCGGCGAAACGTACGAGGTTGCACCGAAGGCGATACAGGCAGCGAGCAGCGGTGCGGCGATGCAGGCCGCCATCGCGGCCTGAAGGCCTAATTGCTGATAGAGGCTCATGCCGACGGGCGCACCGATCGCCAGTGCTGCGAACATCGCGATGCCAGTCCAGGACATCGACATTCCTGCGCGTTGCGGGCCTACCGAGGCGATCGACCAGGACACGCAGCCGGTGACGAACTGGCTTTCTCCGAGCCCGGCCACCAGACGCCCTGCAATCACGATGGCAAGACTGACCGCCGGCGAGAGACCTTTGGTGGCCGAGACCAGATAGAGCAGGCCACCCAGGGCGCAGAAGGCAGCGCCCTGCAACGCCGACCGCTTGCCGCCGTGATGGTCGGTCACGTGACCGGCGTAGCCACGGGTCAGTACGGTGGCAAGGAACTGAATCCCGATCACGAGTCCGACGACGAGGTTGCTAAAACCCAGCTTGTCATGGACGAAGAGCGGAATGACGGGAAGCGGCAAACCGACTGCGAGGTAACCGCAGAACAGCATTGCGATGACGGCGAGGGAGGGACGAGCCAGATGAGCCGGTGGGGCGTCGGCCTGGCCTATCGTCTTCACGGTAAGCGATGGCATGATTAACTCCAGATTGGCAATCGTGAGAGAAAGCCGCTCCGCGAAGAGCGGCCGGACACGCTCAGGCAGTAGTGCCAGAAGAGGAAGCGGACGTCCCGAAGAGTTCGCTCCGGTAGCCGCTCGCGTCGAGCAGGTAGTCACGGGACGCGGTCACCTCGGCCGACAGTTTTGCCAGATCGACGTCGATCAGCTTGCCGCCTTGCTTGCGCAACTGGCCGGCAACCATCACGGTGTCGACGTCTGACCGCTCGACAGCCTGGACGACTGTGCCGATGGCGTTGTTCACCGGGAAGACGCCCGCGCCGTTGGTGCGCACCATGATGATGTCGGCCTGCTTGCCCGGAGTCAGCGAGCCGATCGAACGTTCCAGGCCGGCGGCGCGGGCGCCATTGATCGTCGCGGCTTGCAGCACCGCCTCTACCGAGATCGGCGCGGGAGCGTCGGCCTCGCCACGGAATCGGCGATACCGCATGGCTGCGCGCTGCTGCCCGAACAGGGCGTGCATCTCACCAAACAGATCGCTGCCGAAGGCGGTGTCGAGGTCGATGCCGAGCGCCGGCGTGAGGCCGTGATCGATCGCCTGCTGATACGCGAAGCTATCGTCGTCGAAACCGAATAGCGCATCCGAACGGGGATTGACGGTGACGTTCACGCCCGCATCCGCGAACAGCTTCCACGTTTCTTGCGGGACACGTGTGCAGTGATTGAAGATGTTGTGCGCGCCCAGCACCCCAGGCTCGGCGAATTCAGGGCCGAGTTTGGCGAGATCGCCGATGAACTCGGTCAGGATCTGCATGTCGAGCCGGCGTGCGACTTTCCACCAGTCGAGATTGAGCTGACCGAAGAGGCCAACCCGCACCCGGTCCGCCCCAGCGTTCCAGTTAAGTGCGAGTCGTTCGAGATCTTGCGGCAGATGGGCATTGGACGCTTTCTTGTCCATTGCCGCACCGACCATATGCAGCGCCCGGATGCCGGCCGAGTCGAGTGCTTCGAGCGCTGCATCGGTGTGCTCGGGGCTGCGCGAGCTGTGGCAGGCGTCGATGATGGTCGTAATGCCGGCGTCGAGCGAAGCGACCGCCGTGAGGCGCGTACTCAGATACATGTCGAGCGGACGATATTGCGAGCCCAGCGTCTCGGCGACGACATCGATGTAGGCGAATAGATCGTCGACGTCGGGCATCATCCGGCGCATGACGCCGAGCCATGCATGGTGGTGCGCATCGATCAGGCCGGGCAGGACGATGCTGCCGGCGGCATCGATGACTTCGGCGTCATCGGCCTTCAGGCTGGCGCCGACGGCCACGATGCGGTCGCCCTCGACCAGGACGTCGCCGGTTGCGAGATTGGGAACGTTGCGGTCCATCGTGACGATGGTGCCGCCCTTAAAAAGGATGGTGCGTGCAGTGCCAGGCATGGTGAACTCCTCCGGGTGGGTTATCGACGACGGCGGAAGGGCGGTGCGAAGCCGTACTTCCGGGTGGCGGCGGCCACTGTGACGCGTCGTTGATGGGAAGATAGGCGTCCCGCGACTTTTGATTAAGATAGGGTCGTTCAAATGATTTATGCTAAAAGTCAAAGATGAATCAAAGGCGAGACTCAAATGAGCTTTGACGGAAGATTGCTTGCAGGGATGAGCGTGCTGGCGGCCGTCGTCGAGACCGGTAGCTTTACGCGGGCGGGCGAGGTGCTTGGGCTGTCGGCTTCAGGCGTGAGCCGGTCGATTTCGCGGCTCGAAGCGCGCATGGGGGTACGGTTGCTGGACCGTACGACGCGGGCGCTGCACCTGACCGGCGAGGGCGCCCGGCTCTACGAACTGGCGGCGCCCCATCTTTCCGGCATCGAGGACGCTGCGAATGTGGTGTCAGGCGCGGCGGTGACGGTTCGCGGGACACTGAGGGTCAGCCTGAATCCCGTGTTCGCCCGCAACGTTCTGGCGCCGAGATTGCCGGAATTCACCGAGCGCTATCCTGACCTCGCCCTGACGGTGGTGCAGCTACCGGATGCGGGCGACCTGGTGACGGAAGGCATCGACGCCGCGGTGCGGTTCGGGCCGCAGCCGGCGTCGAGCATGTCCTCCCGGCTGTTGCTCGAAACCCGTGTGCTGACGGTGGCGTCGCCGTCGTATATCAAGAAATATGGGCGCCCCGCGACGCCTGGGAAACTCGTCGGGCACGACTGTATCCAGTACATCGATCCACAGCACGGCAAACCGTTTCACTGGGAATTTCACCGTGGCAAGGAGATCCTGCCTGTCGAGACGACAGGCAGGCTGACGCTAACGGACGTCGATACGATGGTCGGAGCGTGTGTGGCCGGCGCAGGGGTGGCGCAGGTCCTGGCCCTTGGCGTTCAGCATTTGCTTGCAAGCGGCGCCTTGGTTGAACTGTTCCCGGATTGGCCGGGCGAGACCTTTCCGCTTTATGCTATCCGGCCATCGCGGCGTTTACCTCCCGCTGCGGTCGAGGCATTTCTCGAGTTTTGCTGGGAGCTCTGCCATGGGCAGCGCACGGCGCCGGTGTCCTCCCGAGTATGATCGACGGCTGCCCAGCGGAGCGCGTTGCGCGGGGGAATGTGCGAAACATAAATATTGCACTCCTAAAAGAAATGCTGAATACCAACCGAGATGGCGGTCACTGACCGGCCGGATGCCACGCCAGCTCCCGTGAGCGAAGCGATGCCGTTGGTGCCCGAGGCATGCTGATAGGTCACTTGCTGATAGACCGTCGTTCGCTTCGAGAACAGGTACGAGTTTGAAAGGGTAATGGTCTTCCAGTCACCGCCGTCGAGATTTTCCACCCATCCGCCAATCGCGATGACATCGTCGGGTACTATCGTCCAGTTCACACCAGCGTCCACGGTGTTGGCGTTACCTTGGCCCGTTGCCAAGGTGATGCGCGACTGCGTAAACGTGGTGTGCAGAAGCACATTCTTAAACTGATACGACGCGCCGAGTCCCCAATTGACAAGCTTGTTGGCAACAACGCCCTCGGCCTGAGGAAGCGAGGTGCCAAACAGCGAAGGAAGCCCAATAGCGCTGGAGAGTTCCAGAAAACGATTGTTCTCGTTCGCGTACGTGGCGGCCAGACTCAGAGGTCCGCCCTTGTACTGGACAAAGAACGAGTAGTCCCTGCTTTCGCTGAAATTGCCGGCCACATTTCCGAATGCAAATTCGGCGCCCGAGGAGAACCCGCCGATGGTCGGGCTCACATACTTCACCGCATTGTTGAACTGGAAGAAGTTGGCAATCTCATCGAGGTTGCCTTGGTGGAGCGAGAGAATGTTCCCGAGGATAAAGGGCGTTTGATAGCTGGACAGAACGTCATACATGAAGCTGGGTTGGTGACCGAGCGTCAACGTGCCATAGGTGTCCGACTGCAGTCCGACGTATGCCTTTCTGTTGAATAGCGTGCCGGGAACCAGCGCCTCGCCATTGTTCAGCGTGTACTCGTTCTGCAGATCGAAAACGGTGCGTAGCCCGCCGCCCAGGTCTTCAACTCCCTTGATGCCGAAAATGTCGGGGGAGTGCGTGTTTTCCTCCTGAAACAGGGCATGTCCTCCGACATTGCTGATGTACTGGACTGCGGTGTCCGCAATGCCATATAAGGTCACGCTGGATTGCGCGTTGGCGGAACTGGTCACGGAAAGTGCCACGATCGCGCCTGCCACAGTACGTCCAAAGATTGCCATGCCCTGTCTCCAATCCGGTTGTTGCTCTTCCGAACAAGTTATTGATTTAAGGGAAATCCAAAAAATATTTGTACTACTAATGAAATGGGCGGATAAAAATTCAATCATTTGTCCCGGCTGCTTGCTCGTGCGTAATCGCCTCAGTTCGCCGGTGTTGCATTCAACAGTAATGAATGACACAATGTATGTTGAACAATATAGGGGCCGCCCCGGGACGTGTCAACACGATGAACGTCCGTGGAAACCCGGGCGGCGTTTTCTTATGACTTCTACTACGGCTGAAAAATGACCAATGTGACTGCGAGACGCGGCATTCAGTCTGTCGAGATTGCGTTCCGGATCCTGTCGGCGTTGCAGACGAGTGTGCGAGCACTCCCTCTCAGGGAAATTGCTGCGTTGTCCGAACTGTCGCCGAGCGCGACAAGCAACTACATGATCAGTCTGGTGCGAACCGGGCTTGTATCGGCGGACGAAAAGCCGGGCTGCTACAAGCTCGGGCCAGCGTCGCTCGCACTGGGTATGAGCGCGATCAACCAGCTGGACGGATTCGATATCGTGCGCCGCGAGGTGATCGCCTTGCGGGAAGCCACCCTGAGTGGTGCGGCCGTGACCGCGTGGACCGAAGATGGACCAGTTAGTCTCTTCAAGCAGGAGGGGCAGACCCGCAGCATTCTTGAGCTCAGAACGGGCCTGATTCCGCTCGTCACGACTGCCGCGGGAAAGCTGTTCGTCGCCTGTCTCCAACCCGAGCGCACCGACGATCTCATCAGCCGCGAACTTTCCGCGGGACAGGAATGGAGCCCCGCTTCCTTCCGTGACGAAGCGATCACTGAATTGCGCACTTGCGGTTTCACAGCGGTTCATCGCGGGGACATGGGTTACGTGTCTGTCGCGGCCCCTATCTGGGACAGGGACGGTGATCTCCGATTCGCCATCAGTCTCATCGGATCGCCTGCAACACTGAACACGGAAATTGAAGGTAAAGAGATCAAGGCGCTGCTCGATAGCGCGGTTCGAGCTACGGTTGCGCTCGGCGGAAAGGTCCCCCGCAAGATCGGGTAGAAGCTGGGCGCTCAAAGCCGGTGCGCGCCATCTGTCCCAGCGCCCGCCGCTGCCAGCACGATGGCATTGAACGCCTCTGGCACTTCGAGTTTCGGCATGTGGCCGATCGCATCGAGCACATGGAGTGTCGAATGGCGAGCGGCCTCATGAATCGGCCGGGCATGCGCTTCAACCGGAGCGAGGCGGTCCAGGTTGCCGACCACGACGGAGATCGGCGCCTGGATCGAACGGACTACGGATGGCGTATACGTCGAGAAGAGCATATCCACGGCTTGCGCCCAACCTGTAGGGGTCACCGCGTCTCGCAGCCGGGATACGACCGCACGAACCAGGGGGCCGGCGTTTGGCGCGAGCAGAGCGTCGACTACAGCGGCGCGCGCTTCGGGCGATTGTGCCGTTGCACTTCGCATCAGAGCTTCTCGCGCCGCGTCGCGCTCGGCACCGGACAGGTGTCCTCGTGCGACATTGGGAGCGCTCAGGACGACGGCATGCGTAGCCGCCGGGTAACGCGCCGCAAACGTCGCGGCGATGACGCTCCCCCATGAACTGCCTACGACGGTTGCACGCGTGACGCCTAGCGCGGACAACATGCCCGCGAGCGCATCCGCATAGTCTGTTGCGGCCGGCGTGCTGACCGCGAAGGGACTGCTTTGCCCGTAGCCGGGGGCATCCCAGGCAATCACCCGATAGTTCTTGCTCAGTGCCGCGAGCTGCGCGCGATATCCCGCCGAGCTCGAACCAATGCCATGCAGCAGCATGATGGCGGGCGCGTTCGCGTCGCCGGTAGCCCGATATGTGATCACTCGTTTGTCCCCGAGTGTTGGGAGGTTCAATGTGGCTTCCTCGATGGCGGGCAGCGGGGATTCAAGAAGATGGGTGTCTGTTTCAGTCATGATTAGGAGTCCAGCCGATATATCAGTCGCTTTAATCAGGGCAAAAGCCGGTTCACGCCTCTTTCAACGCAGCGGAGATCTCGCGCGCGGCGGCCCCGAGGGCTTCTGCACAAGGACTGTCGGCCGCAGCATCGAACTGCTCGGCTGGGCCGATCGCCGTCAGTGCCAGCACGGCCAGTCCGCCTGGAGAAAGAATCGGCACGCTGATGGCGTTAGCGAGTGTCCGGTCGTCATAAAACGGCGCGGGGCGCCTCGTCGCAACATGTGAGGCCCTGACGGATTCCAGTTCGCGTGCAAGTGACTCCGCGGTGAGGGGCGGTTCGCCAGAGGCTTGTCGCGCGTTATCACGCAGTTCTGCGGTCACGAATCGATCGACCGCCTCGGGCGGAAGGAAGGCCGCGAGAGCCAACCCCGAAGCGGAGGATGTCACCGGTAGCACAAGTCCCAGCGGCAGATCGGCGGCCACGGGCGTGGTGGCGGCCTGCCACGCGATCACCGTGGGACCGTGATTGCCCCACGCTACCAGCGCAAGGGTCTTGTCGAGTGTCTGCGCGAGCCGCAACATGGCGCGGCTCGCCAGCCGGACAGCATGGGGCTGCGATTTCATCGCGCCTTTCGTGCCGACTGGCGCCACGCCAAGGTCGTGCGGGTCGGCGACCAGATACTGCCCGCCACCGAATACCAGTGGCCGTCTCGTACTCTGGCGGATGCTATCCACCGAGCCCACATAAATCACATGATCTCCGCCGGGATAGCGGGAGACCACCTCGCACTCCAGCCATGCGCTGCAATCACGCAGCAGCGGCAGCCCGTCGACGCCAAGGTCATGGTCGATGCCGGAGAATTTGTCCGGTGACCGGGTCGCAAAGTGATTGGCAAGGTCGTATTGGTGCTCAGCCAGGATGTTGATGGTGAATCTCTGGGCATCTTTGAACGCCGAATGGCTTCCCGCAGATGTCGCCTGACTCCATAAAACGAGAGGCGGATCCAGCGATACCGAGGAAAACGAATTGGCAGTGAGGCCGTGCATGCGTCCCTCGGCGTCGACGGTGGTGACCACCGTGACACCGGTTACGAAAGAGCCCAGTACGTCTCTCAACTGACGTTTGTCGAACGTCCTGACTGCAGGACGTTCCTTGTCTGACGAAGTACCTCCAGTCATGACAGAACCTTTTGCGACTCGCCGAACGCCGGCATGACAGACTCGTGGAACAGGCCGATAGACGTCTTTGCTTCGGATACCGACATGTCCCCGAACATGAATGTGCCGATGAGGTAGTTGAACCCCCCGTCGTGCGCCTGCGCCAGCAGTTTTTCACGGACGGCTTCCGGCCGGCCCACGACGGCGAGGCCCGATTCCACGAGCGGCTCTATTGTCGGCGGAAGCTTCTGGTTGACCGGTTCCGTCCCGTGCTTCTTCCAGAGTTTGAAAAAGTTCGGATAGAACACCGACCATGCCCGCGAGGCAATTTCCATAGCCTCCTGATCCGTTTCCGCGACGACGATATAGCGATTCACGCCGATGAGCGGCTCAGCGACAGACGGGTGCCGTTTTGCAAATTCTTCGTGATATCGGTCGGTGATGGCTCGGACCCGCTGGATCGGACCGCCGCATACGATGTTCATCTTCTCCTGGGCCGGCCATACCGTCGATTCCGGCGATGCCAGCGCGTACCAGGTCGGAGGGGGCGTCTGCAGCGGCTTGAGTTCGACCGGCATGTCGTTGAATTGCCAGAACGTCCCTTCGTAGTTGAGGGTGTCCGAGCTGAGATAGCGCTTGATGATTTCATACGACTCGACGTATCTGGCTTGCGCTGTGGCTGGATCGATCCCGAGCGCCTCGATCTCGTGGGGCGAGGCGCCTCGGCCTACGCCATACTCCAGGCGGCCGCCGCTCAGATTGTCGAGCATGCAGATTTCTTCCGCGAGACGCACGGGGTGATGGATCGGAAGAATGTAGACCAGCGGAGACAGGCGCAGTCTTTCCGTGCGCTGCGCGGCAGCGGCGAGAAACACGCTTTGCGACGGGCAGGCACTCAGCGTGGTCGCATGGTGTTCCGACATGTGATAGCAATGGAAGCCAAGCCTGTCATAAAGCTCGATAATCTGCATTCTATCTTCGTACTGCTTATGAATTGGCAGACCATTGCGATCATTTTGATCAAAGATGCCGAATTTCATCGATTTTCCAGTAAGGTGAGAAATGAGTGATCTTCTGACTTAGCGGGTCGAAGACTTGCTGAATACCTGGAAGATATTCTCTTCCGGATCCTTGTAGGTGGTAACGACGCCGTGCGTGCCCATGTCGCGCTGCGCGAGTAGCTGGCCACCCGCAGACACGATTTTCTGCCTGACTTCGTCTTGGTCCGCGCTGGCGATCTGAAAGACGGGGACGGCTCCGACGGTTCCTTCAGCTGCTTCCTCTGGCGAACTCAGGGCAAATGCACCGCGTTGCAGGCGGAATTGAGTCCATTTGTTCTCGTCGCGGAACTGGACAGGCATCCCCAGCGCCGATACGTAGAAATCTTCCAGCTGGTCCATATCCTTCGCGATGAAATAGACGGTTTGTATATCAACTTCTGCCATGGCAGCACTCCGGCAAATGGTGGTAACGGAATTGATGTGGGCTCCTGACCGGGGAGCGTCACGCGGTGTGTTGCTCATGCAGGCCAAGCTCTTTGCTCATGATTTGCCGGATCAGGTACTTCTGAATTTTTCCCGTCACGGTGGTCGGAAACGAGTCGACAAAGCGGATGTATTTGGGAACCTTGTAGTGCGCTATCCGGCCCTGACAAAAGGCGCGGACAGCGTCGTCGTCGAGAGCCGCGCCCGGTCGGACGACGATCCACGCGCATAGTTCTTCGCCGAATTGTTTGTCCGGTACGCCGACCACCTGCACGTCGAGAACGTTTGGGCAGGTGTACAGGAACTCTTCAATTTCCCGGGGATAAAGGTTTTCGCCGCCGCGAATGACCATGTCCTTGATGCGCCCGACGATATTCACGTAGCCGTGCGCATCTATCGTGGCGAGATCGCCCGTGTGCATAAAACCGTCTGCGTCGATGGCTTCGCGCGTGCGCTCGGGCTGGTTCCAGTAACCGAGCATGACGGAGTAACCACGTGTGCAGAGCTCACCGGGCTGACCGCGCTCCACGGTCTGGCCGGTCAGCGGATCGACAATCTTTATCTCTAGATGAGGCAACACCTGACCGACTGTGGACACCCGTTTCTCGACCGGGGTATCCGTCGTGCTTTGGCAGCTCACAGGACTCGTTTCCGTCATGCCGTAAGCGATGGTGATCTCAGACAGATGCATGTCGCCGACAACCCGCCTCATGATTTCGATCGGGCAAGGCGAACCGGCCATGATGCCGGTACGCAAGCTGCTCATATCGAACTGCGCAAAGCGCGGATGATTGAGCGCAGCGATGAACATGGTCGGCACCCCGTACAGGGCAGTGCATTTTTCTGCCTGGACGGTCTCCAGAACGGCTTCTGCGTCGAAGCGCTCGGCGGGGTAGACGATCGTCGAGCCATGGGTCAGGCACGCGAGGTTGCCCATGACCATACCGAAGCAGTGGTACATCGGAACCGGAACGCATACGCGATCCTCGTGGCTGAGCTTCATGCACTCGCCTACGAAGAAACCGTTGTTCAGGATGTTGCGATGACTCAGCGTGGCGGCTTTGGGAAGGCCCGTCGTTCCGCTGGTGAACTGGATGTTGACGGCATCGTCCGGGCGCACTTCACGGCGTGCGTCGCGAAGCGATGCGCTGTCTGCAGGGGCGCAGCTGAGCAGCTCGGAGAAGCGTTGTGCGCCGGCTTCGTCGGGGCAGTCGGCGTCGTCTATCCACCATATCGTCTCGAGGGTCGGCAGCCGCGTTTTTCCCAGTTCCCGCAGCATGTTCAGATACTCGCTCGACCGGTAGCGGACCATCGTCACGATGGCCTTGCATCCCACCAGGTTGAGTGCATGCTCCAGCTCCGAAGTCCGATAGGCCGGGTTGATGTTGACGAGTATCAGTCCGGCCTTGGCGGTGGCTAACTGCAACAGCAGCCACGCGACATTCGTGTGAGACCAGATTCCGATCCGGTCGCCGGGCACGAGCCCTGAATCGAGAAGTGCGGCCGCAAGCCGGTCCGATCTTTCACGAAGCTCGCCGTAGGTGAGTCGGGCTCCTTCATGCCGGCTGACTACCGCAATGCGGTCGCCCAAATTGCCGGCGATCTCGTCGAATGCATCGCCAATGGTCTTGTCGATCAGTTCAGGGAAACGTGTTCCGCGCTCATGTGAAAGCGTGTTCATCGGTATCTTCCGTGCAATGGGCTTGCCTGATGGCTCATTTGCCGAGAAACACGACCGGAGCCGGTTCCTCGCCACGAGCGACGGCTTCCGCACGGGCGGTACGCCCTTTCCTGGCGTCTTCCGTTGTGTGCAGCCCCATGGTGAGGTCGAGGGTCAGCACGTCGGCACCAGGCACGCCGCCGCCCGACCATGCCTTGAGGAGGGCGCGAATGGCGCCGTACGACCGCGTGGGCCCGTTGGCAAGCCGGGTGGCGAGATCCCCGGCAACACGCTCGACCTGATCTTCGTCGACCACGAAAGCGGCAACACCGAGCTGACCGGCGGTCGTACCGGACATGGATTCGCTCAGCATCGCGTAGCGCGCTGCATACGCGCGGCCCACTCTTTCCGCCAGACGCTGTACGCCGCCCGCGACAGGGGCCGAGCCCACCGATGCTTCAATGCAGCGGAAGGTGGCGTTCCCCGCGGCGACGATGAAGTCGCAAGCAAGCGCCAGTTCGAATGCGCCACCGAATGCCGCGCCGCGCACGGCGGCAATCGTCGGAATCTGGAGGCCTTCGATGGATCGATACGTATGGTGAATCTGCGCTATGAAGGTCCGCCAGTCATCGAAACCTTTGTCGATGAAATCGAGGACGTCGCCACCCTTGCTGAAATCTGGGCCCTCTGCACGGATCAGGAGCGCACGGATATCGGCCTTGCTGGCTTCGCGCACGGAGGTTTCGAGGGAGTCTGCGAAATCAGCCGCGATGAGATTCGAGGGAGGGTTGGCCAATACGATATGGCCTACGTTCTGACGACGTTCAAAGTAGATGCTTTTCATTGAAAGGAATCCTTAATAAATGATGGCGATCGTAAAAGCCTTGATGTCTCCTGCCAGGTCAGGTGCGTATATTCAACAATAGTGAATGCATGCATCATTGTTGTATAGTAGGTCGATGGCGGAGGCGTGTCAACCCATTTGCCGAGGATGGTTTACGCGGGGGTGGAGTACCGTTGAGGCGTGCAGAAGCCAGTCATGCAGCGATATTTGCTTGAGCGCTGCAAACTGGACGAAATGGAGAACTGGAGAAGAGGCGGGCGGGAAAGACGTTGAGAGCTTTCGTCAGACCTCGGTTGAGCACCTGGCCGTGGTACCGCTCAGGTGCGACGCGCGATGTTCAATTGGCCGGGCCTTCGACAACGAACGCATCGACCGCAATACCCGCGGCTTCCGGGGCCAGGTGTTCAAGCCCCAGCCCACTTTTCTTTCTACGCTTGGCGTCGTACATCGCGTTATCCGCCAGACGGAGTACTGCGTCGATATCGGTGTCCTCTGTCGTTACAGTCGCCATGCCAACGCTTGCCCCTACGGTAATCGCGAGACCCGGCGCGATCTCGAACGGCTGCTCGATTGCGCGTGCAACAGCTGCTGCCATTTCTTGCGATGCATGGCCGTCCACGATCCTGTCAACGATGACAAATTCGTCGCCGCCCATACGCGCAACCAGCGCATGCGGACTTCCGAGTGCGCGCAGGCGCGTCGCAACCTGAATCAGCAGCATGTCGCCAGCCTCGTGGCCGTAGGCATCGTTGACCGGCTTGAAGCCATCGAGGTCGAGATAAAGGAGCGTCATGCCGGCCGTGACGGGCGGTGTGCCACGCGGCCCGACAGCCTTGAAGAGACCTTCGCGGTTCAGTAGTCCGGTGAGTCCATCGTGACGCGCACGGTGACTGTTCTCGCGTTCGGCTTTCATCGTCGAAATGAGCATGCCGTTCAGCCGCTGCGCGGCAACACTCATCGCAAACATGTAGAAGGGGATCTGCAGCAGCGTCAGAAGAAGGACCGGTTCGCGAGCGAGTAGCGCGCCGATGCAGCACGGTCCGAGCGAACAGAAGATCATCACCGCAACGAGCCGCGGTGCGGCGAAATTACGGAAACAGATCCCGCCGACCATCGCAGCTGCGGAAAGGAATGACAGCGTCGCGGCAACCCAGTCGCCGCTGATCGCGCTGACAAACGCGCCATAGCCGACCGTGGCGCCCCACAGCGGCGCCAGCAGGATGTAGAGGTCGGTGGGCGTTTCCTTGGCCTGCGCGGCCCGCCGCCGCGAAAAGAAAAGTACACACAGGCGGGTTGCGCAGACCAGTATTTCCGCCGCGAGCCACAACTGGAAGGGCAACGTTGGGTGTCGATAGGCAAGAGCCCATGCGACCGCGATCGTGTTGGAAACGCCGCCGAAGAAGATGGGGAGTGTTCCGAACAGCGTGCCGACCAGTGCGACGCGTATCTCGTGTGGTGTGTCCTGACCGGGCGCTACGAGCCACTTTGCCAGCCGACCGCGCGGCAATGAATAGATTTGTTGAGTGTTTTTCATTGGCAGCACCTTTATGCGGGCCAATGCCCGCCCCCGTTTGCGGATGACGATCTCAAGGGGCTATAGGTGCCGGTAACCAGACGCATTGGTTAAAGACGATGTTTCCCCGAACGCGCTGGCTCATCTTTATCCGGGCGCCTGGTCATGTGCTGACAGGAAAGGCCTTGGGTCGTGTCGTTCCACAAGGCAGTCT
The DNA here is from genome assembly GCF_050436645.1 of Paraburkholderia sp. GAS33. NCBI lineage: Bacteria > Pseudomonadati > Pseudomonadota > Betaproteobacteria > Burkholderiales > Burkholderiaceae > Paraburkholderia > Paraburkholderia sp. GAS33. Next base: position 332,724 of record NZ_JBNDMP010000006.1, read on the forward strand.
ATCAGAGCGTCCTAAGACCGCTGACGAAGCCGGCCGTAAACTTCCCTGAATCCCGCAGTTCTCCACATACCGCGAACACTTGCGGGTGCCGACCCGCTGACATCCACAGACCGATCGCACGCGGCAAGGCATATACAAGCGGGAGGAATTTTGCGTTATTGCATTTATACGAGCAAAAGTGCAAAAATGCTGTCATGGAAACCCCCCACGCCCCCACCACAGCCAGGTTGCTCACCTCGCAGTCCTCCTTTCGTTTCGTCGATCTTCACGGACTATTCGGCGATACCCTCTGGCGCCTGCCAGTCGTGCTGCGCGTACTCCTCGAAAATGTGGTGCGCAACGCCGTCGGCGAGGAGCGTCGCGCGGCGGTCGAAGGCATTCTTGCGTGGCTCGCGCGCGGCACGAGTGAGGTGGAAATCGCTTTTCAGCCGAACCGGGTACTGATGCACGACACCACCAGCACGCCGGCGCTCGTGGACATTGCCGCCATGCGCGATGCCGTGGCAGAAGCTGGAGCGGACCCGACGGCATTGAACCCGGTCCTGCCGGTCGATTCATCGGTCGACCACTCGCTCGCGGTCGAATTTTTCGCCGTTCCCGATGCGGCCGGACAGAACCTGAAGCTTGAACTTCGCCGTAACCGGGAGCGGTACGGATTCCTCCGCTGGGCCTCAAGGGCGCTGCGCGGCGTAACGATTCACCCGCCCGGCACGGGCATCATGCACACGATCAACCTGGAACAACTGGCGACAGTGGTAACGGTGCAGGAGCGCGATGGCGAGCAATGGGCGGTGCCCGACACGCTCATCGGAACCGACAGCCATACGCCGATGATCAACGGCATCGGCGTGCTTGGGTGGGGAGTGGGAGGACTCGAGGCACAGACCGTGATGTTCGGCATGCCGGTTATGCAGCGCATTCCAGATGTGATTGGCGTTCGGCTCACGGGCGCGTTAAAGCCGGGCATATTTGCGACGGATCTGGCGCTGACCGTGACGCAGCGGCTGCGGCAGATCGGCGTATCGGGCGAGTTCGTCGAGTTTTTCGGGGCGGGCGTCGCGACGCTCAGCGCGGGCGAGCGCTCGGTCGTCGCCAACATGGCACCGGAGTATGGCGCGTCGACAGGCTTTTTCCCGGTCGACGCAGCGACCCTCGATTACCTGCGCACCACACATCGTTCGCCGGCAGCGGTCGAACTTGTCGAAGCATTCACGAAACGTGTGGGGCTGTGGTTCGACCCGTCGGCCGAACCAAAGTACACACGCACCATCGAAATCGATCTCGGTTCGATCGGCATGCACATTGCCGGTCCGCGTCGCCCGCAAGACCTGCTCGATTATTCGCAAATGCCCGCCGTACTCGCGAAGCTGGGCTTCGAGCCCGCTACGGCGAATCCGCCGTTGCCGAAGCATCCGGTCGCGATTGCCGCGATCACGAGTTGTACCAACACCTCTGATCCGGCGCTGCTGATCGCGGCAGGCCTCGTCGCACGCAAGGCGCGCGCGTTCGGGTTGACGGTTCCAGCCTGGGTCAAGACATCGTTGGGGCCGGGCTCGCCTGCTGCGGCTTCCTATCTGCAGCGGGCCGGTGTGCTGGACGATCTTTCCGCGCTGGGTTTCGATATCGTCGGCTATGGCTGTACCACGTGCATCGGAAACTCTGGACCGCTAACCAAGCCTATTCGCGACGGCATGGCGAGCAAGGCCATCTACCCGGTCGCGATGCTTTCGGGTAACCGCAATTTTCCGGGCCGGATTCACGCCGAACTTGACCTCGCGTTCATCATGTCGCCGCTGCTCGTGATCGGCTTCGCGCTGGCTGGCGATGCCGAGCGGGACCTGAGCCGTGAACCGTTGCACGTGACGGCGCAGGGTGCGCCGATCTTTCTCGCGGATCTATGGCCAACGCGCGAGGAAATCGCGGCACACGTAGCCGCTGCATCTGAATCCACGGACTATCCGGAGGCGTTTTCTGCGGCAAGCGCCAATCCGCAATGGCATGCGTTGCAATCGCCGGCCTCGGCCCGTTATCCATGGGACCCGAAATCGACGGCGCTGCGCCGGCCGCCGTTTGCCTCGACCAGCGAAGGCAGCCAGCTCGGACGCTACCAGGCCTATCCGCTGCTCGTGCTCGGCGACGATGTGACGACGGACCATATCTCTCCGGCGAGTGCCATCCCGCCGGATAGCTTCGTGGCGGACTACCTGGTCGAACGTGGCGACGACCGCAACGACCTGAACGTCTTCGCGTCCCGGCGCGGCAACTGGGAAGTCATGGTGCGTGCGGCGTTTTTTAACCGGACGCTTGTCAACCTGCTGAAGCCGGGTGCCCCTGTCGCCCACACGCTGCACGTGCCGACACGAGAGGTCGTGCCGATCTTCGAAGCCGCTCAACGATATCGCGACGCTGGCGACTCAGTAGTCCTGATTTCTGGAGAGCGATACGGAACGGGGTCTTCGCGTGACTGGGCCGCCAAAGGTCAACGGCTGCTGGGAATCCGCGCGGTACTGGCGGTAAGCTTCGAGCGGATCCATCGTTCCAATCTCATTGGCATGGGCATTCTGCCGCTACGCCTGCCGGCCGGAACGAATCCGGTGACGCTGGAGATACAGCCCGGCGATAGAATCGAGGTCGACGCTGCCGCCGAACTGCTGGCTCCGCGAGGTCCCGTGACGGTCCGTATCGTTCGCTTCGACGGCAGCAGCGAGACCATCATTGCGACCGCCGCCGTCGAAACAAAGCTGGAAATTGAGTTGTTGCGTTCCGGTGGCGTGATTCCCTTAATCCTGAAGAAGGTCATTTCGTCGCAAAGCGCCTGACACATACGCGGGATGTTGGCGGCAACGGAAATCAGAACGCTCATGAACACCGACAGGTCCATTGCAAGTCAGATAGTCGAGCTGATCCAGACGGAAGGGCTCGAAACAGGCAGCCATTTGCCAGCGCAGATGCTCGCCGACCGCCTGCGTGTGTCACGTTCGCCAGTGAACGAGGCCTTGGCGCTGCTGCATGAGAAAGGGATCGTCAGACGCGAGCGCAATCGCGGGTTTTTCGTCGCGCAGGCGGTTACCGGGTCGCTCGCGGACGTTGTTGGCCAGTTGGGATTGGCCGAGTCCGATGTGGTGACGAGCACGTACTTCCGTATCGCCGATGACCGCCTCAAAGGTTTGTTACCCGATGACTTCACGGAACTGTTGATCAAGAACCGTTACGAGCTGACCAACGCACAACTCAACGCGGTGCTGGGCCGGATCGCACGGGAAGGGTGGGCCGAACGCAAACCCGGCTACGGCTGGCAATTTTCGAGCATGCTGACCACGCCGGACAGCCTGCTGCAATCTTATCGCTTGCGCATCGCACTGGAGCCTGCCGCGTTGCTCGAACCAGGCTACTGGCTGGATCCGAAAATCATCGAACGCTGCCGCGCAGCGGAACACCATTTGTTGGCTGGCGGAATCGAAACCGACACCGCCGACCAGATTCATGATCGTGGCGTGCGTTTTCACGAGTCGCTCGTGGAAGCGTCAGGCAACTCGTTCTTCATCGACACGATCAGGCGCGTCAATCGTGTGCGCCGTCTTCTCTCTTACCGCTCGACGCAGAACCGCGCCCGATATGTCGAGCATTGCAAGCAGCATCTTCACATCCTCGCGTTGCTGGAGCAGGAGCGAAACGACGAGGCGTCGGAGGCATTGCGGGAGCATCTTCGTCATACGCTCGAGGCGTTGTCCAGAATCAGCAGCATTCTTGAGCCGTAAGCGAGACGTTCGGTGTACACATCTATCAATTGATCGTGCCTTTCCTGGTCCCCACCTTGTAAAGCCGCCCCGGACATCGCGGACCGGCCTTAGCTAGACCTCACCCGCGCGCGATCAGCGGTACGCCGGCTTCGGCCGCCACCTTGTCGAGTCCCGCGACGGTGTCCGCAGGCAACACGATGCCTTCCTTGATCTGCTGCTCATGAGCGCGTGCCTCCTTCTCGCCAGGGTAGAACACCTCATCGACACCTTCGGCAAGCGGCACCGATTTCAGCATTTCAATGTAGCGCTCCATGCGCGCGTTGAATTCCTCGAGCGGCTGGAACGCAGCCACATTGAGGGCGATCATCAGGTGCCCGGCACGGCTGCGATTGACCGGATCGTAGGGGCCGTGCACTTCGTCCATGAAGCCGCTGCCCGACAGCACACCCGACAGCACATCGACGATGGTGCCGATCGCATAGCCCTTATGGCCCGCCATCGGCAGGATAAAGCCCTTGAGCGCCTCTTCCGGATCCGTGGTCGGACGGCCCCTGGAATCGATCGCCCAGCCGAGCGGAATCTCTTCGTGACGGGTTTGCGCGAGAAAGATCTTGCCGCGCGCGACGCCCGAGTTGGCGACATCCATGATCAGCGGCGCGTGACGGCCGGCCGGCACGGCCACCGACCACGGGTTGGTGCCGATCATCTTCTTCAGGCCGCCCCAGGGCGCCATGTTCGGGCCGCCATTGGTCGTGGCGAGCATGATGCAACCCTGTTCGGCGGCCATGCGCGTGAAGTACATGCAGGTGCCGAAGTGGTTCGAGTTGCGCACCGACACCGCGCCAATACCGTGCGCTTTGGCCCGCCTGATTGCGTCTAGCGCGGCGTGTTTCGCGACCACCGGTCCGATGCTGTCGCCGCCATCCATCACGGCGATCGCACCGGCGTCGACCGGGAAGCTCAGATTGGTCTGCGAGCGCATCGCACCCGAGCGCAGGCGTGCGTAGTACCAGCCGAGACGCAGCACGCCATGCGACTGGTGGCCCCAGAGGTCCGCCTGGACCATCGCATCGGCGGCGACGTAGGCGTCTTCGGCGGTGGCGTCGGTGGTTTCGTAGACGGCGCAGACGAAGTCCCGCAATGTATCGGGATCGACGCGCTGGAACTCTTGGGTGTCGGTGATGCTCACTTGGCAAATCTCCTTTGGTCAAACTTCATGGCGCGGGTGGGTGGCCGACCAGGCAAGTCTTGGCGCAAACTTTGGTCTCGGCAACCTGGCAATTAGTTGGTAACTCGTGAAATTTTATATCCATCGGGAGACCAACATCCTTGCCCTTAATGCAGAAGCCGAAGCTGTGCCCGCTCGCGCGCGCACAGCTTCGGCTTCTCGGACATGGCTCACACGTCCATCCTGCCGAAGTCCCAATCATTTCTTCTTCGGCACCATGGCCTCAGCGGTATTTCCCAGTACACGCATGGGCACATAATCGGCACTGTGCTCGCTGCAGGCAACCGCATAGAGGGCCCGAAAGACGTCGTCATTCGATACGTCGTAGTCCAAAGTTGCAGCTTCGATCATCAGCCGTTCCAGTAGGGAAACGATTGCACTCCGTTGCTGTTGGCGTGCCCCTAAAACGCCCAGGTCGATTTTCGCCGTAGTCAATCTTGTGTTGATCGAGGCAAGATCGATTGCAAAATTCGCCGGTGCACCTCCATGCAGATCAGCGATCCTCTTTGCCTCGGCCACCATATGCCGAAGTTCCGGCTGTGACTGAGGCACTGCCATCAAAAGTTTGTGTTCCATAAAATCCTCACTGGTTGGTTGATACGGGGGGAGTGATACAAGCCGTAGTGCCATTCACGGCGTCTTGCCGCGCGGCGCCTTGGCTTCCGGTTGCGCCGAGCCGCCGGGGGCATCGCCCACACTCGTGCGCAACCACTGAACCCACGCCGGGAGTACTCCGCTACCGGTTCTCGCGAGATCGGTAACGTAGTCTTTCAGCGCGTTCTGCAGAGCACTGCCCATTTCCACCGTGGCAAGACTGATATCGTTCGCGTCGCGTGCCGAGCTCGCGGCCTGCATGTATGAGGCCATGCTTTCGATAAAGGCCGCGATGCACCGGCTATTGGCCTGTCCTGTACGCCCCACGATATCGGCGTCGATTCCATGCAGACTGCGCAACGACTGTGCTGTGCGCGCGAGATCGAGCTTGTCGCGCAGCCCATGCCAGAGATCTTCGGCCTTTGCATCGCGTTCATCCGAGAGTTGCGAGAACGTCTTCAGCGAATGACTGGCAAGCGTTCGCCACTGTGCGGGGTCACTGCTCGTAGGCCAGGACCTGGACGCTTCGGCAAAGAGCGCGTAGGTTTGGGCCAGCAGGTCTAATTGCATGCGGTTCGTGTTGCTCCAAGGTGCAAACAGGGCGGAATACATAAGGGCTCCTTTGTTTTCGGTAAGTGTTATTGACGCGGCGCGCCGAGGTGTTGAACCATCCGCATGACGGCCGCGATCTGTGGTGCCTCGCGTGAATAGAAGTCGGGCTTACGCGTGCTTTCGCCGGTGTATCCCCAGAAGTCCCAGCACCCCTGTGGATTGCGCGAAGACGTATCGACTTGCGGATACAGCACGATGATGTGGTTCGTATCCGCCATCTCGTTGTAGCCCGTGCCACGCACGTACCGGTCACCAATGGCTTGCGCGTCCTGCAGGCAGCCGTGGAAGACGACATGGACCCGGCATGTGTCCGTATCGCAAGCTGAAGGTATGTACACGTAGCCAGTCTGGCTAAGCGTTGCACGGTGGCCAGGATCGAAATCCGCCTGATCGAACGGAAGCAGACGGCCGGTGGCCCCTGCGGATGGCGGATTCAGGTTCCCGTAGATCCAGCGCAGGATCTGATGCGATTGTTCGAAACCGCAATTGTTGATGTACGGACCGGCAGAGACGCCGCAATTCGCGTCCGTGCTCCTGTCTGTAATGAACGCGTGCCCGGCGGGAATGTCATGCTGATACTGGATATTTTCTGGCGGAACCTGCGCCAGCGCGAAGAACGCCGCGGTTTGATCGACGACGCGGCGATCCACGGTCTTGTCCATGGATCCGCTAAAGACGTAGATGCGCTGACGCGCGAGCCCGTGCGGATCGTCGATGAGGCCATCGCGGGCAAACGTTCGCGCGGCTTGCAACGCGTCGCTCGCCTGCGGACCGGAATCGCCAAGCGGCTCCATACATTGCGTCTGTGCCGCGAGAAAGGGGGAGGTCGGCGCAAAGAGCCCCGCACAATAGTACGGGCCTCCTGCAACGATGCCTGCACCGACGATTTCGTTCGAAAATGCCACGTCGAACTGGACGGCCATGAATGCGCCCGATGAAAGTCCGGACACCGAGGTCTGGGTAAGATCCGCTCCGTAGCTGGGCAGCGGCGCAGTCGAATCCGCGGCATACCCAATTGACGCTAGCGGTATGAGGACGGCACTTAGCCACGCCAGACGCGAGGCGGATCGTGGTAATAGGCGTTTCATCGCTACTCCTTGTAGTTTCTGGTAGTGGTGGCTTGTCAGTACGGCGTTTCAAGCCGGTTGGATGTGGCCGTCACACTCGAGCGGTATGCCGTGCGTGACGTCGAGCTCTCGGGCAGATACGCCCCGTAGTGCGTTTTGCTGCAGGATCAATTTGCCCGCCACCACCTCCGATGGCGCAATGCCGCGCAGTCTGGCGTAGTCCAGCGTTGCGTCTTCCGTGAAGCGGTGCTTCTCATCCGGATAGGGATGGCTTTCCGGATGCCGCCTGAAATAGGTGATGCGGCTCAGGTCTCCGCTCGACATCGTCTGCACCAGATAGCAAGTCATCCCGCCCCCCGTCGCGTTGAGTGGTTGCCGCGCTCGAAACGTCGATTGACCGGAGCGGACCTCCCGACTGCGAAGGCCCAACCGGTTGTGAATCATTCTGCGCAACTGAACCTAACCGGCGCCATACGGCAAATGCGGTAGTCGTTCATGTTTGAGAGCGCTGATGTCGCGGTTCGGGATTTCATTCCAGCGGTCCCGCAAGATCGATCCAGTGCGATGTGGCTGCCTTGAAGACAAGCGCGCAGACGTTGTGCGTACCGGTCTTCCGGAGCAGATTGGTGCGGTGTTTGCGGGCGGTTTGATCGCTAATGTCGAGAGACCTTGCGACCTCTTTGTCGCTTAAGCCCCTGGCCAGTTGCTGCAAAACGTCCCGTTCACGCGGTGAGCAGGGGGAGGGAATAGGGATTATTAAGTTTTTTTAAGCAAATCAGGTTGATCTGATAAATATTGCGCGACCAGATGAACAGATTTGGTTACTGAAAATTTCAGAAGCAGATTTTCGCGATGTTTGCGTGCGGTAGAAACGGCGAATGCTAATTGCATAGCAATCTGCCGATCAGTGAATCCCTGTGCAATAAGCGCGAGCACGTCCTTTTCCCGAAGGGTAAGTCCCATGGAGGTCTCCTGGCGACCCGGAATTTCAGTTCCGGTGCAGGAGTGGCAGCCGCATGTTTACCGCGTCGGGAATGCCCCCGTAACAACGCGTTTTATCGGACCCACAAGCGGAAACTGGATATGCCGGGTAAGGCTTTTCAGATCACAGCGTGTAAATTCGATTGCTTTGCCATTCGAGGCTGCAGCCGTTCGTTGACGGTCGGACGTAGGCGAACGGGGAATCCCAGTACAGGCGCCGGAGGCTGGCGCTCTGCGTATAGATCTATATTCATATGATATGACGAATACGTGAACGTCCATTGCCTTTTTTGACGGTTCAATTCCATGCAGTTTTGCAAAATTACAAAACGAAAAATTAAAGTAATGAAAATGAAATTTAAGTAAAAAAGACAGTGAATTCGCCAGACACTCCGTTTTCTGCCTTATCCATCCCATACCGCATTTGCCGAATGGTTGTGTCAGAAGTGCCATCGCAGAATGGCCTGACCGGTGCACGCAAGGCTTCGCGAATTCGATCCTCGAGACGCGGGCCGATTTAAAAAGGCCCGGTATGAGAGCGCTGAAGGAGACATGCATCGGCTCCGCCGCGCATTGGGAATATGGATAACCAAGGATATGAAATGAGCTATCAACCTGCGTTTCACGCTTATGGAAATGTGCTGCCGCTTTCAGTGCATCCGCAATGGCTTCTGCATCCGCAAAGCGGACTGCCCGACGCGTTGGCGGCGGCAGCGCCTGACGCCCTGCACGCTGTCGGCACTCACTTCGGCTATCCCACCACGGGACTCGTGGCGGGGCATGCGCTTGCTGGCGCCGTACGCCACATTCCGTTTCCGCAGCCGCCTGCACATCCGGGCCCGATCGGCGCGGTCGTTCATACCGTGGCGCCTCCCGTTTTCTCGACGATCGGCGCTGCAGTGGGCTATCCGAACGCGGGTCAGCATCTCGGCAACATCGTCAGTGAGGCTGCGCGGTATTCGCCTTTCTCAGCGCAACCGCAAATCGTGCTGGCGCCGCAAGGCATTCTTGGAAGTCTGATCGGCACGCTTGCACCGACGGTTGGCCATCTGGTGGGTGGACTCGTCGGTCACCCCAATGCGGGTCAGCAGATCGGCTCGGTCGCGGGGAATGTGGCCAGTCTGTTGCCGTTCTCTGCCCAACCGCAGGTGACGCTCGCTCCGCAAGGGATTCTCGGCAGTCTGATCGGTACGCTTGCGCCGACGGTCGGTCAGGTGGTGGGTGGCCTCGTCGGTCATCCGAACGCCGGTCAGCAGATCGGCACGGTCGCGGGACATATCGGCAGTCTGTTGCCGTTCTCGGCGCAACCGATGGTCATTTACCACTGATCGCGGCGTCCCGGATCCGGTGCGCGCCGTTAAAGGCCACCGGGTTCGGTTAGAGACGGGACAAGAGGCCGGTAGCGGCTCTTGTTTTCAAAGGGCGATTCGATTACCGGGATCATTCCTCTATTAACTTAGTCATGCAAATTATTCTGAGGTGTCGCCTTCGGCGCGGCGCCTGAATGGAGAGACACCCATGGAACAGGACAAACACTCTGGTGCGCCCAGCGCAGAGCCAGTCACGGTGGAAAACAACAAACGTCAATACCTGATTGGATCGCGCCGTGGCGTGCTTGCGCAGCAAGCGTCAGTCCAGCCGATGTCGGCCACGGAATTGCACAGTGCGGTGACGAATCTGCCAGGCGTGGAGATCGTGCATGTGGTCACCGGTCATAAGAATTCGCACCAGAATTCGGTCCGCGCCGACGAAGCTACGCACACCTACGTGGTCAAACTCGACGCGAATCACGCGCAGGCGCTGCAGAACGTTGCGCCGCCGCACATGATCGTCGAGGAAGATCACCCGCTGGGATACGGGAGAAAGCCGGAGAGCGAAAGCACTGAGTTGCTGCATCCGCAATCCGCCTTCGACGGTCCCTTGACGCGCCAGGTGGTGATCCGCGTGATCGGGGAAGAGGGGCAGCCCGTTGCAGGCGTGGCCATTGCGCTGACGGGTGACGGAAATCCGGCGAGCGGCACGACCGACGCGAGCGGAGAAGTCGCGTTGGCACTTGTCCAGTCGCAGCCGGGACCGGCGCGCTCGCTGTTTGTGCGGCCGTTGAACCGCTACTGGAACAAATACATGCTGACGCCGACCTTGTCGTCGGAGCAGGTCAACGTGGTCCAGGTCGTACCGTTATCACAGCCGAATCCCCAGGTGCCGCCGGCTGCGTCCCTCGGATGGGGACAACGGTTGATGGGACTCGAAGACAACGGCCGCGAGCCGCGTGGACTTGGCGTTCGCGTGGCGATCGTCGACTCCGGCGCGGATGCCAGCCATCCGTTGCTCAGCCACATCCGCGAAGGCGTGGATTTCACCAATAGCGACGACGTCCAGACGTGGAAGCGCGACACGATCGGTCACGGTTCGCATTGCGCGGGTGTGATCGGCGCGAAGGCCAGTGCGGAGGCAGACAAACAACGGCTATCGATGCGTGGCTTTGTACCCGACGCCGAGATTCACGCCCTGAAGATTTTCCCGGGCGGCCAGTTCAGCACCCTGCTCAAGGCACTGGACTACTGCATCGACCATGACATCGATGTCGTGAATCTCAGCCTCGGCGCACCGCAGACCTCCGAGGTCGTCGAACACAAGCTGATCGAGGCGGCCCAGAGTGGCGTCGCCTGCATCGTCGCTGCGGGCAACTCCGGCGGCCCGGTGCAATACCCGGCGGCCTCGCCTTATGTGCTTGCCGTATCTGCCCTGGGACTGCAAAGCGAATTGCCCCCTACGGTGTGGGAGCAGACGCAGATCCTCAAACAGGCGCTCACGCGCGAAGGGCTGTTTGCGCCGACGTTCTCGTGTTTCGGCCCGCAAGTGGCCGTATGCGGACCTGGAGTCGGCATCGTATCGACAGTCCCCGGCGCGACCTTCATGCCCGATTCGGGCACGTCGATGGCGGCGCCGCATATCGCCGGGCTCGCCGCAATGCTGCTAGCCGATCCGCAGCTTTCGCAGTATCTGGGGCCGCGCGGACTGAACCGGGTGGCGTGCCTGTTCCGGCTGATCCGCATGATCAGCTCGCCGATCCTGGCGAGAGATCCTGAGAACCGTTTTGGCGCCGGATTACCCCGGTTGCAGAACCTGACCCGTCTGTTCACTCGCGGCATGTAGTTCGAGGGAACCGCATTTTTGCAGCCGGGAGGGAGAGGCGTCATGACACGGTTCTCCCTCCCGGACGGCAGGCACACAAGATAAAAGGAGAGGGCATATGCGTACGTTGGAACTGGGGCCGACGCCTTTACCCCGCGCGTTAAGCGGGCGGTCGAGTGCCACCTTGGCGCCGGCCGTGACCGGGGAGCGCGCCAAATCGCTGGTGGGCCAGCTTCAGCTGGAGTGCGAAGCAATGGCACGCCACGCATTGCAGCACGGCCTTGCCGTGCCGGCAGAACTGATTGCGCAGCTTTCCGCGCTCATCGATTCGACCGATGGAGCAGATGTGGATGCCACCATGGCCGCGGCCCCACGCCGCTCGCCGGAGACCCCTGGCGCCCGTGCCCGCGAGCTTGCGGCAATGCATCGCAAACTGGCTCACGCCGTAGCGCCCGCGACGCCTCAGGGCATCACGTTGCTGGACACGGAACGGCGCCGCGGCCAGCGCTTCGCATGGTTGGGCCCTGTTCCATTGATCCGCGTGCTGACCGTGGCATCGGTGTTGTTTCTGCTGGCGGTGGTCGGTACCGGACTGCCGGCGGAAGTGTCGTCTGCGAACATGCAACGCGGCTTCCTCGCGTCATCGGGCTCGACACTGCTGTGGAATACGCTGTTTCTGCTCTTTTGCGCGGGGCTGGGTGCATCGTTCGCGACGCTCTTTCACGCCCACCGCTACGTGGCGAACTCGACCTACGATCCGAAATTCGACGCCTCCTACGGTGCGCGCCTGATCCTTGGCGTGATTGCAGGGCTAATCCTGGTGGAGATGCTGCCCGCGGATCTGTTCAGATCGGGCCCGATGAACAGCTTCGGAAAACCGTCGCTCGCGATGCTCGGTGGTTTCTCCGCGACTGCAGTGCACCGGCTTTTGCAACGTCTCGTCGACACCGTGGAGACGCTCGTACGCGGCGACGGATCCACCCAGGTGAGCGCGACGCTCGATGCGCAGCGCGCCCACGCCGCCACCGAACGGATTCAGTCGCAAAGCGATCTCGCTGCGCGCTTGCTGGAGCTTCAGCAGGCACTTGATGCGAGCACCACGCCCGTGGAAATCAGGCAACGACTCGGCGATTTCACACGGGCGATGCTATCGCCCGAATCGGCGCCCTCCGCCAGCACCGCGGTCGATGGTGCCGCATCCACCGGGCAGGAGTAGGACCATGCTGCTTCTCTACAACCTGCCCACCTTCTGCATGGCCGCGCTCGTCGTAGGCGCCACACTTGCGGCTGCGCTGCTGGGGTACGTCATATTCCGGCGCTGCGCGCCAATTGAGCTCGATGCGGAACAGCGGGCGATGACCATCTCGATGGTCTCCGTCATCACGACGATCAACTCGCTGCTGGTGGCATTCGCAGCAATCAGCGTATGGGATGCGTACAACGACGCGAATCGCACGGTGGCGGCCGAAGCCGCCTGTGCCGGCGAACTCGCGCGTGATCTGGCAGCGTTTAGCAGTCCAAACGCGGATGCGACCGGACGGGCGCTGCGCGGCTATCTGGAACGCGTCGTAGAAAATGAATGGCCGCTGATGCAGCAACAGGCGAGATTCGACCCGGAGGCGGAGGCCCGCTTCGATGCGATGTTCGACTCGGCCAACCTTATCCAACCCACCGGTCCGCGGCAGACCACCTTGCTCGCTGAAGTGCTGGCACGCGCCAACGAGATGGTGAAGTATCGCGAGCAACGCATCGCCACACTCGATGTGGCGATGCCTGTCACGCTGTGGGCCGTGATGATCGTGGTTAGTCTGTTGTCCTTCCTGTTGCTGTATGCGCTGCCTGCGACGCGCTTCCACGTCGCACTCACATCGGCATGGGCTGTCACGCTTGGACTCGCGTTTTTCTTCGTGCTGGCAGTCGATCGCCCATTTGCCGGCGACGTCAGCGTGAGTTCGGCCCCTTTCCGGCAGACCATCGACGCGTTAATAGCGCGCGGCACGTGGCCAGCCGCTCCGATCCACTAACTGGATGCGACGCCTGATCCTGGCGTGGGGATAGTGAAATGACACTCGAAGAATTTCAAAAAGCCGCCGACCTTCCGGCAGCGCTGGCGACTCGTTGGCATACCTGTGTAAGCGCCGTGCTCGACGAATTCGACATCACGAGCCGGGTTCGTCTCGTTGCCTTCATCGCGCAAACCGGACACGAAACGCTTGGCTTCCAGTTGACACACGAACTGTGGGGGCCAACACCGGCGCAAAAACTGTATGAACCGCCCTCGGAGAAAGCTCGTAGTCTGGGAAATCTTCGGGCAGGAGACGGATATCGTTACAGGGGACGTGGCCTGATCCAGATAACGGGCCGCGCGAACTACGCGTCGTGTGGCGCGGCGCTCGGCGTGGATCTGACGGCCACGCCGGAATTACTGGAGCACGACGATTGGGCGGCACGTTCCGCCGCATGGTGGTGGAAGGAGCACGGCTGCAATGCGCTCGCTGATAGCGGAGACTTCGTGGCGCTTACGCGGCGGATCAACGGTGGCACCAACGGGCTCGACGACCGGATCCGGCGCTGGGAAATAGCGAAGGCCGCTTTGGCAGTTTAAGTGGGGCGGTAGAGCGTCGGTCGCTGCAATACATCACGGCACAACATCGCCCCGCAGAATGACAATTGAGTGGCGGGGGGATGGCATCTCTGCCAGAAAAGGCATTCATTGCTTCAGTAGGGTCTACATCGCCTCGATTCCACCGTAGAGTATTGATAACTCAATCCGCGGAAGGTGGGTCATGTTATCTATGCCGCATCGCAGGTCGAATACAGCCGGGCATGGGGTGCTGTCCATGCGGCCACTCCCCCGGGCGCTCCTTGTGAGCATGGTCTTTGCCGGTCTTGGTGTTGCTGGAGAAGCCGCAGCACAGGTCCCGCCTGCAGGTAATGCCTCACAGGGTAAAGTCTTCTTTCAGCAAAATTGCGCCATGTGCCACGCCGACACCCTTGGGCCTGGCAACTTACCCGTCATGGGACAAGGCCCAAGCCTCGTAGGCGTTTTCGGCCGGCGCGCGGGTTCTATCCCAAACTTCAGTTTCACCAATGCCTTGAGCGGGTCAGGTCTCACATGGGATTCAGCGACCCTGGAGCACTTCCTGCTCAATCCAGCGGCGGCAGTCCCTGGCACCACCATGCCTATATCGGTCGCCGATTCCAGCGACCGCAGCAACGTGATCGCTTACCTCTCCACCTTGAAGCAGCCGGCCCAGGTTTCGTCGACCGCGAACACCGGATCAGGCGCTTCGCCTGAAACCGACCCAGGCGACTGGCGTCACGCCGCCCCAGGTGTCGAGCATCATCTCACGGTGGCGGATTTGCCGGCACCCTACAAGACGACTTCGTCCGGCAACAGTCCGCGAGTGGTAGCGCAACCCGCCAATGCCTCGTTGTCCGTGCCAGCGGGGTTCAAGGTTCAGTTGTTTGCGACAGGCCTGTCCGATCCCCGCATCGTGCGCGTCGCACCCAATGGGGATATTTTTGTGGCGGAGACCGCTGAGAATCGCATCAGGGTATTGCGCGCCGCCGACGGAGCCCAGGCGCCGTCCGACAATCAGATCTTTGCGGATGGCTTGGACCAGCCCTTCGGGATCGCATTTTATCCACCGGGGAATCATCCGCAATGGATCTACGTGGCGAACAACAACTCGGTTGTCCGTTTCCCGTATCGTAGCGGCGATCTCAAGGTGAGCGGTGCGGCGCAGGTGATCGTGCCACGTCTGACGGAGAGTCACGGCGGTCATAGCACGCGCGATGTGGCTTTTTCGCTGGATGGCAAGCGCATGTTCATCACGGTCGGGTCCGGGTCGAACGTTGCTGAGGGTATGAGCAAGAAGAGTCCTGAGGAAATCGCTCGTTGGGACTCGCAACACGGGCAGGGCGCAGGGTGGGATGCTGAAACCAATCGTGCCGATATTCTCGTCACCGATCCCGAAGGTCATGAACCGCTCCACACATTCGCGACGGGAATTCGCAACGGCGTGGGGATCGCGGTGGATCCGGATACGGGCGAGTTGTGGACTGCGACGAACGAGCGCGATGGCCTTGGCGACGATCTCGTGCCCGACTACGTCACCCGGGTGAGGGCGGGTGGATTCTACGGTTGGCCGTGGTACTACATGGGTAACCACGAAGATCCTCGCCACGCTGGTGAGCGCCCCGATCTCGCCGGCAAGACGATCACCCCCGACGTCCTGCTGCAGTCGCATTCGGCTCCGTTGGAGATGTGCTTCTATACGGCGAAAACGGGCGCGGCAGCGTTCCCCGCCGAGTATCGCGGCGATGTTTTCGTGGCCTCTCACGGTTCATGGAATCGCAGTTCGCGCACCGGCTATAAGGTGATGCGGGTGCGTCTCGAGCACGGCGTTCCAACCGGTGCGTACGAGGACTTTCTCACCGGATTCGTGGTGAACAACCGCAGCGTGTGGGGCAGACCTGTCGGTGTGGCGGTTGCGCACGATGGCGCGCTACTCGTGACCGAAGACGGCAACGGCACCGTATGGCGCGTCTCGTATGCGGGCGCGCCGTGATGCGGAGCTGAAAGCGCCTCGTCTGCTTTGACACCTGGAGATCGGCGCGGGCCGATGATGTGACTCGCCGCGTCGCAAGCGAGTGCGTCATAAGTCATCGCCTTTGTATCGCAATGTATCTGCGCCCACGATAAATACAAAACCTTGCACTGGCGCCTCTCGCGGACACAAGCCAGATACGTCCGGGGCTTCTAATACTTCCACGCCAGACGTTCTGGCTTCGCAAAGCAGACGCCCCCGACGGGTGTCTGCGCGAACAACCCAATCTCCAGGTGCAAATCATGAAAGTCATCCAATCTCTTCTGGTCGCTGCTGTTGTCGCTCTGCCTGCGCTGTCGTTCGCCCAATCGTCGAATCAGCCGCTCACCCGCGCCGAAGTGCGTGCGCAACTCGTCGAACTGCAAAAGGTCGGCTACAACCCGGCCACCGATCAAACGCAATACCCGCAGAACATTCAGGCAGCCGAGGCACGCCTGAGCGCGCAAAACGGCGTTGCGGCATCGTCATATGGTTCGTCGGCGGCCGGCACGTCGGCTTCGGGTTCACACGCCGTTACCGCGGATGTGATCGGCCTCGGTTCGCTCTATACCAAGCCGTGAGCCTGGACGGCGGCATCGGACGTCAATTGCCTGAGGAAGCACAGAAGGCACTTACCGACGCCGTCATCGATATAGCCCATTTCTAGCCGGGCCAACGAGAACCAGGAAAATGCGAAGAATCCCGACTGCAGGTCTCGCCCTTGGTGCGGTGTTGCTACTAGCCGCAGTGGCGCACGACGCCGTGGCGGAGCCCGCGAAATCGGCCCCGTCACCGATTTATGGTGTCACGATTCCCGACGGTTACCGCCAGTGGCAAGCGATTGCCCCGGCCGAAGAAGCGGCACCGCTCGACGAATTGCGTCTGGTACTTGGTAACCCCGCCGCTATCAAGGCCATCGAGAGTTCGACGCTGCCTTATCCCGACGGAACCATCCTCGTGAAGCTCGCGTACAAGCGAAAGCAGTCTCCTGACATTGGATCGGCAACGATCCCCGGTACACCTACGACGGTTCAGGTGATGGTCAAGGATTCACGCCGATATGCGTCGACGGGTGGATGGGGTTTCGGTCGCTTCATCAACGGGCAACCGGTCGACGCAGCGCAACACCAGACGTGTTTTGCCTGTCACGCAGCTCGCGTGAAGGACCGCGATTACGTCTTCACGCGTTTTGCGCCGTAACGCTGCGATGACAATGCCTGCCGCGTATGAGCACGACTAACGCGCGTTTTCGAGCCGGGATGCGGTCCGAGTGCTGGTCACCGCTCGGGATTCGAAGACCGAAGTGGAAAGATGAATATCGCGGCAGCGAGGCCGAGTGCTCCACCAAGGAGCGTCTCCCAGGCGCGAGCGGCGAGCAAGGGGATCGAGTGCACCCCACTTGCCGCGAGCGTGACGATCAACGTGAAAGCGAACGCACCGCAGGCGACGTCGTAGCGTTCCGGCAAGGCCATCGCATAGATGATCATCGCGATGGCGGCTGCGGCCCAGATCAGCAACGGCGCGTGCTCTGCGACCGGCAGACAGGCGAGGCCTATCGGAACGCCAATCAGTGTGCCGATGATCCGTCGCCGCACCCGCTGTATCGTGCCGCTTGCCGAACCCGCGACGACGTACGTGGACGCGGTGATCGCCCAGGCGGACTCCTCGAGGCTAATCAGGCCGTTCAGCAGGCAGATGGTCAACGCGGCGATGGCCGCCTGCAATCCCATGAGGAATTCCGGCGAGCATCTCCCGGGCAACGGTTGCGGCCCGGCTGCGAGCACCGCAGGCGTGACCGGCCGCTCCGCGGGTCCACTGAGCATGCGCGGCACGACCGACGCCAGGGCGGCAATCAGCGCCGCAATTCCAACCGCCCACAGATCGGCGATCGTCAGATGGGTGCCGTACGCGAGCAATTCTCCAATGTAGATTTGCGAACCGATGCCCGCCCCCAGTACACCGAATCGTTTCAGATATCCGACCAGAAACGCGCCAGTCACGAGAACCAGTTCCGGTCCCGCCCGACCCGCGAGTTGCAATGGCCTGGATAACACCACGAACAGGACTGCGCCCAGCGCGGCGGCAAAACTCAACAGGACGAGGTCGCGGCTCGATTCGGCCCGCGTCGCTTTGCCCTCGGACACGCTAGCCCACAGAGCGAAGCTCCCGGCAAGGTAACCCAGCGAGACGCTGCTCGGCACACTATGGGCGATATCCTGCAACGTCCCGAGTGCCGCCGCGATGCCGTACGCCGTCACGAGCCGCAAGCCTTTGATGCGGCGGTGCGTGCCGGGATCGATCCGGTCTAGCCAGCCACCGATTGCCGCTACCGGACGCAGCGTGGCCTGCCGGCGTTGTGCGCCTTGATCAGGGGAGCGTTGCGGGTTGTCATTCATAGGGTTATCCGTCGTCTCCTCCGGGGAACATCAGCCCGCTGATCTGTTTGAGGCTCGGCGCAAAGTCTGCGGGACGCGGGATATGACTAGGATAATCCAGGCGACTCAGGTCAACCGATAAATATAAAGGCTAACAACGCGTATTAACGATCGGTCCGTCCACTGTCACGAAGCGCTGTTCAACTCATACTTCATGATGTTGCCGTGCCGTCCATGAATGTCGCGTTCGACGCTATATACGTCTCCCTCGATCGTCGCACTCTGGGCGAGCACCTGCTCGATTGCTGAACGGTCCTCGGCATCCAGCGTGACCGACATGACCTTCAGATGCTCCGGCAGATGATCGCCGCGGCGCACGCCCACGATCGCGCCCGCCACCTGCTCCTGATCGAGTACCCAGCGCGTCGCGATGGTCGCAATCGAGACGTTGTGTTTAGCCGCGATACGGTCCAGCGCTTGCAGCAGCGCCTGGAAAATATCCCAGCCGCCAAAATCGTCAATGATCAGTTTGTATTTGATGAGCGAGCGGTTTGCGATGTCTTGTCCCGGTTCCGTAGCACCGAGCCACCGTCCGGAAAGGAAGCCGCCCGCCACCGTGCCATAGCAGAACAGGTGAATGCCATGCTCGCGAGCGTAAGCGCCCAGCTGGCGCGCCGGACGCCGGTCCAGCAGGGAGTACTGCACCTGCATGCTCGTCAGTTCGATGCCCGACTCCACCAGCTCCATGGTGCGTGGGGTATCGAAGTTCGTCCCGCTTAGCCGGTCGATCTTGCCGGCTTGCTGCAGTTCACGCAGCCAGTGCGCGACTTCGAGGTAACGCGCCACGGAATAGTCCCACCAGTGAAACTGGACCAGATCGAGCCGTTCGACGCGCAAGCGCGATAGAGACCGGTCGATAGTTTGCTCGACGAGCCTGCGGTCGATCGTCTGCAGCAGAGACAGATCGGGTACGAACTTCGTATGGATCTTCAACTGGTCGAGGCTGTCGGCGCCACGCCGTTGCCGGTAGTCGTCGCGGAACTCGCCAATCATTTCTTCGACACCGGTGTAGATGTCTGCACAGTCGAATGCGGTAATGCCTGCGTCGTAATAGGCGCCCATGTCGGCAATCGCGGCGGCGCGGTCCACGCTGCCATGGTCACCGGCGAGTTGCCAACCCCCTTTGAGAATACGTGAGATCGAGTAGCCTGGCGCCAGCTCGATGCGCTGCATCTGTGTCATTCAGAGTCCTTATCAATCAGTTTGACCGCTGTCGTATCCACGTGACGGAACGTGCGTTTGCCGAGCCGCGAAATGCGAAAGCGCGACGGGCAATTGGGATCGGGACAGGCTACTTCGGCATCGGTCGACATCCAGTCATGCGGGTCGGTGGCGCGTTGCTTGGCCGGCAGCAGCGGCAGTAGTGCCGCAAGCGAATAAATGGAAAATGCTTGCCCCGGCGGCAGGTGCAGCATTTCCCCATGCAGTTCAAAGTAGTCGCCGATGCGCGCGCCGCAATAGAGTTTTGCCCCTTCAGGGGCAACGACTTCGACACGCAGATCGTAGAGTTCGAACGAGGGCAGACCTGCGCGCTCGTCAGGAGTGTGAGAGGTCATGGCTCAAGGGTTCGGTGGTGTGACCGAGAGAATGATTTCGGTGGGAGTGGTGGATCCGTTGCGATACCGGTGCGGCAGCCGTGAGTCGAACGAAATGCTTTCGCCGGCCGCCACCTGGTACTCGATGCCGTCGATCTGCGCGATGAGCTCGCCCGCGATGACGTAGACGCATTCCGAGGACGGATGGCCGCGCGGCTCATCCGCGGAGATTTCGCCTGGTTGCAGCACGGCGCGCAGCACTTCGAGCTGTCCGTTGCCGGCAGTCAGGCGCTCGTAGCCGACCCGACCCTTGGGGGCAATCAGCCTCGAGCGGTTACCCGGGCGGCTGATCCACACAGCGGGGGCAACTGTTTGAGCGAACAGCGAGGCGACCGATTCTCCAAATACCCCGGCCAGACGTCGCATCGTTTCGAGGCTTGGATCAGTCACCGACCGCTCGATCTGGCTGAGCAGGGTGGGTGAGACATCCGCGAGACTCGCCAGCTGACGCAGCGACATGCCGCGCGCGGTCCGCAATTCCTTGAGCCGTTCACCAATCAATTTGAGGCCTCACGTCGTGCAACTGAGTCGTACATTAGTGTGGAGTATAGGTGCACAAAATTGGATCGTCAATTTCCTCGACGCCGTTTGCGGCCGCCCTCACAAAAAATCTGAATTCCCTAGAAATTTGCATTTAACCAGGGGTTTACCTGATCCGTTTGGACGAGAAATTGTTTTTGACTCACTTGAAATGTTGTGCACTGTGGATGCACACTTTGCCTGCGGTAGTGCAGTGTAACTTTACGTGGAGCATCGGTCATGGCACAAGGTCCCGGGACGGGCGGCTCGCCCCGTCATACGTATCGATGGTTATTGGCGGTTCCTTTCGTATGGCAGGCAGGGCTTGCGCCTGTCGTCAACGGGGTGATGTGGGCGCCATTCGGGTTGCCCTTTCCCATGCTGTGGCAACTGTCGGGAATCGTGCTAACGAGCGTGCTGATCGCGATTGTGTTCCGGCTCGATCGTGCCCATGGCGTCGAACTTGAGGAAGCGGCGTTCATTGCGGCGACGTCGGGTTCAGCGGGAGAGCCACGATGAAGCTCGCCATCGTTGTGGTGATTCTGCTTGCCACGCTCACCGGTGCGGTGGGCTATGGCCGTCGCACCCGGAAAGGGCATACGTTGTCAGACTGGGCGGCGGGCGGCCGCAGTCTGGGCGCGATCATCTTCTGGTTCATGAACGCAGGGGAGGTGTACACGACATTTGCTGTGCTCGGCATCTCCGGCTATGCATGGGCGCTAGGCGCGCCTGCGTATCTTGCCTTCTGTTCGGTGTCGATGAGCTATGCCATTGGCTACTGGCTGATGCCGAGGATCTGGCGCGCCGGACGCACCCGGCAACTCGTTACCCAGGCCGACTTCTTCGCTGCCCGCTACGACGCTACCTGGCTCGGCGTCCTGACGGGCGTGATCGGCATCGCTTCGCTGATCGTCTATGTGCAAATCCAGTTGGTCAGCCTGGGACTGATCGTCCAGTTGACGCTGGATGACCTGATCTCCACCCAGACGGCCACGCTGATTGCCGGGCTGTTGATGATCACGTTCGTGTTCGTCGCGGGGATACGCTCCGCAGCATTCGCGGCCGGCGTCAAGGACGTGTTGATGATCGTGGTGGTCGTGCTGTTGAGCGCGACGGTAGCGGGTAAGGTCGGTGCCGCATCGATGCTGGATATCTTTCGGATGGCTGAGGTTCAGCATCCAGGTATTGGCAGATTCCCCGGTCTGGATCCTACGTCACCCACTACGGCGATCTGGTTGATGACATCGTCGATCAACATCGCGCTCGGCAACTGGGTCTTTCCTCACCTGTTCCAGATGTCGTACACAGCGCAAAGCGCTACCGCCATCCGCCGCAACGCGATCTGGCAACCGCTTTATTCGCTCGCCTACTTCTTCATTATTCTGCTTGGCTTCGCCGCGTTGCTGGCCGGCACGCATCCGCCTGGCAATAACCTTAACGCGGCCTTGCTGCAGTTCATCTCGCAGCGCTATTCCGCGCCCATCGTGGGCCTTGTGGCCGGCACCGGATTCCTGCTGGCACTCGCGCCTGGCGCGCTGCTTCTGCTAACCGCGGGATCGATCTTCAGCCGCAACGTGGTCGCGCCGATCCTGCCGGGTCTTAAGGACGCCACGTTCCTGGTGATTTCCCGCGGTGCGCTCACGGTATTTGCTGCGATCGCCGTGTGGTTGTCGATCAGCCAGAAAGGCTCGCTCGTCAAGATTTTGCTCGACGCGTATTCGGCAATCGGGATGCTTGCGCCCGGTGTCTTCCTTGGTTTCATTTGGAAGAGGACCACTGCGACAGGTGTACTTGCGGGTCTCGTGGCCGGCTTCATTGCGCTGCTTGCACCGTTTGCGGCGCACTACTGGGATGCCGTCGCCCCCCAATGCGAACCTGGTCTGATCGCGATGGCGATCAATGCAGCGACGGTTGTGCTCGTCAGTCTGGCCACGCCGTTGCCTGGGCGGCATGCGGTGTCGCTCGGCGTTGCGCTTGAGCGTGCTGCGAGCGAGCAATCGACCGTCTGAATAAGCCTCTTCGAACGACAGCCCCTTTACCTGGAGATCCTGATGAAAAAGAGCAGTATCTGTCTTGCCGTGCTGATGGCGCTACCGGCGCTGGCCTCGGCCCAGAGCAGCGTGACGCTGTACGGGCTGGTCGATTCGGGCCTGACGTTCGTCAACAATACCGGCAAGGGGCACGTCGTCGAGGCGGACACCTGCGGTCCACCGAGTTGCAACCTCTGGGGGCTGAAGGGCAAGGAAGACCTGGGCGGCGGCACATCTGCGATCTTCACGCTCGAGAACGGCTTTAACATCCAGAACGGCAAACTCGGACAGGGCGGCACGGAATTCGGGCGGCAGGCTTTCGTGGGGCTCGCCAACGATCAATGGGGCACGGTGACGCTCGGGCGTCAGTACGATCCGCCGTCGTTGACGGTCGGCTACTTTCCGTCCAGCAATAATTTCGCCACCGGCTACGGGTCGCACTTCGGCGATCTCGACAACCTGAACCAGTCGATCCGCTTCAACAACGCCGTTAAGTACGTGAGCCCGACATGGGGTGGCTTGCATGTGGAAGGAATGTTCAGCCTGGGCGGCGTAGCAGGTAATTTCTCGACGAATCGCGTCTGGTCGTTGGCCGCCGCGTATAACCGCGGACCGTTCGCGGTTGCCGCGGGCTATCTGGACATTCAGAATCCTGCGACGAACGCGGGCGGTACCGGCGGCGTGTACGCATCCAATGGCAACTATGTGGGCTCATTGAACGATTACGTCGGATTGCAGGACGCCAGTTCGATGAAGGTGCTCACGATTGGCGGTTCGTACTCGATCGGCCAGGCAACGCTGGCATTGAACTACTCGCACACCGACCTGGAAAACAGCCAGTACTTCGTCATCAACGGATTTGCGGGTGCGGGAGGCGGCAACGACTTCAAGATGGATGCCTACGAAGCCAGCGCGACCTACAGAGTCACGCCTGCATTGCTGTTAGGCGCGGCCTACATCTACAACGCGGGGAAGGCCGACTACCAGAACCTGAAGCCGGACTTCCAGCAGGTGAACCTGGGTGTGACGTACGCGCTTTCGAAGCGCACCAGCCTCTATGCCATTGCGATTGTTCAGAAGGCAGGCGGCGATGGCATAGCTCCTGTGTTCGATGCCGATGGTGCAGTAGTAGGGCGTACAGCAATTGCTGAAATTCCTGGCGCCGGTTATGACTCCAGCACCTCCAGGCAACTGCTGATGTCGGTGGGGATGTACCACGCGTTTTAAGCTATGCAAGCAGCAAACCCATCAGGGGGTATCAAGCATTCACTCCCTGGTGGATTTCAGCTCCGGTTGTCTCGTCAGTCGTGTCCAGACGATCATTCCGTACTGCGACATATTTCCCGCCGTTCACCTGCCTGAGCCCGCTCAGCCACCCGGCGTTTGAACGTCAGTCGAAGTGTGCTGCGACCCGCAGTCCCGGGCGTATTTCTCATTCAGGCGAGCTCGCATCACAGGAATGCCCGGGGAGTAGTTGCCTGTCCCAGGCCAATACCCTACTGACTCGAGCTCAGCCAGTTCACGCGACAGATCGGCCCTGGTCACCTGTCCATGCGCCGGTCTGAAAGGATAGCTGCTGCATTGTTCCGGCGTAAGCTGGGTGCCCGCCATGGCACATGCGCTGGCGGCCATTAGCGTAATCGGAATTGCTAATCTGAAAGGATGGATCATGATGAAGCGTCTCCACTTTTATGTATCCCAGCATTTGCGCGGATAGCGCAAGCCGGCATGCTTCGTAGGGGTTTCTATTTCTATAGCGTGTAATTAGTAGACCACCAGTCAGCACGCACTACCACTCCGCCGAGCGCAAAACTGTTTTCTTGCCTTTACAACAGTCTTGGGATCGCGAGGAGCTGAGTTTGTGGCCACAACGCAGCAGCTGAGGCACCCGCTTCACGCCTCCCGTTGCCCCGCTTGCCGACGTAGCGCCGCAACGAACGCATCAACCTTCCATGACTCCCTTAGTGCCCGCGCGAACAACATTTGCTGGCTCTCCGGCGCGAGACCGCCTATCGGTGGATCACTATCCAGATTGGTAGGAAACGGATACCCCTCAGCACTCGACGCAATGACCGCCTCGGCTTCAGCTGCGCTCAACCTGTGGGTCATGACTTGATCGAGCAGAACGGGATACAGCACCTCACACATTCTCGTGCGATCCAGCGATTCCATTGCACGCCCATAAGCCGAGGAAATCTGCAAAAGATTCGCCATACGTTGAACGCTTGCCGTGCGGTTCGCCCCCGCTGCGTGAAAAAGCGCAGGACTAAAGAAAGTCACATCGCCTTTCTCGAGAGGCAACTGGACGTAGTTCGCCTCGAAGTACTCACGAAAGTCCGGACGCCGCCACGCAAGATAGCCTGGCGCGTAGCGCTGCGAGAACGGCAGCAGCTTGGTGGGTCCGCTTTCCACCGGCATATCGCTGTGTGCGACCGCACCTTGCAGTGTCAGGAAGGGCGACATCGTATGAACGTGTGCCGGATAGCGTTCGGCCTCCGCTACGGTCTGGAACCCCAAGTGGTAGTCGCGATGCGCCTGTTGCGCGTCGCCGCCGGGACGCACGACGTTCACCTGCGACGTCACCTGAAAGCAGGGGCCCAGCCATGCTTGCGCCGCGGCAACCAGCACGGGGTTAGCGTAGTAACGGGCAAACGCGGACGGGGCGCGCATGCAAAGCTTTTGCTGAGCGTTCCATATTCTGTCGTTGGCTCCTGCCTTGGCAAAATGATCGGCTGCCGCGCTGCCTGCTTCCCGCTCGTCCCGGATGATCGCATCGAAGACCGCCGTTGCATCGTCGATCGGCGTCGTGTCGGGAAACGCGCGCTTCAATACAAGCACGCCTGCGCCATGTTCCAGAACGTCCGCCCACTCGAGTTGCAGCTCCGTGCGCCGTGTCGCATCCTCAAGCATCCCGCTTAACCGGTTGCAATCGTAGAACGGCACGTTCTCGCGCGTTTCGTCTGCGTATTTGGCTCGAACGGCTTCGCGACCGTCGTGCAATACGGTAAGAAAGTCGCGAAGCGAACAATCCTGTTCGCGGTACGGTTTCCTGCGCCCGGCATCCGGGCGTGAGCGCTGCGTGTCCATGTCTGTCTCCGATCCCATGAAAGTGCACTCTCATGTGAGGGTTGCTAATTGGTTTCCCTAACGATACTGCCGTTGCACGGGTCTGCGGTACCATAAACACATCAAAAACACCTCAAGTGGAATCCATGGCCCGTCGCTTTCTGATGAAGGAAATTGCGCTGCAGGCTGGCGTTGGCCTCGCCACCGTCGACCGCGTGCTGAATGGCCGCCCAAACGTGCACGAGCGCAGCCGTCAGCGGGTTCAACACGCGATCAAGGAACTGGAGCGGCAGCAGTTTCAATTGGCAGTCACCGGGAGAAAGCTTGTCGTCGACGTCCTGGTGGAAGCGCCGAGCCGGTTCTGCGACGAAATACGCGAAGCATTCGAATCGGAGCTTCCCACTCTACGCCCAGCCGTATTCAGGCCACGCTTCACGATGCAGGACACCATGACGACCGCGCAGGTGGTGGACGCACTGGAGGCGATGGGCCGCAGAGGCACACATGGTGTGCTGCTCAAGGCGCGTGACGTCCCTGAGGTGACGGACGCAATTGCCGCACTGCGTCAACGCGGCATTCCGGTCGTGACGATTTTCACCGATATACCGCGATCGGCTCGGATTGCATACGCGGGTCTGGATAACCGGATGGCGGGTGCGACCGCCGCCTTTCTGATCGGTCAGTGGCTTGCGCAGTCACACGGAAACGTCCTTGTGGCGATGAGCGACGACAGCTTCCGGGGCGAGGAAGATCGTAAAGACAGCTTTCGCGATGAACTGCGCGCGCGCTATCCGAAACTGGCCCTGGTAGACGCCAGTGGCGGCCATGGGCTCGACGCCCTGACCGAGGAGCGCGTGCGAAAAGCCGTCGGCAGAAAAAAGGCCATCGCAGCGGTGTACTCGATGGGCGGTGGCAATGTCGCGATACTCCGCGCCCTGCATGGCATGGGAAAAGCGCCACAGTGCTTCATTGCGCATGATCTCGACAGGGACAATATTCGACTGTTGCGCGATGGAAGCATTAGCGCGGTTTTGCATCATGACCTGCGTCTGGATCTGCGCAACGCGTGCCACCAGATCATGCATTTCCACAAGCTGCTGCCGGCGTCGGCTATTGGCGATTCATCGTCCGTGGTCGTGGTGACTCCGGCAAACATCCCCCAGTACATTAGTCGCCGTTTCGGCAGTGCGCCGCTGGAATCCGCTAATGACCACTGGAGATGACGGGTCTATGTGCGCGGAACACCAGCAGAGCCGCGACTTCAGGACGAGCCACTTTCGCGTTGTCTGTCCTTTGCCTGCGCCGTCTTCTCCAGGTCCTGGGGTGTGAGCTTTCGGCCGGATACACCCAACCACAGGCGCGCCTTTTTGAGCACGTCTTTGACCCGGTCTTCCTTGACGTGCAGCTTGTCCTGGATGGTTTTGTTCAGCATGCCCTGAAGCTTCAACAGCACAATCTGCAGTTCATCGCGCTCAAGCGGAGCAAGCGTGGCCGATATGTCGCTCGATACTTCTCTTTTCGGTTGTGTCCGGCATTGCCATTGATAGAGCACACCCGGTACACTGTATTTCGCGGCTTCGGCGTCGTCGCTATTGAAGGGCTCCGCAAACGCGCCACGTCTGAACCGGTAAATGGTGATCCACGCAAGGCCATACGAGCTATGGATGCCCGTCAGCATGAGGTGCTCGATATCGTATTTCTCAAGATAGTCGGCGATCGGGTGGTCCGCCTTGAGTTCGCGATAGTCGCGGATCGAAACTACCTGGACCGTGTGCGGAAGCGCCGCGAATACCTGTGCAACGACATCGGCCGATGACACATTGGGATATTCTTCGACGAATTCAGGTGGGAGATTAACCAGTTGAGTTTGACTAATGCTGACGGAGCCGTCTTCGTTGGAGGTACCGGTTCCGATCAGGAGCGCATCGAACCCGATTGACTGGCGCAGCGTCTGGGCAACCTCGATCATGAATTCGTCTCCTTGATAGACTTGCCAACAACAAAAAAATAAATCCTGCAACACCTCAAACGAGGAATGGACAGCTACGCAAAGACGGGAGAAATTAAACTGTCGCAAGACCCGCTTCCCATGCTTCAACCGAAACGAATGTTTTAAAAACGCGTTCGACGGGCGTACGAGCTGCAGCTCAGTATCGGTTAAATCGTGGCACACCGATCATTATAAGAGGCAGAAAAGTGAGCGCATATTCGGCTGATGAAGCGATTGCCGCACTCTATGCGGCTGCAGTCGCGCCCGATCAATGGGACACGGCCCTGGAGGCATTGAAGCGTCTCGCCGATGCGCGCGCGGCAAACTGCTTCGTGCATGACGCGCTGACCGGCAGTTTCGTCGAATACCGGTTCAGCGGATACGGTGCGAACTGGGCCCGCGATTATGCAGGCCACTATCACAATCTCGATCTCGCGCGCCACGTGTTGTTGCGTGAGCCCGCCGGACGCATGCATGCGATGCATCGCCATGTATCCGAGAGCATGGTGCAGAAAAGCGAGTACTACCAGGGTTTCTATATTCCCGAGGGACTGCGCTATTCGTGCGGCGGCACGCTGTTCGACGGCAACCGGCGTTTGATCCTGGCGGTGCATCGCCCGGTCGGCCATCGCCCTTACGAAGAGCATACCGTGGCTGAGCTTCAGCGCGTGCTCGATCATCTTCCGCACGTGTTTCGGGTGCGTGAGCTGGCCGCGCGAAGCCTCGTCGGTGCATCGATGTCTTGCGCGGCACTCGACGTGCTGCCGCGCGCTGTCATCATCGTCGACGAGTACGCGACGATTCGCTATAGCAATCGCGTTGCCAGCGCGCTGCTCGATCGCGCGCAAGATGTGCTCGTGAGGTCTGGACGTTTGACGTTGTCCGATCCGCATCTTGCGCGTCAACTGGTTCAACGCGTGAAACAAATCTGTCGGCCCACGCCGACAATCGATTCGGTGCCGATCTATACGGTCGATTCGAACGGGCGTCCTTCGGTCGAGCTTCATATCGTGCCGCTCAATCCTTCGCTGGCGGCCAGTGTGGCCTCGGCGGATCCGATGGCGATGGTCCTGCTGCGTTGCCCTTTTCGGCGCGCGAACTGGTGCGGTGCGAGTACCCGTCCTTATTCGCTCTCGCACGCCGAGATTGCCGTAGCCGCCGCAATGGCGGAAGGATTGACCCCCGCCGAATGCGCTTCGCGCAGTGGCGTGAAAGTCAGCACCGTGCGAAGCCAGATCAAATCGATCATGGCTAAGACCGGCACGCGTCGCATGTCGGAAATCGCCACACTGTTCGCGGGCATCGATCTCCCGCAGGCCGATTAGGCATCCTGCCATACCCACCGTTCGAACAAGCTGATTCCCACTCGTATCCCCAATTTTGGGGATGTCCCCACCCCGACCAATCGATAGTCTTTCATTGCACGCAGACCAGCGCAGACGTCGGCAGACGCCTGACGCAGACGTGCCCGGGTACCAGGGGATTATCAAACACACCAAGAGGGGAATCAGATGAACATGATGCAGCGCAAAAAACTGTCTGTCGCATTTGGCCTGGTCGCGGCGTTGACCGCGTGCGGCGGCGGGCATTCAGGGTCCAGTTCCGGTTCGAGCACTACGCCCACGCTGAGCGCGGATCAAACCACTTTTCAAAGCTTCGAGCTCACGCCGAATCAGGCGTATCGAACCGACTGGGATTTGCCTGCCTCGGGCGCAACAGTTAGCGGAACGAGCTATTTCGACGACAGCTACGGGTCTCTGGCTGCGTCGCCGAGCGCCGGCACGCAGAAGGTGACCAACTCCGCGCTCGCGTCGATCGCCAACACCTTGCCGATTCCGGCTGCCGCATCGCTTCCCGAACGGTATCTGATCAATGGCAGCATCCTGATTGGTTCCGGCCCAGCCTACATCACGAACATCAGCTTTCAGGGAACCGGCGTCAGGGCCGACACGCTTGCCGTGGACGGTGCCACAACGGTCAACAGCACCTTGCGCAGCAATATCTCGGTCGTGCCGCTGAGCGGTACCGTGGCCTCCGCCCCGACCGATCTGGTGCAATGGTTCAACTTTCTGTACTTCAACACTGCACTGCTGAACACGACCACGACGTGGACCGCGGGCGCGGCGTACATGAAGTACACAGAGACCCAGATCGGCGACACGTACACAGTGGAAGACTATACGGGCTCGACAACCGGAAACACGCCCGTACCTGTTGCGACCGGCACGACCATCGCCGCGCTGATGACGGCGGGCGGTATCAAGTCCGGCTCCGACGACACGACCTACACACTGAGCAATGGCGCAGTGTCGACCATCAACGGCGTCACCACCTACGTCGCCAGCGCGGTGCGTCCTAACCGGACCACCCCGACGTATCACACCTATTACGACCTCAACGGCAACGTCTACTCTGGCAACCTCGTCAAGGACGGCACGGTTCTGGGCGGCAACGAGTATCCGGTTGCGGCAGCGGGCACCACGCAGGGTTTCACGCTCAACTATTCGCAGAACATCCAGATACGTCTGAATGCTGCAGCAATTACAAGCCTGAAAGCGGCGGTGACTTTTTAGCTCGATGTGATTGATGGACTGATACGGGGGCCGGCAGCGGCGGGGAGGTTGTGTGGCTTGTTTCAGGGTGCCGAGCCGGCGGTGGCCCTGCCACGCAACCAGTTCATCGCAGTGAACAACAACGTTGCAAACACAATCAACACCGTCGCCACCGCAAGAATCGAAGGATCGATCTGGTCGCGGATGCCGCTCCACATCTGACGCGGCACGGTGCGCTGCTCAGGGCCGCCAATGAAGAGAATAACGATCACCTCGTCGAACGACGTGGCGAACGCGAATACGCTGCCCGTCGCGACGGCCGGTGCGATCAATGGCAGCGTGACGCGGCGGAAGGTGGTCCACGGCCGCGCGCCGAGACCGGAGGCGGCGCGCAGCAGGCTCTGGTCGAACGACAGCAGCGAGGCGGTCACCGTGATCACGACGAACGGCGTGCCAAGCGCCGCATGCGCGAGCACTACGCCCATGTACGAGTTCACGAGTCCGAGCGGCGCGAAGATCAGGTAAAAGCCGGCGGCGACCACCACGATCGGGATGATCATCGGCGAAATCAGCAGCGGCATGATGATCGTGCGAAATGGGAACACCGGACGGCTCAGCCCGAGCGCGGCGAGTGTCCCAAGGCAGGTTGCGATCAATGTCGCGACCGCGCCGATGCCGATGCTATTCGCGAACGCGAGCTGCCAGTCGTGCGAGCCGAACGCCTGCGCGTACCAGCGCAGCGAAATGCCTTCCATCGGATAGGAAAAGAACGAGCCCGAGTTGAACGACAACGGCACGATCGCGAGAATCGGCGCAACGAGAAACAGGAAGATCAACGCGCAATGCACGCGCAGCCCTGCGCCCGCGATACGCTCGGACAGCGTTTGGTGACGTTGAGGTTGCATGCTGGTCTCTCCGCTAGCCGAAGCGCAGCCGGTCGATACCGACAAGCCGGTTGAAGACGAAATAGAAGAGGGCCGTGAAGACCACCAGATAGCACGACAGAGCGCCCGCGAGTCCCCAGTTGAGCTGCTCGTTGGTCTGCGATGCGATCAGCTGGCTGATCATCTCGTCCCCCGCGCCGCCCAGTAACGCAGGCGTGATGTAGTAGCCGAGCGCAAGCACGAAGACGAGGAAGCAGCCGGCGCCGACGCCTGGCAGCGTCTGCGGAATATAGACGCGGATGAATGCCGTGACCGGATGCGCCCCGAGCGATTGCGCAGCCCGCACGTACACCGGCGAGACGCCTTTCATCACCGAATAGATCGCGAGGATCATGTACGGCAGCAGAATGTGCGTCATGCCGATCAGCACACCGGTGCGATTGAAGGCCAGCGGAACGGGATGATGGACGATGCCGAAGCGCATCAAGGCTGTGTTAATGACGCCGCTCGGCTGCAGCAGGACGTACCACGCGGTCGTGCGCACCAGCAGCGACGTCCAGAACGGCACGATGACGAACAGCATGAGCCGGTTGCCCTGTTTCGGCGGTAGCGTGGCGAGCAGGTAGGCGACGGGGTAGCCGAGCAGCAGACACAAGAGCGTGACGGTCGCGCTGATCTGGATGGTGCGCACGAAGGCGGCGCGATAGACGGCGCTGTCCGCGGGCACCGGTGTCACGGAACCGTCCGGCGCGATCTGTGCATCGATCGCGTTGAGAAGGTAGTCCGGCGTCGGCGACGTAGCGGCCCGTTTTAGCAGGCGCCATGTTTCGTTCTCGCCCCAGCGCGGGTCCATCTGGATCAGCGCAGGCTTCCACGCGTCGGGTGTCTGCGAGCGCGTTTCGCGTGCCGTCTTCATCAGCAAGCTGCGGAACTCCGGTTGATAGAAATTCATTCGGCGTGCGATGTTACCGAGTTCGCCGGCTTCGGCCGATTGCCGCAAGCCTTGCCCGAGTGCGGCAAAAACCGGTTCGCCAGGCACGCCGTTGCCATCCCACGCCCGCAGCGCCACCGTCAGTTGCGGCATGCTGCCGCGCACTTCGGGATTCTGCACACTGCGCGCCAGCAGACTGGCGATGGGCGCGATAAACGTGGCGAGCAGGAACACGAGCAACGGTAACGCCAGCAGTAACGCCTGCAAGGCGGCCTTGCGACGGGCGCGCTGCCAGGCGTGACGGACGCCGCCGGGGTTGCCGGTGCCGATCGTTGCTGTGGGCTGCATTGGCGTGTTCATCGTCTCGCCCGTTCTCGTTACTGCGTGAGCCACACCTGGAAGCGCTTGCTGATCGCATCCGCGTTGTCGGCCCAGAACGTCGCATCGATCTGCAGCGGACGCTTGAAGTTGGCCGGCGCAGTCGGCAGATCGGCGAGGCGTGCCTTGTCGATCAGCGGAATCGCTTCCTTGCGCGGCGGCGCATACGCGATGTACTTCGAGAGGTCCGCATAGGCCTGCGGAGTCGATGCCGAGACGATGAACTTCTCCGCGTCGGCCGCGTGCTTGGCGCCCATCGGAATGCCCCACCATTCATAGTCGTAGACCTGCGCATCCCAGACGACCTTGAAGGGCTTGCCATCCTTGTGCGTGGCATCGTCGATGCGGCCGTTATAAGCCTGAGTCATCACGACCGCGCCGTCCGCGAGCAGCTGCGGCGCCTGCGCACCCGCGTCCCACCAGACGATGCTCGACTTGATCGTGTCGAGTTTCTTGAATGCGCGGTCGACGCCTGCGGGCGTGCCGAGCACCTTATAGACGTCCTTCGGCGCAACGCCGTCGGCGATCAGCGCCCATTCCATCGCCACCTTCGGCGATTTGCGCATGCCGCGCTTACCCGGATATTTCTTCAGATCGAAGAAATCGTTGATGGAGGTGGGTGGCGTCTTCAGCTTTGTCGTGTCGTACGCATACACGGTCGACCACACCATCGCCGAGACGGCGCAATCGCTGATCGAGCCAGGCAGAAAGTCAGCGGTATTGCCGAGCTGCTTGCGGTCGAACTTCTGCAGCAGACCTTCGTCGCATGCCGTGATGGCGTCGTTGGTTTCGAGGTCGATCAGATCCCACGTGGGGTTCTTCGCCTGTTCCATCGCGGACAGTTTCGCGAGGCCGCCGTCGTACGATTCCGTCGAAAAGCCGATCCCGGTCTTTGCGGTGAACGGCTCGAACCAGGCCTGTTTTGCTGCCGATTCGTAAGCGCCGCCGAACGTGACGACGGACAACGTGTCGGCGGCGTGCGCCATCGAAGACAGGACAGAGAGGACCGTGACGGCGGTAAAAATAGCGCCGTGCCGGATGGGAGAGCGAGTAGCGTGCATTTTAGTTAACTCCTGCGATGAGTGGCGATGCGGACGATGAAGGCGAAACCTGGGTGGGGCCGTCGGCGGTAACCGCGACGCGTGGCGAAACGGCGGCCAGTACCTTGCAGTCGTCGCGTCGCCACGTCACGGCCACGGTATGGCCAAGTGCAGGCAGATCGCGATGCTGTGTGTTGGGCACTTTCACGACGACGCTCTCGCCGTGTGCCAGTTTCAGATGCACACGGTGATGGTCGCCGCAATAGACGAGTTCCTGCACGAGCGCATGCACGACATTCGCATCGCCTTCGCCGCGCGCGGCATCGGCCGTCGCAGCCGCCGCTGCCGCGATGTGCGCGCGCTCGGGCCGCAAGGCCAGCATCGCTTCGCCGCCGGTGCGCAGTTCGGCACCGGCGCGGCCGCTGATGGTGGTGCCGTCGGCGAGCTGCAGCGTGGCCCACTCGCCCTCGCTCGCGACGACGCGGCCAGTCAAGCCGTTATTCTCGCCGACGAAGTTCGCCACAAACGCATTCGCCGCATTTTCATAGAGTTCGGTCGGTGTCGCGGCCTGCTGGATACGGCCGTCGGAAAACACGGCGACGCGGTCCGACATCGTCAGCGCTTCGTTCTGGTCGTGCGTCACGTAGACGACGGTCAGCGACAACTCTCGATGCAGGCGCATGATTTCGTATTGCATGCTTTCGCGCAGGCGTTTGTCGAGCGCACCGAGCGGCTCGTCCATCAGCACCACGCTCGGCTCGAATACCAAGGCGCGTGCCAGTGCGACGCGCTGCTGCTGGCCGCCGGAAAGCTGCGCCGGCCGGCGTGCCGCGAGGTGGGGCAGCTCCACCATCTCAAGCGCGCGCGCCACGCGCGCCTTCTGTTCGTTGCGACCAATCTTGCGGACCGACAGCGGAAACGCGACGTTCTGCGCGATCGTCATGTGCGGGAACAGTGCGTAGTTCTGGAACACCATGCCGATATCGCGCTGGTGCGGCGGCTTGTCGTCGAGCCGCTTGCCGTTCAGGCGAATCTCGCCGTGCGTCGGCGACTCGAATCCTGCCAGCATCATGAGTGTCGTGGTCTTGCCTGAACCGGACGGGCCGAGCAGTGAGACGAATTCGCCGCGCGCGACATCGAGATCGAGACCTTCGACGACGCTATGCACGCCGTCGTACGATTTGCTGACCCCTGCGAATGAAATGAACGATTGGCTGGACATGGTCGTGTGATCATCCGGTGCGCGGCTCACGCGCGTCATGACGTAGCGGTTCGCTGCGCGAGATAGCGCGCGAAGTCGTAGTTCGGCCGCTCGAGGTGGCTCAGGTTGCCTGGCCTCGCGAGCGGGGCATGCACGCCGCGAAACACGGCTTCGACACCGCGCCGGTCTTCCGCATTGACCTCGTCGAGCAGGGTCTTCAGCGTGGCCATGTAGTCGGCCGCTTTGGGATCGTCGATAAACTCGGGCGAGAGTCCGCCGCCAAACTGGATGTGCACCTTGCCCACACCGCGCGGCTGCAGCACGAGGTACCAGAAGTAGCCCGGCGTGAGCGTGACGAGATGCGTCGGGTAGATCGCGAGGAGCGCGGTCGTGCGGCGCCAGTGTCCCTGCAGACGCGTATTGCCGGGGTGCGCATTGCCGATCGGCAGCGACGCTTCCTTCGTAATCCAATGATAGTTGAAGGCCGCGCGTCCGGGCGGGCACTCCATCTCTTCGAGCCGTGAATGCGGGCCCACCGTGGCACGATGCAGCATGGGCAGGTGGTAGCTCTCCATGAAGTTTTCCGCGAGGATCTTCCAGTTAGTGTCCCACACGTGTTCTTCGTAGAACGTCTCGACGTAGTCGGACATGCCGTACGGCTCGATCAGTTGCGTGAGTTCTTCGAGCTGGGTTGCGACGGACGGCAGGTCAGGATCGAGCGTGACATAGATCCAGCCTTGCCAGGTTTCGCAGCGGATCGACGGCAGCCGGTAGCTTTCCTTGCAGAAGCCTGCCTGCCGTTCCATCATCGGTGCGCCGGCAAGGGTGCCATCGAGCGTGTAGTTCCATGCGTGATACGGGCACACGATACGTCTGACGTTGCCACGTCCTTCGAGCAGTACCGACATGCGATGCAGGCACACGTTCGACAGGCCGCGCAACTCGCCCTGTTCGTTACGCAGTACCACGATGGGCTGGCCGTCGATCTGCGCGCTCAGGTAATCACCAGGATTGCTGAGCGTGCTGGCGCGCCCTACGCAAAGCCATTGCTTGTGAAAGATCTCGCGTTGTTCGAGCGCGAGAAATGCGTCAGACGTATAGACTCGCGGCGGCATGGCGCGCGCATGGTCGAACGGGCGCTCGCAGTTCGCCAGCAACTCGCGGGCGATCTCGGGTCCGGTATCCGGCGACGTTGCAAGGGCAGCCATATGGCCTCCGGTTCGGCATTGCGTTGCGATGGACACCAATCTACCAAGTCAAATTGCCAGCCAAAATATTGTTTTCGGATGTAAAAGCCAGTTTTTTCCTATGCAGGCATCGGGCGCGCCGGCTCAGTCACTGCGATGCAGTTCGCGGATGTGCGTCTCGCAGAAGTCCGCGAATCGCTTCACTAACTGGCGTGGTTTCAGTTCGCGCGATTGTGCGATGCCAAGCGTGGTCGCCGTCACGTCGTCCTTGAACTGCTTGATGACGAAGTCCGCGCCGTCCACGGTTCGCAGCGACTTCAGCGGGAAGTTGAGGAGGCTGTAACCGAGGCCGTTTGCGACCATCCCGCGCACCACTTCCGGCTGCGACGAACGGAACGCGGGCACAGGCCGCGTTCCGACCGCGTCGAACAGTCCTGCGAAGTATTCTCGGCTGTGCGGCAGGTCGAGCATCACATACGGTACGTTGAGCAGATCCGTGAGCGAGACGGCGCGTGCGCGGGCGAGCCAGTGCAGCTTCGGCAGAATCACGTAGGGCGGCAGCGAAACGAGGGGCGTGAAGGCGACCTCGTCGGTGAGGTCGAGGCTGTAGGTGAGCGCGAGATCGAGCGTGCCGTCGCGCAGGCCGTGCAGCAGGTCGTCCTGATGGGCTTCCTCGGTGCGGAAGGTGACGCCCGAGTGGCTGGCAATGAAACGGCTGATGAGCGCCGGCATGACCGGCGGCGCGAGCGAGACCATGCAGCCGAGTGCGATTACGCCTGACATGCCGCCGTCCATCTCGCGTGCGGCGGACTGCAGCTCCTCCGCGTTCTTCAGAAGATTGCGCGCCTGTCCGAGCATGTCGCGCCCGGCCTGCGTCAGCGACAGGCCGCTCGCATGATGGCGGATGAACAGCTGCACGCCGAACGACGCTTCCAGGTCGGCAAGCGCCGTCGAGATCGACGGCTGCGAGATGTGCAGTTTCTTCGCCGCCGCGGTGAACGACAGCGCTTCCGCGGTGACCACGAAATACCGCAACTGCCGTAGCGAATAGTGCAATTGACCCACTTCCATCGCCTGCTCCTCGACGTTTTATCTGTCGCGATTGTGCGTCGAAAGAAATCCGTTTGCATAGGGAAAAGCGATGTATTGCATTTTTGAAATATGTTTTTCGGATGCTTGAGGCGGGCGTAGATTGCATTCATCGAATCCGGCGCGGCGTGCCTGCAGCGCTGCCACGGACCATGTCCGCACTCAAGCTGCCTTTCGGAAGGGAACAGCCATGACAGCTGAAAAAACGTCAATCGATACGCTTGTGGTGGGCGCCGGTCAGGCCGGGGTGGCCATGAGCGAACATCTGAGCAGGCAAGGGGTGCCGCATCTCGTGCTGGAACGCAGCCGCATTGCCGAGCGCTGGCGCACGGGACGTTGGGACTCTCTGGTGGCCAACGGCCCGGCATGGCATGACCGGTTTCCGGGTCTGGAATTCGACGATCTCGATCCCGACGCCTTTCCGTCCAAAGACCGCGTCGCAGACTATTTCGAAGCGTATGCGAGGCAGTTCAATGCGCCTATCCGCACCGGCGTCGAGGTGACGAAAGTGGAGCGTAGCGCTGGCCGGTCTGGCTTCACGATTGAGACGTCGGCGGGCATTGTCGAGGCCAATCGTGTGGTGGTCGCGACCGGCGCGTTCCAGCGTCCCCTGATTCCGCCTGTTGCGCCGCACGACGAGCGGCTCACGCAGATTCATTCCGCCGACTACCGCAATCCAGGCCAGTTACCCCAGGGCGCCGTTCTGGTAGTGGGAGCCGGGTCGTCAGGGGTGCAGATTGCCGATGAACTGCAGCGCTCGGGCAGGCAGGTATATCTCTCGGTGGGGCCACACGATCGTCCGCCGCGCGCCTATCGCAACCGCGATTACTGCTGGTGGCTAGGCGTGCTGGGCGAGTGGGACAAGGAGGTCGCGACACCGGGCAGGGAGCACGTCACCATTGCGGTGAGCGGTGCCCGTGGCGGCCATACCGTCGACTTCCGGGCGCTTGCCCAGCAAGGCATCGTACTCGCCGGTCTGACGAAATCGTTCGAGCGCGGCATCGTCGCCTTCCAGCCGGACCTTGCAGCCAACCTCACCCGCGGTGACGAAAACTATCTGGCGCTGCTCGACATGGCGGACGCGTATATCGCTCGAAATGGCCTGGACCTTCCGGAAGAACCGGAGGCGCGCAAAATGCTGGCCGATCCCGAATGCGTGACCCATCCGCTTCTCGAGCTCGATCTCGCGGAGGCTGGCGTGACTTCCATTGTCTGGGCGACCGGCTATACGGCCGACTACAGCTGGCTGCATGTCAACGCCTTCGCCGCGAACGGAAAGCCGCAACATCAACGAGGCGTGTCGTCCGAACCCGGCGTTTATTTTCTGGGTCTACCGTGGCTGTCGCGGCGTGGCTCCAGTTTCATCTGGGGTGTGTGGCACGACGCCATGCACATTGCCGACCATATCGCCACGCAGCGCGGGTATCTCTCGTATCGCGATGCGTCGCAACGTCAAACACAGGATTTTTTTCACTACGCTGAAGGCGCATGATGACCCAACCTACGCACACCCGCATCCGCATGTTCAACACGAAGGATACGTACCCCAACCAGGCGCTGGATAACGACCTCTGCCAGGCCGTGCGGGCCGGCAACACCGTTTATGTGCGCGGGCAGGTGGGCACGGATTTCGATGGCAATCTGATTGGGCTCGGCGATCCGCAAGCTCAGGCCGAGCAGGCGATGAAGAACGTCAAGCAGCTGCTCGAGGAAGCGGGCAGCGACCTGTCGCATATCGTCAAGACCACCACGTACCTGATCGACCCGCGTTATCGCGAGCCGGTGTATCAGGAAGTCGGTAAATGGTTGAAGGGGGTTTATCCGATTTCCACCGGCCTCGTGGTCAGCGCCCTGGGTCAGCCTCAATGGCTGATGGAGATCGACGTAATCGCGGTGATTCCCGATAACTGGAAGCCGAATCAGGACTAAGGAGCGGCACATGACATTCTCCATCGTTGGGCGTTGTGCGGAAACGGGCCAGCTTGGGATCGCCATCAGCTCGTCCAGTATTTCGGTGGGAGCCCGATGCCCGTGGGTGCGCGCGGGCGTGGGCGCGGTAGCGACCCAGAATGTCACGCTGCCAGCTCTCGGCCCGCGGATTCTGGATCTCCTCGAAGACGAAGGGCGTCTCGACCCTTCCGCAGCGCTCGACCGTGCGCTCGCCGGCGACGGATGGAGCCAGTATCGCCAGGTGACGGTGATCGACGGCCAGGGCCGTACGGCGTTTTTCACAGGCAAGGAAGCGCTGGGCCTGCACCACGCTGTGGCGGGTGAGCAATGCGTCGCCGCCGGCAACATGCTGGCGGACGTGCAGGTCATCGAGGCGATGGTTCAGGCGTTCGAGACAACGCCCGGCCTGTTGGCCGAGCGCTTGCTGTCGTCGATGCGTGCCGCGATAGCGGCGGGTGGCGAAGCCGGACCCGTGCATTCGGCGGCGCTCAAGGTCATGGGCGACGTGATCTGGCCGATCGTCGATCTGCGGGTCGACTGGGCGGAGGTCGATCCGATCGGACAACTGGAAGCGCTGTGGCACGCCTATCGACCGCAAATGCAGGACTATCTGACGCGTGCGTTGAACCCGACCGCAGCGCCGAGCTACGGCGTGCCGGGCGACGAGTGAAGTGTTTGCCTGGAGCTTTCGTCCCTGCTCACCAGGGAACGACCTTTCCCTGGTAGTCCAGATAATGCAAACCGGAGCGCCCCTCGTAAGCCTCGATCGTCTTCACCAGGTTCGGGATGCTTTCTTCGATAGTCAGACGCGCGTCGGGGCCGCCCATGTCCGTCTTTACCCATCCAGGCGCCATCAATAGCAAGGTTTTCGGGTCGTTCTGGTGACGCGCGGAAAAGCTGCGCATGAACATGTTGAGGGCAGCCTTGCTGCCACGGTAGACCTCGTAATTGCCGTTCGTGTTATTGGTGAGGCTGCCTTGCCCGGACGACATGACACCGATTGTTCCGGCCGGCTGCACAAGATCCTGAAACGCCTCGATTACCCTCATTGGACTCAACGAGTTCGTCACCATGACGCGCACGAATTCCTCGGTCGAGACGTCGGCGATCGTTTCGCGATCGTCGTTTTTGACGCCAGCGTTCACGAAAAGGACATCCAGCCGTCGATCCTTGAGGCGATCGTGTAACGCGGCGACCTGATCGGGGATCGTGATATCGACGGCTTCAACTTCCAGTGCACCCTGAGTGCTTTGCGCGAGTCGGTGCAGGCGTTGCATTGAGCCCTCCCTCCCGGTGGCAATCACTTGCCAGCCACGCTTGAGGTATTCCTCGACCATTGCGAATCCGAGGCCGCGGGATGCACCGATGAGAAGGACGGTTTTCTGCGCAGAGGTGTCTTGCATTGGTAACTCCTATGAGCGAGACCCGATACACCATGATTTGAGGTGCCACGTGTTCGGGTCATAAGTCGGTACAACGAATATATCGATCCACGAGACATGGCGGAAGGCGCAGCCGTTGCACTTATAACCTGCATCAAACGCCATGTCTGAACGGCGCGTGCTAGGATCAGGCATGCCAGAAGCCGACCTGAATTTGCTCATTGCGCTCGACGCATTGCTTGCCGATGGCAGCGTGGCCGGTGCTGCGCGTCGGCTGGGATTGAGCGCTTCGGCAATGAGCCGAACCCTGACCCGGCTTCGAGAGGCGACCGGTGACCCGCTGCTGGTTCGCGCCGGGCGCCAGATGGTTTTGACACCCCATGCAGAGGCACTGCGTCAACGCACACAGAATGCGGTTCACGAGGCACGTGCTGTACTGGGTCCCGCAACGACGGAGCTTGATTTCTCGACGTTGCAGCGCACCTTTACCATTCGTTCCAACGATGGTTTCGTCGAAGCCTTTGGTGCTTCGCTGATCGCCGCGGCGACAGCGGTTGCGCCGCGTGTGTGTTTGCGTTTTGCACCCAAGCTTGAGAAGACGGCAGCGTACTTGCGAGACGGTTCGGCAGATCTCGAGATCGGTGTGTTGAGCGAAATGGGACCGGAAGTCCGCGTGCAGGCATTGTTCCGCGACCGCTTTATAGGCGTTGTCAGGCAAGGCCATCCACTCGCGATGGAGCCTGAGGTGACGACGCAACGGTACACCGCCTTCGGCCATGTCGTCGCCTCCCGTCACGGCCGCACCAGCGGACCGGTTGATGAGGCGCTGGCTGCTTTAGGACTGGTGCGAACGATTGTCGCCGTCGTTCCGAGTTTTCCCGCCGCGCTCGCGGTGGCGCGAGCTTCCGACCTGATCGCGCTGGTGCCTGCGTCCGTTCTGCACAATCAGTCCGCACAGCAGGAGTTGCCCGCATCCACCGACACTCACGCCTTCGAGCTTCCCGTAACGACCGGGGAGATTGCCGTGTCGCAGATGTGGCATCCGCGCCTGGAGGTGGATCCTGTTCACCGCTGGCTCCGTCAACTGACGCTAACGGTGTGTCGGGAACGGCTGGGTCAGTGAAACGGGAGCCTCGCGTGGACGCGAGGCTCCATTCATTGCGTGGGTCGCTCTGTGCAACAGCCGCTGGGCGATCGATCAGGACGCTATGCCGGATCCTTAAACACGCTGTTCAACCATCCACCTGAGGGCTCCTTCGACAAGCTGTCGAAGCGACCCTCCGCAAGCGACTGAACGCTGGCCACGAGGCCGCCCCACGCCGCACGGGCCAGTGCACCGCCCACACTCACGCGCCGTACGCCGAGCTTCGCCAGTTCGTCGAGCGTGAACGCAGAGGGTCCGCCGATCAGCAGATTGACCGGCTTTGGCCTGACTGCGGCGACCACCGCTTCGATCTGCTCGCGCGTCTGGATGCCGGGTGCGTACAGACAATCGGCTCCGGCTTGCGCATACGCGCGCAAACGCGCAATCACGTCTTCGAGATCGGGCACGCCGGCAACGAAATTCTCCGCACGTCCGACGAGCAGCGTATCGCCGCCTGTTTCGTCGATCGCGCGTCGTGCCGCAGCGAGCCGTTCCACGGCCGCGTTGACCGGAAGTAACGGCGACTTCGCATCGCCCGTCGAGTCCTCGACAGACAGGCCGGCGACGCCTGCGTCCACCGCCATCCGGACGCTTTGCGCCACTTCGGCGGGATTGCTGCCAAAGCCGCTTTCGAAGTCGGCGTTCACCGGCAGATCCGTCGCATGGACCATCTCGCGCAGGTGAGCTATGACCGCGTCGCGCGAGACTCCGTTGTCGGGCCGGCCGATCGACCACGCGAAGCCCGAACTGGTGGTCGCGAGTGCCTTGAAGCCCATGGATGCCAGGTAACGGGCGCTGCCTACGTCCCACGGATTCGGCAACACGAAACATCCGTCTTCGTGCAACGCGCGGAATGCCTGGCGTTTTTCGGAAATGGTGCGGGTCATGATCATTCTCCTTTGTGTGGGATGTGGCAGCGCAACCACGGATACCACCAGACGCTTTTTAATCTTGAGAAGCCTGCAACCTTACTCTTCTTATTAGACGTCCCGCCGTGCGCGATTCCAATCTTTTCATCAGACTATAGGCGAGTGGCTCGCGCCCGGCGTGGTGCAAGCGAAGCCATCGTCCAGGCACGTCAAGGGTCGACGCGAATATGTTGCGGCGGTCGTCAAGGTGTATCGTGGCGTGATGCGGTCATTTGTAAACGTTCCTGATCGTAAGGCGTAAGAATTGCCGGTCACAATACGCCGCTTTGTGTCATGCATTCACATGCACAGGACGCCGATGAAACAGATAAACAGGGCGTGCGCCCTCTAGAGACACGACGGGCAAAGCCCGCACACCAGCCAGCCAGTGCAGATGGACGCCACACACGGATTCGATGCGGGCAGCAGCCCCCAGCTTCTCTGGGAGGATGGCGAGCGCGTGTTCTGCCGGGAGCGGTCTCAGGACGGTAGCGAGAGCGTGCTGGTGGCGCGCACGGCCAGCGAGCATCCATCACCGGCCAGCCTCGCGCGTATTGCTCATGAATTTGCGCTGCGGGGTCAACTCGGCAGCGCATGGGCAGTGCGCCCCAGGGAACTGCTGCAGGCAGAAGGCCGCGCCGTGCTGGTGCTCGAGGATCCAGGCGGCGAGCCGCTCGAGCGGTTGACCGGCGCACCCATGGAAATGGAAAGTGTCCTGCGCCTCGCTACGGGAGTCGCGGTGGCGCTGGGCAAGCTCCACCAGTGCGGCCTCGTCCACAAGGATCTCAAGCCAGCCCATATCCTCGTGAACTGTGTGGACGGGCACGTGCGGCTCACCGGATTCGGCATTGCCTCGCGGCTGCCGCGTGAGCGGCAACGTCCCGAGCCGCCGGAGACCATTGCCGGCACGCTCGCCTACATGGCACCCGAGCAGACCGGACGGATGAACCGTTCGATCGACTCGCGCAGCGACCTCTACGCATTCGGCGTCGCGATCTACCAGATGCTCACGGGCACATTGCCGTTCACGGCTCTCGATCCGATGGAATGGGTGCACTGTCACGTCGCCCGCAAGCCGCTGCCGCCCAGCGCGCGGGTGGGGGCGGTTCCGCCTGGCGTCTCGGCGGTCGTGATGAAGCTGCTCGCGAAGACACCCGAAGAGCGTTATCAGACCGCGGCCGGCGTCGAGTGGGATTTGCGGTACTGTCTGGCCGAATGGACGCGTCAGCGTCGCGTCGATGTCTTCCGGCTGGGCGCGCACGACACGCCCGACCGGCTGCTGATCCCCGA
This sequence comes from Paraburkholderia sp. GAS33, assembly GCF_050436645.1. Lineage (NCBI taxonomy): Bacteria > Pseudomonadati > Pseudomonadota > Betaproteobacteria > Burkholderiales > Burkholderiaceae > Paraburkholderia > Paraburkholderia sp. GAS33. The sequence continues at coordinate 376,244 of NZ_JBNDMP010000006.1, forward strand.
GAAACTCTACGGGCGGGAGCGCGAGGTCGGCACGCTGGTGGCCGCCTTCTACCGCGTCATCAGCAGCGGCGCGCCTGAACTGGTGCTGGTTTCCGGCTACTCGGGCATCGGCAAATCCGCGGTCGTCAACGAGTTGCACAAGGTGCTGGTGCCCCCGCGCGGGCTCTTTGCCTCGGGCAAGTTCGACCAGTACAAGCGCGACATACCTTATTCGACCCTCGTGCAAGCCTTCAGGGGGCTCGTGCGACCGCTGCTCGGCAAACGCGAGACGGAACTCGCAAGCTGGCGTGACGCACTGATCGAAGCCCTTGGGCAGAACGCCCGGCTCATGACCGAGCTGATCCCCGAACTGACGCTGATCATCGGCGATCCGCCGCCAGTCCCGGAGCTCGATCCACATCAGGCGCAACGCCGCTTTCAGCTCGTCTTCCGGCGCTTCATCGGCGTATTCGCCACGCAGGAACATCCGCTGGCGCTGTTTCTCGACGATCTGCAATGGCTCGACGCCGCGACGCTCGATCTGCTGGAGGACCTGCTTACCGGTCCGGATCTGCGCCATCTGATGTTGATCGGCGCGTATCGTAACAATGAGGTGGACGCCTCGCATCCGCTGATGCGCAAGCTGCAGGCCGTGCGCAACGCCGGCGCAACGTTCGATGAAGTGGCGCTGGTGCCGCTTGCGCGCGGGCACGTCGAACAGTTGATCGCAGAGGCGCTTCGCGACGTGCCGGAACACGCGGCACCGCTCGCGCAGCTCGTCCACGAAAGGACCGCCGGCAATCCGTTCTTTGTCATCCAGTTTCTGCACGCACTCGTCGACGAGGGCCTGCTCGGTTTCGATCACGACGCAGCCTGCTGGCACTGGGATCTGCCGAACATTCATGGCAAGGGCTATACCGACAATGTCGCCGACCTGATGGTCGCGAAGCTGGCCCGCTTGCCCGTCGAAACGCAGCAGGCGCTGCAACAGTTTGCCTGTCTCGGCAACACCGCCACGACGGCGATGCTCGCGAACGTTCTTGAGCGTTCGAGAGACGAGATCCGGGCACTGCTGCTGCCGGCGGTCGAACAGGAGCTCATCGAGCAACTTGAGGAATCCTGCCGGTTTGTCCACGACCGGGTGCAGGAGGCGGCCTACTCGATGATCCCCGAGGCGTTGCGTGCGCAGGCCCATTTGCGCGTCGGACGTTTGCTTGCTGCGCAGACGCTACCCGAGAAACGGCAAGAGGCGGTCTTCGAAATCGTCAACCAGCTCAACCGTGGTGCAGCCCTCGTCACGCTGCAGGAAGAGCGCGAGCAACTGGCCGGGCTCAACCTGATTGCCGGCCAGCGTGCGAAGGCGTCGTCAGCCTATGAGTCGGCGCTCACCTACCTGAGCGCCGGCGCCGAATTCCTGAGGGACGATTGCTGGGTGCGCCGGCACGACCTGATCTTCGCGCTGGAGCTGGAGCGGGCCGAATGCGAGTTTTTGACGGGCCGCCTGTCGGCCGCGGAAGAGCGTTTGAGTGTGCTTATTCAGCGTGCTGCGACTGTCCCCGAACGTGCCAACGTGACATGTTTGCGCGTCGATCTGTACATGACGCTCGATCAGGCGAGCCGCGCCGTTGCGGTTGCTCTGGACTACCTGGAACATCTGGGCATCGACTGGTCGCCGCATACCGCGGAAGAGAAAGCGCGTGAGGAATACGAACGAATCTGGTCCCAGCTTGGAGACCGCAAGATCGAGGAGCTCATCGATCTGCGGCTGATGACCGACCCGGAATCGCTCGCGACCATGGACGTCCTCGTCAAGGTCATGCCCGCCGCACTGTTTACCGATACGAATCTATGGTCGCTGGTCGTCTCCAGGGCCGTCAATCTGAGCCTTGAACGCGGCAATTGCGACGGATCCAGCTCCGCCTATGTCCGGCTCGGCATGATGGCCGGAGCGCGTTTTGGCCACTACGAGGTCGGATTTCAATTCGGTCAGCTGGGTTACGACCTTGTCGAACGACGCCGCCTGATGCGTTTCCGTGCAAGAACCTACATGCATTTCGGCAACGTCATCCTGCCGATGGCCAAACATTTGCGGGCTGGCCGCGAACTGATGAACCGCGCGTTCGAGGCTGCAAGGAATACGGGTGACCTCGTTTGCGAAGGGTATTGCTACACCCATATGATCACCAATCTGCTCATCGCGGGAGATCCACTCGCCGACGTGCAGCGCGAAGCTGAAGCGAGCCTGATGTTCGCGCAAAAAGCGCATTTCGGTTTCGCCACCGACGTCAGCGCGACGCAGCTTGGACTGGTACGAACGCTGCGAGGCCTGACGCTGGCCTTTGGCTCTTTCAACGATGGGCAGTTCGACGAGATGCGGATCGAGCGTCACTTCCTCGAAAATCCGGACCTCGTGATTGCGCACAGCTGGTACTGGATCCGCAAGTTGCAGGCGCGCTTTTTTGCCGGCGACTACGCGGCGGCGGCAGATGCTTCGATGCGGGCGCAACGTCTTTTGTGGACCGCGGCATCGTACCTGGAAGAGGCGGAATATCATTTCTACAGCGCGCTCTCGCTGGCTGCCTGCTGCGGTCCTGTTGCCAGCCCCGGCCCTGAAGCGCGGGAGTCTCTCGAAGCGATAGCTATTCACGAAAGGCAATTGCAATTGCGGGCGCAGAGTTGCCCCGAAAACTTCGAGGATCGCGCTGCGCTGGTCGGCGCCGAGATCGCTCGCCTGGAAGGGCGCGACGCCGAGGCGATGCGCCTCTACGAAACGGCGATCCGCTCGGCGCGCGCAAACGGCTTCGTGCAAAACGAAGCGCTTGCCGGCGAACTCGCGTCGCGCTTCTATGCGGCGCGCGGATTCGACAAGATAGCCCGCATGTATCTGCAGGACGCCCGGCAAGGGTATCGGCGCTGGGGCGCAGATGGCAAGGTGCGGCAGCTCGACGAAATGCACCCATACCTCAGAGAAGGTGACCAGGCGCTCAGACCCACCAGCACGATCGGGGCGCCGGTCGAACACCTCGATCTCGCGACGGTGATCAAGGTGTCGCAAGCGGTCTCGGGAGAGATCGTTCTCGACAAGCTGATCGATACGGTAATGCGTACGGCGATCGAACAGGCCGGCGCCGGACGCGGCTTGCTGATTCTTCCGGACGGCAATGAGCAACGGATCGCCGCAGAGGTCACGACCGACGGCGATATGCCGCTTGTCGAGCTGCGCGATGTGCCGGTGAGCGCGGCGATGCTGCCCGAGTCGGTTCTGTACCACGTCCTGCGTACGCGCGAGAGCGTGATTCTCGACAATGCAGCGAGCGATCCCACATTTGCCACGGACCCGTACATTGTTCAGCACCGCACCCGTTCGATGCTCTGCATGCCCTTGATGAACCGGGCCAAACTCATCGGCGCGCTGTACCTCGAAAACGATCTGCTCACCCGCGTATTCGCGCCTGCACGGATTGCCGCGCTAAGGCTGCTTGCCTCGCAGGCCGCGACGTCGCTCGAAAATACCCGCCTGTACCGTGACCTTGCGGAGCGCGAATCGAGGATTCGGCGGCTCGTCGATGCCAACATCATCGGCATCATCGTCTGGAGAGAGGATGGTGACATCCTCGAGGCGAACGACGCGTTTCTGCGCATGGTGGGATACGAGCGCGACGACCTCGTCTCGGGGCGCGTGCGCTGGACGGACCTGACGCCGCCGGAATGGCGCGAAAGCGCCGCACTGGCTTTGGAAGAGCTAAGGACAGTGGGGCGCTCACAGCCAACGGAGAAGGAGTACCTCAGGAAGGACGGCAGCCGTGTGCCCGTCATGATCGGCAGGGTCGCTTTCGAAGCTAGTGGGAAGGAAGGTGTCGCCTTCGTGGTCGATCTGACCGAGCGCAAGGAAGCAGAGCACCGCTTGCGGGAGTCTTACGAGATGTTGCGCGAACTCACCTCGCGCCGCGAAACTGCACGCGAAGAAGAGCGCAAACATATCGCACGGGAAATGCACGACGAGCTCGGGCAATATCTCACCGCGCTACGCATGCGCGCGTCGACGTTGCGCATGCAGTTCGGCAATGACCACCCGGAGCTGTTCGACGAAACCCGGGCACTGATTGCGCTGGTGGACAACACCATGGAGGTGGTGCGGGGCGTCATCACGTCGCTGCGTCCGCCGGCTCTCGATGCCGGTATCGTGGCGGCGCTCGAATGGCTGGCTGCCGAGTTCGACCGCAATGGCCGCACGGTATGCCAGCTTCGCGTGCAGGACGAGAACATCGTCATGAGCGAAGACCACGCCGTGGTGCTGTTTCGCCTCGTCCAGGAGGCGTTGACGAATGTCGCCCGGCATTCGGCGGCCACCGAAGTGATCATCACGCTCGAACGAACGCCTGGCGCCTACGTGCTCGAAGTTCGCGACGACGGCCAAGGGTTCGATGCGCAGGCGATCAGAAAAACCTCGTTCGGTCTGGCCGGGATGGAAGAGCGTGTCCTGATGCTGGGCGGGGAGATCGAAGTGCTCAGTGCGCCCGGCGCCGGCACTGCGATCAAGGTTCGTCTTCCTGATCGTCAGGCGGCGCCGGACTAGTCGGGCTGGACCCGGCCGTGCGCTTCACGGCGTGCGTGATGCCGGTATCGCGTCAAAGGAGTGGCCGGCAGGCACCAGCTTTGGCTGCGCAAACGCAGCCCGTGCATCGACAGCAGACGCGGAAGTCCAGCCGGGCCGACCGTATGCATGGCGCCCACGACGATCAGTCGCGACCTGCGATCCGCCGCCATCCGGACAATCGAGGGCACCCAGTTCCTGTTGCGTTGATTGATCAGGATGTCGAACATGGCCGGCCAGCGCCGGCGGCGTTCCGTGAGCGCAGCATCGAAACGGATGGTATTTCCGTGAGTCCAGGCGCGCACCATCGTGGACAGCTCTGCAACACCGAGATCGCCGTTCACGAAATATTCCAGCATGGAGGTCTGCTCGGCAATCGGCGCCGACGTCAGGGCGATGGTTTGGGCCTCGACCGTTTCGAGCGCCCCACGGTGTTTTGCATCGTGGACGGCGCGATCCCAGAGAAGCCGGTCGACGCCGCGCTCCATCACATAGCCGCTCCTCGCCGCCTCGTTCAGGTGAAGGATCAGCGCCGCGGCGCCGGGTTTGAAGCGCGGCAGATTCTGCCCGGGAAGTCCGAGCCGCAACCAGTGCGAATGCGCTTTCGCATACGTAAGCGGTGTCACGCAATCCTTGAGCGTGGTGCCGGGCGGCAGCAATAGGGGCGCCGAGTCGGGCGGTTCCGACAGGTCTGCTTCCAGCACGAGGTGACTGGCGGTGCTAAACACCTCCAGAACATGGCGCGGCAAGCGAAACGGCTCGAGGTTGGTGACGTGAACCGAACCCAGAATATGAGTCTCGGAGCCTTCAATCTTCCATAGCATTGCGATATCCCTTACGGCGGGCGGCCGGGCTTCCATGAAACCCGGCGATTCTCATTCTGATACTCAGATTCTAATGCGAAACAAGTCGCCTGGCCGCCGCTCGTAACTGGCCGCTGCGGGACTCTCGACGGCGCCTGGCGAATACCCGGCGCAGCGTATTTTCTCAGGTTTCCGGTTCGCGAGACCTACAAAAAATTCAGCCAATCCCTACTGAGGAACTGCTTCAGAAGTCGCGCCCGTCTGCCGTAACTTAAAGAGACGTGGGTGCCTTTTGGGCGGATCCGCGGCGGGTGACGTGGCCGCCTTAGAAGTGGCCGATCCATCGCGTTGGCGTGACCCGTTCGGATGACTGTATGCAGCCCTTCTGTGCATCGGACTGGCGATCGCGCCGAACGACTTACCGGGGACCAGAGTTCGATGCAGAAATGGAAGTTTCTTTGGTCGCAGATGCTGTGCTGCTTTTTCGCACCTTTGATGGTGCTCGCGACTGTTTCACCCGCCGCCGCGGCGGGTGCCTGGTACGATGGCTCAACGCCGGTTTTTCGCCATGTCGAAGCACCTAGCAGCATCACGCCCACCGCGATGCTGCAGGACCGGGACGGTCTGATCTGGATCGCTTCGCAGACTGGCCTTGCCAGCTGGGACGGCTACCGCTTTCGCGTCTACATTGGCGATGCCGGCAAGCCCGGCAGCTTGCCTTCCTCTTACATCAATGCCCTGCATGAGGACCGCCAGGGGCGCCTCTGGGTAGGCACGGATAGCGGCGGGCTTGCACGTTTCGACAACTCGACCGGTACATTCTGGACGCTGGGTGCGGGCCCCCAGGGCCTGAGCAGCGCACGCGTCTTCGCGCTTGCCGCTGACGGCCCGGATGGGTTGTGGGTGGGTACGGAAGCCGGACTGGACCGGCTGGATCTGAGCACCGGCAAGGTGCGGCGGGCGGCCGAGGGAGGCAACCCGCCCGGCCTGCCGGCTCGCCGGATCAGCGCTTTGCTCGCTGATCGCAGCGGCAACCTGTGGGCCGGCACGCACGACGGCCTGTTCGTCCTGCGCGCGGGCACCCCGGCTTTCGTGCCGGTGCCGACCGAAAGCATGACCCGCGCTGCTATCGAGGTCTGGCAACTGGCGCAGGACAAGGACGGACGTGTCTGGGTCGGCACGCGTGCGGACGGCGCCTTCGTAATCGAACCTGGCGCCACGATGGCCCGGCAGTTGCACGATAGTGAAAGCGGTGGCGGAAAGGGTGTCGAGACGGACTGGGTTGTCGCGATCGTCGATGTCGGCGACGGCCGGGTGTGGCTCGGTACATGGTCACAGGGCATCGTCCAGGTCGACACGCGGAACTGGACGACCCGGCGCCTGCGCCACGATGCAGGGCTGCCCGGCAGCCTCGCCGAGGATGACGTGGTCGCGCTGCTGCGCGATCACAGCGGACTTATCTGGGCCGGTGGGCCGAGTCTGTTCGATTCGATCGATCCGGCGCAGCGAGCGATTACAACGTGGTATGGCAGCGATGGCCACCTGCTCGGCGGCAAGCACGCGCAGGTCACCTCGGTGTTCGCACGGCCCGACGGCAGCGTCTGGCTCGGCAGCGACAACGGCGGCATCGACATCGTCTCAGCGGAACACGGACACAGCCGGCGCCTCGCGCCCGAGGACGGTCGACCGGACACCGCGCTCCCGAGGAGCTCCGCACTTTCGATGGTCGATGCGCCGGACGGCAGCGTCTACATCGGTACCGCCAAGGGGCTGTACCGCACCCGCGATGGCGGCCGCAGCGTCGAGCGGGCCGCGTTCCCAGGTTTGCCGCCCACGGCACTGGTCAGGGCGCTGTGCGTCGACGGCAACAGGCTCTGGATCGGCGGCCCGAGTGGACTGGCGCAGGTCGACCTGTCTGTCCAGGGTGCGGCGGCGCAAAGCGTCCCGAGTCTGCGGGGCGCAGACATTACGAGCCTTAACTGCCGCGACAACGAGGCGCTGTGGGTCGGTACGCAGACGGGACTCGCGCGCTACTGGCCGGCAACCGGCCACACTGACCGGCCCTGGCCGGAGACGCCGGAGCGGATCGGTTTGCCCAGTAGCTGCGTGACTTCCATCGTGCGCGACAGGCGCGGCTGGCTATGGATCGCGTTCTACGGCGGCGGCGTGCGTGCGCTTGAGCCCGGTCCGCGAGGTGCGGTCTTGCACGTGCACCGTATCGGTCACGAGGATGGTGTGGAGAACAACGCCGCGAACGCGCTGCTGCTCGATGCGAAGGACAATGTCTGGGTGAGCACCGATAGCGGCATCGTGCACATCGACCACGACACGCTGGCCACGACACGGCTGCAACAGGCCGACGGGGTTGGCCTGCTGCCCTATTGGGCCTCTTCGGCCGGTACCACGCTGCAGGGAGATCTGCTGTTCGGCGGCAATGGCTTGACGATCGTGCATCCCGGCGAGTTTCAACCCTCGCGTTTCAAGGCTCCTATCAGGCTCACGGATGCCGATGGCCGATCGATACCGTCGTCCGGAATCACGCTCGGCCCTTCGCAACGCGCAATACAGATCACCTTCGCGCTGCTCGATTACTCGGCCCCCGAGCGCACGCGATACGCCTACCGCCTGGCGGGTCTCGAGGACGCATGGACCGACTCGCCTGCCAACCTTCGGATCGCTCACTATACGAACGTGCCGCCTGGAAACTACGTGCTGCAAGTGCGCGCGTCGAATCGTGCCGGCGGCGAGTGGACGGAGTGGGCGAGCTTGCCGGTGCGCGTTGTGCCAGCGTGGTACGAGACGATTTCCTTTCGTCTGTTCGCGGTGCTGTTCTTGCTGGTGCTCTTCGGTGTACTGATACAGGTACGCACGCGCCTGCTACGCCGGCGTGCTGGGGCACTGGAGGCGCTGGTCGCGCAACGCACGCAGGAACTTCAGCAACGCACCAATGAGCTCCAGCAACGCTCCGACGAACTCGTGCGCCGTACGGCGGAATTGCAGGCCAGTGAACAGCGGCTCGAACAGCTGGCCTACTTCGACGGTTTGACCGGCCTTGCGAACCGGCGGCATTTCAACGACGACCTGCATCTCCTCGTGGGGCAGGCACGCCGGGGCGCCGAATTCGCGCTGGTGCTGGTCGATCTCGACCGCTTCAAGCCGATCAACGACACTTACGGCCACGATGCTGGCGACGAGGTGTTGAAGGCCGTTGGCGCGCGCCTGCGCCAGGCGACGCGCGAGGTCGATCTCGTCGCGCGCCTTGGCGGCGACGAGTTCGCCGTGCTGCTCAGGCAGCCAGGCGAGCGCGAGGCCGTGGCCGCCGTGTGCGAACGCATCATGGCCACGTTCGCCCAGCCAGTTCCGTACCACCACCTTTCGTTAGCGGTCGGCGCGAGCATCGGTGTCGCGCGGTGTCCGCAGGACGCACTCGATGCCCAGACGCTCTACAAGTCCGCCGACATGGCGCTCTACGCGGCAAAAGAAGCCGGCCGCGGCGCCTTGCGCTGGGCCGAGACATCGCACACAGACGAGGCAACCCCACAATGACAATCAACCTGTCCTCTTGCCCGGTGAGAGCTGACTTCTGGAGGCTTCGGTGAGATTCGACGTCACGCAGCGGACTGAACAGTTTCTGAACATCGTCAGAGGTATCGACGCGGTTGTGATGGAGCTCCGGACGCCCGGGGAGGGCGAGGTTCGCAATCGCCGCATGGCAAGGCGCCTGCAGACACTTTCGCAGTGTCTGCGAGCACTGGGCGCGCAGCTTGCCGCAGACATCGCTGTCCAGAACGACGGGCACAGCCGGATGCGCGAGACGCTTGCAGCCAGCGAGCGTCAGTTCCGGACCCTGGCCGAAAATCTGCCGAACTACCTTGCGCGTCATGCCACCGGCGCTGAGATCGTCTATCTGAATCCGCGGCTCGAAGCCATCTTCGGTCTCGGGATCGACAAGGTTGTCGGGAAGGCGCCAAGCCAGCTTTTTCCCGACGGGCGGTTCGAGGGTTACGAAAGCGCCATTCTCGAGGTAGCCCGCACAGGAGAAGAAGGGCAACTGGAATTGCGCTTCACGACGCAGGAGGGAGAGCCCCGCATCCACCACGTCCAGTTGGTCCCGGAACGCGATGAAACGGACGTCATCGTGTCCGTACTGGTTATTGGAGGCGACATTACCGAGCGGCGCCGGGCAGAGCAGGATCTCAAGCATGCGCTCGATTTCGCCGAAGGGGTCATTGCCGCGATCCCCGATATTCTGTTCGAACTGGACCGTGATGGCAGGTATCTGAACGTCTGGACCAAGAATCCGGAATTGCTCGCCATGCCCAAGGAAGAGCTGCTCGGCAAAACGCTCGACGAAGTGTTGCCCGCGCAGCAGGCGAGCGCCGCGATGCGCTCCATCGGGATGGCCGACAGGCAAGGGGTGACCGTTGGCGAGACGCTTATGCTCGACCTGCCGGATGGCAGCCGCCGGTGGTTCGAGTATTCGCTGGCGAAGAAGCTGGGCGAAACGCCCGCGACCGACACGTTCCTCATCTTGTCCCGCGATGTTACGGAGCGCAAACGTATCGAAGAGGTGCTTGCCGGCCGCGAGCGGGAATTCCGGACGCTGGTGGAAAATTCGCCAGACACGATCGTGCGCTATGACAAAGAGCTTAGACGTGTCTATGTCAATCCGATTTCCGCCGCGCTCGTCGAGGGCGGTTTAGCCGCGCTGATCGGCAAGAAACCGTCCGAATGTCCCGGCGGCCCCAATGCCCTGATTTACGAGGAGAAGCTGACGGAAGTATTCGCTAGCGGCAAAGCCGCCGAATTCGAGTTGAGCTGGACAGAAAAGGATGGCGCGCAGTGTTGCCATCTGATCAAGCTGGCTCCGGAATTCGGCGTGCACGGTACGGTTGAACATGTCCTGACCGTGGGCCGCGACATTTCCGAATTGCAGGTTTCACGCCAGAAAATTCACCAGATGGCCTTCTACGATCCGCTCACCGGATTGCCGAACCGTACCGAGTTCAATGAGCGTTTGGTGCGGATTACCAGCGAGGCTGGCGGGCAGCGCAAGTTTGCCAGCGTGATGATGATCGACATGGATCGCTTCAAGGGTATCAACGACACCATGGGGCATGCCGTGGGCGACCAGTTGCTGCGCGACGCGGCTGCGCGTCTGAACCTCTGCGTGCGTTCTTGCGATACCGTGGCCCGCTTCGGGGGCGATGAATTTGCGATTCTTCTTCCGGACATTTGCGATCGTGCCGTTCTGGAGGACATCTCAGTGATGATTCTCGGCAAGTTCGACGAGCCTTTCTACCTGAACGGGAGAGAGGTGTACGTTTCCTGCAGCGTTGGACTTGCCCTGTATCCGCCCGATAGCGTCGTAGCGGACGACCTCGTGAAATACGCGGATCTGGCCATGTACGCGGCCAAGCGTGCCGGCGGCCGGAGCTTTCGCTTCTACTCGAAAGAACTGACGGTCGATGCGACCGCGTACCTGCTACTGGAATCGGAGCTGCGCCGCGCCGTCGAGCGTGACGAACTGGAGTTGCACTATCAGCCGAAGGTACTGCTCGACGGCAATCAGGTGATCGGTTCAGAAGCCTTGCTGCGGTGGCGGCGCCCTGGAGTCGGCCTCGTGCCTCCCAACCAGTTCATTCCGCTTGCCGAGGAGACGGGCCTGATCGCCGATCTGGGTAAGTGGGTCCTGCGCGAGGCTTGCCTCGCCGCAGCGGAATGGAACGCCGGTCGCACAGCGTGCCACACGGTCGCGGTCAATTTGTCGGCGAGGCAGTTTCAGTTTCGCGATCTCGTCCCGATGGTCGGCGAGTTGCTCGAAGAGACCGGCTGTCGTCCTGAATGGCTGGAGCTCGAGATCACGGAGAGCCTGCTGCTCGAGGAAGACGACACCATCTTGGATACGCTTTCGGCGCTCAAGGCCATGGGGCTCTCGATCGCCATCGACGATTTCGGCACCGGCTATTCGGCGTTGAGCTATCTCGCACGGTTTCCGATCGATACGCTGAAGATCGACCGGTCGTTTGTCCAGAAGGTGACCACGGACCGGCGCCACGCGGAACTCGTCAAGGCGATCCTGTCTATCGCACGGTGCCTCGGCCAGCAAGTCGTTGCGGAAGGAGTCGAAACGGCGGAACAGGCAGACTTCCTGCTGGCGAACGGGTGTCAGGTCGCGCAGGGGTTTCGGTATAGCAAGCCGCTGGCGAAGTCCGATATGGCCACGCTGCCACGGCTACTCGAACTGGATGCGGCCACGGAGCCTTGATCCCGTCAGCAGGCTTGCTGGGCATCCGGGAACGGGCGCTGGCCGTTGGCGCAACCGGTCGTTTTCAGCAAGCGTGGCCACGGCACGTCGGTACAACTTCATATCCCCGTGGGGGAGAGCGGGGCTTCGGACGAAGTGTGATATGCGGCTGCCCGGATTCGCGTGAGTTATAACAATATAAATCGGGTGATGAATAATTTGCCGACATAAAATCAACACAAATATCATTCGGGAATTATTTCTCTAATATGCAATTCAATAAGCATATTATCCAACCTTACATAAGTAATTTTCATTCCAAAAATAAAATATAGACGTGCTTGATTTTTCACAATTGTTCAGACAATATTTGTTCGCAGTATCACTGCATCGCAAAATCCTGGAAGCCATTGTCCTATATGGATGTGGCTGTATGCCAATGCGCTGCCTGTTGCACTGCATTCGATAAAGTGCAAATCAATTTTTCATTCAATTAAGAATGAAGGGGGTTCTATGCCGGTTGAAAAAACAATCGTTCGTCTACCCAATTATCTTTGCGTACAGGCTGAGCGGCATATCTTCGAGGCTGACCGGAAAAGCGTAATTCTCGTGAATGGGGCCCTCGCAACATCAGCTTCATTTGGGCAAACAATCAAATACCTTGGCGAACGATATAACGTTATCTGTTTCGACCTGCCTTATGCCGGCGAATCCCGGCAGCACAACCGCAGCGAGTTCCTGCTGACCAAGGACGACGAGGCGGAGATTCTGCTGCATCTGATCAATCACTTCGAGCCGAGCTACCTGTATTCCGTGTCCTGGGGCGGCCTTGCGGCGCTGCTGGCCCTGGCGCGGCGGCCCGCCAGTATCGAAGGCGCGGTAATCGGCTCGTTCTCGCCGTTTCTCAACGATGCGATGATCGCCTATGTCAGTCAGGCGCGGGACATGCTCGAGGCCGGCGAGCACCTGCAGGCCGCCCAGCTATTGAACGACACCGTAGGCAAGCACCTGCCGCGTATCCTGAAGCTGCTGAACTACCGTTATCTCACCGGCCTGCCGAAGGAAGATCAGCGCCGCGTCTCGTTCCACGCCGAACAGATCCTGGCGCTGAAGCCGGAAAGCTACCTCGGCAAGCTGGCCGAGATTCGCTGCCGGCTCAAGTTCCTCAACGGCGAGCTCGACGAATACACCACCGCGGAGGACATTCGTGTCCTCGCCCGCTACGTCATGCACGCGCAGTTCGCTGCGGTGCCGAACACGGGGCATTTCCTCGAACTGGAAGGGCGAACCCAGGCGGCCGCCATCCGTGAGGAAATCCTCGGTTTCTTCGGTGTAGCTCAAGAGTTCGGTCGTTCACGACCTGAGGTGCCGTCTTCTCTGTCCGTCGCGCAAACGTTTGCGACCCCCGGAATGAACGTGGATTTCGGAGGTTGAAAATGACGATCTATCACTCGATTGCCGTTCTCGGCCCGTGGGCCGTGTGGCTCGCCTACTGGATGAAGGCCTCCTCGTGGGCGAAGAAAACCGTCAGGCGCGAGGATCGTTTGTCGCGCACGATCCAGTCGATTCCGTTGATCGTGGGCTGTGCGCTGGTGGTATTACCGGACCGGCTGGCCGGCGCCTGGAGTCTTGCGGACGCGCACTTCGATTCGCAACAATGGATCGGGCTGGCGATTATCGTGGCCGGGCTGAGTTTTTCGGTCTGGGGGCGGCGCCATCTCGGCTCGAACTGGAGCGTATCGGTCACCTTGAAGGCGGATCACGAACTGGTCCGCAGCGGACCTTATGCGCTCGTGCGCCATCCGATCTACACCGGCTGTCTGTTCGCCATCGCCGGCGCCGCTCTGGTTACGGAGGAGTGGCGCGGAGTGGTCGGCTTCGCGCTCATCTTTGCTTCGCTGGCCTATAAGGTCCGCGTCGAGGAGCAGTGGTTGTCGGAGCATTTCGGCGACCCCTACCGCACCTATCGCCGCGAAGTGAGGGCGCTTGTGCCCTGGGTCTATTGAGCGGCGCACGACCCATGGCTCACATCGTTATTACCGCGATCGGTTCGGCCGGCGACGTTCATCCATTCATCGGGATTGGCCGGGCTTTGGCGCAACGGCGGCACCGGATCGTGCTTTGCACGCATCCGCAATTCGCGCCGCTGGCCGAGCAGCACGGTTTTGCGTTCGTGCCGATCGGCACGTGGGACGAGTATGCGCGGGCGATGGCCAGCCCCGCGCTCTGGAACCCGCGGACGTCGTTTCGCACGCTGTGGAGCATCGTCGCGCCGTCGATCCGGCCGCACTTCGATGAGCTTGCCGCGCTCACGACCTCCGACACGGTACTGGTCGGCTCGCTGTGGGCGTTCGCTGCCCGCCTGATGCAGGAAGTTCACGGCACGCCATACCTATCTGTTCAGGTGTCGCCTTCGACGCTGCTGTCCGCCAGCGCGCCGCCGACCCACAAGCGTATGACCGTGCCCATGTGGCTGCCGCTTCCGCTCAGGGCAAAGTGCATGGAGATGATCGAGACAGGCATTATCGACAGGGCTTGCGGCCCCGCGCTGAACGACGTCCGGCAGGGCCTGGGACTGCCACCGGCGAGCCGCATCCTCGGCCGCTGGCTGCACTCGCCGGACGGCGTGCTGTGTCTGTTTCCGGAGTGGTTTGCGGCCGCGCAGCCAGACTGGCCGCGCAACCATTTCATGGCGGGTTTCCCGCTTTTCAACGATGTGTCGCCCGGCGCGTTCGACGACGAGCTGAGTGCTTTCCTTTCGTCGGGCAAACGGCCGGTGGTCTTCACACCGGGCTCCACGCTTATCGACGAGCGGGCGTATTTCGGCGCCGTCGACGAAGCGCTGCGCCGTACCGGCGCACGCGCTATCGTCCTCGCCCGCAACGTGGGAGACCGGTGGCATGCGCGCGCCGACGTGCTGGTGCGCGACTTTGTGCCGATGCGCAAGCTTCTGCCTCACTGCGCGGCGCTGGTTCATCACGGCGGGATCGGCACGGCTGCATTGGCATTCGAAGCAGGCATTGCGCAGGTGGTCACGCCGTTTGCGCACGATCAGTTCGACAACGCGCAGCGCGTCGCGCAGAGCGGTTGTGGCATCCGGATCGACAGCCCGGCGAGCGGTAAGGCGCTGGCGTCCGCACTCTCGCGCATCGCCACGGACCCATGGGTCGCGGCGCGCTGCACGATCGCCAGACAACGGATTGGCACCGCCCCCGACGCCTGCGAAGCCGCCGCGCAATACATCGAGCGTCTGGCCGAGCGACGTGCCGCTGCCGGCACGCGTCCCGCAGACCGTAAGACCCTGGGAACAGCACGGTCCATATGAGTACTTCAAGCGACGTAGTCATACCGGATCTCAGCGCTCGCGAGGCGCCGCCTTTGCGCGGCACGATGCTCGCCTTGCTGACGTTTGCGCTTTCACTCGCCACCTTCATCGAGGTGCTCGATTCGACCGTGACGAACGTCGCCGTGCCGTCCATCGCGGGCAGTCTCGCCGTGTCGAATTCACAGGCGACCTGGGTCATCAGTTCGTATTCGGTTGCGGCGGCGATTGCCGTGCCGCTGACCGGCTGGCTGTCGCAACGGATCGGCGAGGCGCGCCTGTTCGTCTGGTCCGTGCTGCTATTCACGCTGACTTCGCTGCTATGCGGGATGGCGGGCAACCTGGAACTGCTGGTGGTATGCCGTGCGATGCAGGGGCTCTGTTCAGGCCCAATGGTGCCGCTTTCACAGGCCATCCTGCTGCGTGCGTTTCCGCCGGAAAGGCGTGTGCTGGCGCTGGCGTTGTGGGCCATGACAGTTCTGCTCGCGCCGATCTTCGGGCCGGTGCTGGGCGGCTGGATCATCGACCAGTTTTCCTGGCCGTGGATTTTCTTCATCAATCTGCCAATCGGGTTGTTTGCCTTCGCGGCATGCGCCGCGCTGCTGCGACGCGAGCCACCCGATCCGCATCAGCCGCCGATGGACGTGATGGGTATCGTGCTGCTCGTAGTCGGTGTGGGGGCGCTGCAGGGCGTGCTCGACCTCGGGCGCGATCACGGCTGGTTCGACTCGTCCCTGATCGTCGGGCTTTCGCTGATCGCCGCGCTCGCTTTGGTCTCGCTGCTGATCTGGGAATCGGCCGAGCCCTATCCGGTGATCGATCTCAGCCTGTTTCGCGACCGCACGTTTTCGTTCGGCGTGGCGATCATTTCGCTCGGAATGGTGAGCTTCTCGGTGATCGGTGTCATCTTTCCGCTCTGGCTGCAAACCGTGATGGGGTACACCGCATTCCAGGCGGGATTGACAGTTGCGCCGCTCGGCATCCTTGCGCTGGTTTTTTCCATGCTGGTCGGCATGTTTCTGGATCGCTTCGATGCGCGCGTCGTCACGTCGTTTGGTTTCCTGGTGTTTTTTGCCGTGCTGTCGTGGGACGCGCACTTCACCCTGACGATGTCGTTCTGGCAGATCGTCACGCCGACCTTCATTCAAGGCATCGGCCTGCCGTGCTTTTTTATCCCGTTGAGCGCGGCCATCCTGTCGCGTATCCCCAACGAAAAACTGGCGGCGGCCTCGGGTCTGTCGAATTTTTTGCGCACGCTTTCGGCCGCTTTCGGCACCGCGCTCAGTGTTACCTGGTGGGACAACCGCGCCGCGCATCACTATGGCAATCTCGCGCAGTCGGTGACGCATGCGTCCACCGGCACGAGCCTGTTCATGCGATCGCTGCAAACGCTTGGACTAGGCCCCAATCAGCTGGCCGCCGTGCGCAGTGTGGTCGAGCAACAGGCCTACATGATGGCGACCAACGACCTGTTCTATATGGCGAGCCTCGTGTGCCTCGCACTCGCCGTGCTGATGTGGGCCACCAGGCCGTGGCGCGGCATCTCCGCGGCGCGCGCCAGACATTGACGCGTATGGGGAGATAACGATCATGAGCGAAACGATCACCTCTGCGGGCAGCGCGGGCGCCACCGAGAGCGCCGCGCCGTTGCTCGGCGCGCTGGTGGTGTTGTATCGTCCGACGCCCGAGCAGCTTACGCATCTGCTCGAACTGTGCGAACCTGGCGTGCCGGTGCTGGTCGTCGACAATTCGCCGGTGCCTGCTGCCTCGATTGCCGATGGACTGGCCGCGCACGGTATTGCATATCTTCGTAATGCCAATCGTGGCGGGATTGCCGGCGCCTACAACCGGGGCCTTGCGCACCTGTTCGAACGCGGTATCGGTGCGGTGGCGCTGTTCGATCAGGATTCGCTGGCGAGTGCCGATTACTTTCGCGTGATGCGCGAGTCCTGCGCGGCGCTCGGCGCACGAGCCTTCGCTATCGGGCCGCGTATCTACGACGAGAACATCGGCCGCTTCCTGCCGCAGATGTACAGCAACGGCTTTTCGATCCGCACGCTGGCCTTCGAAGCGGGAGCATCGTTGCAGCCGTGCTCCTTTCTCCTGTCTTCCGGTTGCGTCATTTCTCGCCTCGCTTATGAGCGGCTGGGTGCGTTCGATGAACCGTTGTTTATCGACCACGTCGACACGGAATATTCATTGCGCGCGTTGCAGCGTGGCGTACCTTTTTATGTGGAGCCACGGCTCATCCTGTCACATCGCATCGGCGAAAAACGGCAGCACCGGTTCGGTCCGATACGCCTTACTTCGATGAACCATCCGGCGTTTCGCCGCTATTACATGGCACGCAACGGCATGCATCTGTGTCTGCAATACACGCTATCGCTTCCGGTCGCGCTTATCCCTAACTTCATCACTCTCATGCAGGTGTGGCAGGTGTTGCTCTTCGAGTCCGGCAAGCTGGCGAAGCTTTCCGGCATCGCCTGCGGGATTGTCGACGGTATGTTTGGCAGGCTGGGTCCGCTCGAAACCGCGCGTCCGCGGCTCGCCGCCCGTCTGGCGCGCGGCTGAACGATGGCGATCGAACTCTGCCATGTCCAGCACGCGTTAAAGCGCTTATGGGCTTTAACATCGGCTACTTTGCTGAGCGGTTTGTGTGTACTGAGCGGTTGCGCGGACCACACCCCCTATCAGCCGCTT
The DNA here is from genome assembly GCF_050436645.1 of Paraburkholderia sp. GAS33. Classification (NCBI taxonomy): domain Bacteria; kingdom Pseudomonadati; phylum Pseudomonadota; class Betaproteobacteria; order Burkholderiales; family Burkholderiaceae; genus Paraburkholderia; species Paraburkholderia sp. GAS33. The sequence continues at coordinate 393,889 of NZ_JBNDMP010000006.1, forward strand.
GCCATGCGCTCGCCGGGTCCGCAGGAACTGGCGCAGACCACGAAAGATGCAGGCGGCGCGTGGCCGGAGGCACAATGGTTCGCATCGTTTCATGACCGGCAACTCGACGCGCTGGTCTCAGAAGCGCTTGCCGGCAATCCGGACATTCAGATTGCCGGCGCGCGGATCGCCGAGGCGCAGTCGCAACTCGAACGGTTCGCCTCGGGCACGGGTCTGACGGGGACGGCGACGGCGGCAGCCTACAAGGCGCGCTTTCCTGCCGTCGACGGGGCGGCGAGCGTGAATTTCGATGGCACCACGGTACCGATCGATCTCTTTAGCGACCCGTGGGTGTCGCCGGGGAGCGTGATCGTCGGCGCCAACTACGAACTGGATCTGTGGGGCAAGAACCGCGCGCTCACCCAGGCGCTGGTGTCGGCACGCGATGCTGCGCGCGTCGATGCGCAGCAGGCTCGCCTGACCCTCACCACTTCGCTTGTCACCCTCTACGGCCAACTGGCCTACGCGTATGCGAGGCGCGACCTGATAGAGGCGCGACGCCATGAAGCCGAGCAACTCGATGCGATCCGGCGCACGCGCGAGGCGAGGGGCATCGACAACACTTACAGCGCGCAGCAGGAACAGATCGAGCAGGCGGCGCTTCGCATGCAGTTGCAGACGATCGACGATTCGATCACGCAGACGCAGTTGCAGATTGGAGCGCTGACCGGCGCGGGACCGGAACGCGGGCTCTCGTTGCAACGGCCGACGCTCACCGATAGCGACGCCTTGTCCGTGCCCGCGAACCTGCCGCTCGAACTGCTCGGCCGGCGCCCCGATATTGTCGCGGCCAGGCTGCGTGTGCAGGCCGCAACCGCAAAGATCGATGCTACCCGCGCGGAGTTCTACCCGAACATCAATCTGTCTGCTGGGGGTGGCCTGTCGTCGTTGAGTCTCGGCTCGCTGTTCTCGAGCGCGTCGGCATTCTTTGCCATCGGTCCTGCCGTGTCCCTGCCGATTTTCGAACGTGGCCAGTTGCGCTCGCAACTGCATGGCGACTTTGCACAAGCAGACGAGACGATCGCGCTGTACAACAAGACACTCGATGGGGCTCTTGCCGAGGTGTCCAGATCGATTGCGACGATGCGCAGCCTTACGACACTCATCGATGAGCAGCAACGCGTCCTCGCCGCGCGTGAGCAGATGATCGCGGTCGCGACTGAACGGCAGCGCCGCGGCCTGATTCCACAGGCGGATGTTCTCGCGCAACACGATATGAAACTCGACGAGCAACAGCGGCTTCTCGAACTCGAGGCACAACGGCGCGATGCGGACATTGCGTTGATCCGCGCGCTGGGCGGCGGCTTCGACGAGGCGAGCCAGACGGGTACCGCTGCGGCTTCACCCGCCGCGACCCGCCAGCCCGCGATTCAGGACTCGCCCGCAAGCCAGAGTGATAATCGCTCATCCAACAATCCTTCCTCTAGCTGAATCGCATGAGTACAGAAAACCTGCCCGGCGAACGCATGGCATTTGCGCATCGCGATCCAAGGAAGATTTCGCGCCGAAACCGCCTGTTTATGCTGCTGTTCGGCGTGGCGGCGGTTGCGGCCGCCGCGGTAGGTGTGAACTGGTTTGTCTCCGGCCGCTTCTTTGAGGAAACGGATAACGCGTATGTCGCCGGCAACGTGGTGCCGATCGCCGCGCAGGTGGCGGGCACCGCGCGGGAGGTGCTGGTGGGCAATACGCAGTACGTCAAGGCCGGACAGCCGCTGGTGCGGCTCGACGATACAGAAGCGCGTATTGCGCTTGGGCAGGCCGAGGGGGACCTCATCCGCGCAGTGCGGCAGACGCGCAGCGCCCAGTTCGCCAATGCAATGTACCGCGCTGCGGTCGACGCCCGTGCGGCGGAACTCGCACAGGCCGAGCAGGCACTGAAGGCGCGCTCGGGTGCCACCGTGCAGGTGGTGTCCGGCGAAGAGTACGAGCGCGCGAGAGAGGCCGTTGCCGTTGCGCAGGCCAATCTGGCCGCGGCGCGCAGCCAGCTTGCCAGCGGACTCGCGGCGAGTGGTTCGGGGAACGTGGAGGACGATCCAGCCGTGTCGCTGGCAGTGCAGCAACTGAAGCTTGCGTATGTCAGGCTCGCGCGCACGACGCTCGTGGCGCCCGTCGAAGGCGCCGTGGCTCAGCGCGCCGTGCAGATTGGTCAACCCGTTGCGCCCGGCGCCCAGCTGATGACGGTGGTGCCGGTCAGGCAACTCTGGATCGAGGCGAACTTCAAGGAAGGGCAAGTCCGCAACCTGCGCATCGGCCAGCCGGTTTCCGCAGTCTCCGACCTGTATGGTTCGGGGATGGTATTCCATGGCCGCATCGGTGGACTGTCACCCGGAACGGGCAGTGCGTTTTCGATGTTGCCGCCGCAAAACGCGGCCGGCAACTGGATCAAGGTCGTGCAGCGCGTACCGGTGATCGTTTCTCTCGACCCGGCGGAACTGGTTGCGCATCCGCTGCGGGTTGGGTTGTCGATGGTCGTGTCGGTCGACACGCATCAACGTGACGGAGCGTTGGCCAGTGCCACCGATCCCGCAGGGGCAAGCATTGCGCCTGTCGCCAACAATGAGACAGAACAGGCCGACGCCCTGGCGCGGAAACTTATTGAGGAAAACGATGTTTCCGGTTCCCATGATGCAAACGGCCAGCGGCCCGGAGGCGCCAGCCGTTAATTTCATGCAAACGGCCCGCGCCTTGAAGGCGCCGGCCTTTAGTGTCACAACCGACGATCAGCTCGATACGTACGACACGTATGGCCCGCTTCCGCCGCCGGCCGACGATGTACCGGTAATGCCGAAGTACACATGCCGCCCGTAGAAGAACGGCAGCCCGAAGTCAAAGCTGCCGGACAGATACGCACCGAGATCGTTGAATGCGTAGTTGCCCGTCGCAAACAGCGTGGTCGCGTTGGCAATGTTGAAACCAATGCTTGCGCTCGATGAGTTGGAACCCGTGACCGTAGCCGACAGACCCAACGTGCTCGACGGTGTGTACCACGTGCTGCTGTTCTGGGAAATACTCGAGTCCGCGAAGAAAAGACCGTTTGAGCCTGTGTCGAAGAACGCGTTGTCCGTATAGGTGGTGCCGTTAAACGTTGCCGTTACGTCGCCATACTCGTCTGTGGTGAAGACGGTCGCGCTCGTGCCGGATAGCACATTGTTGGTCTCGGTATCGATGCCAAACACCAGTGTTCCGGACGCCGTGCTCCCTCCGCTATCGGAGACCTGTGAGATCTCGACGATCACGCCGTTGTTGTCGGTCGTGAAATACTGGACCGGGTTGCCCACCTGCGATGCGAGAGCCTCTGTGGTGGCCGTGCACGTCGAGCTGCCGCAAGCATAGTAGGCGGCGCTTTGTGAGCCGCTCACGCAACTCGAGCCACAGTCCTGGGGCCGCACGCCTACGCCGAGGATACCGTTCGCGCCGAGCAGCGCCGGCGTGCTGAGCGCAGTACTGACCTGACAGTCCGACGGAGCCGACTCGGCGAGCGTCGAGTCGGTCATGATGTGGATCGGCACGTTTTCCGCAATCTCGCTGGACATCTTGATGTCTGCGCTGCGAACCGTGCCCCACGTGTAGCCGCTACCGAAGATCGCGCATTCGGCGATCGTGTCGCTGGTTGAGGATTGCGTTTGCGTCGTCAGCGTCGAGAGCGTTGTGCTCGGTACGACGGACGCATACAAACGCAGTCCGTACGAACCGGTATCGAGAAGGACGTTGTCGATGGTCGAACAGTTCGACGCAGCGTTACTTCCCGGCGTGCAAACCGTCACGCTTACCATCGGGCGGTTTTTGTTGCCGTACGGTGCAGACGAAATCGTGATGGGAACCGTGTTGGTCGCGCTGCTGGACGTCGGCGTGGCCGACGCATCGGTGGCGAGCGTCGACGTGCTGGTCGAGGAACTGGTGGTGCTGCTGCTCGTACTACTGGAAGTACCGGAACTCGTTGTGCTGGAGGTCGTTGAATTCGAACTGCCTCCGCCGCCGCATGCGGCGAGGCCAATCGTCAATGCCGCGACCATAACCCCGAAAATTGCTCGCATTGTTCTGTTTCCCGTTTATTGGATGTCGTCGGCACTGAACCCTTGCGGGAATGCCTGAGGCAGGTACGCACGACCGGTGTAGGCCCCCATGTGGCCGCCCGTCTGTACCACGAGCCCGGACTGCTGAACCGATAGCGGGCCGGAGCCTCCACCCATCGTCGCGCGTGCGGTGGACAAGCCCTGCAGATAAGCGGAGAAGTAAGTGCCTAGCAAGGTATTGAGCGGTGCGATCTTTGGACCGTGCCATGTGATGGCAAAGACGGTGCCGCTTTGCGCCACGTACTCACTGACGACCGTGCCGGACGTAAGGGTGGTTTGGTTCACGCTGTACGTGACCGAGGCGGTGCTCTGGCGTTGCGCGAGGATCGTCACGTTGTTGGCGCCGCTCGACGACCAGGTCGGCGGCCCCCCGAGTTCCGCGTATGCGGGTGTCGCGGTTTCAAACGTCGCCATTGCAATAGCTATTGCGACGCAGAGCTGACTGGTACGCATTGGTTTCCTTTGTTTTTTGAGGACGGCCCGGGCGTCCTTATTGGGTTTATGCACAGCGAGTAGAAGGTGAAAGACGAAGACACACGACGAATCCCGCGTCGCGCTCATATCGAGTCGAAGCTGACTGAATATCGGAAAATAGTTGGATAACTTTATACTTTCTTACGAAAGATAAATTCGGATAAATAATTCAGGGTTTTAAACGCGTTGTTCGGTATTTCCCTACGCGCCATTCAGACAAGCCTGAATTGAAAATGGCGTGCCAATGCTCGTCGACAGATCATTGGCTATTTCGGGACGCCGTCGACGGGAACGGCGAGCGCCGGCCCCGGGAGGTTGTGTGGATACTTGAATGCTGCCAGCCGGTTTGTCAGCTCTTGTAAGACTCGTCACGCCGATCAAGAAGACGCAACATCGCCGGCCATTCCATCACGCCAAACGGCCGCCGAACCTGCGGTCGATATAGATGGTTCGTTTTTTCAACCACCGCTTGCGGCGGCACATGCAGCGGCGTATTGCATGCCATTGCGTCGACCTGAGCGCGACACGCCATCTCGAGCCAATACATCGCGTTAAAGGCCTCGGCGATACTTTTCCCTACCGACAATAGTCCGTGGTTGCGCAAGATCATCACGTCGCGCTCGCCGAGGTCGTTTACCAGCCGGCTCTGCTCGTCCAGATCCACCGCGACACCTTCGTACTCGTGATAGGCAATGGAATCGAAGCGCATCGCCATCTGGGTAAGCGGCAGGAGACCGCACTCCAGCACGGAGACGGCCATGCCCGCGCGTGTATGCGTGTGAATGACACATTCCACGTCGTGGCGAGCGGCGTGTATCGCGCTATGGATCACGTAGCCGGCGCGATTGACGCTGAAGTTGTCGTCGACATTGAAGAGGACATTGCCGTCGAGATCGACTTTGACGAGGCTCGACGCTGTAATTTCTTCGTACATCATCCCGTAAGGGTTGATGAGGAATTCTGTATGGCTGCCCGGGACTCTCGCGGTGATGTGGTTATAGATGAGATCCGACATGCCGAAATGGGCGATGAGCCGGTACGACGCAGCAAGGTTGATGCGCGTATTCCACTCGGCTTCAGAAACAATATCTTGTACACGTCGGGAAGGGTTGTTCATCGTTTCTCCGTTGCAGGTTTAACGTTGGCCGCTGAGCGGCGGGAACCCTTGCAACGTAGCACTTTTTGACGAGACGCGTCGGTGCCGGCGGCCCCTGGACGTGTTTGTCCGGGCCTTCTTTTTATCTGATCGGCATGCGAAAGCTGAAGCGCGTTTCGTCTTCCGTCGAAGCGACCTCGATCGTGCCGCCGTGGGCGCGTGCGATCTCGGCGACGATGTAGAGCCCGAGTCCCAGTCCTTGCTGGTCGGCGGCGAGCGCGCCGCGCGTGAACGGCGCGAACAGCAGCTTTTGGCTTTCGTGCGGAATTTGCGGCCCCTTGTTGCTGACCGAGAGGATGAAGTCGGTATCCGCGGATACGTTGACCTCGACCGGATCTGTTTGCGAACCGTAAATCAGCGCATTCTTGAGGAGATTGGACAGGAGCCGCGCCATGTAGACCGGGTCCGTTTCGACCGGGTGCCGCAGTGACAGGGTGACTTCGATCTGGCGCCCCGGATGAGCGAGGCGCAACTCTTCGACGGCGTGACGCAAGGCGGGCTCCAGCCCTTCGCGGCTAAGGCGCAGGGAGATGCCGTTGCCGAGCCGGCCGCGCGACATGTCCGAGAGATCATCAATCAGGGCGGCCATATGATCCGCGCTTCTGGCGATGGCCTCCGAAATTGCGCGTGCCTTGTCGTCCAGCTTGCTGCGGAGCAAGAATGTTGCACCCGCGCTGATGGCGACGAGCGGATTGCGAAGATCGTGACCAAGCACCGCGATCGACTGATGGTGCAGCGCGTTCAGCGCAAGGGCGTCGGAAAGTCGAGCTTCGGTTTCCGCGAGCCGCATGCCAGCTTCCTCGGCATCCTGCGGGGCGTCGTGCATGGCGGCCGTGCCTGGCAATGTGCACGCCGCACCGCCATCGAGCTGGCCCGGTTCCGTGCTGTTCGAGCGCGGGCTATGCAGCACGAGGCCGTGTCTTTCGAGGACGTCTCTGACTTGCCCCGCTTCGATGCGGTCATGCTGGTAACTGCACATGCAGATGAGACGCCGCCCATGGACCGCCTCGTCAACGCCGGATTCATAATCGAGAAAGCCACTCCAGTTCGCTTTGTCCACCCACGCGCAATTGCCGTTGGTGCGCAGACCGCGGTAGCCGGCGGCAAGCGCCTCCTGCTCGCGTTGCACGAGACCTGCGACGAGCGCCTGTGGCCGCAGCGGTTCGCCCTGCTTGTAGAAGGCACTCGTGTCCTGGATCTCGATCTGACCGCTTTGCTCGCGTGCGTCGAGGTCGGGGACGACCGCGCGCAGTGCGGAGCGCGCCTCGTCTGCGTCGAGCGGTGTACCGGTTACCCACAGGCAACGCTCGTTGTTCTCAAGACCCGCCCGAAAGAAGGGAATAATAAGGTCGCGCAAATCTGCGGCCGAACCGTAAAGTTGACCGATATGGCTTCCCCAGGCGAGGGAAGGCAGCGCCGCGATGCCGGATGGCGCGTGGTAGTCCGCGGAATCTTCTTGCATCCGTGTAATTTAGCAGATGCGCATTCATTTGGAATGATGCGTCCGCTAATGCCGCTATGCTGCGGCTGGCACCCCGCCGGATGTCTTCAACCCCGCAATCGCGATCACCGCGCCTGCCATCATCAATACACCTGCCAGTACCACGGCGGTGTGCAGTCCGGTGACGGGATTGCCTGCCGTTCTGGCGATGAGCGAACCGAAGATACCCACGCCGAGTGCGCCTCCAATTTGACGCGCCGTGTTCAGCAAACCTGAAGCGATACCGACGGAACGGGGCTCCACATGCGCGAGGAGGGCGGTGTTGATCGACGGTACGGCCAGCGCGACGCCAACGCCGATTGCCAGCAACGGAGCGGTGATTATCAGGTCACTGCTGTTGACCTCGAGCAGCGCCAGCGACAGAAAACCGAGCCCCGCCACGGCCTGCCCGACGACCATCGGAAGACGGTAGCCGAATCGTGAGGTGAGCGCGCCGGATGCGAGGTTCGCTACGGTGACAACGGCGGTCATCGGCAGGAAAGCCAGACCAGTCTCGAGCGGCGTGTAGTGCCGGACATGCTGGAAGAAGAGGCTCATGGCGAACATCAGCCCGTAATAGCCAAAGTTGAGCGACAGTCCGATCAACGAACTTACGCTGACCGCCGGTATACGGAACAGCGACAGCGGCAGCATCGGTTCCTTTTGCCGCGCTTCCGCCAGCACGAACAACGCGCCGAACACGACGAAACAAACGATACCCGTCATCACAGCCGGGCTACCCCAGCCCAACCTGCCACTTTCGACGACGGCGAACATCAACGCCACCAGCGCAACCACCGCTAGCATCTGGCCGGTCAGATCGATACGGCGTGCCGCGTGACGGAGGGTATCGGGCGCATGGGCGAGCGTCAGCCAGATGCCGGCAATGCCGAACGGCACGTTGATCAGAAAGATGCTTGGCCAACCGAAGCGGTCGATCAGCAAGCCGCCCACGAGCGGGCCGGCACCCAGCGCCAGCGCGGCGGTTCCGGCCCAGATACTCACGGCTTTGGCGCGCGCCCGCGGGTCGGGAAAGGCCGCGCTCAGCAGCGATAGCGACGACGGCACACACAGCGCCGCCCCGACGCCTTGTACCGTACGCGCCGCGACAAGCGTGAGCGCTCCGGGCGCGAAGCCGCATGCTACCGACGCCAATGTGAAGATCGCAAAGCCGCCGACGAAAACGCGCCGCGCGCCTAACCGGTCGCCGAGTGCGCCGGCGCTGAGCAGCAGGGCGGCGAAGGCGAGCGTATAGGCGTTGAGCACCCATTCGAGCTCCGTCGAGCTGACGGATAAAGTTTCCTGAATCCGCCCGAGAGCGACATTCACGACCGTCACGTCGAGGCAGATGATGACGAAGCCAAGACTGGCGGCGAGCAGGGCGAGACGCGGAGATCGGGTCGATTGTCTGTGCATGATGGTCGGTGGGGTAGAGCGCGTTTAGGGACTCAAGCGGATCAGGCGGGTTCGCCTGACCGATAGCCATGTCCCACTCTAATCCCCCAGTCAGGCTTGATAAACCGCCTGCAAATTGGCACAGAACCCACTAATATTGGGGAATGGACCTTCTCAAAGCGATGATGGTGTTTGTGCGCGTAGTCGAGACCGGCAGCTTGACGGCGGCCGGTTTCGCCTGCGATCTGTCGCCCACCATGGTCGGCAATCACCTCCAGGCGCTGGAGGACAGACTCGGCACTCGGCTTATCCACCGCACCACGCGCAAGCAGCAGATCAGCGCGTTCGGGCAAGCCTATTACGAGCGCTGTGTCGAGATTCTCGGTCTCGTCAGCGATACCGAGCGATTGGCGCTCGATCATCTCGGGACGCCGCGTGGACGCCTGCGTATTACCGCCCCGGTGATTTTCAGCAACGAGTGCCTGGTTCCAGCCATCGCGGATTATTGCCAGCGCTACCCCGAGGTGCAGTTGGATGTCGTCGCCACCGATGGCTTGTCGGATCTGATTGAGGACGGTTTCGAAGCGGCCATTCGTATCGGTACGCCGGGCAACCCTGACCTCGTTGCGCGTCCGTTGCGGGCGTATCGCCTCGTGCTCTGTGCGTCATCCGCGTATCTGGATGCGAGCGGCGTACCGGCGACGCCGGAGGATCTTCGTGCGCACCAATGTCTGACCTACGCTTATCCGCTGCGCTCCGAAATGCACGCGGCGCAACCGGAGTGGACGCTGTCCGGCACGAATGGAACGGTGAGCGTTCCGGTCAGAGGCCGCTTGAGAATCGACAATTCAGAAGCGCTCCGCAGGGCCTTGCTGGCCGGCATGGGGATCGCGATGTTGCCGGGCATTCTGGTCGACGCGGATATCGAGGCGGGCAGGTTGATCGAAGTGTTGCCTGGCTATGCCGCGCCCATGCGGCAGATCAACCTGCTTTATTTGCGCGACCGGCAGATGTCGCCGAAGCTTCGTAGTTTCGTCGAGTTTGTGGTGGAGCGGTTTGGGGCCGGCTCCGATTCGCGGGGTTGACGACGTGGAACCCGGAGCCGACCGTCATCAGCTGGCCGGTGCCTGGCTAGCGACGAAGACCGCCAGTTGAGCGGCGAAGGCGCGCTGGTATGCGGGCCGCGCTTCGCCGCGGGCGACATAGGCGGCAAGGTTCGGATATTCGTCCAGCAGACCCGATGCTCTCAACCTGAGTAGCACCGCCACCATCATAAGGTCGCCTGCGCTGAACGCACCATCGAGCCATTCGGCGTTGCCAAGGCGATCGGAAAGGTCGCCCAGCCGGTCACGGATGCGATCCTCGACGAGAGGCAGGCGTTCCTCGTACCAGGACTTGTCGCGCTCCTGAAACCTGATGGTCTGAAGATCGAGGATCGGCGGCTCAACCGTGTTGAGTGCGGCGAACATCCATGTGATCGCACGAGCCCGCGCATCCGGGTCCTCAGGTAGCAGGCCCGCATGGTGCTGTGCGAGATGGAACACAATTGCGCCTGACTCGAACAGGGCAAGAGGGCCTTCCTCATAGGTCGGAATCTGCCCAAAAGGATGCAGCGCCCGATGCGCCGGCTCCTTCATTGCACCGAACGAAACAAGACGAACCTCGTAGGGTTGGCCTACTTCTTCGAACGCCCAGCGAACACGCATGTCGCGCGCCAGTCCCCTGCCGCGATCGGGTGACTGTTCAAAACACGTGATAACGGGGGGCAGTGAAGGGGGCATGGTATTTCTCCTTTGCTGGATGTCTCGTTGAGTGGGCGACACGCAATCCGGGTGCTTACCTGCTAGACGTTGGAGATAGGGCTAAATCGACATCCCATCCGCAAACTCCTGCTGGTATTTTCGCGCCGCACAAAAACGGCCACGGGTGGGCTTCATGTCTGCCCGCCGGCGAATCCAATAGCGATGCAGGATACCAACGGTCTCGTCATCGTTACTACCGATATAGGTCGCCCCGAACGGATGCTATTGTTCCCTGCGCATTCTTAATAGATGCACTGTAGCTGGCAAATGTTGCTCCACGATCGCACCACGCATCGGAGAACAGACAATGTCCAACAGCAATACGCGGCGGAGCCTGTACCGCGTCATCCGCACCGGTGTGACAATCGCGGCGCTCGGGCTCGCAGTTTCGGCCTACGCGGCGGGCGACCCCATCAAGATCGGGGTGATCGGCGAGGAGTCGGCGGTAGCCGGCGCGTCTATCACAAAGGCCGCCCAGCTCGCAGCGGACGAGATCAACGCGCACGGTGGCGTCGACGGCCGGCAGATCCAGATCATCGCTTACGATGACCACTCGTCGGCCTCGGAAGGCGTGCGCGCATTCCAGCGCGCCGCTAGCCAGGACAAGGTCGTGGCCGTGATCGGCAGCTACATCAGCGAGGTGGCGCTTGCGATGGAGCCCTGGTCAGCACGCCTCAAGATGCCGTTTATCACGCCAGGCGCGGCGAGCAACGACATCTCGAAGCAGGTCCACGACGACTACGATCACTACAAATACACCTTCCACGGCTGGATGACCTCGGCCTTCATTGCCCAGTCGATCTGCGACTTCTCGCATGACATCCTGGTCGGCCAGTTCAAGATGAAGACGACGGTCGTGATGAGCGAGGATGCCGCCTGGACCAAGCCGCTGGACGAACGTTACCTCGAGTGTCTGCCGAAGGCGGGACTCAAGGTGCTCGATCACATCCGCTTCAATCCGGATACGACGGACTTCACGCCGATCTACAACCAGATCGAAAGCAAGCATCCCGACACGATCACCACCGGCATCAGCCATGTTGGGGTGCAACCTACGGTGCAGTGGCATGACCAGCAGGTGCCTATCCCGCTGACCGGGCAGAGTTCGCAGGCTACGACCACCAGCTTCTGGAAGGACACCAACGGCGCGACCGAAGGCGTCATCACGGCGTCTGCCGCCGCGCCAGGCGTGGCGATCACGCCCAAGACCGTGCCCTTCGTCGATGCGTACACCAAACAGTTTGGCGTATCGCCAGCCTATTGCGGCTTCACGAGCTACGACCTCGTTTATATCCTCGCGGACGCGATCAAGCGCAATAACGGCGCAACAGATCCCGACAAGATGGTCGATGCGCTCGAGAAGACGGACTACGTCGGGACGATCGGCCGCTGGCAGTTCTATGGCCGCAACGATCAGTTCACCCATGCGCTGAAATACGGTCCGGGTTACATCACGGGTATCAACCTGCAATGGCAGGACGGCAAGCAGGTCGCGATCTGGCCGAAAGCGCTCGCCAATGGAACCGTGAAGTTCCCATCCTTCATCAAGCTGCAGCAGGCAAACGCCAACTAGTCGCGCAACGCGGAGGTGGCCGGGCGCCGGGGTTATCCGGCATCCCGGCGTCATCGCAGGCGACGGATTCCCGCCGTTGGCCGAACCAGAGGGTAGCGTATGGTCTGGCTGCAAATTCTCATCGACGGTTTTGCTATCAGCTCGCTCTACGCATTGGGCGCGATCGGCTTTACGCTGATTTTCGGCGTGTCCGGCGTTCTCAATCTCGCTCACGGCGGCGTGATGCTGGTTGCTGCGTTGATGGGCTGGATGCTGGCCGGCGAGGCCGGCCTCGGCACCTGGCTTGGCACGCTGCTCGGCGTGCTCTCCGGCCTCGTTGCGGCGTACATCACCTATCTGATGGTGGTGCGGCCGATTCAACGCTCCGCCGCGATTCCGCACGAAGAGAAAGAGATTTTCGTGCTGACCGGCACCTTGCTGTGGGGCATCATGATCCAGCAGGGCATGGCCTATCTGTTCACTGACAATCCGGTGACGATGCGCCCGCTGTTTCCAGGCGTCGTGGTCATCGCGGGCGTGCGTACGCCGATCAACGAGGTGATGATCGCGGTCGTTTGCTGGGTCGTCATCGGGCTGTTGTGGTTCTTTGTCAATCGCACGCGGGCCGGCAAAGCGCTGCTCGCGGCTTCGATGAACCCGCGTGGGCTGACGTTGCTTGGGTTCGAATTGTCCCGTGTCTATCTGCTCGCCTGGACCCTTTACGGCGTGCTCGCCGGCGTCGCGGGCGTGCTGCTGGCGTCGTTCCTCGGTGTCAGTTCCAACAACACGGGTCAACTGACGGCCAGCGCTTTTTCGATCGTGGTGCTAGGCGGTCTTGGCAGCGTGTCGGGTTCGCTGATGGCCGCGTATGTGGTCGGCTATCTCGAGACCATTACCGCCTACCTGATCGCACCGACGCTGCGCCCCATGCCTGCGCTCGTGCTGCTGGTGCTCGTGGTGTACCTGCGGCCGCAGGGTTTTCTGGGGCGGCGCTAGCCGAAGGAGGGCACAGTGACCAATCTTGTTCGCTCGCGGATGCTGTGGTCCGCCGTCGTGCTGGCGGTCGCGGCGGGCACGCTGCCCTGGTGGGTGTCCGGCTATATTCTCGGCATCCTCACCGTCGCCTATTACTTCAGCGTGTTTTCGATGGCCTGGGACCTGCTGTTCGGCTTCGCCGGCGAGGTCAACTTCGGTCCCACGTTTCTGATTGGTCTCGGTGCCTACTCGGCCGCGATACTCGATGCGCGGTGGGGGCTGCCGATTCCCGTGTGCATCGTTGCAGGCGGTCTTGTCGCACTGATTGGCGGGCTGTTATTGGCGGTGCCTGCGTTGCGCTTGCGCGGTCCGTATTTCGGTCTGATCACGCTGGTTGCCGTGCTATTGCTGCAAAACTCGATCGTGATCTTCGCGGGTATCACCGGCGGCGAGATCGGCATGACCGTACCCGATGTCATGTCCGTCAGTGCGGAGCAAAACTACTGGTATGCGCTCGCGTTTCTCGTGGTGTGCGCGATCATCCTGTTCGGCCTGTCGCGCTCAGCGATGGGCCTCATCCTGCAGGCGAGCGGTCAGGACGCCATCGGCGCGCAGGCGCTCGGCTTCAACGTAACCAAGCACAAGCTCGCGGCCTTTTGCATCAGCGCGGTGTTCTCCGGCGTGGCCGGTGCGATGCTCGTGTTCTACCAGGGCACCGCTTCCGTCAGCACTGTAGTGGATCTTGGAGTGGGCGTGCAGATCATCATCGCCGCTGTGCTGGGAGGGCGCCGCACGATCCTGGGCGCGGTACTCGGCGCGGTGTTCCTGATCGTGGCTGGTGAGTTTCTCAGGCCGTTGGGCCAGATCAATACCTTCGTAGTCGCAGCGCTGGCGCTCGCGGTCATCCTGTTCTTTCCGGACGGCCTGCTCGGCAACCTGCTGCGCGTGAGAGAGCGAGAATGAGCGAAGCCTCTCGCCTCTCGGTACGTGGCCTGACCAAGCGCTTCGGCGGCCTGGTCGCGGTGAAGGACATCGGCTTTGACATCGAGGCCGGCGAGATCCTCGGGCTTATCGGTCCGAATGGGTCCGGCAAGTCGACCGTGATGAAGCTGATCATGGGTATCGAGCGGCCCAATGCCGGGTCGGTCAAGATGGACGGCACGGAGATGGCGGGCTGGGCGCCGCACCGCATTGCCCGCGCCGGCGTGGGCATCGTCTTTCAGCACTCGCGGCCGCTGCATCGGCAGACGGTGCTCGAGCACATCAAGCTGGCGCTCTTGCCTGACTCATTGATCAAGCTCGTCGCCGATCCGCATGTCAACCGCCGTGCCCGCGAAATCGCCGAGCGTGTCGAGCTCGGCGCCGTGATGCACCGGCATCCTGCTACGCTGCCGTTCGCCGATCTGCGACGTATGGAGATGGCGAAGGCGATTGCGCGCGATCCGAAGGTCGTATTGGTCGATGAACCGTTCGCAGGACTGACGATGGCGGAGTCGGAGTCGTTCGCGGCGCTGATTCGCAGTTTTCGCGCCGAGGGTCGCGCTGTGCTGCTGGTGGACCACAACGTCAAGAGTCTCGCTGCGCTGGTCGACCGCGCACTTGCGATGTATCTGGGCGAGCAGATCGCGGAAGGCACGGCCGAACAGGTGATGCAGAACGAGACCGTGCGGCGCGTGTATCTGGGCGGCAAGATCGAGACGAGAGAGCGGACGCGCGACGAGGTGGTCAGCAAGCCGACGATTCTCGATGTGGAGGATCTTGGCGTACTGTACGGCAAGGCACGGGCGCTCGACGGCGCGAGTCTTCATGTGCGCGAAGGGGAATTCGTCTCGGTGGTAGGACTGAATGGCGCCGGCAAGACGACGCTGTTCAACGCCATTTCGGGTTTTGTGCCGTACCAGGGCACGATCCGTTTCGGCGGACAGGATTTGCGCGGCATGAGCGGTGCAGCGATCGCGCGGGCGGGCGTGGTGCAATGTCCGGAAACTCGTGAGCTCTTTAGCGATATGACTGTGCGTGAGAACCTGGACCTCGGTGGATACCATCTTGCCGAAACTGCGCGCTCTGAGCAGTTGGCGTGGCTCTTCGAACTGTTCCCGATCCTGAAGTCGCGGCAACGTCAGACGGCGCGCACGTTGTCGGGTGGTGAACAGCAGATGCTGGCCATCGCCCGCGCGCTGATGATGCAACCGAAACTGTTGATTCTCGACGAGCCGACCCTGGGGCTCGCACCGGTGATCCTCGAGCAATTGTCGAAGGCGCTGGAGTTACTGCAGCGGACCACGCCGATTACGGTGTTGCTGGGCGAGCAGAATGTCACCTTCGCGTTGCCGCATGCCGATCGGGTGTATGTTCTGGAGCATGGCCGGATTGTGTGGGAAGGTGATCCGTCCAGCTTCGAGCGCGAGATGGGGCGGGGGTACCTGGAAATTGTGCCGGTGGGCGATCCTCCGGGGTTTCCGGCGCAGGCGTAGATGCGGGAGGATAGGCGCACATGCAGCAGGCAGCGATAAAGCAGGCGACGAGTTCGCGGTGGTGGCGTATTGGCGGGGCATTGCTGACTGGTTTGTTTGTCGCCTATCTGGATCGCACGAATCTGTCGGTCGCATTGCCATCGGTTGCACAGGACCTTGGCTTTTCTGGCGCACGGTTTCCGCTGATGTCCAGCTGGGTGTTGACCATCTTTTTGATCGGCTATGCATTGGCCAACGTCGTCGGAGGTGTGGCCACCCGCAAGCTTGAACCGAAGACAGTGGTGATGGCCAGCTTTGCGATATGGTCCACGGCGACTTTGTTCGCCGGCCTTGCGAATGGCGTTGCGGTGATGTTGATATGCCGCCTGATCCTGGGGATCGCTGAAGGCGTCTATTGGCCACAGATGTCGCGTTTCGTGCGTGACTGGTTCGCGCCTGACGAACTCAGCAAGGCAAATTCGATCATTCAGTACTACGGTCAATACCTTGCGCTCGCGACGGGATTTCTGTTGCTTACGCCGATTTACGATACGTTCGGCTGGCGTACGCTGTTTTTCCTGACCGGCGCTATCGGTTTGGTGTTGATCGTGCCCATGTATGCAAAATGTCTCCGGCCTCGAAGCGAAGCGCCATTTGCCGAGTCGGAAAACGTCGCCGCCGTCGTGCCACTGACGTTCAATGCGGTTGGCGGTTGGGCATTCGTGTTGCTCGTTATCAGCTATATCACTCAGGGCATGCTGTTCTGGGGTATCACGTTGTGGGTGCCGATGGCGGTCAAGTCGATCGGTTTTAGCGGCGTCGCTCAAGCGCTGGCCAGTTCTGTCCCGTTCGTGGCCGCAATCCTGTTTGCCATTCCGATGTCGATGATCAGTGACCGCACCAACAAGCGTGTGTTGATCGCCGGACTTGGGCTAATGATCCCGGGTGCGATGTTGCTGCTGCTACCCGAGTTGCATAGCGGCTATGCGAAGCTTGGCCTTATCACGCTTGCACTCGGGCTATACGCCAGTAGCTATACACCCAATATCTGGTCGATCTTGCAACTGACCGCGCGGCCGTCGGCGATCGGCTCGGCATCCGGAATCATGAACGGCGTCGGGGCGGGGGGCGGCGGTACGATAGCCGGTTTCATGGTCGGGCTGCTGTATCGCGCGAGCGGCAGCTATATGTTGGGCTTCACTATGCTCGGCGGCATCGTGATTTTCGGCGGTATTGCGCTGTTGGCGTCGGGTTGGATTGTTACGCACCGCAAGCCGGGCAGTTCCGTATCGCTTCAGTATTGAACCGCGGTCCAATCATGGCTTGCGCGAAGTCCATGTGACGACGGCGGCCAATTGACGTTGGCAGATCGATTGCCATGAACAGGCAGCGTTTGCACGGTTCGACGTTACTTCAGGTAACAAGTGAATTGCCGCGGACCATGATGATTTCGCGTCGAAACTCGTCCAGAATAGAGGCTATTTCGATCACGACCGAAACTTCTGGGTGCGAAAGCAATGAAACAGCCAATCAGAATCGATTTTGTCTCCGACGTAGCGTGCCCCTGGTGTGCCGTCGGTTTATCCTCGCTGCAACTCGCGTTGTCGCGACTTGGTGATACGGTCGACGCCGAAATAGTCATGCACCCCTTCGAGCTGAATCCGCAGATGGTCGAGGAGGGTGAAGACCTCGTCGAACATATCGCAAAGAAATATGGGCGCACTCCGCAGCAGGTGAGCGAGGCGCAGGCCGCGCTTCGCCAGCGTGGCGCGGATGTCGGCTTTACCTTCGGAACGCGTACACGCATCTACAACACCTTCGATGCACACCGTCTGATCCATTGGGCCGGCATCAAAGGCAAACAGGTACAGCTTAAACAGGCGCTACTGCAGGCTTATCATGGCGAGGGCAGGCCCACGAGTGACCATGACGTTCTGGTGGAGGCGGCGGAATCTGTGGGACTTGATGGCGCCGAGGCGCGTGCTGTGCTGGATGGCGGCGACTATGCCAATGAGGTTCGTGTAGAAGAAGAGCAGTACCAGGCAATGGGCATTCATTCTGTGCCGTCGATCATTTTCAATAATCGATACCTGCTGACGGGCGCACAACCCGCTGACGTGTTCGAGAAAACCATTCAGCAGGTTCTGGCCGAGGGGTAGTGTCTGGTTGAACCGAAATCTTGATTGAAGGGGGCGATCGGAGGTGAGCGGCATCGTTTGTCTCGTATATCATCGAGGCTCCACGGTTGATCGAGAGCGACTGATATATGGGTTCGGATTTTCGCAAGATTGTTGAGTTGACTGACGTTAAAGCAGAGGATCTGATGTCGATCTTCGAGCGTGCAAGCGACATGGCGCAACTGTGGCGCGAGCGGCGCATGCCTCAGAGTCTGGCGGGCAGGCGGATCGCTCTCGTTGTCAACGAAACCGGCTGGCGAAATACCACTGCCTTCGACCTCGGCATTCAGGCAATGGGCGGAATCTGTGTGCAACCGCCGCTGCGTTGGGATGCGCATGAGGATTTGCACGACCTTACTGCGTACCTCGGCAACTGGTTCGACGCAATAGTCACCCGGGCGCCTCAGTTGTCTATCCTGCGGTCCGTCGCCGACTCGTTCGATGGCCCCGTTATCAACGCCAGAACGAGACAGAACCATCCCTGCGAAACCTTGGGGGATCTGGCTTTTTACTATCATAAGCATCGAACCATCGACGGCATCAAGGTCGCAGTCATTTCGCCAAAATCGAATATTCTGGGTTCTTGGGTTGAGGCGGCAGCTGTATTGCCCATTGAAGTCGTGCAGATTTACCCGGCCAAATGGCACGACCAGAAAAGTGCGGAAGCCGTCTCTCGTTTCTCCTGTAGTTCGGATATCAAAGCAATCGAAGGTTCGAATATTGTCATTACCGATTGCTGGCCTGAAGGCGCAGATCCTGCTGAGCTGATGGGCTATCAGGTCACCGACAAGATGCTCGACGGGCTGCCGGATGACGTCGAATTTTTCCCCTGTCCGCCGGTGTATCGAGGCAAGGAAGTGTCGGCTGAAGCGATGCGACACGCCGCGTGCCGGGTGATTGAAGCGAAGGCGTTTTTGATGCACGCGCAAAATGCGGCGATGGAGTGGGTGTTTGGTGAGGGGTGAGCGGCGGACCCTCAGTGCCACCCTTGGACCAGCAGCGGAAATCGTTTCGAACACAACCTTCAGGATATGTTCTGCATGTTCCCCGATCCTTGGCTAGACCGATGGCTGACATTGATCAAGGCGCGCACCGGTGAACGGCCCGTACTTGAGATTGGCTGTGGCTACGGCGATGACACCGTGGTCTTGGCGAAAGCCGGCCTCCGTGTGATCGGTTTTGACCTGTCACGTTCCTCGGTAGCGTCGACCAGGATCAGAGTCCCCTCTGCGAGCATCGAGCGACGAGATGTTCGTGATCCGCTCCCCGAAGATGCCACGGACCTCGGCGTTGCGTTGGCGAGTCTGTCGCTTCACTACTTTACCTGGAAAGAAACGGTGTCGATCGTAGATCGCGTGAGATTGGCGTTACGATTGGGCGGCGTACTGCTATGTCGATTGAACTCTACCGAGGATAGGAATTTTGGTGCGGATGGATACGAAGAAATCGAACCGAACTATTTTCTGGTGAACGGACAGCCGAAGCGATTCTTTGACGAAAGCGCGGTGCGTCGACTCTTTGGGGATGGTTGGAACACGATCGCGTTGGAGCACATCACGACCGACAAATACCAGAAGCCCAAGGCAGTTTGGGAAGTCGTTCTTGAGCGTGTGGGGTGATTTGTTGCCGAGGGAGCTCTAGCCAGCTCTTCGAAGAACGCCATCCATAGATCGTGGTCTTCCATAGGCGCAAGGATGCGGCGCCTAAGGAAGACAGTCTGCTCTGGATGTGCAGAATCGCTGTCCGAGACGACTCTGGCACCCGGGAAATTTTAGCGACCGGCGCTCTGGCCGCCGTCGACGTGCAGGATTTCTCCTGTGATGAACGGAGCGGAATCGAGGAATAGAATCGCATCGACGATATCGCTCATCTCGCCCATGCGTCCAAGCGGATGGAAGGCACCCAGCGCTTCGTGGGTTTCCGGCGCATGCATCGGCGTCCTGATGATCCCCGGCGCGACGGCATTCACGCGAATACCTTTCCTGGCGTACTCAATCGCGAGCGACTTCGTGGCAGCGTTCTGACCACCCTTCGTCAGGGCTGCCAGTACCGAATACACGCCGCTGATCGCAGCGTCAACGGTGCTGGAAGTTACGCTAACCACGTGGCCACTCGAATGCTTCTCCATTTCGGCGATGGCGAGTTGCGTGATGTAATAAAAGCCCGCGATATTTACGTTCACCACAGCAGCGTAGTCTTCCGTGGTGTGTTCAGTGAAAGGCTTGCCGATGTAAATGCCGGCGTTGTTCACCAGCGTGTCGATCCGGCCAAATCGTGCGACACCCTCGGAAATGACACGCTGGGCGGTTGCCGGGTCTCCAATATCACCGGCGACGGTCAGGATGCTCGGGTCGTCCGATGGCTTGATTGAACGTGCGGTCGCAACAACACGGCAGTCCAGCTTGCGAAACGCTTTGACAACTTCAGCGCCTATGCCTTGCGATGCGCCGGTAACGACGACAACCTTTTGTGACGTGCTCATGCCTTACCCAAAATGTTCTGTTCGGTTTTAACGCCGATCGGGCCGACGGCTCCGATCAACGCAAATGTGGACGCGTTGATTCAGGTCCCGCATAAACCTGCAATCAACCCTTTGCAGCCTGTGCGAGCCACTGGTCGAGACTGACACGACCAATCCGCGCGTCGCCGAGCGGCACGAGCGATTGCTCCTCGACACGGCCGCCGTAGTAGCGCGCATCGGCATCGGTCAGCACCGGGCGTGCGTCGCCTGCCGATTTCAGATAGCGCGTGACGATCTCCGCGAAGGGCCTGCGATCTGGGCCGGCGATGTCGACCGTGCCGTTCAGCGGCGTGGCGAGCGCGACCTGCGCGAGGATCGCCGCGACATCGTCCGCGGCGATCGGCTGAAACAGTCCGTCGCCGATGCGCACCGTGCCGCCGTCCGTGCTGAAATCCGCGATACCGCCGATGAACTCCATGAACTGGGTTGCACGAACGATCGTGTACGGCACACCCGCCGCTTCGATCACCTCTTCCTGCGCGACCTTGGCAACGAAATATGCGTTCTCCGGCGTGCGGTCGCAGCCCACGATCGATAGCGCGACGTGGTGGTGCACTCCCGCGGCCACTTCGGCCTTGCCGAGATTGCGCGCCGAAGTTCGAAAGAAGTCGAGCACCGCTTGCGGCTCCCAGGATGGCGCGTTCGTCACATCCATTACGACGTCCGCGCCCACCAGCACATTGCTCAGACCCTCGCCCGTTACAGCGTTCACACCGGTACGCGGTGAGGCAGCGACTGCCTCATGGCCCGCTTTGCTGAGCAGTGCGACCACACGCGAACCGATCAGGCCGGAACCACCGATTACGACGATCTTCATGGCAGATTCTCCAGATGATAGTAAGGGAACACGCAGGCGCTCGGCGGCCGCGGATTGCGCGAAAGTCTTTGCCGCCGTGGCGTTGCATGAGGCTATTGTGGAAAAATCATGCTCTATCGAAAAGTGCCAAGAATCGTCAATTCAACTAGTCCAAGTTGCTTCCGTGCTCCGTGTTCGCGAGACCATCATGACCGTGCTGACTGATGCATTGACTATCGAAATCGATCGGCAGCAGCAGTTGCCGATCTATCTGCAGATCTGTGAGCGCTTCAGGACGGCGATCGCCGGGGGGCATCTACGTCCCGGCGATCGCGTGCCCGCGCTGCGCGGCCTCGCAACACAACTGAACACGGCCCGCGGCACTGTCGAGCTGGCCTATACGATTCTCGTCGACGAAGGCTACCTGCAGATGCGCGGTGCGGCGGGCACGTTCGTATCGCCGACGCTGCCGGTATCGGTGATGCGATTGCCGCGTGCGCACGATGTTCAGCACACCCAGGGCGGGCAGGGCGCTGAACGAACAGGCATGCCGCAGACGCCCGGGGAATCGCATGGTGGTCAGTCAGCGACGCGCCAGGTGTCCATCACCGTCGCCATGAGCGGCGAGCCGCGGCCGTTGCAACCTGGGCTACCCGCGCTCGATGCGTTTCCCGGCAAGGTGTGGAACCGGCTCGTCTCACGTCGTGCCCGCAGCGGCGACCTTGCGATGTTCGCGTACCCGGATCCGGCTGGCTACCGGCCGCTGCGCGAACACATCGCTACCTATCTCGGGCTTTCGCGCGGTGTGACTTGCCTGCCGGAACAGGTGTTCGTGACCGGCGGCTACCGTGCGACGCTCGAACTCGTGTTGCGCAGTCTCGCCCGCCCGAACGATCGCGTGTGGTACGAGGATCCCGGGTATCTGCTCGCGCGCGGCTTTCTGGCCGAGACCGGCGTACAACTCGTGCCGGTGCCGGTGGACGACGAAGGGATTGACGTCGAGCGCGGCACACAACTGGATGCGCAGGCGCGCTTCGCACTGGTCACGCCGTCGCATCAGAGCCCGCTCGGGTACACGCTGTCGCTCACGAGACGCATGGCGCTGCTCGACTGGGCGGAGAAAGCGTCCAGCTGGATCATCGAGGACGACTACGACAGCGAGTTCCGTTATCAGGGTCGACCATTGCCGGCCCTGAAGAGCCTCGACCGGCGCGATCACGTGATCTATTGCGGCACGTTTAGCAAAGTGATGTTTCCCGGTTTGCGGCTCGCGTATGCGGTGGTGCCGGAGCGGGCCGTCGAGCGCGTCGGGAGGGTGGCGCGCAGCATGAATGCCGGATCACCGACGCTATTGCAGGCGGCCGTGGCGGATTTCATCGAGCAGGGGCATTTTGCGCGGCATCTGAAGCGAATGCGTGCGTTGTACGGCGAGCGGCGCAAGCTGATCGTGCACGCGCTAGAGCAGACGTTTGGCGAACGAATGATTGTCGACTTGCCACCCGGTGGAATTCAGTTCGCCGTGCAGTTCGCCGATGGCCCAGATGGCCCGGTCGACGATGTCGCCGTCGCCGCGCGCGCTCGCGAGGCAGGGCTCGCGGTGCTGCCGCTTTCGATCTGGTATGCAAATGGACGCGCACGGCGCACGCTGCACGGCCTTGTGATGGGCTTTGCGAACATCGCGGATGCGGTTGAAGCGGGGCGGCTTGCGCGGATGTTGCGCGGGTGCCTGGACGGTTGATGTGGGAAAGTGATGCTTGCGAAGGGCCACGAGGTTATGGAAAAGGTGCTGACAGCCTCGACTCGCGGCTAATCCAGCTATTGATTGACGAGCGCAATATGCATATTCCATTTTCGGGCGGCTGCGCATGCGGATCGGTTCGCTATGCATGTGTGCGGGAACCCGTAGCCATGATCAACTGCCATTGCAGAGACTGTCAGCTCTCTAGTGGCGCCCCTTTCGCGTCAGGCATCATCGTCAAGACTGCCGATCTCGAGGTCTCTAGTAAGCCGAGAACATATGCGGTTCCTGCAAGCAGCGGTGGCCTCACAACCCGGAGTTTTTGCCCCGACTGTGGAACCCCTTTGTTCACGCAAAGCTCAGCTTATCCACAAGTCACTTCTATCCGATTCCCCTCGCTAGACGACACCTCTGACTTTAAACCAATGCTAGACATATATACCGCTAGTGCGCAACGATGGGTTTGCTTTGATCAAGCGATTCCTCACTTTCCTCAATCGCCCCAGCAGTGAAAAGGAGCTGATGGCTAACCGGGTTTCTACACAAACCGTGTCAGGTGCTGTTCCGATGGGGCCTCTCAATGCCGGCTTGCCGGGATCTGCTTAGGGTTGCGCGGTGCTGATTGCGGTCGGTCATCACGGCGCAACGTGGTCGAGCGTACAGACTGCTAATGGAGCTTCGTGTTCTGGTTGAGGGGTTTGGACTCCTCGACCCACCGCCAATATCCGGTTCAGACCGCGCACCGCGCAACCACAATGATGAGTACATGGGTACATGAACTGCCGTTATGGTTGATGGCACTTGTCACTTTCGGTGCGATATTTCTCGCGGGCGCGATCGTCCATTTCGCCACCGGATGGCTTGCTGCCGGTCGATATGCGCGATCATTCAAGGCGATATCGCCCGGCCTGCTTTCTCCACTTGGCATCATATTCGGCTTATTTATCGCCTTCACGGCCTCGCAAGTCTGGAACGATACAGCGCGCGCCAATGTCGCGGTCGCCACTGAAGCGAGTGCGCTGCGATCGGTTGTTGTCATGTCTGCCGTTTTGCCAAACGAAGCCCAGACCGAACTGCGAAGGATGGTCCGAGACTACATCCAGTACACCGCGACAACTGAATGGCCGCTCCTGGCGAAGGGAGCCGTTACACTTATCGTTAGTCCCCCCACGCTGAACAACGCACTGAAGTTCACGCTATCCCTGCCAGTCGTTACGCCCGGACAGCAGACGGCGCAGCGCGAGGTCGCGGCGTCCCTGCAGCAGGCTCTTGAAGTGCGTCGCGAGCGTATCCTGATCAGTCGCAGCGAAGTGAATGGTGTCAAATGGTTATGCCTGGCGATTCTGGCGGTGTGCCTGCTGTTCGCCATCGCATTCGTTCATTGCGACAACCGGCTGACATCTGCCGTGGCAATCGGACTGTTTTCCGTAGCACTCGCCACAACCTTTTTACTCATCCTCTCCCACGATCGGCCCTTTACAGGAGAAATCGCGCTGACGCCGGAGCCGTTGTTGCAGGTGATGCCTGAGAGTCAATGATCGTTGTCGGCCCAGAAACGGCCGCTTAACTCAGCCGCCCACGTGGTCGACGAGCGGAAATCCGTTGAGCGAATCGGCGCCGTGTCTGCCGCTCCGTTGAGCCTCACGCTGCGCCCGGCCGGGTTAGTCCCCATAGATCCCCATTGTGCAAATTCATTACAGTTCACAGTCTGTTCGTTTCAAGAATGGATGTTCGTCAATCGAACTCTTCGAGTGAGAAAACCACAGGTGCTGCTGTGTACCGCGCACGCCGATTCCAGACCGGCGAATCGATCTCACCCGAGGCGCTCGTTGCACCTGCTCGAACGCGGATCGGGCAACATCTTCAACGCGACATCTGCGATCGGCGACCGGATTCCAGACTGCGCCCTCGGCCTCGCGTGGTCGGCGCTTCGGGTGTTGGGATCGTTCACAGGTTCTGACCGGACCCGGAAGCCCATGGGCCGCGCGGAGTGCACAGTCCATCACAAGGAGACAAAGCGTGCGTCAGAGTGAGGCCGTCAACGTACAGACATTTATCAATGAACACCCGTTTTCGGGGTTCCAGTGGCTCGTCTTCGCGATGTGTTTCGTTATCGTCCTGCTCGACGGCTTCGATACTGCGGCGATTGGCTTCATTGCGCCGTCGCTAGTGACCGAGTGGGGCATCAGCAAGCCGGATCTCGCGCCCGTTTTGAGCGCGGCGCTGTTCGGCCTCGCTTGTGGTGCGCTGGTGTCGGGTCCGCTTTCCGACCGGATCGGACGACGTGTATTACTGCTTGGCTCCGTCACGCTGTTCGGCGTGGCGTGTTTCGCCTCGGCGTTTTCCGGCGACATCGGGCATTTGACCGTCCTGCGCTTTGTCACCGGTATCGGACTTGGCGCCGCCATGCCGAATGCGGTCACGCTGATGAGTGAATTCTGTCCCGACCGCCGCCGGGCGACGCTCATCAATCTGATGTTCTGCGGTTTCCCTCTTGGCGCGGCGTTTGGCGGCTTTCTTGCGGCCTGGCTGATTCCGCACTTCGGCTGGCGCAGCGTGCTGCTGCTCGGCGGCACCACGCCGCTGCTGTTGGCTGTGTTGCTGCTGATCGCGATGCCCGAGTCGGTGCGCTATCTGGTGGCGAAGCAACACGCGGTCGAACGGATCCGTGCGACGCTGGGCCGGATCTCCAGCGCGGCCCAGGAAGCCGGTTCGTTCGTGATGACGGAGTTGGCGCCAGCAGTGGCGGGTAAGCAGGGCCTGCGGGTGGTGCTGTCGCGTCAGTACATAATCGGCTCCGTCATGCTGTGGCTTGCCTATTTCATGGGCCTGGTGATTTTCTATGCGTCCATCAACTGGATGCCGGTTCTGCTGAAAGAGGCGGGACTCCCGCCGCAACGAGCCACCCTGATCTCGGCGCTGTTCCCGCTTGGTGGCGTGGGTGCCGTGCTGTGCGGTGTCCTGATGGACCGCTTCAACGCGAATCGTGTGATCGCGGTCTGCTATGCACTGACGGCGATCAGCGTGTACTGCATCGGTCAGGCGGTGGGCAATGTCGGGTTGCTCGTGCTGGTGGTGTTCGTCGCCGGAGTGTTGATGAATACGGCGCAGTCGTCGCTGCCGGCGCTCGCGGCTGCGTTCTATCCGACGCAAGGTCGCGGAACGGGTGTTGCATGGATGCTTGGCATTGGCCGGTTCGGCGGCATCGCCGGTTCTTTTCTGGTCGCGGAACTGACGCGTGAGCACTTCTCGTTCGAAGGGATCTTCGCGGTTGTCGCGGTGGCCGCTCTGATTTCGTGCGTCGCGTTGCTGGTCAAGCAGGCGGCTCATCCGGGTCACGGGACATCGAAACCATTGAAGGGCGAGTCGCTCGGACACTGAGCGACAGCTGCCGCAGCCCCATACTCCGTCGATCACATCATCATGACCTGGATGAATCCGGTATCAATCGGGCATCGCTACTGCCTGCTTGTGAGGGCGCATCGCCTAGCCACTGCAAGAATTCACCCACATGCTGCGCCCACAGGTCGGGACGCGTCATGGTGAAATGGCCCGGCGACGATGGCGTGCCCTTCTGCACCGCGTACCTGCCTTGCTGGAGCGTCGGAACAAGTCTCTCGAGGACCTGCAGCGAGTCGGGATTGAACTCGTCGTCGGAGAAATTCAGGGCGAAGAGTTTGGCCTTGATCCTGGGAAGCGCTGGCTCGGGATCGTAGCTGAATGACGACTTGAGTGAATACAGGATGTCGTTCGGATCGACGTGCTCGGCCTGAAAGCGAGTGGTCGCGAGGAACTTGTCCGCCGCCGCGCCGTCGGGAATTTCCTGCTGCAGCGCGGGCGCGCTGTCGATCATCATCCGCAGTACCCTGAAACCGTCGATCCAGCCGCGCGGCGTTTGCGTGTAGTCCCCGTTCTTCCAGTCAGGATCGGAGCGGATCGCGTCGATCACCATACGCCGCCAGAGCAAATTGCGGCCCGAGACTGTAATCGGCAGCGAGACCACCGGCATCACGCCGTCCATCATGTCGGGATACATCTCGGCCCATTGCCATGCGTTCATGCCACCCATCGACATACCCAGAATCGCATGCAGATGCCCGATACCCAACGTTTCGGTCACCAGCTTGTGCTGGAGATCGACGATATCGCCGTAATCATAGTTCGGAAATTTCGCCTTCAGTCCGTCGCTAGGTTTGCTCGACTGGCCGTGGCCTACATTGTCGGGAAAGATCAGATAGTAGCGGTTCGCGTCGAGCGGACGACCCGGGTCGAACAGCGTCTTCGTGTAAGTGGGACTCAGCAGCGTGCGGCTGTCCGCGCCCGTCCAGTGCAAGACCAGGACGGCGTTGTCGATGGCCCCCTGGGCATTGCGATGCGGCGTGCCGAGCGTTGCGTAGTGAAGCTTCAACCGGGCCAGCGTCTCGCCGTCCCGGAATTTGTAATTGTCGAACCAGACATCGGCCTGAACGGCCGCCGGATTCACGCGCTGGTCCCACGGCGCAGCTCCACTGGCGGAAGCGGCGGACGGTGCATTGGACTGGGCCGATGCGATACCCGCGAACATGGGGCCGAACGACAGCAAGCCAAACAGCGCGCTGGCTGCGGCACGGGTATGACGAGACGTCATGATGATTTCCTTGCTTGGTTGGGGAAGGCGTGTGCGCCTCGATTCGGCTCATGCTGTTACAGCGGCATGCTTACCTGGTGTTAGACAGACCTGGACGGCGACGCAGCAGGTCGAACGCCATGATGTGGCTCGCCCCCGAAATTCCGACGCCGTAGAACGGGATCAAGGCCATCGGCAGCGTTTGGATGCCGGACATGCGGGGATCGTTGAGCAGGAAGTAGGTCAACCCGGTACCAACCGCCACGACGAAATCGGCAAACCCGAACAGGTGGAAGACCAGATACCGGTTGCGCGTCTTTGGCAGCAGCGTGACGCCGAGGGCCAGCAGTCCTGCCATGAGGTCGCCCCATCCCGCGTTCCGCACGAAGGCCTCCGGCAGGAGGTCATGCGCCCCGTACCAGAAGAAGACCAGCGCGGCCGCGATGCGCCAGATGTGGAATGCTGTCAGCGTCCGCAACCCGATGGTCTCGATGTATGCGCGAAACCTTCTGGACAGTGCGTATACAACGACCGGCGCCACGATTCCCAAAGCGATGAGGCCCGCGAGCGACAGCGGGTAGACGGCACGATAGACGCCCGCTTCGGCGGCGGCGGCAACAGCCAGTCCCCAGACGATCAGCACCCCCAGCAAAACGCGCGGCCCGCTGCTTTTTCCGATTTCAACTATCTGATTCATTGTAAATATCCATTAGTTAAACTAAATTGTTGATCCACTTCCAGCACCTTCTGGACGCGATGCCGGAGAGTTACAGTTCGCCCTTTCTACCGTCTTCGGATAGCTTCAGAAGCGGCGTCGACTTGAACAGGTTGTCCGGCTGCACACGCTCCCAGAGGCTTCCCTTACCTTGCTGCCGGCCGCGCTTGTCTTCACGACGGAGCCACTGTTCGACGGTCCGGATGCGGCCCGGATGGATTTCATCGAGCAGCGCGTAGTCACGCTGGATCACGCCGTGCTTCCAGATGTTCCAGAACCCGGTGAAATTGTCGCGGAAGCTCATCGTGCTCTTGTCGTTCGGATCCGCGTTGTATCCGGCAGGCAGGCTCGCGGCCATCTTGAGCGGGCCGTTCCAGTACGTGTCCAGATCCGTGTCGATATAGCGCGCCGGATGCCCGGTCACCTGCTCGAACGCCTCGGCTAGTTTGTGGTACTCGACCTGCTCGATCGCGACTTCGAGATCCATGCCGTTCGAGCGCTCGGGATGGTCGAACAGCCAGCGTGCGTAATAGCCGCAATCGTCCAATGCGACGTGGGGCACCGAGCCGTTGCCGAGTGGCACGCGCCAGATCAGCACGCCGTCCTCCACGATCGGCATCATTGGCGTCATGGCCGAAATCGCCATCTCCATGTACGGCCCTGTGGTGAACACGGCCGCACCCATGCGGTCCCGGTTCGTCTGGTTCTGGAACAGGATCCATTCGCCTACGCGGCCTTTCCCATCATAGTGGCCGGCGCGGAAGCGGGAGTCGTAGCCGGCCTTCTTGAGTGCGTAGTCGAGGTTGCCGTACACGAAGAACTTGATGCCTTCTTCCAGCGCGATTTCGTAGCAACGGATCGCCCAATAGATCTCCGTTTTCTCGCCGGTGTTGAATCCGTCGAGATTGATGTATGCCCCGTCGCAACCACGGAAGCCTTCCCGAAGGACGGCTTCGTCGGCGAACGTGCCTTTCAGGATTGATACGTTGCCGAGTGCGAGCAACGCCTTGGCCCGCCGGGAATCTGGATCCCGGCTCAAAGCCCGAACAGAATATTTGCCATCGGCGACGAGCGCGCTGATGACGGGCAGGCCCTGCGCGCCAGTACCGCCAACGACGAAAATCCTGGAAGTGGCGTGGGAGGTCATGATCGATTCCTCAAGTTTGATTGAACGGGCATCCGGACCGGCAGCACTCATCACCGGGGCAGGCCACTAACTCTTATAATAAGAGTTGGTGGCCTGCCCGGCAAGTACTTTCCGGTTCTTTGGTCCATGACGGGGCCGCGGTGCCTCGTGGAATCGTTCTGCCTGATCACGGCCACTCTTATAATGAGACTTACCCGGCGACGATCGTCGGGCTACTAGGGACACAGTGCATGCGTTCAAAAGGTTTCGACGGAATGGTGTGCTCGATCGCTGGCGTGATGGCGGTGATCGGCGACCGATGGGGTTTACTGATCCTGCGCGATCTCGTCTTTGGCCTCAGCCGATATGACGAGTTTCGCCAGTCGTCGGGCATAACCAATGCGACGCTCAGCGATCGACTCAAGCACCTGGAGGCCAATGGTCTCGTCGAGCGCAGACGCTATCAGGTCAATCCGGATCGATTTGAATATCTGTTGACCCGCAAGGGTTGGCAGGTCGCCCCAGTGATGCCGGTACTCGCCGAGATAGGGGATAGCCTGGGGGTCTCCGGGGCGTCGGCGCCGCCGATGAAGTTTGTGAATCGGAATACCGGGGCTGAGGTGCGGTGGAGCTTTATCGATCAAAAGACAGGTGAGCAGCTCAGCGCCGCAGACGTGGCTATCAAGGAAGGCCCCGGGGCAGACGATCTGCTCCGTTGGCGTTTGTCGCAAGGTGAGCGCCGCCATCAGAAAGAATGATGAGGACAACGAGATCTCTCGCGATACGTAGCGCCTTTGTCGACTGATCTTTGAATGAGTGCACTCAGGTCCGCGCCAGTCAGAGACTAGGTGGCTCAACGGCAGTTACACCTGCGGGACCGGCCTTTACGATTGCGCGTTGCGCAAATGAGGTCCGAACGGTGGCTCGGGTCGATCTGAGCCGAGCGTCGTTGGACCGGGTTCGGCCAGAAGCTGCCCTCCACATCCTGTGTCAATGGGACGTTCAGGCGTTGGCTACACGCCGTGACCGGACATCCAATCGCGAAGGACGAACGTTCAGTCGTGAGCCGGAACTGACGTTCGTCCGTCGCCTCGTTACGTACGCTATTCGCTTCAGATAAGCTACTCGTCGATGGCAGTCGCGAACATTTGCAATCGGCGACGAATGCGTACTTTCGTTAAGGCCTATGCCACCATCGTGGCAATTTGTTCGTGCTACGCTTTCGCGGTGTGGTGCTCCACAACCGTAAGAAGTCATCTTTTCGCCAAGCGATAACGGGGAACATCGAAGCGAATGCCAGTCACTATCGAGCACGTAGCAGAGTTTATTTTTGCATACACCCGTAAGTATCGGGAAGTTTATGCAAAAGCGACAACTCCTTCACCTGAAGGGCCGGGCTATCCGGCGATTGTGAGATCACCGTTTCTGAACGCATCGTCGCTAGACGTCTATGTCGCACATGATGGAGTTGCTGTTGCCCAGCTTGGTGATCGCCCATACCAATGGCACATCGCGGGCGGCCCGGCCTTTAAGATCGACTACGAGCCAACCCGCACGCCGCCCTACGTATTCAAGACGCTTGCCGATCATGGCTTTCTCGGCAAGGCAATCGGCATCTACAGAATCGTTGCCAAATCGGAGCTGCCCGAGGCAGTTTGGCGCGGTGAAGTGCAAGGAATCGAACGAGAGAAAACCCTGCACGACTCATCAACACAGGTTTCGCTTAACTTGCGGGAAGTGAGGGCCTCGCTTGGCGACGTAGTCAATGCGCTCACATTCGGTGCATACGGGGCGGTACTGAACGTACATGTGCCGACCAATGATTCGCAAATTGGTGAGTCTCACCTAACCCGTGGTTTCGGAATGTTTCCGGCAGACTTGTCGACGCGCCGGTTTTTCGAATATCTGGAAATATTCGGTCATTCGGACCCTTGCGCATGGGATTTACGAGTCGTGAACTTGCGAGTTCATCGGGACATCAGAAGAGACCTCGCGCAAGCGATGAGTAACCCGGATGGCGATGGCGGAACTATGTCGTTCGGAGACACCCCGTCTTGGATTGAGTCTTACGGCAATCGACTGGGGCTTCTCAAGTCAGCAATAGACGATCTCAGATCTGCGCTACAGCAGCGAGACGATGACGTTGAGGCCGTCTTTCATACCTTGCTTGAGCGGCATCCGCTGCTTCTCGATGTGTATGGGATCGTCGAAAGTAGGCCGGGGCTCAGCTATCCCGATGGGACTGCGTCGCCAATTGGGAAAACAAAGTTGCAGCCCGATTTTATCGTCCGCTACTCGGATCAATCATACAAACTTGTCGAGATCGAAAGGCCGGCTAAAGCAGTTGCGACATCACAGGGACAGCCGCGTGCGGAAGTCGCCCAGGCAGTTTTTCAGACGGCAGAATGGAAGCACTTCATCAAGACGCACTATCAAACCATTGCAGATCGTTACCCAGGTATTCAATCTAAGTGCAAGACCGCGGTTGTCATGAGTCGCTCGCGGCAAGAAAACTTCAAGAACATCAGTGACATGCGCGCATACATGGGCCTAATAATGGAGCAGTTTAATATTGACGAGTTCTTGACCTTCGATGACCTTCTCGATCGGGCATCGACTGCATACGCGCTCTTATCTGGCCTCGGCGAACAAGTCGGCTAGGGGCTAGATACAGGCGTTACGAACGGCCAGCGTGAAGCATTGAAATCTGGGAGATCGACCCTTGTGACGTCGAATGGTTAGCGGGCTAGAGTCATCTCTCTTTCGGACCGCTATCGCGAGGGCGATGTCTGGTCCACTTCGAGACCCGCCATTCGCCCCGCGCGACGTTGAACGTCCGCCTAGGGTCGACCCGAGCCGAGCGTCGTCTGCCGCGTTACTCCTCGCGCATTGCAATGCCGCTTCGCGCGAAGCGTGAAAAAGACAGAACCTTCAACCGTCTTCCTTTCGCCGGCACCCCGATGCTATTGCCATCGATAGAAACGATTTCACCGGCGCTTTTGTTTGCCCGTAGGAGAACGCAGTTGCACGTCGACGCATTGCGCGCGCAATGGAGGTCATCATGGCCGTCTTTCAGTGGACAGGAAGTGCGAGTACAGGCGATTTCTCGACAGCCGGAAACTGGCTGCCCGCAGCGGGTGCGCCGCCCGGACCCAACGACCTGGCGAAGATCGAAGGCGCTGCCGTGCCGATCACAGGAACGGGCAACCCGGAAATCCTGTACACATCAGGCACAGTCAAATTAGCGGGGCACTTCACGGAAACCTATGGCAGCCCCGTCAATGCACAGCAGTTAACCTTGCTGCCGGGTGCCGTGCTGACTACGCCGATGGTGCACTTCGTCGTGGGCATTGATTCCCCCCCGCCAATGATCGGCAATATGACGGTGGGTGAGGGCAGCGCTGTCGTGATCGCAGGAAGCCACACACCAAATAACTACGCGATCGAGATGTCCGAACTCGCTGGGTCGAACTCGAGTCTAGTGGTCGAGGGCGCTGGCGCCGTCGTCAACGGCGGCAATCTGCCGATGTCCGTGGGACAGGCCGGCCCCAGTTTGTTGACGATCAGGAACGGCGGCGTCGTGAGCGTCGGGAATGCGGATCCGCTCATCTACCCGTGGTGTCTGGTGATCGGCAATCACCCAGGGTCTAGCGGCACGGTCCAGGTTCAGCGCGCGTCGCTGCTTGGGCACGGCGAGATCATCGTTGGCCGCAATTCGACGGGCACGCTGAACGTGGACGAAGGCGGTCTGGTCGTCGCGGAGGATCTTGCGATCGGCTGGGAACCGACGAACCAGCAAAATTCCCCACCGACCGAGGGCATCGGCGCGGTGACGGTCAAAGGGCGGGACGCCCGACTGATCGTTGATAACCAGTTGGAAGTCCAGCACATGGGAACCGGCTCACTGACGGTCGCGGATCATGGCTTCGTGTCGGCGGGCGTCGGAATCGTCGTGAATGGCACGCTATCGCTGGCGAATGGGGTGATCGATACGCTGGCGTTGGGCGTCAACACCGGCGCGACGCTGTCGGGCAACGGTACTGTGATCGCCGCGCAGGGCGTTGACAACAACGGCGGAGTGATCAGTAAGCGGCTCGTCCCGGCCGTTATAGACGCTGGCTGAGGGCGACATCAAAGTGATGTCCATCATTTCCGATCTGATGGGCATCACTTTGACACA